>VGVB01000005.1 GCA_016882265.1 Gammaproteobacteria bacterium
TGCCAGCACCTTCGCTGACCTCAAAACCACTGCGCGCAATCGGCTGTGCTCCATGCAACGCCGCCCGAGCCTGATCCGCGCCTTCTGGCAACAGGCTGAACTGCCATTGTGAAACTGTCAGGCATTTATGCAAGGCTCAATAGTTGGCGCGGCCCGCGAGATCACCGCCGAGCGCGACGCCAAACTGGCTGCGCTCCGCGAGATGATTGCGAACAAGCGCCGGTACCCGATCAACGGCCAGAACCGGAAGGTCATCGTGTTCACTGCCTTCGCGGATACCGCCCGCTACCTCTACGAACAGCTCGCGCTCTGGGCAAAGTCCGATCTCGGCCTCGACTGCGCCCTAGTCACCGGAACGGGCACTAACCAGACGACGCTACCTAAACTACGGCGCGATCTCGCCTCGATTCTTACGGCTTTCGCACCACGCGCGAAGGAGCGCCCGGAGGAACTCGCCGCGGAGGGCGACCTGGACCTGTTGATCGCCACTGACTGCATCTCCGAAGGCCAGAACCTGCAGGACTGCGACTGGCTCATCAACTATGACATCCACTGGAACCCGGTGCGTATCATCCAGCGCTTCGGGCGCATCGACCGTATCGGCTCGCCTAACGACCGCATCCAGCTCGTCAACTTCTGGCCTAACATGGAGCTCGAGGAGTACATCAATCTTGAGCAGCGCGTGAGCGGCCGCATGGTGCTGCTCGACATCTCGGCGACGGGCGAGGAGAACCTGATCGAGCAGCAATCAGGCAACCAGATGAACGACCTGGAGTACCGCCGCAAGCAGCTTCTCAAGCTCCAGGACGCCGTTATTGATTTGGAGGACCTCTCGACCGGAGTCTCCATCGCGGACCTCACGCTGACCGACTTCCGCATTGACCTCGCGGAGTTCCGCAAGGCGCATCCCGGCGCGCTGGAGGCCCAGCCACTCGGCACGTTCGCGGTCACCACGACTGGCGAGGCTGAGATTCCTCCCGGCATCGTCTTCTGCCTGCGCGCCGAAGGGGGCGCGGCCTCCCGAATCCCCGAGGGCGGCTACCCGCTCGCCCCCCACTACCTGGTCCACGTCGGCGACGACGGCGCTGTGCTGCTGCCCTACCCGCAGGCCAAGCAGATTCTCGACCGCCTGAAGCGCCTCTGCCTGGGGCGCGATCTGCCCGACGCCGGCGCCTGTGCCCGCTTCGACAAGGCGACGAAGAACGGGGAGGACATGCGGCACGCGCAAAGGCTGCTCGCCGCCACCGTGGCGTCGGTGGTCGGCAAGAACGAGGAGCGCGCCGTCGCTAGCCTTTTCACACCCGGCGGCACGCATGCGCTCGCCGGCGAGTTCGCCGGGATCGATGACTTCGAGGTTGTGGCCTACCTGGTCGTCCTGCCAGCAGAAGCAGCCGGCGCAATCCCTGAGGCGAGCAAGTCATGACCGCCGAGGAGCTGTCGAGACTGGTCGAGGCCGGCGAAACGCTCGCGGTCGAGTTCAAGGGTGAGGAGCGTGAGGGCCTCTCGGATACAGAGCTGGTGGAGGCCGTCGTTTGCCTCGCCAATCGGCCTGGTACCGATCCCGCATGGCTGCTCATCGGGGTCGAGGACGACGGCCGGGTGACGGGCGCACGCCCGCGGCACACTGACCGCACCGATCCCGCCAGGCTGCAGGCGCTCGTGGCGAATCGGACGAGACCGGCGCTGTCGGCGCGAGTCGACGTGGTGGACATCGCCGGAAAGCCCATCGTTGTCATCGCAGTGCCGGCCGGCCGCTCGCCGGTCGGTACCACGGATGGCAAGTACGTGCGCCGGGCGCTGGGCGGCGACGGTCGACCGGCATGCCTGCCGATGCACTTCCACGAGATGCAATCGCACCAGGCCGATCGCGGCTTGCTCGATCATTCCGCGCTGGCGCTGCCAGACGCTCGCTGGCAGGACCTCGACCCGCTCGAATTCGAACGATTCCGCCGCTTCGTGCGCGAGAGCCAGGGGCGAGGCGATGCGAGCCTCGTCGAGTTGCCGGATCTCGAGCTCGCGAAGGCGCTTGGCGCAGTTCAGGCCAACCATGAAGTGTCCGCCGTGCGCGTGCTCGCTCTGCTGCTCTTCGGCCGCGAAGAGGCGCTGCGCCGGCTACTGCCGACTCACGAGGTCGCCTTCCAGGTTCTGTCGGGGCAGAGGGTGGAGGTCAACGATTTCATTCGCTGGCCGCTGCTGCGTGTCGTGGATGAGCTGCTGGCGCGATTCCGGGCTCGCAACCGGGAGGAGGAGCTGCTGGTCGGCATGCTGCGGGTCGCCGTGCCCGACTACGCCCCGGCTGCCTTTCGGGAGGGGGCTGCGAACGCCCTGATCCACCGCGACTACACTCGGCTCGGCGCCGTGCACGTGCAGTGGCACGAGGACAGGATCGAGATCGCCAATCCCGGAGGCTTTCCTGAGGGCGTCCGTCTCGACAATCTGCTGGTCACCCAGCCGCGGCCCCGCAATCCGCTCCTGGCCGATGCCTTCAAGCGCGCCGGCATCGTCGAGCGCACCGCTCGTGGCATCGACACCATTTTTCACGAGCAGCTTCGTAACGGCCGTCCAGCGCCGAACTACGGGCGCAGCAACGAGAGCGGGGTGGTGCTCGTCCTGCCGGGTGGCAAGGCGAACATGGCGTTTGCGCGTCTCGTCGCCGAAGAGAGCCAGGCCGCCCGCCCCCTATCGCTGGACGACCTTCTGCTCCTCAACCACCTCTGGCTGGAGCGCCGTCTCAGTACGATCGAAGCCGCGGTGCTGATCCAGAAACCCGAGAGCGAGGCGCGTACCCGCCTGCAGCGCTTGGTCGAAGCCGGACTCGTCGAAGCGCGCGGCGAACGCAAGGGCCGGACCTGGCACCTCTCAGCTCCCGCCTATCGGCGCCTTGGAGAATCGGCAGCCTATGTTCGGCAGCGGGGATTCGAACCGCTCCAGCAGGAACAGATGGTCCTACAGTACGTGGCGACGAACGGCCGCATCACGCGGCGTGAAGCGGCGGAGCTGTGCAAGCTCTCGCCCGATCAGGCCAAACGGATCCTCTCGCGGCTCGTAGCCCGGCGAGAACTGCAGATGGAGGGGGAGCGAAAGGGCGCGTTCTACACGCGGCCGCCCGAAAATATGGGCGGACCCAATCCTGATTTAGGCGCGCCCATAAGACCGCCCAAATCCGGCCGCTGGGAGCCTCGCGAATGACCGGGGACGAAGCCATCGCCGCCCTCGATCTCCCGGCGGCGGCGCGCGTGGATCGTCGCGTGCCGAAGACGCTGCTCCTGGAGCACGGGGCGCCAACGGCCGCGGACAAGCGCCACATCAACGAGGGCATCGAGCAGATCCTGTGGGTCGCTGCCCTGAAGCCCACGACGATCGGCGTTGCCGCGCATCGCGACGACGCACGCGAGTACCTGGAGATCGCGGTGCTCCGCGTGGCGCTTCGGGCCGACGCGAAGCCCCCTCGGCTCAACGAGCTGCTGCACCGGGCCGTACCGTACCCGGTTTTCGCCGTGACCGAGCTGGGCGACCGCGTGAATCTTTCGCTCGCGCACAAGCGCTGGTCGCAGGGTGAGGCCGGCAAGACCGTGCTCGAAGGCGAGCCGGTGGCCACTGACTGCCCGCGCGACGGGGACCCGCATGGACCCGCGCTCGTGGCTGCCCTGGCGCTCGGCCGTCAACCTCGAGCCTCGCTGCTGGCGCTCTATCAAGGATGGGTCGACGTGTTGCTCGCGCTCGAGGCCGCCCGGCGGACGGGTCGGTTCGAGATCCTGGACGTTGCCGAACGCCGGGCCGCTCGCCGCGAGGCGCTGCGGGACTGCGCGCGTTTCGAGGCCGAGATGGCGCGCCTGCGCGCGGCGGCGGCGAAGGAGAAGCAGATGCCGCGGCAAATCGAGCTGAACCTGGAACTCAAGCGCGCCGAGGCCGCCCGCGCGGCCGCGCTCGCACAATTGTGAGGAACGAGATGACGATGAAGAAGCTGACCGCCGACGATCCCGAAAGCCGCTCGCCCGACCTCGTCGCCGAGAACGTCGAGCGGCTGAAGGCGCTCTTCCCGGAACTGGTGACGGAGGGGCCGAACGGCGCCGCGGTCAATGTGGACGTGCTCAAGACGCTGGTGGGCGATGCCACCGTCACCGACGCGGACGAGAAGTACGGCCTCAACTGGCACGGCAAGCGCCGCGCGCGCCAGCTCGCGCTCACGCCCTCGGCCGGCACGCTGCGCCCGTGCCCTGAAGACAGCGTGGACTGGGATACCACGCAGAACCTGATGATCGAGGGCGACAACCTGGAGGTGCTGAAGCTCCTGCAGAAGAGCTACGCAGGGAAGGTGAAGCTGATCTACATCGACCCGCCGTATAACACGGGCAAGGACTTCGTGTACCCGGACAACTTCCAGGACAGCATCAAGAACTATCTTGAGCTTACTGGTCAGATTGAGGGTGGGGCCATGGTATCGTCGAACACAGAAGCCAGCGGGCGGTTTCATACCGACTGGCTGAACATGATGTACCCGCGCCTGAAACTAGCGCGAAGCCTGCTCGCCAAGAATGGCGCCATCTTTGTGAGCATTGATTTCAATGAAGCTGAGCGCCTCAAGCTGGTTCTGGACGAGATTTTCGGAGAGGAGAACTTCCAGCGAGCGATCGTGTGGCGAATCGGGTGGCTGTCGGGCTACAAGACAAGCGCAGACAACTTCATTCGCAACCACGACTCCATCCTCTTCTATTCAAGGAGCCGCGACGACCTTGGCTTCACGAAGAAGTACCTCGAAAACCAGAGCTTTAAGCCGCTGATCAAGAAGGAGCCCAAGCTTGTCGAGAAGCTGACCTCGCTTGGGCTTGGCGATGATCAGCAGCGTGAACTACTGAAGTTCGTCAATCACGAGAACCGGCCGGACCGATACCCAATCGAGGACACCTGGAACTGCAATGAGTACGACGACCTGAACAGCATCGCCATTGTGTCTTTCTCTGGCGAGAAGATCTCGAAGATGCTCGGAATCGACGAGGAGTTCAAGGGCCAGAAATCAGTCAGAATGCTCATGCGCATAGTTGAGTCCATCACGAAAGACGATGACATTGTGATGGACTTCTTCAGTGGGACGAACTCAACGGCCCACGCAACCATGCAACTGAACACCACCGACCGCGGCAAGCGTCGGTTCATCATGGTTCAGCTGCCGGAACCAACACCGAAGGGGTCTGCTGCGGCCACTGCGGGCTATAAGACGATCGCCGACATCGGGAAGGAACGTCTCCGCCGCGCCGGGAGAAAGATCAAGGACGAGAGCCAGCTGTTCGCGGGTGACCTCGGCTTCCGTGTCTTCAAGCTCGACTCCAGCAACATCCGTGCGTGGGAGCCGGACCGTGACGACTTCGACAAGACGCTGCTCGAATCCGTCGAGCACCTGACGCCCGGACGCACCGAGGCGGATGTGCTGTACGAGCTGCTTCTCAAACTCGGCCTCGACCTGTGCGTGCCGATCGAGAAGCGCACCCTCCGCGGGAAGGACGTGCATGCCATCGGCGGTGGCATCCTGATGGCCTGCCTTGCGGAGAAGATCGAGCGCGGCGACGTGGAGGTGCTGGCGCAGGGCATCGTCGAGTGGCACAAGGCGCTCGCCGCAGCCGGGGACACCACTTGCGTATTCCGCGACAGTGCGTTCGCCGACGACGTCGCCAAGACCAACCTGGCGGAGATCCTGAAACAGCACGGCATCACCAACGTGCGGAGCCTGTAGGTAATGGCCGCCTCGGACACCCACATCCTCGTCTTTGCCTACGGCTCCAACATGCTGAGCGCTCGACTCCAAGAACGGTGTCCCGGCGCGACACCGCTGGGCGTCGCAGCGCTGCGGGGCTACGATCTGGCTTGGCACAAGCGGAGCCGAGATGGGTCCGGCAAATGCGATGTGGTCGCCGGTACGAATGACTCGACCGTCTTTGGAGTAGTGTATGAGCTGCCGTGCTCACAGAAGGCGAGTCTCGACCGCGCCGAGGGCCTAGGAGCCGGCTACAACGAATGCACGGTGACTGTGATGCTGAACGATGCCCAGGCAGATGCGGTGATCTACAAGGCGACGGATATCGACCCGACGCTACGACCGTACTCGTGGTATCGGGACCTAGTGGTGGCCGGCGCGCAGGAGCACGGTCTCTCTGCCGACTATGTCGACTGCCTCCGCGCGACTCAAGCGATCGAGGATCCGGCTCGCGAGTGTCACGCGCTCAACGTCGCGCTGGCTAGAGGCGGAGGCAGGTCGTGAAACTCCACTTCGAACCAGACCTCGACTACCAGCTCCAGGCCATCGAGGCTGTCTGCGAGCTGTTCCGGGGCCAGGAGATCTGCCGTACCGAGTTCACGGTCACGAAACCGCGCTCGATGGGCATGGAAGACATGTACGCCTCCACCCTCGGCATCGGCAACCGCCTGACCCTGCTCGACGACGAGCTGCTGAAGAACCTGAGCGACATCCAGATCCGCAACGGTCTGGCCCCGGCCGGTGCGCTAGCCTCCGGCGACTTTACCGTGGAGATGGAGACCGGCACCGGCAAGACCTATGTCTACCTGCGCACGATCTTCGAGCTGAACCGGCGCTTCGGCTTCACCAAGTTCGTGATCGTGGTGCCTTCGATCGCCATCAAGGAGGGCGTCTACAAGTCGCTCCAGATCACTGAGGACCACTTCAGGGGCCTCTACGCCGGCGTGCCCTTCGACTACTTCCTCTACGACTCCGGCAAGCTCGGGCAGGTACGCAACTTCGCCACCAGCGCCCTGATCCAGATCATGGTGGTGACCGTCGGCGCCATCAACAAGAAGGACGTCAACAACCTCTACAAGGACAGCGAGGAGACTGGTGGCGAAAGGCCGATCGACCTGATCAAGGCAACGCGGCCGATCGTGATCGTCGACGAGCCACAGAGCGTGGACGGGGGGCTGTCGGGTGCCGGCAAGCAGGCGCTCGATGCCATGAACCCGCTCTGTACGCTGCGCTACTCGGCGACGCACGCTGACAAGCACCATATGGTCTACCGCCTCGATGCGGTGGACGCCTACGAGCGCCGGCTCGTGAAGCAGATCGAGGTCGCGGCGGCCACAGTAGAAAATGCCCACAACAGACCCTACGTGCGCCTCGTCTCGGTGAGCAACCGCCGCGGCAGCATCAGCGCCAAGGTCGAGCTGGACGTCGAGACCACCACGGGCGTGCAGCGGCGTGAAGTCCCGGTGCAGGACGGCGACGACCTGGAGCAGACGGCCAAGCGCGCGGTCTATGCCGATTGCCGAGTCGGCGAGATCCGTGTCGCCAAGGGTGACGAGTTCATGGAGCTGCGCGCGCCCGGCGGCGAGCAGTACCTGCGGCCGGGCCAAGCCTGGGGCGACGTGGACGCACTCGCCGTCCAGCGCGAGATGATTCGCCGGACCATCAAGGAGCATCTCGACAAGGAAAAGCGCCTGCGCCCGCAGGGCATCAAGGTGCTGTCGCTCTTCTTCATCGACGAGGTGGCTCGCTACCGGCAGTACGATGCCGACGGCAATCCGGTCAAGGGCGACTACGCGCGGATCTTCGAAGAAGAATACCGCCGCCTGGCCAATCACCCCGACTACCGGACGCTCTTCGTGGAGGTGGACTTGAGCCGCGCGGCCGAAGAGGTTCACGACGGCTACTTCTCCATCGACAAGCGCTCGAAGCAGGTGGTGGACACGAGCGAAAGCAACCAGGGCGGCCGCGAGGCCGCCGAGCAGGCCTACAACCTGATCATGAAGGAGAAGGAGAAGCTGCTGTCCTTCGAGACGCCGCTCAAGTTCATCTTCTCGCACTCGGCGCTGCGCGAGGGGTGGGACAACCCGAACGTCTTCCAGATCTGCACGCTACGCGACATCCAGACCGAGCGCGAGCGCCGGCAGACTATCGGCCGCGGGCTTCGGCTGTGCGTCAACCAGGAAGGCCAGCGGCTGCGGGGTTTCGAGGCCAACACGCTGACGGTAGTGGCGACAGAGAGCTATGAGCAGTTCGCCGAGAACCTGCAGAAGGAGATCGAGCAGGAGACCGGCATCCGCTTCGGCATCGTCGAGACGCACCAGTTTGCGGCCGTGACGGTGACCGCCGCGGACGGGAGCACCGCGCCGTTGGGCGTCGAGCAATCGAAAGCCCTGTGGGACCACCTGAAGGAGCAGGGGTACATCGACGCACGGGGCAAGGTGCAGGACACGCTACGGACTGCCCTCAAGGCGGACGCGGTGAACCTCCCGGAGGCCTTCGCGGCGCAATCCGGTCAGATCACCCAGATCCTGCGCAAGCTTGCGGGCCGCCTCGAGATCAAGAACGCCGACGAACGGCGCCAGGTGCGGCCGCGGCAAGCGGTCCTGCAGAGCCCGGAATTCAAGGCGCTCTGGGACCGCATCAAGCACAAGACCACCTACCGGGTCGAGTTCGACAACGAGAAGCTGGTCGAGAGCTGCATCAAGGCGCTGCGCGACGCGCCGGCGATACCCAAGACCCGATTGCAGTGGCGCAAGGCCGACCTGGCGATCGGAAAGGCAGGAGTCGAGGCCACCGAGCGCGGCGGAGCGCAGACCGTCGTGCTGGACGAGGCGGATATCGAGTTGCCCGACCTGCTGACGCAGCTTCAGGACCGCACGCAGCTCACCCGCCGCACCATTCATCGCGTGCTGACCGGAAGCGGGCGGCTGGACGACTTCAAGCGCAATCCCCAGGCGTTCATCGAACTGGCCGCCGAAGCGATCAACCGCCGTAAGCGCCTCGCTGTGGTCGACGGCATCAAGTACCAGCGCCTCGGCGACGAGCACTACTACGCGCAGGAGTTGTTCGAGCAGGAGGAGCTGACCGGCTACCTGAAGAACATGCTCACCGAGACGGCGAAGTCCGTCTACGAGCAGGTGGTTTACGACTCCGGCACCGAGGCCGACTTCGCCGACGGGCTGGAGAAGAACGAGGCCGTGAAGGTCTACGCCAAACTGCCGGGATGGTTCACCGTGTCCACGCCCCTCGGCTCCTACAACCCGGACTGGGCGGTGCTCGTGGAGAAGGACGGCGCTGAGAGGCTCTACCTGGTCGTCGTCGAGACCAAGAGCGGTCTGTTCCTGGACGACCTGCGCGAGAAGGAGGGCGCGAAGATCGAATGCGGAAAGGCGCACTTCAGGGCGCTGCAGGTGCGTGAAACGCCGGCGCGTTACGTCGTGGCACGGTCTGTCGGCGACCTTCTCACATAGACAGGAGGAAGGTGACGCGCGCGCCTGCAAGGGCGGGGTTACGTAGAACGCAGAACCCGCCCCGCAGAGTGGTCTCGTTGCCAGCCGGTACGAACCGTCAGCGAGGCGCCAACCATGACCTACGAGCCCATTCTGCAGCTCCCGACCTGCCCGATTGACATCATCGGCGATGTCCACGGCCAACTGGCGCCGTTGAAGCAGTTGATGACACTGCTCGGCTATGACCAGTGCGGGCGGCATCCGGATGGGCGGCGGCTGGTGTTCGTCGGGGATCCGTGTGATCGCGGTCCCGACAGTCCAGGGGTATTCGAGCTGGTGATGCGGGCGGTCGAGGTCGGGGGAGCCACATGCCTGCTGGGCAATCATGAGCTGGCCCTGGTCGAGGGAGAACCCAAAGCCGGAAACGCCTGGTTCTTCGGTGGAAAGCGAGATGCGGAACGCGACCGAACGACCTTCGGGCCGTTCAGGCGCCTTGCGCCCGCCCGCAGGGACGAGATTCTGGCCTTCTGCGAGGCGATGCCCGTTGCAGCGGAACATCGCGAGCTGCAGATCGTGCACGCGTGCTGGGACGAGGAATGCGTGGAGTTCGTGCGGTCATTGGGCCGGGTCTCGAACACCGAGATCATCCGGCACGGGCTGGCAAGGGCGCAGGGGTATCTCGCTCGATACGGTCTCGCCGAGCGGTTTCCGGCGGCCAAGGCCAGACTCGAGAAGCAGCGCAGGCGACGTTCATGGAAGGCGGGTGGGCCGCACAGCGCGGCGGTGGGCACATTGATCGAGGACCTGAAGCAGGGTGAGGTGATTCAGCAGCGACACAACCCGATGATGGTGCTGACCTCGGGGTACGAGCGAGAAGCTCGCACTCCGCAATGGCTCGCCGGGAAGTGGCGGTTCCTGGAGCGCGTGCCCTGGTGGAGGAGAGCGAAGCTGGCCAAGCCGACGGTCTTTGGACACTACTCGAGGCAGCGGGAGCTTGTAAGGGTCGAGGATCACGACGAGCACTCGGTTCTGTTCGGGGCCGCGAGGGATGAGCACTGGCTGGGGCCGGACCGGCTTGCGATGTGCGTGGATTACCGTTGGCACGGCAACTCGAGGCGGCCCGCGCTCGCAGCCCTTCGCCCGGATATCGGCGACCTGATGTTCTGGGACGGACGACTGACGAGTCGCTGGGGGAAGCGGGCGGAACGCGCAGGCGTTAACTGAGCGTGATCGTCCGGGCCGGGACGAAACCATCGTTCTCGTGGTGGCCCACGTAGCCGCGGGGATTACAGGCGACAATGGTCTGGTCGATCAGGTATTCGAAGGACTCGTGGACGTGGCCGTGGATCCACAGGTCGGGGTCGTAATCGCGCATGAGCTGCTCGTAGTCCGAGCCATACAGCTTGTCGAAGCCGCGGCGCTTCCCGCGCGTGGACTGCGGGCTCGGCGCGTGGTGGGTGACGACGATCAGGCGCCGACTATCGCGGCCCGCCAGTTCTGCCCGGATGAAATCGGCTGACTGCAGGTGCTCCTGATAGATGCGGCTCGGCTTGAGCGAGCCGAGCGTGGCGGTGCCGTCGGAGATTGCCGAGTAGTCGGTCATCATGTTGCGGGCTTCGGCCATCAGCCGTTGGTTGCCGCCGCCGAAGTCCGACCAGAAGGTCGCGCCGACGATGCGCACGCCGTTGATGGTCACGGCCCCGTTGTCGAGGAAATGGACGTCGGCGATAGTCCTCCCCAGGTCGGCGAGTGCCTGGCGCTGGCAGTCGAACTCGTGGCCGTAGAACTCGTGGTTGCCGGCCACCATGACCACCGGCACCTGCGTGGCCAGGCGGCGGACCAGGTAATCCATGCCCGCCACCTCGGTGTGCAGGTCACCGGCCAGCACCAGCAGGTCCGCCCGCGGATCGATCGGCATCTGGAGCCGGTCCGGCGTGCAGTGCTCGAACTCCAGGTGCAGGTCGCTCGCGTACTGCACGACAAATGGGCGCCGGCGCCGGCGGCGGCTCAATTCAGCACCCGCTCGTCGGCCACGTCGGCATGCTTCTCGATGGCCTCCCCGGTGCTCCGCATGGCAACCCGCCAGAACTCGAGCATGGCCCGCAGGTGCGATTCAGTGACGCCACCGCCGGCGAATACGTGCTGCCGCACGCACAGGTCGCCATCGCCGTCGATGAACACCTGCGCGAACGGCAGGTTCCCCTGCAGCTCCTGCTCGACTGCCGTCGATACCGCGGGCGCGAGGCGGGCGAACAGCGACAGGGTGAAGCCGCTGAAGTGCCCCGCATGTTCGTCGGACTCGCACTGGAGTCCGGCGACGAAGAGCGGCTGGCCGGTCGTGCGATACGCCTCCCGGTTGCCCTCGGCGGCCGGCTCGACGGTGAACCCGCAGGCGCGCAGCAGCCGCCCGAAATCGTCGAAGGTGAGCGACTCGAACACGCGCGCGGGCCGCGTGCGCTGGCCCAGGTGCAGCTTGTAGTGGAGTGGCGCACGGCCGTCGTAGCCGAGGCACTCGGTCAGCACGGCCAGCAGCTCGCGGGCGAGCTTGCGGCAGTCGGCCTTCGTCGCGAGCTGGATCAGCTTGCGGTAGTTGCCGGCCCGGCCGCCCGTCTCGAAGCCACGGTTCAGCAGCGCCTGGCGAGCGGCGTCCGGGATGTGGTCGCCGGCTGGCGGGCTCCAGGCGCCGGAGGAGACCTCGACCAGCACGGCTTCGCCGGGCTCGGACCAGACCTGCGCATAGAGCAGGGCGGCTGCAGCGACCCGGAACTCGAGGACGCAGAACGAGAAGTCGCCGATCTGCCAGCCGGTGCCGCCGTCGGCCGGCGGCCACCAGGCGACGCGCTCGAGATGCCCGGTAAGGGCGGGCAGGGCCTGCTCGAGGATCGCCTGCGGGTTCAGGATCTGGGTGCCGCCGGCGAGCAGCGGGCCTTCGTCATCGACGGGGCGGGAGACGGTTTCTGTCATCGATTCGGTTCCTCCAGTGGCGCTCCGTGGGGAGCTTCATTTCCAGGCTTCATGATGCGCCAGGGGGTGGGTCATGGCGTGAGCCACCGCCTGCCGCGGCTGTTCGCGCCGTCCGTTGCCTGCGGGCGCCGGAGCCGTACGAATAGGGAACTAATAGAGAGTTCCCAGATTGGGAACTATCTGGTATAGTCCCTCCGGCTCGGACTGGAACCCGTATGAAGATCGTGGGGCGCTCCCGCCTGGAGGCCTTTTGTGACCGGCATGCCGCCGCGCGGAAGTGGATCGAGCACTGGCTGTCGGAGGTCGAGGCGGCCCGGTGGACCACCCCGCAGGAGATCCGCGCCCGCTACGCGTCGGCCAGCTTTTTGGCGGACAACCTCGTGATCTTCAACGTCAAAGGCAATGACTACCGATTGGAAACAAGGCTCGCGTACCAGACATCAGTCGTCGTGGTGACGTGGGTCGGGACGCACGCGGAATATGACCAGCGCAACCGAAAACGCTAAGCGAACAGGACTCATGGAGCCCAGAGTCATCAAGACGGACGAGCAGTATCGTCGCTACCTGCAGGCGGTCGAAGATCTGGCAGCCGACGATCCTCCGGCGGACTCGTCGGAGGGAGCGCGTCTCGAGCTGCTGGCGAAGCTCGTCGAGGACTACGAGAAGGTGCGCTACCCGTTTTCGCAGCCGGATCCGGTGGACTCCATCCTGTTCCGCATGGAGCAGCAGGGACTTCGTCAGAAGGATATTGCGGACATCCTGGGTGGTAAGAACCGTGCCTCGGAGATTCTGGCGCGCAAGCGACCACTGACGCTGCCGATGATCAGGGCGCTCTACGAGCATCTGGAGATTCCGCCGGCCCTCCTGATCCGGGAGCCCCGGTCGGCTTATGGCGCGGAGGAGCTGCCGAAGCCGGCCGAACTTCCCGCTCCTTTGCTGGTGAAGCGCGGGTGGGTGGACTCCGATGAAGCCATTCCCGGTCTGATCCGCCGACTATTCACGCCGGCAGGCAGCCCGATCTTCCTCCGGCACACGCTGATGTTCGGAACCAGTGCGCGGACCAACCGTCTGCATGTGCGTCTGTGGCTGGCGCGCGTGCGCGAGGTGGCGGACTCGCGCACTTACCTGCACGGGCGATTCCGGCCGGCCGACCTGAACGAGGACCTCATTCGCTATGTGTCCCGGTTGAGCTGGATGGACAAGGGGCCCCGGCTGGCGCAGGAGTTCCTCGAGGAGCGGGGCATCGCCGTGGTCATCGAGCCGCACCTGCCCGCGACCCATCTGGATGGTGCGGCGATGCTCGGCCGGAACAACGCGCCGGTCATCGGCCTGACGCTGCGGGAAGACCGGCTCGACAACTTCTGGTTCACGCTGATCCATGAGCTGGTGCACGCCTGGAGGCACCTCGGCGGAGAGCAGTATCGGGCGATTGCTGACGAGAACATCGACAAGCACCGGTCGGAAGACGACAAGGTCGAGCGCGAAGCCAACGAGCGAACGGCCGAGATCCTGATTCCGCGGTCCATCGGGAAGCGGAGCGCCGCGTTCATGAATCCAACGTCGGAAGCCATCCGTGCCCTGGCGGCCGAACTGCAGGTCAGCCCGGCCATCGTGGCAGGCAGGATCCGCTACGAGCGGCAGAACTACGCGTTGTTCGCCAAACTGGTCGGATACCGACAGGCGCGGCTGGCCTTCCCGGAAGTGCGGTGGGGCTAGCCGATGGCTGCAGGGGCGATCTATTTCCCAATCCTTCAGATTGCACGATGCGCCCCGGGGGTGGGTCATGGCGTGAGCCACCGCCTGCCGCGGTCCCTGATCCCGACTGCGGAAAAATGGGTGTAAATGGGTGTATTATTGGCACATGCTCAAGGCGGACACCATCCAGATCAGCCCGGAGATCCTGAGCCTCATCGCCGGGATCGACGAGTTCAAAGGTGCCTGGCGCGCCTTGGGCACGCTCGCGCCCGATCGGCTGTCGGCCCTGCGCCGCGTGGCCACGATCGAGAGCATCGGCTCATCGACCCGCATCGAGGGCAGCAAGCTGTCCGACCGCGAAGTGGAGCAGCTTCTGTCGAATCTGGAGATCAAGTCCTTCACCACCCGCGACGCGCAGGAAGTGGCCGGCTACGCCGAGCTCATGGACCTGGTGTTCTCGTCGTGGCAGAACATCCCGTTCGCCGAGAACCACATCAAGCAGTTGCACCAGGTTCTGTTGCGCTACAGCGAGAAGGACACCTGGCATCGCGGCAACTACAAGACCAACTCGAACAGCGTCGCCGCCCTCGACGAAACCGGCGCAGCGATTGGCATCGTGTTTCAGACGGCGTCACCCTTCGACACCCCCGGCCTGATGACGGAGCTGGTGGCTTGGGTGAACCAGGAACGCGGGACGGCCCGTCTGCACCCGCTGCTGATCATCGCTGTGTTCGTGGTCGTGTTCCTGGAGATTCACCCCTTCCAGGACGGCAATGGGCGACTCTCCCGTGTGCTGACCACGCTCCTGCTCCTGCAGGCGGGCTACGCCTATGTGCCGTACAGCTCGCTGGAGTGCGTGATCGAGCAGAACAAGGAAGCCTACTACCTGGCGCTCCGGCAGACGCAGGGAACGATCCGCACCGCAGCGCCCAACTGGCAGCCGTGGCTGGTGTTCTTGCTCCGCTCCCTGGCCGAGCAGGTGCGGCGCCTGCAGAAGAAGGTCGAGCGCGAGAAGATCGTGCTGGCGGCCATGCCTGCGCTGCAGCTCCAGATTGTCGAGTTTGCCCGCGAGCATGGTCGCGTGACCATCGGCGATGCCATCAGGCTGACCGAGGCCAGCCGCAACACGCTCAAGCAGCACTTCCGTGCGCTGGTCGAACGCGGCGCGCTGAACCAGCACGGCAGTGGTCGAGGGGTCTGGTACGACTTGCGCTGAGGGCCTGCGGGCGGTCCCAGTCCGACGGCGGCGACGCGGAGGTAAGGAACGTGCCTGAGACGAAGACCGATCTCGGCCTGGTGATCAGGGCCGCGCATTTCGCGGCGCACAAGCACAAGGGCCAGCGCCGCAAGGACGTGAAGGCGAGCCCGTACATCAATCACCCGATCGGCCTGGCCGAGGTGCTGCATACGGACGGCGGCGTGAGCGATGCCGTCGTCATCGCCGCGGCACTGCTGCACGACACGATCGAGGACACCGAGACGACCTATGAAGAATTGCGCGGTGCCTTCGGGGCCGCGGTGGCGGATGTCGTCGCCGAGGTGACGGATGTGAAGTTCCTCGGCAAGGAGCTGCGCAAGCGGCTGCAGATCGTGAAAGCCGGGCGCGCGAGCGATCGGGCGCGCCTGGTCAAGCTGGCCGACAAGATCTGCAATCTGCGGGACATCCTCGCCAGCCCGCCGGCCGGCCCAGCGTTGGCTGAACCATCTGATGGCTGAGGGCGCAATCAAGGCCTTGGGTGCGGGGCGGGCACGTCGGTACGCCGCCGCGGCTATAGGCCCTGCGGCCGCGTCCGGCGCGGAGGATGTCTTCCCCCGGCACATCCCGCTGTCCGCAGACAGCCGCGACATCCTGGCCTATGTCGACCAGCCGCTGGAGTTGCGCCAGCCGGTGGGTTACCAGCGCGATTTTCTGGATGCCTACCAGCCCAACCGCACCCGGTATCTGCCCGAACCGCTGCGGCGGCAGTTGCGCAAGATGGGTGATACCGGCCAGACACGACTGCCGGCCGGTAGCTACGGCCGCGCGGTCCTGAACCGTCTTCTGGTCGATCTGTCCTGGGCCTCCAGCCACCTTGAGGGGAACACCTACACCCGGCTCGACACCCGGGGGTTGATCGAGCACGGCCGGGCTGCGCAGGGCAAGGCCGCCATCGAGACGCAGATGATCCTGAATCACAAGGCGGCCATCGAGTTGCTGGTCGAAAACGCGGACGCGGCCGGATTCAACCGTTTCACGCTGCTCAATCTGCACAGCGCGCTCGCGGAGAACCTCCTGCCCAACCCCGCCGACGAGGGCCGCCTGCGCCAGCATGGGCTGGAGATCGGCAAGAGTGTCTATCGCCCGCTCACCGTGCCCGCGCAGATCGAGGAGATGCTCGACCTCCTGCTGGACAAGGCGAGCCGCATCGAAGACCCGTTCGAGCAGTCCTTCTTCGTGATGGTCCACTTGCCCTACCTGCAACCGTTCGCCGACGTCAACAAACGCAGCTCGCGGCTCGCGGCGAACCTGCCGCTCATCCGCGCCAATCTGTGCCCGCTGACCTTTCTTGGCGTGCCCGAGCAGACGTACAGCCGGGCCGTGCTCGGCGTGTACGAAATGACCCGGGTGGAGCTGTTGCGCGACCTGTATGTCTGGGCCTATGAGCGCTCGACCCAGGAGTATCTCGTCATCAAGCATGATCTGGCTGAGCCCGACCCACTGCGGCTGGCATGGCGCGAGGTCATCAAGCAGTCGGTCCGCGAGGTTGTCCGGCAGCCCCGGCGCGAGCCGCTCGACGTCATCGATGAATGCCTGTCGGGGCACGACCTCGGCGCCGACCGCGACGATGTCGCAGCCCTGGTGATCGATGAGCTGCGGCGGCTGCAGGACGGTGTGCTGGCGCGCTGCCGGTTGCGTCCCTCCGAGTTTGCCCAATGGCAGTCAAGCCAGCGGCAGGGTCACCTTATCGATCCGCAGTCGCCTTCTGTTGCCCCAGTCTCTCGGCCAGCCACATCTTGATGAGGGACTGGCGCGTCGACGCCGGCGCGCCGGGCCTTCGTCAGATCCAGGTCGCCGGTGATGTCCTTGCCCGCATCGAATTTCTGATCAAATCTTTTCGCTTTCATACACTGCCAACCTCTTCGATGCGGGGGCGCTGGAGAGCATAGAAGACATACTGTTCCCGCGGGCCGCCAGTTCCACTTCGATGGCTCATCCCGTCCCTGGCTACCGTTGCCAATCGCTGTCGTTTGACTACCTCGATGGTCTCTGCGCGAAAGCGGGCATACCAGTCGGGTTGAGGTTCGCCGCCTGACGGCTCGGGTCGAGCCGCCGAAATCGCCGCGACTGGCCGGCCGCCCCCGCTCAGCGCTCGCCCTCGATCCCGAGTTCCTGCCACATCCAGCGCAGGTCGTAGGGCGGCGTGCCGCTCTCGGCCGCCTGCCGAAGTTCGTGGTTCTCGATTTCCTTCTCGAAAGCGGGTGCCGGTTCGTCGGGCGGAGCTCCGCCGCCCGGACGCCCGGCCCGATCCGGCATGGCTCGCACCGGGTCCTCGTAGCTGGTCGGCGCGGCCGTGACCAGCGGCCCGAGACTGGCCTGCAACTCCTGGAGCGCCTGTTCCATGCGCCGGCGTGAGTTCGTCTCGATGACGAGTGCGCCGGCCTCGAGTCGGGCCATGCCGCGCGCCGTCGCCGACTGTGCCTTCCGCTCCGACAACCACACCCACCGCGGTTCGTCGTCCGATTCACGGTTCCATCCGGCCAGTTGATCGAGACGCCGGCTCACCCCGGTCACCGCGCCCGGCGCTACCTGCAGTTGCGTGCGGGCGAGCAGCAGCGGGTCGCCGTCGGTATTCTGCAGTTCCGGCGGCGGCCGCCGGCCGAGGTCGAGCAGGGCCCGGAGCCAGACGCGAAAACAGATGCGATCGGTGAATGATGCCGTCGGACTGTCGGCATCGCCGAGTGCTCCGGGATCGAGCCCGAGTTCGCGCTCGGCCGTCGCGAGCGATTTCTGGCCCGCCTTGATGACCCGCTGGTAGAGGGCCTCGATCTCTGCGGCGATATCGCGGGTGAGCGCGAGCACACCGCCGGTGAACAAGCGTTCGCCGCGCGCCGTTCGACGCCGGGCCTTGCGTTCTGCTACCGTCGGGCGGTCGACGACCGTGACTACCCCGGCGGAGGCTGCATATGGCACGCGTTGCACTGGCGGATCCCGCGATGGGCGGTGACTTCGCGATCCGGGAGATCCTTGCCTGGGTCACCGAGATGGAAGGTGCGGTCCCCAATCACTTCCGCGTCGAGCTGAACTTCCCCGAGTACTTCAAGGCCAAGCTCGGCTCGACGAAGGTGCTGTGGCAGGCGGGCGAGCTCAGCATGCCGGAAATCCAGCACGTCGGTATTCTCGTCTCGCAGGCGAATGGCTGCCCGTACTGCACGGCCGCCTTCTGCACGATCCTGAACTACGGTCTGCGGGTCGGCGAGGACTACATCACCGGGCTGTTGGCCCGTGGCAGCGAGGCGACTGGCGACCCCCGTCTGCGGACGATCCTGGAATTCGCGTTGCAGGTGAACGCGGACCCGAAGTCAGTGACCGACGCCGACGTCGCGGGCCTGCGCGGGATCGGGCTGACCGACAAGGGCATCGTCCAGCTCGTCCATCTGGTCAGCGACTTCGGCTCCTACAACCGGCTCAACCTGGCGCTCGCCACCGACTACGACTACCGCGACCTGTGGCGCAGCCTCGCGTTCGGCTGGCAGCCAGGCACTGGTGACGCAGCGGGCGACAACACGCGGGGAATCAGGCGGTAGGCCGGGCGGCTGGCGCTGCCGGCCTCACCCGCGCAGTACCTCCCGCACCGCGCTGATCACGCCGTCAACCGACGGCAGGAAGGCTTCTTCCAGTTCGCGCCGGAACGGCGGCGGCACGTGCAGTGGCGCGACCCGCCGGATCCAGGTCTGGAGCGCCGCGTGGGCGCGCTCACCGAGCGTGGCGGCGATCTCGGCGCCGAAGCCGCCGATCTTCCAGTCGGTGTGGACGATCACCGCCCGGCCGGTGCGGCGCACCGAGGTGACGAGCGTGTCGAAATCAATTGGCGCCAGCGTGCGCAGGTCGATGACCTCCACTTCGATGCCGTCCGCGGCCAGACGCGCGGCGGCCTCGAGCGCGAGGCGCACGGTCTCGCCGGCAGCGATCACAGTGACGTCGCGGCCGCGGCGCTTCACGTCGGCCTGGCCGATCGGCACCAGTTCCTCGGCTTCCGGCACTTCCGCGGGCGGCGCGACCCAGGCCGCCAGCGACTCGAGGATCACGACCGGGTTGTCGTCGCGGATCGCGGACTTCCACAGGCCGCGGGCATCGCGCGGCGTCGCCGGGCTCACGACCTTGAGGCCCGGTACGTGGGTGAGCCAGGAATTGAAACCGCGCACGTGGCTCAGGTTACCGGCCACGCCCTGCCTGGCGCAGACCACGATCGGCACGCGCGCCTTGCCCGCGGTGCCGTAGTACACGGCAGCCATGTCGGTGCACAGCGGCTCGGTGATGTACGGAATGTACTCGGCGAAGCAGATATCGAAGATCGGGCGCATGCCGAACATCGCCGCGCCGGCGCAGATGCCGAAATAGCCGGTCTCGGCCATCGGCATTTCGATGACGCGCTGGTCGCCGAACTCCTCCCACAGACCTTTGGCGCTGTCGTAGACGCCGCCGTAATGCGTGACGCCGAAACCGGTCAGGAACACGCGCGGATCGCGACGCATTTCCTCTGCGATCGCCGTCACCGTCGCCTGCGCCATCGTCATCAGGGTCATGCCGGCTCTCCGGTCAGCGTGCCGGGGCGAACACCAGCGCCGGATCCAGCTCCGCCAGCGGGGCCGGCCCGACCTGTTCGGCGCGTGCGATCGCTGCCGCGACCTCCTGTGCGGCCGCGCGGTGAACCTGCGCCAGCCCCGCGGCCGTGGCGACGCCGCCGGCCAGCATCGCCTGCTCGAGGCGGTCGAGCGGATCCTTGTGCAGCCACTCGGCGATTTCGTCGGCCGACTGTTCGCGGCGCGGCAGCTTGCCGTAGCCGCCCTGCGCGCGATAGGTGACCGCGTCGATCAGCGTCGGGCCGGCGCCGGCGCGCGCCCGCGCTACCGCCGCGCGCATGGCCGCGCGCATCGTGAGCACGTCGTTGCCGTCGAGCCGCAGGCCGGGCATGCCATAGCCGATGGCGCGATCGGCGAAAGTGCGGCAGGCGGTCTGCTTGTGCAGCGGCGTGCAGATCGTGAACTGGTTGTTCTGCACGACGAACACGACCGGCAGCCGGCGCAGGCCGGCGAAGTTCATCGCCTCGTGCACTTCGCCGCGGTGCGCGGTGCCGTCGCCGAAGAGCACGACCGCGACGTTGGCGCGCTGCTGCATCTGCATGGCCCAGGCTGCGCCTGTGCCGTAGGCGACGTCGGGGCCGAGATTGCCGGAGTAGGCGCCGAGCAGGCCGTACTCGAACGGCTGCGACCAGTCGCCGCGGAAGCGGCCGCGGTTGTAGGAAGCGGCCGTGCCCAGGCAGGAGGCGACCAGTTCATCGAGCGGCGCGCCGCGGATCAGGGCGGCGATCATGCCGCCGCGCCAGTGCGGCGCCACGACGTCGCCGGGCTGCAGGCCGAAGGTCGCGCCGACCACGACGCCGTCCTCGCCGATCGCCGTGAACCAGTGCTTGCTCCAGCGCGCGGACAGTTCGTCGAGGCCGCGGTCGAGCGCCCGGCCGGCGGCCATGGCGCAGTGCAGCTCCGGGATCTCAGGATCGGTGATCGGCAGCGGCGTCATTGGCGGCAGGGCGGGCGGCTGGTCGATCGGCGACGAATCGTGCACTGGCGTCAGGCCTCGGCTTCCGGTGACAGGGATTGGGCCCCGTGCTCAGCGCGCCGCGCAACTGGCAGTATTGCCAGTGCCGGCGGACCCGGATTGCTATGCTGTTCACCCGGGCTCCGGGCAGGCCCGCGGGCGACCCGCACGCGAGCGGTGTACCGTGGTAGCCGCTGCATCGTTTACGAAGTCCTGCATGTCCACCGACGAACTCTCCCGCTGGCGACACGATCACGCCTTCAGCGCCGGCAACGATGCCGCGGAGCGCAGCACCTGGCTGGTGATGTGGATCACCGCCGCGATGATGGTGGTCGAAATCACGGCGGGCTGGTGGTTCAACTCGATGGCGCTGCTGGCCGACGGCTGGCACATGAGCTCGCACGCGGTCGCGATCGGTCTTTCGGCGATGGCCTACGCCACCGCGCGCCGTTACGCCCAGGATCCGCGCTTCGCCTTCGGCACCTGGAAGATCGAAATTCTCGGCGGTTTCGCCAGCGCCATCTTCCTGCTGGGCGTCGCCGCAGTGATGCTGGTGAGTTCGGTCGAGCGGATCATCGAGCCGCAACCGATCCGCTACCAGGAGGCGATTGTGATCGCCGTCCTCGGGCTGGCCGTGAATGTTGCCTGCGCGTCGATTCTCGGCCGGGCGCGGCACCGTGGTCACGATCACGGCCACGGCCACCATCAGGATCTCAACCTGAAGTCGGCCTACCTGCACGTACTGGCCGACGCCGCTACTTCAATTCTCGCCATCCTGGCGCTGGCCGGTGGCTGGTTCTACGGCTGGTCATGGCTGGACCCGCTGATGGGTATCGTCGGCGCGGTGCTGATCTCCGTCTGGGCTCGGGGGTTGCTTGTCGACACCGGCAACGTACTGCTCGACCGCGAAATGGATCATCCGGTCGTCGACGAGATCCGCGCGGCCGTGGAAGCTGGTGCCGATGCCGGTGATGCCCGTATCACCGACCTGCACGTCTGGAGAGTTGGCCGGAACGCTTACGCCTGCGCAATGACCGTTGTGACCCGCGACGCCGAGTTGACTCCCGACATGGTCCGGGCCCGGCTGGCGGAGCACAGCGAGATAGTCCACTCCACGATTGAGATCCACTGCAGCCGCGACGGCCGGCCGGAGCGATGATCTGCCAGCCTGCTCACTCCGGAGTCAGGAACCGGCAGGCGGGTCCCCGGGCCCTGCTGAGGCGCTCATCCAGCGTCGCCAGCGGCAGGCCGAGTGCCTCGGCGACCGCCACGTACCAGGCGTCATAGCTCGTCACCGCATGGCGTAGTTCCCAGACCCGATCGGCGAAGGGTTCGAACGCGTACAGCGCCAGGTCGAGCTGCAGCAGGTCCTCCCAGGCGGCACTGGCGGCCGCGGCGGTGAGCTGGCGGTTGCGCTCGAGGCGGCGCAGGACGTTGGCCGATTCGGCGCGCACCAGTTCCGGGGCATGGATAGGGCCGGCCGCGAGCACGTTTTCAGCCCAGCGGCCGGCCGCACCGGAATCAACCAGCGCCGCAACCAGCAGCGATGCATCGACGACGGCGCTCAACGGCGGTCGGCGTCACGCGCCCGCAGGATCCGCCGCGGCGCTACCCTGGACTGCGTCGCGCGCTTGCGCCGCCGCACCTGTTCCAGCCACGCCTCCAGCGACGGTCGCGCGGCCATGCGCTCGAGTTCCGCGCGCAGGTATTCCTGCATCGACTTGCCCTGCAGCGCAGCCCGCGCGGCCAGCTCGTCGCGGACCTGTTCGGGGACATCACGGATTGTGATCTGGATTGCCACGCATGCAGGATGCAATCAATGCATTCAAAATGCAAGCACAAGGTCGCGGCCGGTGCGAGTCCCGGCGGTCAATCGTGCTGCCGGGCCACCGGTCTGGCCGACCCTGCCGATCTGCGCAGCCGCCTCCAGCCCAGCGCCCAGATCGCACGGAACTGCTGTTCGAGGAACAGCTTCTCGACCGGCCGGGACAGCGGGCCGAGCCAGCGGATGCCGATGCGCTCGTAACCCTCGACCAGCGTCGCGCCGTCGCTGCCGGTGAAGCGGACCTCGCCGGTGCCGGCCCAGAAGCCGCGGAACACCCAGCGCACGTATGCATCCGGCCGGACCTCGGTGTTCTTTGCGACCAGCGGGAACGGGAAGGACTTGAGCGGTACCGCGATCCAGCCGTCGCCGAGGTCGCGCACGGTGCCGGCGAGTCCATACAGGCGCGCCCAGTCGCGCGGCGAGCGGAAGTATGCGAAGACCTGTCCGACCGGCAGCTCGAATCGCTCGCGGAATTCGATCAGCATCGTCGTTGCCCTCCGTGCCGAGCGCCGCTACACGCGGCTGCACCCGGCGTCCGCGGAGTCTGCCGCCACGATGACCACCGGCGCAAACCCGCCGCCCGGCGTGCGGAAGTTGGTCGTCTGGCCGCGATACAGCCGCGCGGCGCGCAGCCAGGTCGCGCCGGCGCCGCAGTAGTTGCGGATGTCGACGCGCAGCTCGGTGGCCGTGCCGGCGACGACGACGCGGCGCATCGAGGTCGCGGCCAGCGCCTGCGCGACGTAACGCCCGGCGAGGATCTGCTGGAACGTGGCCCGCGTCAGCTTGTCGCCGCGGTAGGCGGCCTTGCTGCCGTAGCCGTCGACCGGCTTGAAGAACAGTTCCTTGCGGCGCCGCCAGAACTCGTCGGCGCGCGCGGCACTGACCAGTTCGGTCATCGGGATCGCGGCGCGCAACTGCTCCCGTTCGCCGGCCTCGAGGCCGGCAGCGGTGAGCAGGGCCTTGTCGCCGAGCGCCGCCAGCAGCCGCTTGTCGGCGTAATGTGCGTGCGCCGCCGGGTTCGGCACCAGCACCGCGCAGCCCTCCCGCTCGGCTCGCGCCAGGGCCGCGTGCCGCTCCTCAGTCAGGTAGAAGTCGGTCAGGCGGTTGTAGACCAGATCGATGCGCGTCGCGCCGAGATACAGCGCGCCATCGCGCACCGCGAGCGCCTGCGGATCGGCGATCAGGCAGCGCCAGCCGGCCGCGGCGAAAAGCTGCTGGAAGAGCAGGAACTCCGGATACAGGTACTGGTTCGGCGGATCGTCGTCGACCAGCGCGATCGTGACGAGCGGCGCCGTTCCGCGCGCTGCGGTCCACGCGGCGCGGAACAGGGCCGGCACCTTGCCGGTCAGTGCACTGGCCGGCTGCTGGTCCGCGGGCGGCGCCAGTACTGCGGCCGCCTCGGGGCAGCAGGCGGCGACCGCGCGCGCGAGCCATTCGTTGATCAGCAGCCCGCCGGGATTGGTGTTGATCTCGATGAGCTGCGGCAGCGCAGCGCCGAGGTGAAAGTCGAAGCCGAGCAGACCGGGCAGCGCGGGCCGCCCGGCCGCCGCGAGCGCCGGCGCCTGAGCGGCCACCTGCTGCCGGAACGGCGTACTGTCGAGTGCGCGGCCGGCGAGCGCGATCGTGCGGTCCATGGCCGCGGCATCGGCTGCATCGAGAAACACGACGTTGTCGGCGACCAGCCCGGTGCGGGCGGCGAACAGCGGCGCGAGCGCCGGATCCCGTGCCAGCTCGGCGTCGAGCCGCCCGCGGTCGAGCCACAGACACTGGCAGGCCGAGTTCAGCGTTGCGGCGCGGCGCTGGACCCGGCCGGTCACGCGGCTCCGCCCTTCAGCCGCGGATCAGCCGCGGCAGCAGCAACTGGTGGCGCGGGCAGATCGACTGCGGATTCTGGTACGCGGCGCCGGCGAACGCGCACAGGTAACCGCGCAGCTTCGCCAGGTCCACGATCTCGTCGACCAGCCCGTAGCGCGCGCACCAGGCCGGCCGCGAGGTCTCCTGGTAGCGCCGCGCCATCTCGTTCATCTTCTCCGCGATCGGCTCGAGCGGCTTGCCGGCGTCCTTGTCCTTGACCGCGCGGCGCGCGTAGGTGGCGACCGCCGCAGTCTCGCCGTGCATCACGTAGATCTCGGTGGCGGCGGTGCCTAGCGTGAAGGCGTTGTGCCGGTTGGCGGTCGGCCCGCCCATGATGTAGTGCGCGGCGGCGCTGCCCTTGCGCAGCACTACCAGCATCATCGGCACGTCGGTCTGCTGGATCGAGTAGATCAGGCTCGAGCCGAGGCCGAGCAGTTCGGCCTTCTCGGCGGCGTCGCCGACGTCGATGCCGCTGGTGTCCTGGAACCAGATCACCGGCACGCGGTCGCGCCCGCAGTGGCTCACGAACTCGCTCATCTTGATCAGGCCCTGACGGTACAGCTTGCCGCCGATGCCCGGGTAGTCCGCGTATTCCGGATAGCCCTGCGGCAGCAGGCCCTGACGGTTGCCGATCACGCCGACCAGCAAGCCGTCGACCTTGACCAGCCCGGTGTAGATCTCGGGCCCGTAGTCCGGCCGGAACTCGAGCTGCTCGCTGCCGTCGACCAGCCGCGCGAGGATGTCCTCGAACGAGTAGGGTTCCTTCTGGTTGAACGGCAGCAGGTGATAGAGATCGTCGGCCGGCAGCGCCGGCGCGGCCGGCTCGGCGACGCGGAAGAACTTCGGGTCGTAGGCCGGCAGCGCGCGCACGTACTCCCTGAGGCCATCGAGCACGCCGGTTTCGTCGTCGTGCACCTGGGTGAAGAAGCCGGTCTCGTGGAAATGCGTCTCGACGCGCCCGGGCGGCCGTTCCTTGAGGTCGCGCGTGACCTGGATGAGCTGCTCGAGGCCGGCGACGTCGAAGCCGCCGCGCGGTGCCATGCCGGAAACGATGCCGGCGCCGCCGACCGCGATGTTGGCGTCCTTGTGCGCGATCAGAATCGTCGGCGTGATGCCCTGGTAGCCGCCGCCGGCCGGGTTCGTGCCGTAGATGCCGGCGAGGACCGGAATGCCGGCCTGCTCGAGTTCCGCATGCCGGAAAAACGGCGCGCCGGAACCGCGCCGCCCGGCGTAGAACTTTTCCTGGTCCGGCAGCTTGACGCCGCTGCAGTTCACCAGCCACACCAGCGGCACGTGCAGCCGCCTGGCCAGATCGGTGACGCGCAGGATGTTGTCCGGCTGCCCGGCGATCCAGGCGCCGGCCAGCACCTTGTTGTCGAAGCCGATGATCACGGCCCAGCGGCCGGCGATGCGGCCGAGGCCGTCGACGACGTTGGTCGTGCCTTCCTCGTTGTCCGCGGGGTTGTACAGGCTGTGCAGCGGATGCCAGGTCCCCGGATCGACGAGGTATTCGAGGCGCTGCCAGATGGTCAGGCCGCCGCGTGCGTTGATCGTCGCGGCCGGAATGCCGACGTTTTCGCGCGTCCGCCGCTGGGCCGCGAGCTCGGCTTCAACGGCCTCGAGCTTCGTGCGGCTGTCCTTCGAGCGCGCGATGCGGTTCTCGCGCAGCGGCTTGCCGCAGCCGGGCATCTTGTCGAAATAGGATCTCATCGGACGGGGTTCCTCGCGCGGCCGGGCCGGGTCACTCGCGGTTCGGCGTGTGACCCAGCGCCATCCCGGCAATGATGACTTTCTGGATGTTGGAAGTGCCCTCGACGACCTGCAGCGACTTGGCGTCGCGGTAGAAGCGCTCGGCCGGGTACTCGGTCGAGAAGCCGTACGAGCCGTAGATCTTCATGCACTCGTTGGCGGCGTGCACGGCGGCCTCGGCGGCGGCGTACTTGGCCACCGAGGTCTCGTACTGGTTCGGCTGGTGCTGGTCCTTCAGCCATGCGGCGCGGTACACCAGCATCTGCGCCGCCTGGTGCTCGACCGCGAGCTCGGCGATCTGCGCCTGGATCATCTGGTGCTGGCCGATCGGCTTGCCGAACTGGGTGCGCTCGTTGGCGTATCGGATGGCGAGGTCGAGCGCGCCACCGGCGACGCCGAGGGCGCCGGCCGCGCAGCCGAGGCGGGTCTGGTTGAGCTGCCACATGCAGATGCGGAAGCCATCGCCCGGCTTACCGAGCACATTCTCCTTCGGTACGCGCATGCCGTCGAAAGTGAACTCGCCGGTCGGCGCGCAGCGCAGGCCGAGCTTGGTCTCGATCGGGCGCGCACTGCAGCCGGGCATGTTCTTCGGCTCGATGATGAACGCGGTGATGCCCTTGTTGCCGGCGGCGCGGTCGGTGTAGGCATACAGCAGGCCGGCGTCGCCGACGTGCGCCTGCGAGATCCAGATCTTGCCGCCGTGCACCTCCCAGTGGTCGCCCTGGTCGAGCGCGTAGCTGCGCATGCTGGCGACGTCGGAGCCGGTGTTCGGCTCGGTCATGGCAAAGAAGCCGAGCTGCGTGCCGGCGACCCAGCCGGGCACGTATTTCTGTTTCTGCGCCGGCATACCGAAGCGGCACACGGTCAGCGACGGTCCCAGGTTCTGCATGTTGAACGGCAGGCGCCACGAGGCCGAGACCTTCGCGATCTGCTCGGCCATCAGCACCGACTCGAGAAAGCCCATGCCGCTGCCGCCGTATTCCTCCGGCACCGCGCAGGAGAAGAAGCCGAGGCCGCCCATCCGTGCGACACGGTCAGCGCGGAACTCGTGCGCGCGCTCCTCCTGCTCGAGGGTCGGCGCAATGTCCTCGGCGGCGAAACGCCGCGCGGTGTCCTGGATCAGAAGCTGTTCTTCCGTGAGTCCGAAATGCATCTTGGCTCCCGTGACGATGGGCCGATGACGGCCGCCGCTCAGCGCAGCAGCGTGACGTAGATGGCGGCGATGATCGCCGAGGTGATGACGCCGCAGATGCTGGCGCCCATCGCCCACGGCAGGATCACCGCGAACTTGCTGGCCTCGCGCGCCTCCTTCTGCGCCACCTTGGCCGTGGTCGGTACGCAGGATACGCCGGCGATGCCGATGACCGGGTTGAACCGGCGGCCACTCGTCAGCCAGACCACGTAGCCGCCGAGGATGCCGCCGATGCCGGACAGCAGCAGTGCGAGGATCCCGAGCAGCAGCAGCATGACGACCTTCGGGTTCAGGATCGTGCCGGCCTCGCACAGCACGCCGAGCAGCAGGCCGAGAAAGAAGGTCGCGCCATACAGCACCGGGCCGCCGATGAATTCGACGAACGGCTTCGGGCCGGCCTCGCGGATCACGACGCCGAGGAAGAAGGACATGAACAGCGGCGCCGCGACCGGCAGCAGCAGGCACAGCAAGGTGTTGATGATGACGGCGAAGGTGACCTTCTCGGCCGCGGTGACACTCGGGATCTGCGTCGGGTCCATGCGGATGCCGCGCAGTTCCTTCGGCACCAGCAGCCGCACCAGGTACGGGTAGCCGGCGTAGGTCAGGCTCAGGTAGATGTAGGCGACGATCGTGATCGGCACGAACAGGTCGTCGGCCAGGATCAGCGACGTGTACAGCACCATCGGGCCGTCGGCGCTGCCGACCATCGCGACCGCGGCCGCCTCCTTGAGCGTGAACCCGGCCGCGACCGCCAGCGGCAGCACCAGCAGCGTGCCGAGCTCGGCGAACAGCGCAATGCACATGCTGCGGAATGGCGCGATCAGCATGTAGCCGATGTCGGTGATCACGCCGATGCCCATGAACACGAGGCAGGCGATCAGGCCGTTGCTGAAGGTGAAGGTGTAGATCGGCTGCAGGAAGTTGATCTGCAGTACGTCGACGAGCTGGGTGGTTTCGCTGGCCAGCGGGTCGAGGAAGATCGTACCCATCGTCGTGCCGGACAGGTACAGCACCGCGGCATTCACCGAGGTCATGCCGATGCCCATCGGGATCATGATCAGCGGTTCGAGCGTGCCCCTGACGCCCAGCCAGACGAAGGCGATGCCGAGCAGCATCAGCACGATCCGCGCGAGCATGATGGTCGGCTCCGCGGCCACCAGCGTCGCGACGCCCTGGAAGATGGACAGAAAGTCGATTTCCGGCACGCTCACTCTCCCTTGCCGGCAGCGCCGCCGGCCGGCGTGTGCAGGCGCCGGATCGCGGCGAACACGACGTGAATGACTCCTGCTGCGAGCATTGAGATCAGTACCGTCAGGCCGGTGACGATGCCCATCACCCTGACCGCATCCATGAACTCTGCCACTTCCCGTTCTCCCTTGATCGCGCCGCCCATGCGACGGCGGCGGCGGACCCGCGGTCGCCGTCCGCCCGCCGGTGACGCGCCGGTTGCTTACTCGATGACCAGCAGAAGCTGGTTGGACTCGACCATGGCGCCCGGCTCGACCTTGATGGCGGTGACCTTGCCGTCAGCCGGCGCGAAGATCGGATTCTCCATCTTCAGCGCCTCGAGAATCATCAGCTCGTCCTCGAGGCTGACCTGATCGCCGACCTTGCAGAAGATCTCGGTGATCTTGCCGGACATCGGCGCCGTGACATTGACCGCCATGCAGATGCTCTCCCCACCGTCTGAACCAGGACCCTGCGCCAGGGCCCCGCAGCCCCGATCACCGGGCTGCATTCTAGCCTGTGGGGCCCGCCCTGCCACCCCGTGCTGCCCCTTGAACCGCAGCCGGCGGCCTCCATCTTGGGTGCATGCCCGAACGGGCACAGGGCTCTTGAGTAACGGAGGTTCGACCATGTTTGGTTTTGCCAGTGCGTTCGACGGCGGCCTGCTGCGGGAATTCCGCCGTCTGGAACAGGAAATGGACGAGATGCTGGGCCAGCGGTCGTGGCCGGCGGGTGTGCGTCTGGCCTCACGCGGCACGTATCCGCCGATGAATGTCGGCCTGACACCCGAGAATGTCGAGATCTACCTGTTCGCGGCGGGGCTGGACCCGGCGCAGCTCGAGATTTCGGTCGAAAAGAACCTGCTGACGGTGGCGGGGGAGCGCAAGGTACCCGAACAGAAGGGTGCCACCTGGTACCGGCAGGAGCGGTTCGATGGCGCGTTCCGGCGGGTCATCAGCCTGCCCGACGACGTCGACCCGGAGCGCGTGACCGCGAAGTACCGGGATGGCGTGCTGCAGATCACGGCCGGGCGCCGCCAGACGGCCAGGGCCCGGCAGATTCAGATTCAGTGATAACGAGGTGGGTCATGGCAAGCACTCAGGAAGTTGCGAAGAAGCCGGAGACTGAGACCCAGGGTCGCGCACAGGCGCGCGAAGCGGCGTACCTGCTGGTCCCGCCGGCCGATATCTTCGAGGACGCGGACAGTGTCACGCTGACGCTCGACATGCCGGGCGTGACCAAGGAGCGCCTCAAGGTCGAAGCCGAGCGCGACACGCTGCTCGTCGAGGGCGAGGCCGCGATCAACGTGCCCGCAGGCATCGACCCGGCCTACGCCGAGGTCCGCTCGACGCGCTACCACCGCAGCTTTGCGCTGACCGGCGAGCTCGATGCCGAACGCATCGAAGCCAGCCTGCGGGACGGCGTGCTGTCGCTGCGTATCCCGAAACGCGCCGAGCTGAAGCCGCGCCGCATCGAAGTCCGATAAAGGGGACGCTTCCCTTTTCCGTGAGGAAAAAGGGAAGCGTCCCCATTTATACTGCCGCGATGCGATGGCTCATTGCGGCAGGGCTGGTGGCGCTGAGCGCTGGCGCGGTGGCGGAGGTGCCGGCGGCGGCGACCGCGCAGGCGCTGGACGTCCTGCAGCAGTCGATCCGCTTCCGTACCTTCGCCGGGCAGGGTCAGGTTCCGGCCTACGCGGAGTACCTGGCGGGCGTGCTGCGCGCGGGCGGCTTCGCCGCGGCCGACATCACGATTACGCCGTTCGAGGACACCGCGGTCCTGACGGCGCGCTATCGCGGCACGAACCCGGCGCTGAAGCCGCTGGTGCTGGCCGCGCACATGGACGTCGTGCCGGCGCTGCCGAGCGACTGGGGGCGTGACCCGTTCACGCCGGTCATCGAGAACGGCTTCGTTTTCGGCCGCGGCAGTGCGGACAACAAGTTCGGGATCGCGACGATGATCGCGACGCTCGTGTGGCTGAAGTCCGGAGATTTCGCGCCGGCGCGTGACATCGTGCTGGCGCTGACCGGCGACGAGGAGACGACGCAGGCCTCGACCGCGCGTCTCGCGCAGCAGCTTCGCCACGCGGAGCTCGTGCTCAACAGCGACGCCGGCGGCGGTCTGCTCAGTGACGATGGCCAGCCGCTCGTCTACGTGCTGCAGGCCGCCGAAAAGACCTACGCGGACTTCGCGATCACCTTCACGAGTCCCGGCGGGCACAGCAGCCGCCCCGGGCCCGGCAACCCGGTCTATGCGCTGGCGCGCGCGCTCGAACGGCTCGCCGCCTACCATTTCCCGCCGCAGCAGAGCGAGCTGACCCGCGAGTACTTTCGCGCGGTCGGCGCGCTGACCCCGGGTGATCTTGGCGCGGCGATGCGACGCTATGGCGACGATTCGGCCGATGCCGCTGCCATCGAGCGTATTCGCAGCGACCCGGAATACGTCGGCCAGCTCGGCACGACCTGCGTCGCGACCATGGTGCAGGCCGGCCACGCGCCGAACGCACTGCCGCAACGCGCCACCGCCACGGTCAACTGCCGGGTGTTCCCGGGCGTTTCAGTCGAGAGCGTGCAGCGGACGTTGAGCGACGTGATCGCTGACCCGACCGCGCAGATCACGGTCATCGGCAGTCCGGTGACCAGCGACGCCTCGCCGCTGCGCGCGGATTTCATGGCCGCGCTGCGCCGGGCGGTCGACCGGCGCCATCCCGGGCTGCGCATCGTGCCGTCGATGTCCCCCGGCGCGACCGACAGCCTGTACTACCGCAACCTCGGCGTGCCGAGCTACGGCGTCTCCGGCCTGTTCATGCAGCCCGCTGATGACTTCGCGCACGGACTCAACGAGCGCATTCCGGTGGACTCGATCGAGGACGCGCTGCTGCTGTGGCACAGCCTGGTCGGTGACCTCGCGCGCTGAATTTCCCGTGCGGCGGAACCGTTCGCGCCGGTGCCGGTCGAAGCGTGCAGACCGGGACGAAGCGCCACCCGGCGCCTCGCGCCTGCTATCGAGGAGGACGTGTCATGCAACGGGTTCTGGCCGTGATTCTGCTGATGGCGGTGAGCGCCGGCTGCGCCGGCTCCCTGAAGCGCACGGACAGCGCCGAGACGCTGGCCCAGTACATGGGCTACGCGGGTGAGCCGGTGCAGGGCTTCTTCGCGCCGCGGGTGCAGTCCTGGCAGCCGCTCGCCCGCGACCGGTTGATCCTGTGGACCGGCGTCAACGAGGCCTGGCTCGTGACCGTCTGGGATACCTGCACCGACCTGATGTTCGCGAACGTGATCGGCGTGACCCAGACCGGCAGCCAGGTCACGACTTTCGACAAGGTGCGCGTCGGCCGCGACCGCTGCCCGATCCGGCAGATCCGGCCGCTCGACATCAGGCAGATGAAGGCGGATCGCGCGGCGGATGCGGCGTCGAAGCCGAAGCCGTAGCGGGGAACGGCGGGGCCCGGGACAGGAGTCCCGGTACCGGGCGGCCGAGCTGCTGCTGCAGCCAGGCAGCCGTCTCGATGCAGCGGCCCAGATCGGCGCCGGTCTCGACGCCGGAACGCGCCAGCAGATACAGCAGGTCCTCGGTCGGGATGTTGCCGGTCGCGGCGGGCGCGAACGGACAGCCGCCGATGCCGCCGGCGCTCGAGTCGAGCACACTGGCCCCCGCCTGCACGGCGGCCCAGGCATTGGCCAGACCGGTGTTGCGGGTGTTGTGGAAGTGCGCGCGCAACGGCATGCCGGGCAGCGCTGCGCGTACGCGCTGGATGAGTTCGCTGACCTGGGTCGGTACGGCGACGCCGATCGTATCGGCGATCGCGAGTTCGAACGGCTGAGCGTCGGCGATCTCGCGGGCGATGTCCACGACCTTCGTGGACGCCACCTCGCCCTCGTAGGGGCAGCCGAACGCAACCGAGATCGTGACCTGCGCGTGGATGCCGGCGGCGCGGGCAGCGGCAGCAATCTCGCGCCAGGCCGCGATCGATTCGCCGGATGACCGGGCCTGGTTGCGCTGGCCGAAACTGTCGCTCGCCGCCACGACCATGCCGACTTCTGCACAACCCACGGCGAGCGCGCGGTCGAAGCCACGCCGGTTCAGGACCAGCCCGATGTAGCGCACGCCCTCGACCTGCGGCAGCGCCTGCAGCACCGCCTCGGCGTCGGCCATCTGCGGGACCCGGCGCGGGTTGACGAAGCTGGCGACTTCGATGCGCCGGATGCCGCTGGCGACGATCCGGCTGACGAACTCCACCTTGGCGTCGGTGCTGAACAGCGTGGCTTCGTTCTGCAGACCGTCGCGCGGCCCGACCTCGACCAGATTCACGTGCATTCCGGCGCCTGCACCCATGGCTTCCGTCCCGTCGCCGGCAGGCAGAAGATCTCGACCGGCTGCAGCCGCCCGCGCAGCGCCAGCGGCGGCAGCGCGACGAACATCGCGCGCTGCAGCTCGGCATCCAGCGCCTGCCAGACTGCGCGCGAGATCAACGCTTCGCCGGCGCGGGCCCGCTGCACGAGACGGGCCGCGACATTGACCGTGTCGCCGATCAGCGTGAAGCTGGCGCGCTGCGGGCCGCCGATGTCGCCGGCGATGACCTCGCCGGCGTTGATGCCGATGCCGAGCCCGGTATCGACGTTGAAGCTGTGCTTCCAGTCGCTGGCGAGCGCATCGAAACCGGCCAGCATGCGGCGCGCGGCGGTGACCGCCCGGGTACTCGCATCGGCACTCTGGCCCGGAACGCCGAATCCGGCCATCAACCCGTCTCCGGCGACATGAAAGACAGTCCCATCATGATCCGCGGTGATGCCGGTCAGCAGCGCAAGAAAATCATTCAGCAGCGGCACGACCTGGTCAGGTCCCAGCCGTTCGGCCAGTGCCGTGAAGCCGCGCATGTCGGCGAACAGCACCGTGCAGGAGACGCGTGCATAGTCAGGGGCGCCGCCGGTGCCTGGCAGGTCGGACCGCGCCTCGCGCAGTTCCAGCGCGACACCGGCCGGGTCCAGCAGAACCAGCCTTTCACCGGTCGTGTGTTCATCGGGCGGCAGGCAGCGGTAACGAATGCCCAGGCGGTCGAGCTCGGCACGGGCCGCGGCCAGACTGACGACTGCAAGGCTCATCGGGCGGCCGCCGGCGACGACAAGTCGACGCTCAGCTCAATACCTCGTTCCTCGCCGGGCGCGAGCCCGCCGACACCGACGAGCCGGCGGGCGATCTCGTGACCGGCGGCATCGCGAATGACGACGACGACGGTGTATTCACCGGGGCCGTCGGCCGGGTCGCGATGGAACTGGCCGGCCACGTGCAGGGCAGTCCGGCCTGCCGGCCGCGCCTGCTCGCCGGCGCGCGCATCGAAACGCAGGTGATGCTGGCAGGCCGGGCAGATGGCCGCGCTCTCGAGGATCGTCTCGCGGCAATGCGGGCAGGATCGCGTACGGCCGGCGGCAGCCGCGTGACGGCTCATCGCGCGTCGCGGCTCAGCCGCGCCCCGTCAGCCTCTGGCCGCCCGTCTCGGTCCAGCCGAACTCGGCCCGGCCACGCATGCGCGCGCCGCTCGCGACGGTCAGACTGCCGGCATTGATGTCGCCATTGACGACGCCGGTCTGCTGCAGCTCGACCTTGTTTGCGCTCTCGATGTTGCCCTCGATTTCGCCGGCGATGATCACCGAACCGGCGCGGACGGAGCCAGCCAGGTGTGCTCCGGCCTCGATGGTCAGCGTGCCGTCCACATGGACGTCGCCCTTGAACCGCCCGGAAATCCGCACATGACCGGAACCTTCGATCTTGCCCTCGAAGGTCAGGCCACTGGCAATGACCGATTCCTTCATCTCCCGGGGGGACGCCGGTACGGGGGCCGGTGCGGGCGGGGGCGGTTCCGGCCGCAGGCGGGTCACGGGCGTCACCGTCGCCTCGGGTTGAGCTTCCTTCCACAGCGCCATGGTCTGTCCTCCGGGGATCCAGGGACCGCCAAGACTAGCCGTTTACCGGCCGCCGGTCGATGGCCTCAGAAAACACCGGGGAGCCAGGACTGGGCGGCCGTACGCGGCGCCGGCCAGGTGGGCGTGGGTTCCGGCTCGGCCGCCATGGCCCGCAGCGCGGGCCCGGGGGCCCCCATGATCTGGCCGCAGGCGCCCAGGGCCAGCCACTGGAGCGCCGCGGCGGTCGAGCTTTCGGCCGGGTCGCCCATGGCCCTGGTCAGGTCATCATTCGCGGCGCAGGCGAACGGCAGCGTGCCGGCCAGCCCGTTGTAATAGTCGCCCTGGTTGAGTGCGTTCGTGACCTTCAGCGTCACGAGACGCAGGCGCAGGTCGCAGCCGGTCAGGTTGAAGGCCGACTGGCCTACCGGTTTGCCGTAGGTGTCACCGCCGATGATCGCGACCTCGGTCCAGGGTTTCAGCGAGTTGACGACCATCTCGCTGGCCGAGGCGGTTCCGCCGGTGGTGATGAACGCGATCCGCACCGGCGCCACCGACTGCGGCTGCGGCTCGAAGCGCCGGATCTCGTCGTTGGCTGTATGGCGGGAGTTGAAGCGCACCTGCGCGTAGATGTCGCTGCTCAGCCGATTGCGGCCGTTCAGGTCGCCGATCAGCTCGGCCACGCTCAGCAGCCCGCCGCCGTTGTAGCGCAGGTCGAAAACGAAATAGTCGATGCCCTGCGCCCGGAACTGCTCATAGGCGTTGCGCAGCGGCGTCTCGGCGGTCGAGATGAACGTGCGCAGGTTGATGTAGCCGACCGACACGGCCGGATTGCCGGGCAGCGTGAGCACGGCCGTGCCGTTCGTGGCCGGCAGTGGCGGAATCGTCACGACCCGTTTGGTCAGGCGGACCTCGACCTGCTGGCCGTTGGGGCGCAGGTAGCGCACGCCGCGCTCGACACCCGTCGTCTCGGGCCCGAAGGCCTGCGTGAGATTCGGGTCGGTCGCCAGGATCGTCGCGATCGCGACATAGCCGCTGCCGGAATCGATGGCTGTGACCTCGGCGCCGCGGCCCATGCCGCCGTCGGCGGCCGGGCTGCCCTCGTACACGTCCGGCACCAGCATGCGGTTGCCCAGGATCTGGACGCGGAAGCCAAAGCCGATGTACTGGCCTTCCTGCAGGAACGAGCTGTCTTCCTGCGGCGTGGTCAGGTAGCTGAAATACCGGTCGCGCCCCTGGGCGCGCGCGGCCGCGGTCAGCGCGTCGAGAAGGTCCTCGGCAGTGGCGTAATCGCCGAGATTGACCGTGGCCGGCAGCAGTTCGAGGAACAGGTACCAGTCGCGCGCGACGTCGAGCACGAACTGCTTCTGGTTCGTGACCGAACAGGGATTGGGCGTGATGCCGCCGCCACCGCCACCACCACCTCCGCCACCGCAGGCTGTCAGTGCGGCGGCCACGAGCATCAGCAGCGGGCGGGTCCAGGCGGGCATCGTGATGTCTCGTCGTGTGGGATACCCGGTCAGCTTACACGCTCAGGGCTTGCGGTCAAACAAGGCGTCCAGCGCGGCGCGGGCTTCGGCGGCACCGCCGCCTGCCGGCTGCCAGGCTCCACCCCGCGGCTGAAAATAACCGCAGAAATTCGCGCGCGTGCGGTCGACGACTTCCTCGGCAACCGGCTCCAGGCAACCGCGCGTCCGCCGCGCATCGAAGAAGCGGCACATCCGGCAGACGTGCAGTTGCGCCCGGCAGGCGCGGCACTCCTCAGTGCGCGAGAACGGCGGGCTGAGGTCGGCGAGCGACGCGCCGCATTTCCAGCACACCAGCGCCTCGGTCACGGAGCGTTAACCTGGTTTCCGCTGCCGGCGGCCGCGCGCGCCAGCGCTCCCGTGGGCGGAAGCGCTGGCGCCAGTGCCCGCGGTCGCGATCAGCGGCTCAGCTCGATCGTGACGCGGCGATTGCTGGCGCGCCCGGCGTCCGTGTCGTTCGAGTCGACTGGACTCGATTCGCCGAAGCCCTTCGTCGTCATCCGTGCGCTCGCAACGCCCTTCGCGGCGAGGTAGTCCCGGACCGCGTTGGCGCGGCGTTCCGAGAGCCGCTGGTTGTACGCGTCGCTGCCGCGACCGTCCGTATGTCCCTGGATCTCGAGCAGCAGCGCAGTCGGCATGTCCTGCAGGTCCGCGTACACGCCATCCAGGATGCCGCGGGCCGTCGCCGTCAGTTCCGCCGAGTCGTAGTCGAACAGCACCCCGCGCAACACGTACTTCACCGTGCAGCCCTGCGCGTCGACCTGCGCGCCCTGCGGCGTTCGCGGGCACTGATCCCGGTCATCGGTAACCCCATCCTTGTCAGCGTCGCCCGGAGGTGGCGGGGGCGGAGGTGGCGGCGGTGGTGGTGGTGGCGGCGCGACCGCCCGCGGCGGCGGTGGTGGTGGCGGTGGCGGTGGCGGCGCCTTGCCCGGGCCGAACGCGTACTGCAGGCTCAGGCCGTAGATCTTGTCGACGAAACCGTCGTCCCGGTCGAAGTCCCAGCGCGCGCGGATCTCCGGGCGAAGCTGCAGTTTGCGCGCACCGTCGTCACGCACCCGCAGGTCAATCAGCGCACCGAGGCCGACTTCCGCCATCACTTCGGAGTCGGATCCGCTGCCACTCAGCCGGCGATACAGTGCGCCGCCGCCGAACGAAACGAATGGCGAGAACTTCGACTCGCCGGCAAAGATCCGCAGCACTGAAAGCGAAATGCCGGTCAGTGCGAGGTCCCGGCTGCTCGAGTTCTCGCCGTGTTCGCCGCGCGTGACGTTGATTTCTGCGGCCCAGCGCTCGTTGAGCCCATATCCGGCGCCGACACCGAACTGCACGTCATCGTCGGCATTGCGCGCGCTGTCGAGCGATACACCCTCGATGCGCGGGAAGACCACGTAGGTCATGCCATCGACGTTGCCGGCGAGCGCACCGGCTCCGGCGCCACCGAGCACGGCGGCTGTGGCGAAAACGACCAGTCGGTTCATGGAATGGACTCCTTCGGGATGGCGCGCGGGCGCGCTGCGCAGGGCCCGTATGGCCGGACACGGCCACGGAGTCAGTCTACCGGACTTGCTCCGGGCTTGCCAAAAGAGCGGTGTTCCACGCGATCGCCGGCGCTGAGTCCGATGCGGTCCGCTGTGCCGCCGGCCAGCTCGAGCACGGTCGTCACGAGGCCGGTCGAACGGATCGGCGACAGCGACAGCGGCTGTGTGTCTTCTGCCACATTGACAACCCGACCGTCCGCGTCGATGAACACGATGTCGAGCGGTATGAACGTGTTCTTCATCCAGAACGAGGCGTGCTGCGGGGTCTCGAACAGGAACAGCATGCCGCTATCGGCCGGCAGCGAACGGACGAACATCAGACCCCGCGCACGGGCGGCGTCCGTGTCCGCGATCCAGACCCGGAACTCGTGGCGTCCGGCGGCGGTCGTGAGGCTGAGCGGTTCCCGCGGCAGATGAGCGAGAGTAGGCGGTAACTCACCCGGCTCGTCGGCGACAGTCAGCAGTCCGGCGAAGTCGAACCGGGTCAGCAGCACCGACCCTGCACCGTCCAACGCGCGCGCCGGCTCCGTGCAATAGCCGCGCGCGCCGATCCGAAAGGCCGCTGCCGAAGGTCCGCTACCGGCCAGCAGCCTGCGTACGACGCGGTCCAGGCGGCAGCGATGCTCGCCGCGCGTGGCGTACACGTGTTCGCCCTTGCGATCGAACAGCGTCACGTTCACCGGCACATCGTGCCCGACTGTCTGCGCGCCGAAGGACGGCAGGGCGAACAGGATCACGAGTTCGCCGCCATCCCCGAGCCGGCCGGCGAATTGCAGGCGCAGGCCCTGGCCATCGGGCCGCGCCGTGCCGCTGCAGCTTACGGCCGCACCGCGCCAGTCGACTTCGCTGTCAATGCTGCCGCGCAGGCGCATCTTCAGGAAGCCGGTGCCATCCGGCAGGCACGGACCACCCGGCATGGCCGGGGACGTGCTGACGGCGAGCTGCAGCGCGAGCAGGGCGGCGGTCAGCGGCATGCGCGGGGAGGAGGCTTCAGTCGCTGCCGGCGCGCGCGACCAGCAGGTTCTTGGCGAGCGTGCCGTGCATGCGTCCGATGCCGCGGGTGAGGTGCATCATCACGGTCAGCAGGACCACGCCGACCGCGATCGCGAGCAGCATCGCCGGCGCCGCCGGCACGTCCCAGATCAGCTCATCGAGGTGCACGACGCCGGTGCCGCTCAGCAGGCCGAAAACGCCGCCGAACACGAGGCCGAGGCTGGTGACGTAGCCGGTCACGGCGACCGCGAAGTACAGCACGCCGAGCGGCAGCATCAGCAGGAAGTAGAACATCGTCGTCCAGGTCCGGCGGTCGGCGAGCATGTCGCGGATGCGGGTGAGGATCGGCACGCCGCGCGCCGGATACAGCGGCCTGCGCGGCATGCGCTGGCCGAGCAGTCCCTCGACGAGCCGCCCTTCCGCCAGCGACAGGACGCGCGTGAAGCCGACGAACAGCAGGAAGAACGGGATGCCGATGATCAGGATCGCGAGTCCGGCGGTCAGCGACAGGCCGGTGACGACTGTCGTGAAGTAGAAGATGCCGGTGACCAGTGACAGCAGCATGTAGAACAGCGCCGTCCAGGCGCGGGTGTCCGTGTACACGGCGAAGAACCGGCCCAGGGAGCTGCGCGCAGGCTGCCGCAGCGGCGGCGCGAGCGCCGTCTGCAGCTTCTGCTCGGTGGTCCGGTAGGCGGCCGCCACTTCGTCCGGTGCGCCGTAGGTGCTGGCGATGAGCTCGAGAGTGTCGGACTCACTCCGGTCCGGATGCGCGGGGAGTTCGGCGCGGAGGTATTCCTCGGCATCGTACAGGGCGTCCTGGATGAGTGCGGGATCCTCTCCCGCGAGTGCCTCGCGCAGGGCGGCCAGGTACTGGTCGATCGAGCGGGGGGGGCGGTGCGCTGATTCATGGTGGCTGTCCTTCGGGTTCCAGGCACTTATCGACGAAATCACGCGTCGATTGCCAGATTGCCCGCCATCCGGCCAGCGTCTCTCGCCCGGCTGGAGTGATCCGGTACCGGCGCGGCGGGCCAGCGTACGACGGTACGATCCGGCTGGCGAGCAGGCCGCTGGCCGCGAGCTGGCGCAGTACCGGGTACAGGGCACCCTGCTTGATCGGCGGTTCGCCGGGACCGGTGCCCTGCAGGCGCTTGGCGATCTGGTAACCGTACAGGTCCTCGCCGGCCTGCTCGAGCACCGAGAGCAGCACGAGACTCGCCAGTCCCGAATTCAGTTCCTTCTGGAACTTCTGCGAGAGACGATCGAGCTCGGTCGCTTCTGCTTGATCTTCCACGGTGTCAATCTGGTATCAGTACGAAATCAATAATAGTACGAAGTTCGTATTAGTCAAGCCCAAGATTGCGGGAACCGACCGGATTCCCGCTGATAGACTGCGCGGCGCCTCAGCGCAGGGTGGAGCCAGGAGGCTGGCTGGGTTGGACGGGACTGCCGACGATCGCGTGGACGTGGTGTTGTGCTGGCATCTGCATCAGCCACAGTACCGCGACCCCCCTGACCGGCACCTTCGAGCGGCCGTGGTCCTATCTGCACGTCATGCGGGACTGTATCGACCTGGCGGTACACCTCGAATCCGTGCCTGAGGCCTGTGCCGTCGTCAATTTTTCCCCGGTTCTGCTGGAACAGCTCGATGATTACTGCGCGGGCCTCGCCGCGCATTTCCGCAGCGGAGCCCCGCTGCCGGACCGTGTTCTGGCGCTCCTCGGGCCGGACGGTGCTGGCGAAGATCGCCGCCACTGGCCGATGCTGGCCCGGGCCTGCCTGAGAGCCGGTCAGGAGAACCAGGTCGCCCGTCTGCCCGCCTACCGGGCGCTCGCCGAACGCACCGCGCAGCGGCTGCAGGACGGGACGATTGTCGAGGCCGCAACTGCGGACCTGACCAACCTGGCCACGTGGTATCACCTCGCCTGGCTCGGCGAAAGCGTCCGGCGTGGCGACCCGCGCGTGCGGCCGTTGCTGCGCCGGACTGGTGACTTCACCGCCGAGGAGCGGCGGACTCTGCTGGAGTGCATCGCCGATGTCCTCTCCGGGCTGGTGCCGCGCTACCGGCGGCTTGCGGGCAATGGACAGGTGGAGCTGTCGGTCTCGCCCTGGGGACATCCGGTTCTGCCACTGTTGTTCGATTTCGGTACCGCGCGGGAAGCCGATCCCGGACTCGAACTGCCCGCGCCCGAGCGCTACCCCGGCGGGGCGGACCGGGCACGCTGGCATCTCGCCCGCGCGTTGCAGGTGTTCCACCGCAGCTTCGGACTGCGACCGCGCGGATGCTGGCCGGCCGAGGGCGCGCTCTGCAATGAGTCGCTCGCACTGCTCGACAACTTCGGGTTCGACTGGACGGCCAGCGCTGGCGCCGTGCTCAGCCGCTCCGCCGGATCCTTCGCCGACAACGGCGCCTGTTGTGCATGGCGACGCGACGGACAGCGGCTCGTCTGTTTCTTCCGCAACGACGAGCTGTCCGAACGGGTCGGTTTTGAGTACGGCAGGAAGAACGGTGAAACGGCGGCTGCCGAGCTGGTCATGGAACTGGAGCGGATTGCCGCCGCGGGCGATCTGCAGGGCCGCAATGTCATTCCGCTGGTCATCGATGGCCTCAACGCTTGGGAGTCGTTCCACGACAACGGCTTCCAGTTCCAGCGTGCGCTCTATCGCCGGCTGGCCGGCCATCCGCGCCTGCGGCTGTCCACGTTCGCGCGCAGCCTGCGCCGCGGTGTCGAGGTCCGCCCGCTGGAATCGCTGGTGGCCGGAAGCTGGATCGATGGCCGGCTCGACACGTGGATCGGCAGTCCGGAACGGAACGAGACCTGGCAGTTGCTGTGTGCGGCGAAGACCCTGTTCGACCAGGTCGTGGTCGAGGGGGCGCTGGATGAGCCGGCGCAGTCGCTGGCCGAATGCCAGCTCGCGGTCTGCGAAGGTTCCGACTGGTTCTGGGCGATGCCGGAGTCCAACCCCGGCGAATCCGCGCTCAGCTTCCAGCGTCTCTTCCGGCGGCATCTCGCCAGCCTGTACCGACTGCTCGACGAAGTGCCGCCCGAGGGCCTGTTGCCGCCGGCCCTGCTGCCGCCGCAGTCCGTTGCCGCGCCGCCGGCAGGCAGCCCCGCAGTCGTGGCAGGATAGTCGCCATGCGCAGGTCCGTGGTGTTGGTGATGTTGTTGCTGGCCGCCTGTGCGGGCGTCGGTACCCAGTTCGTGGCCCCGCGGCTGTCATTCGTGCGGATGCGCGCGCTCGAGGCGAGCCTGTTCGAGCAGCGGCTGGAGCTGCGCCTGCGCGTGCAGAATCCCAATTCGCTCAGCCTGCCGATTCACGGCATCGAAGTGGATGTCGAACTCGCCGGCGAGCACTTCGCGCACGGCGTTGCGGCGCGGGAATTCACCGTTCCAGCCAACGGTGAGGCCGAGTTCGACATGCTGCTGGAGGCCAACGCTGCGAATGCGCTGATCCGGCTGGCCACGGCCGACCGGCGCGCACGGGCGGAAATCGAGTACCGGCTGCATGGCCAGGTGACGGCGCGCCTCGGCCTCAAGCGCCGCATCCCGTTCGAGGAAACCGGCACTCTGCCGCTCCGGGAACTGCTGGATCGGCGGCGCTGACAGCAGCGCGTGCTGCTCGCGGCCCCGGGCGGAGGTCAGCTACCGGCCTGGCCGCTGGAAGAACCCCCGGCCGGTTCTTCGCGCGTACCCTCGTCGCCGGCGGCCGGCTTGCGCGACATGAGCATGCCGAGCATGCCCTCCTGGACGCGGCTCCACAGCTCGAGGTTCTGTCGTGCGAGGTCGGCCATCGCATTCATCGGCGGCGGCGCGCTGCGCAGAATCTCGGAGACCTGCTGCTGTACCGTCTCCTGCTGCCGCATGAACGCGGACACGCTCTGCTCGAGGTAGCGCGACATGAAGTCCTGCATCGGGCCGCCGTAGTAGCGGATGATGCCCTCGAGCAGCGCCGTCGACAGGATCGGCCGCCCGAACTGTTCCTGCTCCGCGATTACCTGCAGCAGGATCAGCCGCGTGATGTCCTCACCGGTCTTGTCTTCGATGACGCGGATCTTCTCGCCGCGCACGATCAGGTCGCGGATGTCCTCCAGCGTGACGTGCTTGCTGATGGAAGCGTCGTACAGGCGACGGTTGGCGTACTTCTTGATCAACCGTTCCTTGATCATGGTGCGAGTGTACCGGATCATGCCGCAGTGCGTTACTGCACTGCGGCAGGCGGGGTTCCGCGGACGTAAAAAAGGACGGCGGCCGGAAAGCACGCCGTCCCGAGGGGGGGATCGTCAGGATCGGATCAGGCGGCCTGGCGCGTTGCTTCCGTCGCGGCCTGATCGAACCACCTGGAAACCTGTGTCTGCTGCTCGGTCGCTGCGCGCACCAGATCCTGGGAGCGCTGGGCAGTCTTCTCGGCGAGCTGGCTGACAATCTCCATCTGCCTGGCGGTCAACTCATTGAGATCCCGCACTGTTCCGAGGAGCTGCCACTCCTGTACCGAGAACTCCAGCAGATCACCGGCAAAGGCGTACTGCTGACGAGCCAGGCGTTCGAATCCCTGCAATGCGAGTTCGTTCCACTTCTGGGCCGGCGCTATCGCCTTGCGGCCAGCGTCAATGAAGGTGCTGAAATCGAAGGTTGGGCTGTTCATCTCTTCGTCCTCCGAGCCGGTGGCTGGAATCGTCGGAAGCGCATACTACTGCATGGAATTGTGCAGTGCAACAATTATTTTCGGACCCTGGATCGGCGCGATGAGAATTGACTTGTTAATCTTTTAAAACAATTGGTTACATGACGTTACGGGACCGTAGCAGCTTGGTGCCTTTGCTCCACTGTTTCCGCAGCGCAGCAAGCCGCCAAACGAACGTCCGGCACCTTCCAAACGAACGTCCGGCACCCTAACATCGCAATTTTGTTCCGTGGAAAGGTGCAGCGGATGACGCAACAACAGGTATTCGGGCGATTGCAGGCAATGGTCGGCAAGGAAGTCCAGGTCAGCGACTGGCTGGAAATCACGCAGCAGCGCATCAATGCCTTCGCCGATGCGACCGATGACCATCAGTGGATCCACTGCAACCCGGAACGCGCGGCGCGCGAGGCGCCGCTCGGGCGGACGATCGCCCATGGCTACCTGACGCTGTCGCTCTATCCGGGGCTCGGCGGCCTGGTCGACGGGGACGCGCGGTTTCCCGGTGCTCGCAGCGTCATCAACTACGGGATCAACCGGCTGCGTTTCCCGGCGGCAGTACCGGTCGGTTCGCGGATCCGCGGCCACGTCACGCTGCTCGCGGTCGAGGAGGTCGCCGGCGGACTGCAGGTTACCGAGCAATACACCGCAGAGATCGAGGGCGGCGGCAAGCCGGCCTGCGTGGCGGAAGTCGTCATCCGTCTCACTTTCTGACGGGGCCCGGGATGCCGGACGCACTGCGCCGACTGCTGCCCGTGGCCGCACTGGTGGGCATCGGACTGACTGCCTGGCTGCTGCTCGGGCGCGGCGAAGCACCGCAGCCGGCCGCCCCGGGCCCGACCAGTGGTGGGGCGCCGGTGGCCGTGGTCACCGCGGCGGTGGTCGAGAAGCCGCTGGCGGTCCGCGTCGAAGCACTCGGCACTGCGCGTGCCAACGAGGCCATCGAGGTGACCTCGCGGGCAGCGCGCGTGGTCACGACCCTGCGCTTCATCGAGGGCCAGCAGGTCCGGCGCGACCAGGTACTGGTTGAGCTCGAATCGGCGCAGGACCGCGCCGAGCTCGCCGCCGCAGAAGCCGCGCTGGCGGAGAGCCGCTCGGCTTTCACCCGCAGCCGCGATCTGTTCACGCAGCAGGCCCTGTCGCAGGCGCAACTCGAGCAGATCGAGGCGACGCTGAAGGCCAACGAGGCGCGCGTTGCCGCGGCAGCGGCGCGGGTCGCTGACACGGTGATCCGCGCACCATTCGCCGGCACCGTCGGGCTGCGCCGGGTCAGCATCGGCGCACTGGTCAGTCCCGGCACCGTGATCACCACGCTCGATGACACGGCGACCATGAAGCTCGACTTCGACGTGCCCGAGGTGTTCCTCGCGGTCATGCAGGCAGGCCTCGCGATCGAGTCGTCAAGCGCCGCCTGGCCCGGCGCCAGTTTCGCCGGTACCGTCGAGACGGTCGACTCGCGCGTCGATCCGGTCACCCGCACCGTGCGGGTGCGAGCCCGCCTGCCGAACCCGGATGGCCGGCTGCGCCCCGGCATGTTCCTGACCGTGCGAGTCAGCCGCGAACCGCAGCCGGGACTGGTGGTCCCGGAGCAGGCGGTCATTCCGGAGCGCGGCAGCATGTATGTGTTCGTCGTCGCGGACGGAAAAGTCGAGCGGCGTGAAGTGCAGCTCGGCCGGCGCAATCCCGGCGAAGTCGAAGTCATCGAGGGCCTGGCCGCCGGCGAGCGGGTGATCGTCGAGGGCACGCAGAAGGTCCGGCCGGGCGTCGCGGTCACCGAGTTTCAGCCAACCGCGGCGCGATGAAGCGATGAAGCTGGCCGAGCTGTCGATCCGGCGCCCGGTCTTCGCGGCCGTGGTCAGCCTGCTGCTGGTGCTGCTCGGGCTGGTGTCGCTGACCCGGCTGGCGGTGCGCGAGTATCCGGATGTCGAACCGACGGTGATCTCGATCACCACGGTCTACACCGGTGCCGGCGCGGCAATCGTCGAGAACAAGGTCACCCAGATCATTGAGAACCGGGTCGCCGGCCTCGAGGGGATCGAGAAGCTGCGCTCCAGCTCGCGCGACGAGCGCTCAGCGATCACCGTCGAGTTCAGCGCCGACCGGCCGATCGATGCCGCCGCCAACGACATCCGCGACCGCATCGGCCGGGTGCTCGACGAACTGCCGGACGAAGCCGAGCCGCCGGAGATCCGCAAGACCGGAGCGGAGGGCGAGGCGATCATGTACCTGAACCTGACCAGCGACCGGCTGTCGGCGATCGAGCTGACCGACTATGCCGAGCGGGTGCTGGTCGACCAGCTTGCGGCCACGCCGGGTGTCGCGCGGGTCAACATCAACGGCGGGCGCCGCCAGGCAGTGCGCATCTGGATCGACCGCCAGGCGCTGGCGGCGCGGGCGCTGACCATCGCCGAGATCGAAGCGGCGCTGCGCAGCGAGAACGTCGAGCTGCCGGCCGGCCGGCTCGAGTCGGCGGCGCGCGAGTTCGCGCTGCGTACCGATACCGGCCTGAACCGCGTCGAGGACTTCCGCCGGCTGGTGATCGGGCGCGGCCCGGAGGGGTACCTGGTGCGCCTCGGCGACGTCGCCGATGTGCGGATCGGCGCCGAGAACGAGCGCAGCATGTCGCGGTCGATGGGGCTGCCGGGCGTCAGCTTCGGCATCGAGCAGATGTCGCGCACCAACACGCTCGAGGTCGCCAACGAAGTGCACCGGACGCTGGCGCGGATCGGCGCCGAGCTGCCGCCCGGCATGCAACTGACCGCCGATGTCGATCGCGCGGTGTTCATCCGTGCCTCGCTGCGCGAGGTGGTCATCGCGCTCGGCATCTCGCTGACCGCGGTGCTGGTCGTGATCTTCCTGTTCCTCGGCAACCTGCGGGCGACACTGCTGCCGGCGCTGACCATCCCGGTGTCGATCCTGGCCAGCCTGACGTTCATGGACTTCATGGGCTACTCGATCAACGTGCTGACGCTGCTCGGCATGGTGCTGGCGATCGGCCTGGTCGTCGACGACGCGATCGTCGTGCTCGAGAACATCTTCCGGCGCATCGAGGTCGGCCAGCCGCCGCTGCTCGCGGCCCTCGACGGCAGCCGTGAAATCGGCTTCGCCGTGATCGCGACGACGCTGGTGCTGATATCGGTGTTCGTGCCGCTGTCGTTCCTGCCCGGTGTGCTCGGCCGGCTGTTCCGCGAGTTCGGCCTGACGCTGGCGGCGGCGGTGCTGTTCTCGGCGCTGGTCGCGCTGACGCTGACGCCGGCGCTGGCGGCGCGGGTGTTCCAGGGCGGCGGCGAGCGCGGCGCGCTGGCCGTGCGCATCGAGCGGTTCTTCGCCGCGCTGGCCGGCCGCTACGAGCGGCTGCTGCGCAGCCTGATCCGGCGGCCGTGGCTGGTGGTCGGCGGCACGCTCGGGCTGGTGCTGCTGGCCGGCCTGGCCTTCCGCCACTTGCCGCAGGAGTTCACGCCGGCCGAGGACCGGGGCTTCCTGTTCGTCGGTCTGGATGCTCCGGAGGGCGCCAGTCTCGAGTACACCACCGGTTACCTGCAGCAGGCCGAGCAGATCCTGTTTCGCGAGATGGAACGCCATGGCGACATCCAGCGCTTCGCGTTGCGGATCGGCAGTGTCGGTTTCAGTGCCGAGGTCAATGCGGTGCGCGGCTGGATCGTGCTTGGCGACTGGGGCCCGCAGCGGCGCCCGGCCGCGGCGATCGCCGATTCGCTGCGGCGTCAGCTTGCCGCATTGCCGGGGGTCCGGTCGTTCGTGTTCGTGCCGCAGGGCCTCAGCATCGGTGGCTTCGGCCAGCCAGTGCAGGTCGTGATCGGCGGCCCGGACTATCCGACACTGGCCGACTGGAGCGACCGGCTGGTCGCACAGGCTGCGGCCAATCCGGGACTGCTGACGGTCGAGACCAATTATCAGGAGCGCAAGCCCCAGATCTCCGTCGCAGTGGACCGCGACCGCGCCGCCGAACTCGGCGTATCGCTGCAGACCGTCGGCCGCACGCTCGAGGCCATGCTCGGTTCGCGGATCGTAACCACCTACGTCGATCGTGGCCGCGAGTACCGCGTGATCCTGCAGGCCCGGGCCGCGGATCGGGTGCAGCCGGCCGATCTCGAGAACCTGTACGTGCGTTCCAACCGCGGCGGCGAACTGGTGCCGCTCGCCAACCTGGTGCACCTCGAGGAGACCGCGGCGGCGATGCAGCTCAACCGCTTCGACCGGATGCGCGCGATCACAATCAGCGCCAGTCTGGCGCCCGGCTACACGATGGGCGAGGCGGTGCAGTTCTTCCAGGAGCTGGTCGCGCGGGAGTTGCCGGCGACCGCGCGGCTGTCGTTCGACGGCCAGGCCCGCGAGTACCTGCGCTCGCGCGGCCAGCTCTGGTCCAGCTTCGCGTTCGCGATCGGCATCGTCTTTCTGGTGCTGGCGGCGCAATTCGAGAGCTTCCGGCACCCGCTGGTGATCCTGACCACGGTACCGCTGGCGGTGATCGGCGCCGTCGCCGGACTGACGCTGTACGGTTTTACGCTGAACGTGTTCAGCCAGATCGCGATGATCCTGCTGATCGGTATCGCGGCGAAGAACGGCGTGCTGATTGTCGAGTTCGCCAACCAGCAGCGCGACCGCGGTCTCGCGCGGGTCGAGGCGGTGGTGCGGGCGGCGGCGATCCGCCTGCGGCCGGTGCTGATGACCAGCCTGTGCACGGCCAGCGGCGCGCTGCCGTTCCTGCTGGCCAGCGGCGCCGGCGCCGAGACGCGCCGGCCGATCGGCGTCGTGGTGTTCTTCGGCACGGTCATCGCGGTGCTGCTGACACTGCTGGTGGTGCCGGCGGTCTATACGCTGATCGCCGGCCGGCACCGTTCACCGCACTACCTGGCCGGGGTCATCGAACGGCTGCGGGCCGCGCCGGGCGGCTCCGGGTCCGGCGGACCGGAACCAACCTAAGTCACTGATCGAATTGATGTGTAGGGCATCCCGGGCGACCGGGCAGTGCCGGACTGGTAGACTTCGCTTCTCCCGAAACCACCCCGCGGGATACCGCGAGCGCGGCCGGATCCGGCGATCCGGTGCGCGGGTGGGGAGTCCGTCCGTGGCCACTTTGACGCCCTACCAGCAGCTCGAGCAGGAATTCCGCCGTCTGCACGCGTTTCGCGGGGCGCTCGCCGTGCTGCGCTGGGATGCCGCAGTGACGATGCCGCGCGGCAGCGCCGACGTGCGCGGCGAGCAGCTCGCGGCGCTCGAGCTCGAGTGCCATGCGCTGCTGGCGTCGCCGCGGCTCGCGCGTCTGCTCGAGCGCGCGCAGGCCGGAGCTGTGACGCTGGAAGACTGGCAGAGCGCCAACCTGCGCGAGATGCGCCGGCTGCGCGATCACGCGGTGGCGATGCCACCGTCGCTGATCGCACGGCTGGCGCGCGCCGTGGCCCAGGCCGAGGCACGCTGGCGCGAGGCCCGCGAACACAACGACTTCGGAGTGCTGGTGCCACAGCTCGAGGAAGTCGTCCGCCTCGTGCGCAGCCGGGCCGAGCTGCTCGCACAGCGATTCAGCCTCGATCCATGGGATGCGCTGGCCGATGAGTTCACGCCGGGCCTGCTGTCGCGCGACATCGATGCGCTGTTCACGCCGCTGTCCCGGCGGCTGCCGGCGCTGGTTACCGAGGCGCTCGAGCGCCAGGCCGAACGGCCCGTGCTGGCGATCGAGGGGCGCTTTGCGCCGGGCCGCCAGCGCGCGCTGTGCACGGAGGTCATGAAGGCGCTCGGCTTCCCGTTCGACCGCGGCCGGTTCGACGACTGCGACCACGCCTTCACCGAGGGTGTGCCCGGCGACATCCGCGTGACGGCCAGCTTCAATCCACGCGACCCGTTCCAGGGCCTGCTGGGCGCGCTGCACGAGACCGGGCAGGCACTCTATGATCTCGGTCTGCCGGCCGCCTGGGTGGACCAGCCGGTCGGACAGGACCGCGGTATGGCGCTGGAGGAAAGCCAGTCGCTGCTGCTGGAAATGATCGTCGGGCGCAGCCGGGCTTTCGTCGCCTGGCTGCGGCCACTGCTCGAGAAGCACTACGACGTGAGCGGTCCGCCATGGTCCGAGGACAACCTCTACGCCTGCCTGAACCGCGTCGCGCGCGGACCGAACCGCTCCGAAGCCGACGAGCTCACCTACCAGACCCACATCGTGCTGCGCTATGAGCTGGAGCGCCGGCTGTTGTCGGGCCGGCTGGCGGTGCGCGAGCTGCGCGATGCCTGGAACGACCTGTCGGCCCAGCGGCTCGGCCTGGTGCCGGTCTCCGATGTCGAGGGCTGCCTGCAGGATATTCACTGGGCCACCGGCGCGTTCGGCCATTTCCCGTCGTACGGCGTCGGTGCCGTGATCGCCGGACAGTTGTGGGAGGCGATCCGCGAGCAGGAGCCCGGCATCGATGAGGAAATCCGCGCCGGCCGGTTCGCCTGCCTGCTCGACTGGCTGCGCCAGCGCGTGCATGCGCAGGGAGCCCGCTTCGGCGTGCCGGAACTGGTACGGCACGCCACCGGGCGGGCACTGTCGGCAGCGCCATTTCTGCGCTATCTCGAGCGCAAGTACAGCAGCGATCCGCCGGATCGCGCGGCGGCCGGCGCATGAACCGGAGACTCGCGGCCCGGATCCGTGGCCTGGTGGGCAAGGCCATCGCCGACTTCGGCATGATCGGCGCCGGCGATCGCATCATGGTGTGCCTGTCGGGAGGCAAGGATTCGTACACGCTGCTCGACATGCTGCTGTCGCTGCAGCGCGCGGCGCCGGTGCGTTTCGAGCTGGCCGCGGTGAATCTGGACCAGAAGCAGCCGGGCTTCCCGGCCCGCGTGCTGCCCGAGTACGTGGCCGGGCTCGGCGTGCCGTTCCAGGTCATCGAGCAGGATACCTACAGCGTCGTGCGGCGGGTCGTGCCGGAAGGGCGCACGCAGTGCGGACTGTGCAGCCGCCTGCGCCGCGGCGCGCTGTACCGGCATGCCCGCGAACAGGGCTTCACGCGCATCGCGCTCGGCCATCATCGCGAAGACATCATCGAAACGCTGTTCCTGAACCTGTTCCACGGCGGCCGGCTCAAGGCGATGCCGCCGAAACTGCTGGCCGAGGACGGCCACAACGTCGTGATCCGGCCGCTGTGCTACGTGCCGGAGCGCGACATCGCCCGCTACGCGCGGGCCCGCCAGTTCCCGCTGATTCCGTGCTCGCTGTGCGGCTCGCAGCCGAACCTGCAGCGCGAGGTGATCGGGCGCATGCTCGCCCAGTGGGAGCGCGAGCATCCGGGACGCGTCGATTCGATCTTCACGGCGCTGCGCAACGTGCAGGCCTCGCACCTCGTCGACCCGCGGCTGTTCGATTTCCGCGGCCTCGAACGGCAGGTGGCTGGCGGCTGAGGTGGCGCCGCTGCCGCCGCCGCTGCCGAACAGCTACTGGGTCGACCCCGGCCGCTTGCTGGCCGGCGAATACCCGGGTTCCGCGAGTGAGGAAGGCAGCCGCGCGCGGCTGCGGCGGCTGCTGGAGGCCGGCATCGACTGCTTCATCGATCTGACCGAGCCGGGCGAACTCGAGGCCTACGACGGGCTGCTGCCAGGCCCGTACGCGCGCGATGCCGTGCAGTACCTGCGGCGGCCGCTGCCCGACCACGGCGTGCCCGAATCACCGGCCCGGATCGAGACGATCCTCGACGACATCGACGCGGAGCTGGCGCAGGCCCGGCGTATCTACGTGCACTGTCGGGCCGGTATCGGCCGCACCAGCCTCGTCGTTGGCTGCTGGCTGGCGCGCGGTGGACTCGGCGGTGACGCGGCACTGGAGCGGCTCAACGAGCTGTGGCGCGCCAGCGCCCGCTCGGCGACCTGGCCGGCGGTTCCCGAAACCGACGCGCAGGTGGCGTTCGTGCGGGATTTCCGCGCCGGCCAGCCGCAAACGCCACCGGCCGCGGCGCCGGCCGGGGCCGCGGCGACGCTGCTCGAGCGCTGCCGCGGTCTGTTGCTGGGCCTCGCACTCGGAGATGCGCTGGGCCAGACGACGGCCGGACTGCGACCGCGCACGTTTCCAGCGCTCACCGAACTGCGCGGTGGCGGTCCGCTGCAGCTCCCCGCCGGGGCCTGGTCCGACAAGACCGCGATGGCGCTCGCACTGGCGGCCAGCCTGACGGAGCGGGACATGGTGGATGCCGCCGATCAGTTGCAGCGTTATCTGTTGTGGCAGAAGGACGGTGCCTGGTCGAGCACCGGCCGCTGCGTCGGGATCAGTGCCTCGACCGCGCGCGCGCTCGCGAGCGCACAGTGGTCCGGTAATCCGTTCGCCGGCTCACACGATCCGGCCCGGGCCGAGCGCGAGCCGCTGGCGCGGATCGGACCGGTCGCGGCCTTGCTGTGCGCAGATCCGGCGGCGGCGGTGGCGGCGGCCGAGGACTGCGTGCGTGTGACCCACCAGACGCCGGTCGTCCTCGATGCGGCGCGCTACTTCGTCGCGCTGCTGGTCGGTGCACTGCGCGGAGCGGCCCGCGCGGAGCTGCTGGCGCCGCTGTACGCACCGGTACCGGGGTTGTGGGAACGCGCGCCATTGCACCCGGAAATCCACCAGCTCGCCATCGGCGGCTGGCGCGAGCGGAGCGCGCGGCGCGGCGCGCGGATGCTGCCGGCGGTGAGCGCGCTCACGCTGGCCCTGCGCGTGTTCGACCGCGGCGCTGGCTTGACCGACTGCCTGCTGCGTGCGGCGAACCTGGGGCGCGAGGCCGACGCGAACGCCGCGATCATCGGCCAGCTTGCCGGCAGTCACTACGGTGCGGCCGGCCTGCCGTTCCGCTGGCTGGCGCAACTCGCGCAGCGCGACCGGATCGAAGCGCTGGCCGAGGCGCTGTGGGCGGCGGCGGTGCGCCGCGGGGCCGGGCCATGAGCCGCGCGGGTCGCCGGCGCGGTCCGGCCTGGAGCCGGCTGTCGGATGAGCAACTGCTGGACCTGCGTCTTTGTGACCTGCATCTGCGGATCCGCGGCTCGCGGATCGAGCCGCAGATCCGCCGGCTCGAGCGGGAGCTGGCGGCGCGCGGTCTCGCCTTCCGGCCGCACTGCTGGATCGCGCAGGAGTGGTTTTCGCCCGACGGTGTGCCGGGCATCGCGATTCCGTTCTACCTGCTGCACCCGCGGCTGATGGCGCTCGAGCGGCGCTGCATGGGTGAGGTCGAGGGCGGCAAGACCGCCGCGCTGATGCAGATCCTGCGCCACGAGGCCGGCCACGCGCTCGATACGGCTTTCCGGCTGCGCCGGCGCCGGCGCTGGCGCGAGCTGTTCGGCCGTGCGTCCCGGCCGTATCCGCGCCACTACCGGCCGCGGCCCGGCAGCCGGCGCTTCGTGCAGCACCTCGGAAGCTGGTATGCGCAGAGCCATCCGACCGAGGATTTCGCCGAGACCGTGGCGGTCTGGCTGGCGCCACGCTCGAACTGGCGGCTCCGTTATGCCGGCTGGCCGGCGCTGCGCAAGCTCGAATACGTGGACGAGCTGATCGGCGAGCTGCGCGGCCGGCGTCCGCCGGTGCGCGCGCGCCGGCATGTCGAGCCGCTCAAGGTCGCACGCCGCACGCTGCGCCAGCACTACGCGCACATGGTCCGCCACTACCGCAGCGACGATGCCGAGCGCATCGACAAGATCCTGCTGCGCGTGTTCATGCCGCAACGCCGGCGGCGCGGGCAGACGCCGGCGGCGCGCCTGCTGCGCGAGGACCTGCCGGTGCTGCGCCGCCGGATCGCGGCCCGCACCGGCGCCAGCGAGTACCTGGTGCAGGAGCTGGTCGCCCACCTGCGCGAGCGCTGCCGGACGCTCGGGCTGTTCGTGCGCGGTGGGCGCCGGCGCTCGCGCCGGCGCGCGGAGCGGCTGATCGTCGCGCTGGTCAGCCGCGCGCGGCACAATGTCGGGCCATGGTTCGCGCTATGAAGCCGCTGCGCATCCTGGTGCTCACGCACGAGACCCTGGTGCCGCCGGAGTCGCTCGACGGCTTCACCGAGCAGCAGGTGGACGAGTTCCGCACCGAGTACGACGTGCTGACCCGCCTGCGCGCCGATGGCCATGAGGTACGGCCGCTCGGCATCGGCGACAGCCTCGCCGAGCTGCGCACACTGACCGCCGAGTGGCGCCCGCACGTGTGCTTCAACCTGCTGGAGGAGTTCAGCGGCGTCGCCGCGTACGACCAGTACGTGGTCGCCTACCTCGAGATGCTGCGCCAGCCCTACACCGGCTGCAATCCGCGCGGCATGATGCTGTCGCGCGACAAGGTGCTGTCCAAGCAGATCCTGTCGTACCACCGGATTCCGACCCCGCAGTTCGTGCTGTTCCGGCGCGGGCGCGCCATCCGCATCCCGAAGCGGCTGCATTTCCCGCTGTTCGTGAAGTCGGCAACCGACGACGCTTCGCTCGGCATCGCGCAGCGCTCGGTGGTCGAGGACGCGGCGCGCCTGCTCGAGCGGGTGCAGTTCATCCACGAGCACACCTCGGGCCATGCGCTGGTCGAGGAATTCATCGAGGGCCGCGAGCTGTACGTCGGCGTATTCGGCAACGAGAGCCTGCGCACGCTGCCGCCGTGGGAGCTGTCGTTCGGCGGGCTCGGGGCCGGCAGCACGGCGATCGCGACCCGCAAGGTCAAGTGGGACCGTGCCTACCAGCAGAAGCACGGCATCACCACCGGCGCCGCACTGGACCTGCCGGCCGGCGTGGCCGAGAAGCTCGACCGCTACGCGCGGCGCATCTATCGCGCGCTGCACATGTCCGGCTACGCGCGCATGGACTTCCGCCTGCGCGCCGATGGCACGCCGTTCGTGCTCGAGGCCAATGCCAACCCGAACCTCGAGGAGCGCGAGGACTTCGCCCGCTCGGCGCTGCACGCCGGCATCTCTTACGCGGCGCTGCTCGAGCGCATCCTCGCGCTGGGCCGCGGCTATCGCGCGGAGTGGCGGCGCGACTGACACGGCCTAGCGGCCGCTGGCCTCGAGGTAGCGGTCGAGATGCTGGCCCTCGTCGCCGAACGCGAGCGCGAGCAGCGTCAGCCGGCGGAAATAGTGGCTGACGTCGAGCGCGTCGGTCATGCCGATGCCGCCGTGCAGTTGCACGGCCTGCTGGCCGACGCAGCGGGCGGCGCGGGCGACGCCGGCGCGCGCCGCCGACACGTGCCGGCGCCGGCTGGCGTCGTCCGGGTCGTCGGCGTGCAGCGCCGCAACCAGGGCCAGCGAGCGCGCCTGCTCGAGCTCGATCGCCATGTCGGCGAGGCGATGCCGTAATGCCTGGAACTGGGCCAGCGGCACGCCGAACTGCTGCCGGGTGCCGAGCCAGGCGAGCGTGCGCGCGAGCAGTACGTCCATCGCGCCGACCGCCTCGGCGCACAGCGCTGCACTGGCGCGGTCGTGCAGGCGCTCGAGCAGGCGGGCGGCTGCACCGGGCGCGGCCAGCCGCGCCGCCGGGCCGGCGGCGACACCGCTGCAGGTCAGGTCGGCGGCGGGCAGGCCGTCCGGTGTCGTGTAGCGCTGCAGTTGCAGCCCCGGCGCCGTGGCCGGGAGCAGCAGCAGTTCCGGCTGCCCGGCGTCCGGCCCGGACCAGGCGACGACGATGAACCAGTCCGCGGCGCCCGCGTGCAGCACGGCCGCGGCACAGCCTGCCAGCCGGCCGTGTGCGTCGAGGCGCAGCTCGCCTTCCGCCCACGCCAGCAGGCAGCGCCCCGCGATCACCGCCGGCAGCAGTGCGGGCGGTGCCGCCAGGCCAGCCAGTTCCAGCGCGCCGGCGCCGAGTACGCCGGTGGCCAGCCACGGCTCGACGACGAGTGCGCGGCCGCAGGCCTCGGCGACGATCAGCGTGCCGAGCGGGCCGAAGCCGAAGCCGCCGGCTGCGGCCGGCAACGCTGCGGCCACACAGCCGAGTTCGGCTAGCTCCTGCCAGGTCTTGCGGCTGAAGCCATCCGCCTGCTCGCGGCGCTGCTGGCGCGCCGCGAAGTCGTATTCGCGGTCCATGTAGCGGCGCAGGCTGTCGCGCAGCAGGGCGGCCTCTTCCTCCAGCGGCAGTTCCACGCGGCTCCCCCGGATCAGCCGAGCAGCAGCCCGGCGATGATGTTGCGCTGGATCTCGTTCGAGCCGCCAAAGATCGACAGCTTGCGCCGATTGAGGTAACGCGCAACCAGCGCCGGCGCGAGCGAGCGCAGGTCATCGCCCGGCCCGGCGGTTGGCGCGCAGGCGGCGAGCGGGCCCGCGATCCCGAGCAGCAGTTCGGTGATGCCCTGCTGAATCTCGGTGCCGCGCACCTTCAGCATCGACACTTCCCAGCCGGGCTGCGCGCCGTGCGGAGCCGAGAGCAGCCGCAGATTGGTCATGTCGAGGGCCAGCAGGTCCACCTCCAGCCGCGCGATCCGGTCGCGGAAGCGCGGATCCTCGGCCAGCGGTCGGCCGCTGCGACGCACCCGCCGCGCGAGTTCCCAGGCATAGTCGAGCTCGCGCCAGGCGATACCGATGCCGGCAATCGTGTTGCGCTCGTGGCCGAGAAGCTGCTTGGCGCAGTTCCAGCCGTGGCCTTCCGCGCCGACCCGGTTGGCGACCGGAACCTCGACGTTCTCGAACCAGACTTCATTGACCTCGGCGGTGCCATCGAGCAGCACGATCGGCCGCACTGTGATGCCCGGAGTCTGCAGGTCGATGAGCAGGAAACTGATACCCTCCTGCCTGCGCGCGCCGGTGCCGGTGCGCACGAGGCAGAACATCCGGTTCGCGTGCTGCCCGAGCGTGGTCCAGGTCTTCTGGCCGTTGACGACATAGACGTCGCCGCGCCGTTCGGCGCGCGTCTTCAGTGACGCGAGATCGGAGCCGGCGCCGGGTTCCGAGTAGCCCTGGCACCACCAGTCGTCCGAGGCGAGGATGCGGGGCAGGTAGAACTGCTGCTGTGCCGGGCTGGCGTGGCGCATCAGGATCGGCGCCAGCAGGTCGCGGCCGAAGGACACGATCAGCGGTGCGCCGGCGGCGTGGTACTCGTGGTCGTACAGGTACTGCTGCAGCGGGGTCCAGCCGGTGCCGCCCCACTCGACCGGCCAGGCGGGCGCGAACCAGCCCTGCGCCTGCAGACGCTTCTGCCAGGCCACGGTTTCTGCGGCGCTGACCGGCTGGTAGTTACGCACGCGCCAGGCCAGCTCGGCCGGCAGATTCCCGCGGAAGAATGCGCGCACCTGCGCGCGGAACTCCGCCGCGGCGGCATCGGGCTGCAGTGCGGCCAGTACGCCGGGCACTGGCTGGGACTCGGCGGCACGCATCGCCTACTCGTGCAGGTGTTCGTCAAGCCAGCGCAGCACTTCATCGTGCCACTGCCGGCTGTTGCCGGGCTTCAGGATCCAGTGATTCTCGTCGGGGAAGAACAGCAGCCGGCTCGGAATACCGCGCCGCTGCAGCGCCGTGAAGGTGGCGAGTCCCTGCGTGTACGGCACGCGGTAATCGAGCGCGCCGTGGATCACCAGCATCGGCATGCGCCAGGCGAGCACGTGATTGGCCGGGCTGAAGCGCTCGTAGTCGGCGGGGCGCTCAAAATACGGTCCACCGCCGAAGTCCCATTCCGGGAACCACAGCTCCTCGGTCGTGTAGTACATCGCGCGCTGATCGAAGAGGCCGGCGTGATTCACGAGGCAGCGGAATCCATCCGGCCACTGGCCCGCGATCCAGTTCATCATGAAACCGCCATAGGAAGCGCCGAGCGCGCAGGCGCGCTCGCGCTCGAGCCACGGGTAGCGCGCGACCGCGGCGGCGAGTCCAAGGCGCAGGTCCTCAAGCGGCGCGCCGCCCCAGTCGCCGCTGATCGAGTCGGTGAACGCCTGCCCGTAGCCGGTCGAGCCGTGGAAGTCGATGAACACGGCGCCGTAGCCGGCGCCGGCATAGATCTGCGGGTTCCAGCGCCAGCTCCAGGTGTTGGCGAAACTCGACTGCGGCCAGCCGTGCACGATGAAGGCGATCGGGTAGCGCGCACCGGCCTGCCAGTTCCAGGGCCTGACCACGTAGCCATGCACGGTCGCGCCGCCGGCGCCGGCAAACGTGAACTGCTCGGGTTCGCCGAAGCGTACTTCGGTGAGACCCGCCGCGTTCACATGGGTCAGCCTGCGCGGCGCGGCGCGGCCGTCCTGCAGCCACAGGTCCGGCGGTGCGGTCAGGCTCTGCAGCACGTAAACGATGCGCTCACCGGCGAGGTCGAAGCCGGCGACGGTGCCGGCGCTGGTCAACAGACGCGGCGCTCCGCCGCCGAGGCTGATCGACCACAGCGGATGCTGGCCGAGATGATCGGTGACCGCGACGACGCTGCGCCCGTCGGCACTGAAGCGGAACGCGCCGAGCGAGCGGTCCCAGTCGCGGGTCGTGAACCGTACCGCGCCGCTCGCGACCTCGCGCACGACCAGGTGGAAGCGATCGGCCTCGAAGCCGGGCCGCTCCATCGCGAGGTAGGCGAGCAGGCGTCCGTCCGGCGAAAACGCCGGCTGCGCGTCCCAGGCCGGGTTGTCGGCCGTCAGATTCTGCGGCGGCGCGCTGCCATCGGCCGGTACCGACCAGACGTCGAAATTCGTGGACCACGGCTCGCTGCGGCCGCGAATCCGTGCCGATAGCACGATCCGGCTGCCGTCCGGGCTGAAGGCGAAGTCGGCCCGCCCGCCGGACGGTCTGGACGGCACATCGGCGTCGAGCGCCGCGGTCAGCGCGACCGGCGCGCCGGTTGCGGACCGTGCGGCGTCGAGCGCCAGCGCGAACAACTGCGCCATGCGACCGTCCTGCCACTGGTCCCAGCGCCGCACAAACACCTGCTCGTGCAGCCGGCCGTGAGCGGGCGACGACGCCTGCTCGTCGAGCCGGCGCCGCGTGCAATCGAGATCGGCGCAGTCGCGGAACACCTCGAGCGACAGCGCCAGCCGGTCGCCGCGCGGCGACACGCGGAAGCTGCCGACGTCGAGCGGCAGACGGCTGACCTGCCAGGCTTCACCGCCGGTGACCGGCAGGTACCAGACCTGACGGCTGCCGGAGCGCGAGGACAGAAAGTAGACGCCGGCGCCGTCCGGTGACCAGTCCGGCGCGTCGTCGTTGTCCGGACTCGCGGTCAGCCGGCGCGGCTCGCTGCGCCCGTCGCTCGCCACCAGCCACAGGTCGGTGCGGCCGCGGTTCGCCGCGAGATCGGTATCGCGTTGCGTGTACACGACCTGGCTGCCGTCCGGCGACAGCGCCACCTCACTGACTCGCGCGAGACTGACGAGGTCGGTGGCGGTCACGCCGCGCTCGGCGGCCAGGACCATCGGCGGCAGCGCCGCCAGTAATACAGCCAACAGCAGGGTGCGCATGCGCCGGGATCTCCGCCGGTTGCTGGCGGAGAATTCTAACAGGCCCGCCGCCGGATCAGTCCGAACACGCTGGAACAGGCATGCACGAACGTGGCGCCATGCAACGGCGCGATTTCGCCGGCGCTGAACATGCCGGCGACCGGGATGTCGGCACGGCGGCGCAGTGCTGCGGAGTCGTGGCCGGTGATGCCGTAGAGGTCCTGTCCGCGCCCGGTGCAGGAGAACAGCAGCGCGGCCTCCGCTGGCGGCTTTCCGGGCAGTGCCGCGTCGAGTCTGGAGGCCAGTTCGCGCGCGGCGGTCGTGGCATCGCGCAGGTGGAACTGCACGACGCTGTGCGGAGGGATCCGCGCGCCGACCCACAGCGCGCCGCTGTCGGCATCGAGTCCGTGCACGTTGCGGATCAGGAAGTCACCGGTGCCAAAGGACTGGCGCGAGCCGGGCAGGGCGAGGCCGATGCACAGGGCATCACCGAAGCGGGCGCGGTCCCGTTCGTCGAGATCCGCCCAGATCCGGCCGAGCACCTCGCGCGGACCGCGGCCGTCGAGGCCCTGAAGCTGGTGGCCGCTGCTGGTGGTCACGAACAGTGGTTCGCCGATCGGGCGGCAGCCCTGCGCGATCACCGGATCAATCACGCCATCGCCGGTCAGTGCCAGCAGCAGCGCGCCCCGGCGATGCAGTTCGCGATCTGCGAACAGGCGCGCCTCGCCCGGCTCCTGCGTGCCGCTCGTGAGCCCGCCGACGATGGTCGCACCGGGAAAGGCCCGGTCGAGGCCGCGGGCGCAGAGCTCGGCGTCGAAGGTCAGCGGGTCGGCCAGCAGCACGAAACTCGCGCCGCTCTCCGGACCGAAGTCCAGCACCTGCCACCACGATTCCCGCGGCGCGGACAGCGGCGGCAGCATGTCCTGTTCCAGATGCAGCGCCGTCAGCGTAACCTCGCCGAGCCGGCCGGCGAGCAGTGCGATGCCGGGGTCCTGTTCCTGTTCCTCGCCGCCGCCGATCAGGCCGCTGGCCTGGCAGCCCCACAGCAGCCCGTCGCCGGCCAGCGGCCCGAGCAGTTGCGGGAGCTGGTCGAGTTCCGCCGCGTAGGCGGTGGACGCGAACACCAGCAGCAGGTCGGTACGCGACGAACCGAGTGTGGCCTGGATCTGTGCGCCGGCCTCGGCGACTGCGGCCTCGAGTCGCGGAGCGGTGGCGATGGCGGTCGCCCAGCGCATGCCCGGCGACTCAGGCGCCGGCTTCGTCGGACGCAATCACCCGGGTCTCGGCCGCGGCCGCCCGCAGCCACTCCTGCAGCTGCGGATCCGCGAGCATGGTCGCGCACCAGCCACGGGCGACCTCGCCAAGCGGCAGGTCATAGGTCCGCACGCGCAGCGCGACCGGGGCGTACATGGCGTCGGCGGCACTGAAGTGGCCGAACAGCCATGGTCCCGCCGCGGCGAAATCACGACGACAGTCGCTCCACAGCGCATCGAGGCGGCGCAGGTCGGACAGGACGGCCGGCGTCAGCGGCACCCGCCGGCCGCGTGCGCGGGTGTTCATCGGGCAGGCCGAACGCAACGCCTGGAAACCGGCGTGCATTTCGGCCGCGACGGCGCGCGCCCGGGCCCGGGCGGCGGCGTCCTCGGGCCAGCCGCGGCCGCCGGCGAGCTCCGACGCGTACTCGCAGATCGCCAGCGATTCCCAGACCCGGAGCGGTCCGTGCAGCAGTACCGGTACGCGGCCGGTCGGTGACCAGCGCGGCACCTCGCGCGCGAATTCAGGCGTTTCCAGCTCGTACACGCGCTCCGCGAACGGCAGTCCGAGATGGCGCAGCAACAGCCAGGGGCGCAGCGACCAGGAACTGTAGTTGCGCGTGCCGATGACCAGGGTGAGCTCGGGCATAGGCGCGAGCGTGCGCGCCGTTGCCGGGGCGGGTCAAGACTGCGGCGTCGGCGGCCGCCGGCCGGTCACTCGTCCTGCGGTTTCCGGGTCCTGATCCACTGCGACAGACGGCGCAGGTCTTTCTTCTTCTTCCACTGCTTCTTCAGCAGCAGGCCGCTGTCATACGGATCGTAGCCCTGTTTCAGACCCTGCGGATTCTGCGAGATCCGGCGCACGGTGCCGCCGGCGAACTCGTTGCTGAAGGCGAGGTTCGGATCGTCCAGCAGCTTGCGCATGACGTCCTTGCTCTCGGCCCCTGAATAGGGCACCCACACGGCGTTACCGAGTTCATCGAACTCGATCTTGCCGTGGCCCATCTGCTGCTGTTCGGCAAAACGGGCCATTTCCCGGACGTCTTCCGGGATCCGCTTGTACTTTCCGGTGTCCGCCATGGGCGCCACCTCGCACCACCTGGAATCCTGTGCGGCAGAACTTAGTGGCCGGCGGTGCCGGCGGCTGCGACGGCGGTCACGGAATTGCACTATGTTCAATGCCGGCCTGCTGCGACTGGATATCCATACAGGCCGGCGCTACGATGCGCGCGTGAGCGGGGCGACGAGCGATCGGCTGAATCCGGCGCAGGCCGCGGCGGCGCAATTCGAGCGGCTGGACGGGTCCGGGCGGTTCACGGCCCCCGGATTGCTGGTGATTGCCGGAGCCGGCACCGGCAAGACCAGCACGCTCGCGCATCGGGTCGCGCATCTGGTCCGTGCCGGTGTGGACCCGGCGCGCATCCTGCTGCTGACCTTCACGCGGCGCGCCGCTGTGGAAATGACCCGCCGCGCGGAACGGATCGCGGCCGCGGCGCCCGGTGAACGGCACGCCGGCGCAGCACCGAAGCTGCGGCTGCCCTGGTCCGGTACCTTTCACTCGGTGGCTAACCGGCTGCTGCGCGAACACGCGCTGCGCCTCGGCCTCGCACCGCAGTTCACGGTACTGGACCGCGGCGATGCCACCGACCTGATGGACGTGGTCCGGCACGAACTCGGCCTCGCCGACCTGCGGCGCCGCTTCCCGCGCAAGGACACCTGCGTGGCGATTCACTCGCGCTGCGTCAACAGCGGGCAGCCGCTCGAGGACGTGCTGGCCCGCGACTACCCCTGGTGCGCGGAGCGGGCCGCGGAACTGCGCGAGCTGTTCCGCGCCTACGTCGCGCGCAAGCTCGCGCATCAGGCGCTCGACTACGACGACCTGCTGCTGTGCTGGTGCAGCGCACTGCAGGATCCCGCACTGGCGCGGGCCATGGGCGCGCGCTTCGATCAGGTGCTGGTCGACGAATACCAGGACGTCAACGCGCTGCAGGCGCAGATCGTCTTCGCCCTGAAGCCGGATGGCGCGGGTGTTACCGCGGTCGGCGACGACGCGCAGGCCATCTATTCGTTCCGCGGTGCCGCGGTCGACAACATCCTGGATTTCCCGGCGCGCTGCACGCCAGCGGCGGCGGTCATCGTGCTGGAACGCAACTATCGCTCGTGCCAGCCGATCCTCGATACCGCCAATGCGCTGCTGGCGGGCGCCGGCCGGCAGTACCGCAAGGCGCTGCTGGCGGTGCGCGGCGGCGGCAGGCGGCCGCGGCTGGTGACGCTGCTGGACGAGCAGCAGCAGGCCGCGTACGTCGTGCAGGCCGTGCTGCGGCGACGCGAGGAGGGCACGGCGCTGCGCCGTCAGGCCGTGCTGTTTCGCAGCGCGTCGCACAGCGACCGGCTGGAAGTCGAACTGCTGCGGGCCGACATTCCGTTCGTGAAGTACGGTGGCCTGCGTTTCCTCGAGGCCGCGCACGTCAAGGACCTGCTGGCGCTGCTGCGCTGGGCCGATAACCCGCACAACGGCCTGGCCGCGTTCCGCGTGCTGCAGTTGCTGCCGGGCATGGGTCCGGCCCACGCGGATCGCTGCTGGCGACAGTTCGCCGCAGCCGGGCATCGCTTCGGCATGCTGATGGAATTTGCCGCGCCGCCGGGGGCCGCCGGCGCCTGGCCGGAATTCGCGCGGCTGCTGGCAACTCTCGGCGGTCCGCTGGCGCCGTGGCCCGGCCAGCTCACGCTCGCTGCGGACTGGTACGGCCCGCAGCTCGAGCGCCGGTACGACGCGCCGGCCGTACGCAGCGCTGACCTCGCCATGCTCGGGCAGGTGGCCGCGCAGTATCCGAGTCGCGAGCGCTTCCTGACCGAGCTGGCGCTCGACCCGCCGCAGGCGAGCGGCGACCTCGCCGGCGACCCGCTGCGCGACGAGGACTACCTCGTGCTCTCCACCGTGCACTCGGCCAAAGGCCAGGAGTGGGATGCGGTGCACGTGCTGAACGTCAGCGACGGCAACTTCCCCTCCGAGTTCGCGACCGACAGCGACGCCGCGCTCGACGAGGAACGGCGGCTGCTGTACGTCGCGATGACCCGCGCCCGCGACGAGCTGCACCTGCTGGAACCGCTGCGCTACTACGTGACGCAGCAGCCGCCGGGCGGCGACGGCCACGTCTACGGTGCGCGCAGCCGCTTCCTCGGACCGGCGGTACTCGCGACGCTCGAGCAGGTGACCTGGGGCACGGCGCCGGCGGCCGCAGCGACGCCAGCGCCGGCCGGCGACACGGTCACCGATGTGCAGGCGCGGCTGCGGGCGCTGTGGTGAAGCGGCTCAGCGCCGGGCCGGCTTGCGGAACCGCAGCGTGAAGCGGTCGCTCTCGCCGATCGCCAGGTAGCGCTCGCGCTCCTGGTCGCCGAGCGTGAGCGTCGGCGGCAGCGTCCACACGCCGCGCGGATAATCCTTCGTATCGCGCGGGTTGGCGTTGATCTCACTGCTGCCGACCAGCTCGAAGCCGGCGGCCTCGGCCAGTGCGATCGCGTAGTCCTCGCGCACGTAGCCGGAACGGGCCTGCGGATCCTGCGCCGCTGAGTCCGGCGCGCGGTGCTCGACGACGCCGAGAATGCCACCCGGCCTGAGTGCGGCGTAGATCGCCGCGAGCATCGGCCCGGCGGCGTCGCGCGCCATCCAGTTGTGCAGGTTGCGGAAGGTCAGCACCAGGTCGACGCTGCCCGGCGTCACCGGCTGCAGCGCGCCCGGATGCTGCAGCGCGGTCACCACGACCCGGTCGTACAGGTCCGGCCGCGACGCCAGCTTCGCGGCGAAGGCCTGCCGCCCCTCCCGGACATACTGGCTGTCGCTGGCCGGGTCCCAGGACGCGGCGATGTAATGACCCTTGTCGCGCAGCACGGGCGCCAGGATCTCCGTGTACCAGCCGCCGGCGCCCGGCCAGACCTCCATGACCGTCATGTCGCGGCGCAGGCCGAAAAAGGTCAGCGTCTCCCGCGGATGCCGGTAGAGATCGCGCGCGGGGTTGCCCGCCGCGCGGTGCTCGCCGGCGAGCGCCGCCTCGAGCTGCGCCAGCGTCCTGGCATCGGTGACCGGCAACGGCGTGCTGCCGCCGTTCTGTGCGGCGCAGCCGGCGGTGAGCAGGATCGCCAGCGACAGGGTCACGGCAGGCAGGCGGCTGGGGGAGGGCATGGCGTTCTCCGCGCGCGGCTCAGCCCGCGCCATCCGGTTCGAGGTAGGTGTAGCCGGCCAGTTCCGACTCGTAGAAGCGCTTCAGCGCCTGGCCCTCGGCGACCGACAGCCGGCCGTCGCGCATGGCCCGCTCGCAGTCGCGGGCAAACCGCGGGTACAGCTCGTCGGGCTCGTACTGCATGTAACCGAGCACGCGGCTGGCGGTGTCGCCCTTGACGATCTCCTCGATCCACCAGCCGTGTTCCTGGTCGAGCCGGATGTGGACCACGTGCGTGTCGCCGAACAGGTTGTGCAGGTCGCCGAGCGTCTCCTGGTAGGCGCCGACCAGGAAAGCGGCGAGGTAGTAGTCCTCGCCGGGGCGCAGTTCGTGGACCTCGAGCGCCCGTTTGATGTCGCGATGCGAGACGAAACGGTCGATCTTGCCGTCGGAGTCACAGGTGATGTCGGCGAGCACGGCGGCACGGCGCGGCCGCTCGTCGAGGCGGTGCAGCGGCACGATCGGGAACAACTGGTCGACAGCCCAGCTATCCGGCAGCGACTGGAACACCGACATGTTGCAGAAGTAGGTGTCCGACAGCACCGCCTCGAGCCCGTCCAGCTCCTCGGGCACGCGCCCGCGCCGGCGCGTGACATCGCGGACCCGCGCGCAGGTGCACCAGTACAGGCGCTCGGCGAGGCTGCGCATCTCGAGGCTCAGGTAGCCGAGGCTGAACATCTGCTGCGCCTGTTCGCGGGCCTGCTGCGCATCGTGCCAGCACTCGACCAGGCGCCGGTCGCTGACGGTCTCCCACGCGTCGAACAGGTCCGCGACCGGCTGCGGCAGGTGCCCGTCGTCGACCAGCGCGCGCTCCGGCACGCTGAAGCGGTCGAGGCGCAGTGCGCCGAGCACATTGAATACCAGCACGCTGTGATGGGCGGCGATCGCCCGGCCGGATTCGCTGATGATCACCGGGTGCGGCAGGCCGCGCGCGTTGCAGACGCTGGCAACGCGGTAGACGACGTCGCTGGCGTACTCGCGCATCGAGTAGTTGGTGGACGACTCGAAATTGGTGCGCGAGCCGTCGTAGTCGACGCCGAGCCCGCCGCCGACGTCGACATAAGCGAGGCCGGCGCCAAGCCGGGCCAGCTCGGCATAAACATGGGCCAGCTCGTTGACCGCGTCCTTGACCCGGCGGATGTCGTGAAGCTGCGAGCCCGGATGGCAGTGCACGAGCTTCAGGCAGTCGAGCATGCCGCGCGCCCGCAGCACTTCGACCAGCTCGAGGATCTCGGTCGTGAACAGGCCGAACTTCGAGCGATCGCCGGCCGAGTCCCGCCAGCGGCCGACGCCCTCGGTGGCGAGCTTGACCCGCACGCCGATCTGCGGCCGCACCTGATACTTCTCGGCGTGGCGCAGGATGTAGTCGAGTTCGGCGAAGTTCTCGATCACCGGGATGATCGAGCGGCCGAGCTTGGTGGCGAGAATCACGGCCTCGATGTAGCTGTCATCCTTGAAGCCGTTGCAGATGATCAGCCGGTCGGGGGCGTCCTCGGTCAGCGCCATCACCGCGAGCAGCTCCGGCTTGGAGCCGCACTCGAGGCCGAAGCCGAGATCGGCGCTGCCGCGGAACACTTCCTCGACGACCAGGCGCTGCTGGTTGACCTTGATCGGGAACACCGCGGCGTAGCGGTTGCGGTAGTCGTTCTCGGTGATCGCCGCGGCGAAGGCCTCGTGCAGCGAACGCAGCCGGTGGCGCAGGATGTCGGAGAAGCGGATCACCATCGGCGCGGTCAGGTCGCGGGCGCCGAGCTCGCGTACGACCTCGTACAGATCGATCTCGCGGGCCGGCTCCTTGTCCGGGCGCACGACCATGTGCCCGGCCGCGTTGATCGCGAAGTAGCCGGCGCCCCAGGCGGGCACCGCGTACAGCTCGCTCGAATCATCGATGGTCCACGCGCGCGCCGCCGCCGCGCCGTGCATCGTCGTTTCCAAGGCCCGGACCCCGTGCAACGTTCCGGGCGCGGACGATAGCAGAATGGTGGGTGCCGGTGTTACGGAAGGTGCCGGCGTTACGGTTTCGGTAACCAGCGTTGATGACGTCGGTCCACCGGTCAGGTTGGTTCTGTTTGCCGAAACCGTAACACCGGCACCGCGGGCGATCCACTCGCTCCACGATCCGGCATACAGGCGCGCGCCGGGAATGCCGCAGATCTCGAGTGCGAGCAGGCCGTGGCAGGCGGTCACGCCGGAGCCGCACATGCAGATGACCTGAGCGCCGTCGCGCGCACCGATCCGGTCCCGCCACAGTGCCGCCAGTTCCGCCGCCGGGCGCATCTGTCCGGCGGCGTCGAGCTGCAGCGCGTACGGCAGATTGACCGCACCCGGCACGTGCCCGGCGACCGCGTCGATCGGCTCGACCAGACCGGCGAAGCGCTCCGCGGCACGCAGGTCGACGAGCGCCGCGCCGGCGGCGAGCGCGGCGCCGATTTCGCCGGTGCTGCAGACCATCTGCGGCCGCAGTTGCGCCACGAATGGCGGCGACGAGCGCGCGATGCCGGGACCGGTCGACGCGGGACCGCCCGCGCGCGTCCAGGCTGCAAAGCCGCCGTCGAGCACGGCCACGGCGTCGTGTCCGAGCCAGCGCAGCATCCACCACAGGCGCGCCGCGATCATGCCACCGCCGGCGTCATGAGCGATGACCTGCGTGCGCGGACCGACGCCCCAGCGCGCGAGGGTAGCGGCGAATTCCTCGGGCGCCGGCAGCGGATGCCGTCCGCTGGTCCCGGTCAGCGGTCCGGACAGGTTGCGTTCGAGGTCCGCGTGGATCGCGCCGGGAATGTGCCCGGCGCGCCAGGCCGCGGCGCCGGCCGCGGGGTCGGCGAGATCGGAGCGGCAGTCGATGATCAGCCAGTCCGGATCGTCGAGGTGTAACGCGAGCTGCGCGGCGGTGACCAGAGTCGTGTGCATCGCGCGGCCTCAGGGTGCTCGCCGTACCGGCAGTCGGCCGGCGACGGCCAGCACCATGAGCGCCAGCACGCTGCCGCTCATCGCCAGCGCCATGTCCTTCTGCGCGTCCCACACGTCGCCCTGCGTGCCGAGGTAAGCCTGGCCGAGGTCGCCGCCGAACAGCAGCGCGGCGCCCCATTCGATCAGCTCGTAGATCGTCGAATGCGCGGCCATGAACAGGAACGGGAACAGCACGGCCCAGCTCCGCGGATAGCGCGCGTAGTGCCCGAACAGCTCGACCGCCGCCGGCGTAATCAGCAGGCCGTACAGGAAGTGCACCAACCGGTCATAATGGTTGCGTTCGAAGCCGAGCAGTGCGTTCAGCGACTGGCCGGTCAGCGACCGGAACCAGTCGTCGTACGGCACCAGCGAGTAGGTGTAGTGGGCACCGAGCGCGTGCAGCGCGAAGAACACGAACAGGCAGGTGTACGTGGCGTCGCTGAAGCGCAACCGCCCGCTGGTGGCGACCAGAATCGGCACCGCGATGAACACCAGCATATTCTCCAGCAGCCAGTCCTGGCGGAATACCGGCGCGATCGCCAGAGCCAACCACAGGGCCGCGAACACGGCTAGAAGCCGCGCCGGGTAGCGACGCGAGAGCGTACTCACCGGGCCGCCCGCGCCGGCGTCGCGCCGGACCGCCGACTTACGGTACATTGCACGCCTTTGCAACCTGCCAGCACGGAACGCCTCCGAACATGACCGAGCATCGCATCCATACCTGGTTCCCCGGCCGCCTGATCTGCATCGGTTTCGGCAGCATCGGCCAGGGCGTGCTGCCGCTGATCCTCCGGCACGTCGGCGGCCTCGCCGCGGAACGTATCACGATCGTGACCGCCGATGACAGTGGCCGCGCCGAGGCCGCGGAGTACGGCATCCGCTTCATCAATCACCCGCTGACCCGCGACAACTACCGCCACGTGCTGGAGCCGCTGGTCGGCCGCGGTGATTTCGTGCTCAACCTGTCGGTCGACGTGTCGAGCGTCGCGCTGATCAGGCTCTGCCACGAGGTCGGGGCGCTGTATCTGGATACCTGCATCGAGCCGTGGCCCGGCGGCTATACCGATCCGAACCTGCCGGCCAGCCGGCGCACCAACTACGCGCTGCGCGAGGAAGCCCTCGAACTGCGCCGCAGCCACCCGGACGGCCCGACCGCCGTGATCACGCACGGTGCCAACCCAGGCCTCGTCTCGCACTTCGTCAAGCAGGCGCTGCTCGACATCGCCCGCGACACCGGCCACGAGACCGCCGTACCGGCCAGCCGCGAGCAGTGGGCGCGCCTGGCGATGGCACTCGGCGTCAAGGTCATCCACATCGCCGAGCGGGACACGCAGGTCACGCATGAGCCGAAGCTGCCGGGTGAGTTCGTCAATACCTGGTCGGTGGACGGTTTCGTCAGCGAGGGCAGTCAGCCGGCCGAGCTCGGCTGGGGCACGCACGAACGGCATTTCCCGCGCGATGGCCGCCAGCACGACTTCGGCCGGCGCAGCGCGATCTACCTGATGCAGCCGGGTTGTGCGACGCGGGTCCGCACCTGGACGCCGCTGGCCGGCAACTTCCACGGCTTCCTGATCACGCACGGCGAATCGATCTCGATCTCCGACCTGCTGACCGTGCGCGAGCTCGAGCGCGTCTGCTACCGGCCGACCGTGCATTACTCCTATCACCCGGCCGACAACGCCGTACTGTCGGTCCACGAGCTGTGCGGGCGCAACTATCACATGCAGCAGCACAAGCGCATCATGATGGAGGACATCAGCAGTGGTATCGACGAGCTCGGCGTGCTGCTGGGCGGGCACGCGCGCAACGCCTACTGGTACGGGTCGCAGCTCTCTATCGACGAAGCGCGGCAGCTCGTGCCGTACAACAACGCGACCTCGCTGCAGGTCACGGTCGCGGTGCTGTCGGGGATGATCTGGGCGATCGAGAACCCGGCGCTGGGCGTGGTCGAGCCCGACGACATCGACTTCCGCCGCAACCTCGAGATCTGCATGCCCTATCTCGGTCCCGTGGTCGGGCAGTACACGGACTGGACCCCGCTGACTGACCGCGGCCGGCTGTTCCCGGAAGACGTCGACGAGAGCGATCCCTGGCAGTTCCGTAACATCCGGGTGCTGTGACCGCTCACGCCGGGGCGGTTCCGGCCGCGGCGTATTCGATGGCCTCGATGCGCAGCTCCTGCCGTCCGGCGGGTATGGCTGCTTCGATCGTGTCGCCGATCCGCCGGCCCAGCAGGGCCCGGCCGAGCGGCCCCGCCATGCTGATGTAGCCGGGGTGCTGGTCGAATTCGTCGGGGCCGACGATGCGGTAGCGGGCGCGCGCCCCGGCCGGGTCGACGACGGTGACCCAGGCGCCGAAGAACACGCGGCTGCGATCTGATGGTGGCTGGCGGACTACGACCATGCCCTCCAGGCGTCCACGCAGGAACCGCACCCGGCGATCGATCTCGCGCAGCCGGCGCTTGCCGTAGGTGTATTCGGCGTTTTCCGAGCGGTCGCCCTGGGCCGCGGCTTCGGCGACTGCCAGCGTGACGGCGGGCCGTTCAACGCGCCAGAGCTGGTCCAGCTCGTCGCGCAGGCGGCGCTCGCCCTCCGGCGTGACGAACTTCGGGCGTGGGTCCATCCGGACTGTGTCGTCGCTCACGTTTTCCGGCGCCCACCGGCGTTACATTGGCCGCAGTGGCATGATCGCCGGGTCCCTCCTCTACAGCATCCCCTGGCGGACTCACCACTCGATGGAGGTCCGCTTTTCCAGCCCCGGGCAGCCCCCGGGGCTCTTTTTATGGGGACGCTGCCCATCTTTGCGAAAAAGGGAAGCGTCCCCATTATTCATGGCGCAGCGCCTCGACCGGGTCGAGGCGCGCGGCGCGCAGCGCCGGCACGAGGCCAAAGCCGATGCCGACCGCGGAGCAGAACAGCAGGCCGATGACGGCCCACTCCATCGGCACTGAGACCTCGAAGGCCGCGAAGGCGGCGACAACATTGCCGAGCGCGAAGCCGAGCAGGATCCCGATCAGCCCGCCGACGTTGCACAGGATCACGGCTTCCAGCAGGAACTGGCGCAGGATGCTGCGCCGGGTCGCGCCGATCGACATGCGGATGCCGATCTCGCGGGTGCGCTCGGTCACCGACACCAGCATGATGTTCATGATGCCGACGCCGGCGACTACCAGCGCAATGATGCCGAGGACGAAGGCGCCGATGCGCACGCCGAGGGTCGCCTTGTTGAACGAGTCGATCAGGCTGGCGCTGTTGAAGAACTCGAAATTGTCGGGCTGTCCGGGCCGCACACCGCGGACCCGGCGCAGGATCTGCCGGGTCTCCTCGATCGCGTCGTCGACCTGCTGCGCCGTGCGCGCCCGCACCGTGATGTTGACCGAGCGGTTGAAGCCCTCGCGGTCGAGCATGCCGTAGACCTGCTGGAAGGTGCTGTGCGGCATCAGCACGTAGTTGTCGTAGCCGGCGCCGAAGGCACTCTTTTTCGGCGCAAACACGCCGATGATCGTGAAGCTGCGCCCGTCCACCAGCAGCTCGCGGCCGATCGGATCGACGTACGGGAAGAAGCGCTCGGCCAGCGCCGCGCCAATGACGGCGACCCGGCGCGCCGTGCGGAGATCGATCTCGGCCAGACTGCGGCCCAGCGCGACGAAATGCGTGTTGTTCTCCGGGTACTGCGGGTCACCGCCGCAGATGTTGATGTTCGACTCCGTGGTTTCGCCGCCGTAACGGACCGTGCTGCCGAACTCCCACAGTTCCGAGCCGACCAGGTCCACGAGCGTACCGTGGCGGCGGATCGCGTCGGCATCGGCGAGGGTCAGCGGCGGCCGCTTCGCGTACTTGCGGCGTTCCTCGCCGCTGAAGCCGCCGGCCGGCCATTTCTGCACCTGGAACGTGCGCGCGCCGAGCACGCTCATCTCGGCTTCCATCGTCAACTGGATCACCGAGATCCCGGTCATCACGCCGATGATCGACGCGACGCCGAGCACGATGCCGACCAGGGTCAGGGCCGAGCGCAGCCGGTTGCCACGGATCGCGCCCAGTGCCATCCACAGCAGGTCCTGCCAGTGCATGCTCAGCCTCCGGCCCGGGCGCGCTCACTCATAGCGCAGCGCCTCGATCGGATCCTGCCGCGCGCCGCGCCAGGCCGGCGCCAGCCCGGCGAGCACGCCGATCGTGAACGCGATCAACAGTGCGATCACCGCGATCTGCGGCGACAGGCTGGCCGGCATCAGGGTCGCGTCGATCAGCAGCGTGATCAGCCACGCCACCAGGATGCCGGCCACTCCGCCACCCAGGCAGATGATGCCGCCCTCGATCAGGAACTGCAGCAGGATGCTGCGCCGGGTCGCACCGAGCGCCTTGCGGATGCCGATTTCACGGGTCCGCTCCATGACCGACACGAACATGATGTTGGTCACGCCGACGCCGCCGACGAACAGGGCGATGCCGGTGACCAGCAGGCCGATGCCGAGCACGACGCCCATGACGTTGTTGTACGCGGTCAGCAGCGTGTCGAGGCGGTTGATCGAGAAGTTCTCCTGCTGACCGGGTCGCAGCCGGCGGATCTTGCGCATTTCGCCGATGATCTCGTACTCGAGCTCCGGCACGGCCTCGTGGCTCAGCGCCTTGACCGCGATCGTGACGCTGCGGTCCGTGCTGCGGTCGCCGAACAGCCGGGCGAAGGTCGACACCGGCACGAATACCTGCAGATCGAAATTCGGGCCGCCGAGGAAACCGCCGCCCTGTTTCTCCATGACGCCGATGACGCGGAACACGCTGGCTCCGAGCCGCACGTCGCGGCCCACCGGATCGACTTTGCCGAACAGCCGTTCGCGGACCTCGTGCCCGAGCACGCAGACCCGGCGGCGATAGTGATCGTCGACCGGCAGCAGGAACCGGCCGAGCGCCGGTACCGCGCTCGACACGATCAACTGCCGGTCCGTGGTGCCGATGATGCGGGTCGACTCCAGCGTCCGGTCACGGAAGCTGGCCGGCAGTCCGACGTCGATCGTCGGATTGACGATGGCGCGCCCGCGCAGGCTCTGCGACAGCCGCTCGCTGTCGTCGAGCCCGAGAATCGGCCGGGTGCGGTACTTCCAGAAGTCGTTGACGATGACCCACGGCATGCGCGAGACGTAGAGCACGTCCGCGCCCACCGCCGAGAAGGTTTCGCGGAAAGTCCGGGCCAGGCCGTTCGCGGCGGTCATCGTCGTGATCACCGCGGCGATGCCGATGATGATGCCGAGTGTGGTCAGCGCGCCGCGGCCGCGGTTGGCGAGGATCGCGGACCAGGAGATCCGCGCCGCCTCGGCCAGTTCCGCCCGGAGCTTCACTGGCGTGCCGTGGCCGGCGCCGCGCGCGCGACGTCGCTCTCGATGTGCCCGTCGCGCAGCCGGATGGTCCGCCGCGCGTGTGCGGCGATGTCGTCCTCGTGCGTGACCAGGATGACGGTCTGGCCGGAAGCGTACAGCTCGTCGAACATCGCCATGATGTCGGCCCCGGTACGGCTGTCCAGGTTGCCGGTCGGCTCGTCCGCGAGCAGGATCGCCGGGTTGCCGATCAACGCGCGGGCGATGGCGACGCGCTGGCGCTGACCGCCGGACAGCTCGTTCGGCCGGTGCCGCGCCCGGTCGGCGAGGCCGACGCGGGCGATCGCCTGCTCGGCGCGTTCCCGGCGCTCGGCGCGCGGAATGCCGGCGTAGACCAGCGGCAGTTCGACGTTGTGCAGCACGTCAGAGCGTGGCAGCAGGTTGAAGGTCTGGAACACGAAACCGATCCGGCGATTGCGGACCTCGGCGAGTTGGTCGTCGCTCATCTCGCTGACCGGCTGGCCCTCGAGCCGATAGCTGCCGGACGTCGGCCGGTCGAGGCAGCCGATCAGGTTCATCAGCGTCGACTTGCCGGAGCCGGACGGGCCCATGATCGCGACGTACTCATTGTGCGCGATCTCGAGCGTCACGCCGCGCAGGGCCTGGACCTCGGTCGTGCCCAGCCAGTACGTCCGGACGATGTCCTCGAGATGGAGCAGCGGACCTGCGGCAGCGGGTTGGGCAGGCATTTCAGGTCTGCTCCGCGTCGGTGTCCTTGTCGGTGTCCTTGCGCTCGTTGTTGACGCGCACCGCGCCGCCGTGGTGCAGGTCGCGCGAGATCGCGCGGTAACTGCCGGAGATCACGGTCTCGCCGGCCTGCAGGCCTGAGGTGACCTCGATGAGGCGGTCGCTCTGGATCCCGGTCGTGACCTGCCGCGCCAGCGCCTTGCCGTCCTGCAGGACGAACACGATCTGCACGAAGCCGTCCTCGTCCGCGGTGAAGGCGGAGCCCGACGAGTCGCTGCCGGAGTCGGTGTCTTTGCCGGTGTCTTCCTTGAGCTGCTCCAGGGTCCGGACGGTGACACACTGGATCGGGACGCTGAGGGCCTTGGGGCGGGTCTCGGTGATGATGTCAGCGGCGGCGGTCATGCCGGGGCGGAGTTCCGGCGGTGGCTCGTCGACCGCCACCTTGACCAGAAACTCGGTCTTCTGGTTCTGACTCTGGGCCGCCTGCGCACCTCCCGCCGGCAATTTGGCACTGCTGGCGATTTCGTAGACCTTGCCGCTGAGCTTGCGCTCCGGCATCGCGTCGACGTCGACTTCGGCCGTGTCGCTGAGGGTGATGCGGACGATATCGTTCTCATCGACGTCGAGCTGTGCCTCCATCACCGACAGGTCGGAGATCACGAGGATCACATCTTCCTGGAACTGCGAGCCGATCGCGATCTCCCCCTGCTTGCGGCGGAGCTCGGTGACGACCCCGCCCATCGGCGCAAAGATCGAGGTCTTGGCCAGCGAGTCGCGCGACTGTTTGAGCGCGGCGCGCGCGCGGGCCGCATCACCGCGGGCCGCCTCGTAGCGGGCGCTCTCGACCTTGAAACCGGCATCGGCCGCATCGAGTCGCGCCTGGGAGTCGAGGCCGCGCGCGACGATCTCGCGCGCGCGGCGCAGCTCGCGCTCGGCCTGCAGCATGTTCTCGTGGGCCAGCGTGACCCCCGACTCGGCCGAACGGACGTTGGCCTGCGAGCTCTCGACCGCGGCCAGGTAGGCCTCGCGGTCCAGCTCCACGAGGAACTGCCCGGCCTCGACCCGATCGCCTTCGCGGACACCGAGGCGCATGATCCGCGCGCTGACGTCAGCACTGATCTTGACCTGGGTTCGTGGCTGGATCTTGCCGGTCGCATTGATCCGTTCGACGATCTGTTGCAGGCTGGCATCCGTGGTTCGTACTTCCATCGGCTTCTCGCCGCGGGTGCGCCAGGCGAGCCCGGCGAGGACTGCTGCAATGGCGACGACGCCAGCGGTGATGACGACGGTCTTCTTTTTCATCGAACGGCTCCGCCTGTAAGCGATGGTCAAGCCTGGTTGAGTTTTTGTGTTCTAGTCAAGTAGTACAGTAACCTTCAGACCCCTTTTTATTATGAGAGCCCATCCTCCGCACTCCGGCCGCCCGGATGTCCCCCGAACGACACGGCCGGTCCGCATCGTCTGGCTGGCGCTGGTCCTCGCCGGGGTGACCGCCTGCGCCCCCTTCGGGTCGCTGTGGCGCAAGCCACCCTCGCCGCCGCCCCCGCCGCCGGCGGCGCCCCCCGCCCCGCCGCCGGAACTGCCGCTCGCCGAAGCAACCCACCGCTTCATCGTCGCCCCCGACCAGGACGTCGTCGGGTGGTTGCAGGTCACGATCGCGCGCGCCAGCGACACCCTGCCGGATATCGCGCGCCGCTTCAATGTCGGCTTCGAGGAGATCGTCCGCGCCAACCCGGGCGTGGATCCGTGGCTGCCGAAGGAGGGCACGCCGATCATCCTGCCGACCGAATTCGTGCTGCCGGACGCGCCGCGCGAAGGGCTGGTGCTGAACCTGGCGGCGATGCGCGTGTTCTACTTTCCGAAGCGCGAAAAGGGCGCGCCGGTCGAGGTGATCACGCACCCGGTCGGCATCGGCAAGATCGGCTGGGCGACGCCCGAAGGCGCTACCCGGGTGACGGCGCGGGTCAGGGACCCGGTATGGATACCGCCGGTATCCGTGCGGCGCGAGCACGAGCGCGATGGTGACATCCTGCCGCCGCGCGTGCCGGCCGGCCCGGACAACCCGCTCGGCCGGCACATGCTGCGTCTCGACTGGCCGAGCTACCTGATCCACGGCACGAACAAGCCGCCCGGCGTGGGCATGCGCGCCAGTCACGGCTGCATCCGCCTGTACCCGGAAGATATCGCGCGGCTCTACGACCACGTGCCGGTCGGCACGCGCGTGACGGTGGTGAATCAGCCGTTCCTGCTCGGCTGGCGGGATGGTCGGGCGGTGTTCCAGTCCTTCCCGCCGCTCGCCGATGACCAGCGCGACTGGTCCGACGTACCGCGCGCTCTGCGGCGTCGCGCGGCGCAGGACAAAGCGCTGCGCTGGAAGCGCATCGCGGCGCAGACTGAGATGATCGACTGGCCAGCCGTCGCGGCCGCCGCCGGGCGGCCGCAGGGGCTGGCGTTACCGGTCGGTCCCGGCGGTGCGCTGGCGCCGGAGGCTGCGCTGGCGGCCGCGCCGCGCGTGCGCAACGCCCTGCCGCAGGGCGCGAGCTGGGACGGCAACGAAGACCAGTACGGCACGAACTGACCGGGTTGCGGACGGTCAGGAGCGCTGACCGCCGGCCGGCTCCCGGCGGCCGGCCAGCGCGCAGGTCATCGATCCGGAGATGACGATCAGCGCACCGAGCACGCTGAGTGCATTGAGATCCTCGGCCACGACCAGCCCCCAGCCGGACCATTCGACCAGCCGCATCGCGATGATCGTGAACAGTGGCGCGGTGGCGAGCACGGCGCTGACGCGGCTCACCTCCCAGTGGCGCAACGCCTCGCCGAAGGCGCCGTAAGCGACCAGTGTGTTGGCGGCGCAGAAAGCCAGCATCCATAGCTGCAGCTCGTTGAGTGCGAGCAGCGATCCGGGCCGGGCCAGCGGCAGCAGCACCAGCGCGGCCCCGGTGTAGAGCAGCCACAACACCTGCTGGGCCGGGAATGCGGCGAGCAGGCGCTTCTGCGCCAGCCCGTAGCAGGCCCAGGACAGCGACGACACCAGCATGATCAGCGCGCCGAGGCCGAGGCCCTCGGTCGGCCGCGCGAGCTCGGGCGTGCGGCTGTTGAAGAACAGCAGCAGGCCGAGGCCGAGCAGCACGAAGCCGAGCCACTGACCGCGCGCGAACGGTTCGCGGAACACATATACGCCACCGAGCAGCAGCAGCAGCGGCGCGAGCTGGATCAGCACCTGCGCCACGGACGGCGAGGTCAGGTCGAGCGCGACCACATACAGCACGAAGTTGGCAACCATCGTCGCCAGCGCCAACAGCAGCAACAGCAGCATCGGCCGGCCGGCACCGGCCGGCTGCGGCAGCTGCCGGCGCCACGCCAGAAAGGCACCGAGGCCGACGGCGGAGGCCGCGAACCGCCACCAGGTCAGCGTGTACGGGTCCATGTCCTGCAGCACGATCACCATCGCGATCGGCAGCAGTCCCCACAGCAGTGACGTAGTCAGCGCGAGCATCAGGCCGAGCCGCCAGTGGCCGGTCGTCGTGTGCATGGAGTGGGTCCGGGTGGGCCAGGCAGCGTGGAACCCGCGCAGCATAAACCACCGGCGCCGTGCGCAGCGCGCCCTGTGCTAACCTGCCGCTGTCGCAGGGGAGCGCGCGGTGACGGAACGGCAGGCGGGCATACAGGTACGCGAAGAGCCCGGGTCGGATCAGGCCATCGTTGCGGCGCCCGGCGCCATCACGGCCTTCGTCGGCCGCTGCCTGCGCGGGCCGGTCGATCAGCCGGTACCGATCGGCAGCTTCGCCGACTTCCAGCGCGTCTTCGGCGGCCTGTGGCAGCCGAGCCTGCTGTCCTACGCGGTGGAGCAGTACTTCGAGAATGGCGGCGACGTCGCGATCGTCGTGCGCGTGGCCAACGGCGCGCGCTGCTGCTCGCTGACGCTGCCGGCGGGCCCGCAGGCGCTCGTGCTCGCCGCCCTCGCACCGGGCACGCGCGAGTTCCTGCGCGCCGCGGTGGACTACGACGGCATCGGCGACAACGAGGACGATCGCTTCAACCTTGTGCTGCAGCGGGTGCGGGCGCCCGGGTCGGAGCACATCGAGGACCAGGAGATCCACCGGCGGGTATCGGTGCGGCCCGCCGCCACGCGCTGCGTCACCGCGGTGCTCGCTGACTCGCAGCTCGCGCGTGTGGCCGGCGCGGTGCCGGAGCGGCGTCCCGACCCGACCCCGCACCCCGACCCACGCGGCCTCGCCGGCTATGTGCTGTCGAATCCCGACGGGGACGACGGCGGGCCGCTGTCCGACTACGACCTGATCGGCTCGGCGGTGCGCGGCACCGGGTTGTTCGCGCTCGCCGCGGTCGAGACCTTCAACCTGCTGTGCATTCCGCCGCCGGCGCGCGACCGCGACCCCGGACCGTCGGTGCTGCTGGTCGCCAACCGCTTCTGCCGCGAGCGCCGCGCGCTGCTGCTGGTCGATCCGCCGCAGCACTGGGACAGCGCCGCGCGCGCGCTTGCGGCCATGCGCGACTGGCCGCTGCCGAGCGACTCGGCCTGCATGTTCTTCCCGCGGCTGCTGGCCTACGACAAGCTGCGCGGCCGCTTCGAGTCCTTCGCGCCGTCCGCGGCGGTGGCCGGCATGCTGGCGCGCGTCGGGCAACACGCGCCGGTGTGGGCGGCGACCCTCGGCGAGGATGCGGTGCTGCGTCCCGGCCTGCGCCCGCTGTGCGCGGTGGACGACGGGCAGCGCCAGGGGCTGGCGGGGACGGGCGTCAACGTCGTGCCAACAGTGCGGCGCGTCGAGCGGATGCCGATCGAGGCCTGCACGCTGGCCGGCCCTGGTGCGGCGGTGGCCGACTGGCGTTCGCTCGGGCGCCGCCGGCTCGCGCAGATGATCGTCACCAGCGTCGAGCGCGGGACGCGCTGGATGCTGTTCGCGCCGAACGAGCCGCCGACCTGGCGGCGGGCGGCGGCGCAGGTGCGCGCATTCTTCAGCGGGCTCGAAGAACAGGGCGCGTTTCCGGGCCGCGAACCGGGCGACCGCTGGTACGTGGTCTGCGACGAGCGCGTCAACCGCGAGCAGCACCGCGAGCGCGCCATCGTCAATCTGCTGTTCGGTTTCGCCGCGGCGCGGCCCGGCGAATTCCACTCGTGGATCGTCAGTCACCGGGCCGGCGGCAGCCGCGTGCAGCCGGTCAGTCCCAATCTGTCGGAGCTGCCGCGCAGCGGCGTCACGCAGCTTCTCGCCGAGCTCGAACTGCCGGTCGCTGCGGCGCAGTCGTAGCGCGGTCCGCGGCGGCGCGGTTGGCGCTCAGCGCAGCGCGGCGCGCAGTTCGGCGGGCAGCCCGGCGGCGAGTCGCCGGCAGGTGTCGCGATAGCCGAGATCGATCGCGCGCTGGAAGGCCTGCCAGTCGAGCAGGTCGAGCGACTCGAGCGACGGTGTCAGCAGCAGGTCGGTTTCGCCGCGGTGCAGCTCGGTGGCCGCAGCGCTGTTGACCATGCCGGCGCGCCACAGGATCTGCAGGATATTGGGCCGGCGCCGCTGGCGGCGACCACGCAGCGCGTGCCACAGGGGCGGCGCTTCGGTCGCCTCGATGTTGGTCGTGAAGGCCGGATCGGCGCCGGCGTCCACGCCGATGACCGGGCCGCGACCCAGCCCGCGCATCACGTCCACCGGCAGGTTGTTCATTGTGCCGCCGTCGACGTACACCTCGCCGCCGTGGAACACCGGCGGCAGCACGCCGGGAATGGCGACCGACGCGCGCAGCCAGCGCCACAGCAGCCCGTCGCGGTGCACGGTCACATGGCCGGTGGTCAGGTTGGAGGACACGCAGAAGAACGGCAGCGGCAGGTCCTCGATGTCGATGTCGCCGAACTCGCCGCGCAGTCGCCGGCTGACCTTGCGGCCGGCGACCAGCGAGACCAGCGGCAGCGTGAAGTCGGCCAGCGGGTTGCTGTCGACGAAGCTGCGCCGGAAGCGCTCGATCATCTCCGCATCGTCCCAGTCGGCGGCGACGCCGGCGGCGAGGATGCCGCCCATGCTGGTACCGCCGGCCAGGTCGATCGGCACGCCATGCTCGCGCAGCGCGCGCACGACGCCCAGATGGGCAAAGCCGCGCGCGCCGCCACCGGACAGGACCAGTCCGATCGCGCGGCCGGTCAGCAGCCGCACGACCCGCGCGAAGTCGCGCGGCCCGCGCAGATGATGGCAGGGCATGCCGGGCAGGTGGGCCCGCCAGCGCGCGGCGGCCCCGGTCGTGAAACCGCCGTCGTGCACCAGCAGCAGCTCGGCCCGCCGCCAGGCACCGGCGTGCTGGTCCGGCTCCGGCCACGGACCGGCCTCGGCGGCAGCCCGGGCCGCGAGCAGCAGCGCGTCCGCCTGGCGCAGGCACTGCCGGGTCCAGGCGGTGGCCGCGGGATCGGCCGTGTAGATGACGAAGTCGTTGCGCGACTCGAGCTCATGGAACCACTGGGCGCTGTGGCTCTGCGCGCGCTGGCCGGTCACCAGCTCGACGCGGCCGTACCGGCCGAGCGCATCGGCGAGGCCCGCGGCGAGCGCCGTGAGCTCGACGCCGGCGTCGCGCGGCAGCAGCACCAGCGTGCGCGGCGCC
>VGVB01000006.1 GCA_016882265.1 Gammaproteobacteria bacterium
GGCCGCTGCTGTTCGCGCTGAGCCGGTGCGATCGGTTCTCGCGGGAAGCGGCTGATGTTGACTTCGCGGTGGATCCGCGCGAGGAGGCCGCGTGAACGCCGCGGTTGACGATGTTGCCGAGGCGCTGGAAGGTATGCGACAGGTGGAGAATCTATCGCTTCTGTGAACCCCGGGCAGCGGCAACGTCGGCAGCAACCCGTCGCAGGTACGCCAATTCACGCTGGTTCGGTTGTGGGGGTTTGACTGGCAGATCGTTCTCCAAACGGACACGGTACTCAAGCCAGATCACGTGTTCATTGGTCTGATCGTCGTAACCCTGCTTGATCTTCTTCACCGTCGAACTCTTGCGGTTCGCGAACTCGAGGGTCTCATCGAGCACTGCCAGTAGTCTGTTCCACTTCGTCATCGTCGTTGATCTCCTTCAATCGTATTTAGGAAGACCAACGGTGGAATCGTGGATGACCAGCACAAAAAAATAGCCCAGTTTGGGACTGGACTATCTAACCTTCTGAGTTCCTGCTGCTAATCGACGTAGACAATAAGCTTAAAGAGGTGATGGTCACGACTCCCGCTCTGCGTACCAACCAGTGTTTTCACCCCGCTTAATTGCGCCAAGTATTCGCTGGCGCGATGCCTTCAACGCACGAAGCGCCATCGAAATATCAGGCGGTGTTCTAACCACAAACCTTCCCCATTTCTCCCCCCCACGTTCGTAGTCAACCGCCTCCACTCCTTGGATCTTCTTCCCGTCAGTAAAGACGGTGAATCTCAAACCTTGCTTCTGGACATTGACGTAAGCAAACACACGTTCCGGACTGTAGTACGTAATGCTTTTCCGTGCGACCTTTCTCCAAACATCCTTGCCACTTTTCGTGATCCGCCCATGAAGTTGGTCGTATATGTGCCTCATTGCCTTACTTGAGAAAAGATCGTCAATGTTGTGATCGCTCAGTTCGCTGACCTTGTCTGGCTCTTCTGTGACGGTGTTCTCGAGTTCCGGAAGTATCGACTGCAACTCGAGGACCTCGATGTGCTTCGGACATTCTTTCCAGTCGTGAATCCAGCAAATAATGGCGTCGCAGTCTGCGGGATGGTGCCTGTGGCGTTCGAAATCTGAAGACCTAAACTCGAATTCGATTCGCAGTTCCTCCCACTTACCCTTGCCGATGTATCGCTTGGCAACACAATCTGGGTAGCCAGGTCTGATCGTCTCGATATACATATTCAGATCGTCTGCCATTTTCCCGAATAAGAAGATCACGCCGTTTTCATTTACTGGCGCATAGACGAGTCCCCGGAAGTTGATCAACTTGCCGACGACGTTCCGGTGCCGAACACGCTTAAGGTCTCGATCATCGTCGTTCGCCAGGTCGGACTTCTTCTTAGATGACTTCATATCGCCCCCTACGATTGCCAGACAGTCCCGTAGCAGCTAACCAGAGTAACGCAGAGCCGAAAGGCACAGTACATATTAACCCCTCGTTTCCCCAGGATAAATGGGGCGGGCAATCTGGCTGTTGCCCTAACCGGATTCTGACGGGACGGTGTGCGTGTGTGGTCACGAAGGAGATCGCAAATGCACACGTTGACGGTAGAACAGCAGAACACGCTGGTCCAGATCATCAACGAGGAGTTTGGATCACATCTTGGCTTCCACGACTTCGCCGACAAGATGCTTGGCATGTTCGAGGACATTCCAGGTTTCGAGACCATCCCGCAGCACAAGGCGAAGCGCATCGTTAACCAACTCTGGAGACAATACCGTGGCCAAGACTCGTAAGAAGGAACAGAAACCCAGCAGCAAGCAACCCGAAAAGACCGCAGCGAAGTCGCCTGTTGAGGAGACCAGCGCGGTTCCCGCCGAGCAGAATGCGGAGCCGAAGAAGGTCGATCTCAACAAGGCGAAAGTGAAACAGGCAATCGCCCAGGGCAAGACACTGATCAAGGACGGAAAGTCCAAGGCGGACGCCGCCCGGGCGATCTATGCGGTCCTCCACGACGAGGACAAAGACGTGATCGTTGCAGCGTTCGTCGAGGGTGCAACGCTTACCGAGAAAGGTGCGCTGACCTACTGGTACAACTGCAAACGGAAGATGACAAAGAGTCCTGCAGCTGCCGAGTAGGTCTGTACAAGTGGTTTGTCAGCATTGCGGAGGTGGGCGAGTCCCACCTCCCTTTTTTCTCATTCCCTCCTCGTATCGGCTGGTTCCCAAGAAAGTACATGGAGCCGAGTCATATCACTACGTTTGGCCGGGTGGAATCCAACCCATAACAGGGTTGGAAGCGGGCCAGCTTTTCAGTATTACAAAACAGTTCGCCCCCGACTGGTTCGCCATGTACCAGTTCACCCGTCTGCCGGACGACCTGAAGCAGAAGCTGATCGCGACCTGCGCCTCGAAGTCCGCGTCGGGCACTGAAGCGACTCGCAGGGCGGTCTTGCGCTGGCGCTCGGACAGGCCGGCAGCTTCGGCGGCCTCAGTGCGGGTCGGGACGGCTCCGTCCCGATCCTCCGTGTACTGATTGATGCCTTTGCCGTCAGGAACCTGCTTCAGCAGCTCGCCGCAGCGCCGGATCGCGCGGGACTGGATCCGGTCCGCCGGAGAGGCTCAGGGCGCCGCGACCGCGCCGGGCCTGCTGGTGCATTGCCCGGACAGCGATCGCGGCGGGGCGGCCGGATGGTACAGCAACGGACGCTACGCCCGGCGGGCGGGGGCGGCAATCGGCGGTGGCGGGCCAGCGGACTGTGCTTACAGACCGGGGGCGGTTTGTGCTTACAATCCTGCTTACACTCTGGCGACGTTTCTATGACTCTGGCAGAATGCGACTGCGCCTAAGTTGCTGATTTCTGAACCGGGGGCGTGCCGGGTGAACCGGGCAAAAGGCCATGCCCCGATCTCTTAATCCGTAGGTTGTAGGTTCGAGTCCTACATGGCCCACCATTTCCAGCGATCGCTGCCGGCCCGGAGCGAACATGCGGCGCCCACCTGAACTGCCGGATCCCTCCAGCCACTGGCCCGGCGGGCCCGGCCCGGACGACGATCCGACGCCGGTCGAGGCGGCCGTCGCCGCGCTCAGGTTCGGTGCGATGCTCGCGGCTGCGCTGACCATCGTGCTGATCTATCTCGGCACCTATGCGGGTTTCACCGCGGCCCGTGGCCCGGTCAGCCTCGCGGTCGTGAGCGCTTTCGCCGGCCCGAGCCTGGCCGCCGCACTGCGCACGGCGCTGCGCCGGCACCGGCGCGGGCGGACGAAGGAGCGGAACCCGTAGGCTATAATGCGCGGCCGGTTCCCGAGGCGAAAGTGGCGGAATTGGCAGACGCGCCGGATTTAGGTTCCGGTGGGGCAACCCGTGAGAGTTCGAGTCTCTCCTTTCGCACCACGAGGTGGCTGAGCAGATGATGATTTCGGTGGAGTCGCTGGCCGGCCTCGAACGCCGGATGCAGGTTTCGGTGCCGGCGAGCCGCGTGCGGCAGCAGGTGGACGCCCGGCTGGTGCAGGTCGGCCGTACGGCGCGGATCAAGGGCTTCCGGCCGGGCAAGGCGCCCATTCACGTCGTGCGCCAGCACTACGGCCCGCAGGTCCGCGAAGAAGTCGTATCCGACCTGATCCGGCAGAGCTTTGCCGAGGCCGTGCAGCGCGAGCAGCTCGCCCCGGCCGGTGGGCCACGCATCGAGCCTGCGCCCGGTGAGGCCGGGGGCGATCTGCGTTACACCGCGGTCTTCGAGGTCTATCCGCAGTTCCAGCTGGCCGGCCTCGCCGAGTTGCGCCTCGTGCGACCGCAGGCCGGTGTGGCCGAGAGCGATGTCGATGCGATGATCGAGACGCTGCGCGCGCAGCGCCCGAACTGGATCCCGGCCGGGCGCGGCTGTGCCAGCGGGGATCGGGTCGCGCTCGATTTCGAGGGCCGCATCGACGGCGAAACGTTCGAGGGTGGCAGCGGCAAGGACATCGAAGTCGTGCTCGGTAACGGCCGCCTGTTGCGCCAGTTCGAGGAGGGTCTGCATGGAGCGCAGGCCGGGGAATCGCGCGAATTCGATCTGCGCTTCCCGGACGACTACCACAACCGGAACCTCGCCGGCCGCACGGCCCGTTTCAGCGCCACTCTGCAGCGCGTCGAGTCTCCGGAGCTGCCGGTCCTGGACGAGGCCTTCTGCCTGCAGTTCGGCGTCAGCGCCGGCGGCGTGGAGCGCCTGCGGGCCGAGGTCCGCGAGAACATGGAGCGGGAACTGGCCGGCGCGATCCGCGGCCGGGTCAGGGCCCAGGTCATGGACCAGTTGCTGGCGGCCAACCCGATCGAGCTGCCCCGCACACTGATCGAGGCGGAAGTCCGCGACCTCCAGCTCGAGATGCTGCGGCGCGCCGGTTCCCGCGATCCCCGGCAGTTGCCGCCGCGCGATGCCTTCGAGGCGCCGGCCCGCCGGCGCGTGGCGCTGGCCCTGATCCTCAACGAGCTGGTGCGCGCGGCCGGAATCCAGTCCGACTCCGCCCGCGTCCAGACCCGGCTCGAGGAAATCGCGGCCGGTTACGACGATCCCGAGGCGGCCCGGCGGCAGTTCCGTGAGAACGAAGGCGCGATGCGCCAGTTGCAGATGGCGGTGCTCGAGGACCAGGTCGTCGAGCACGTACTGGCCACGGCGCAGGTCATCGACCAGCCGGCCACGTTCAAGGACATCATGAACTTCGGCGCGGCGGCCGCGTCCGAAGGATGAAAGGAGGCGACGTGGCGGATCCGAACACGACGCGGGCGTTGAACCTCGTACCGATGGTCGTCGAGCAGACCGCGCGCGGCGAGCGCGCCTACGACATCTACTCGCGGCTGCTGAAGGAGCGGGTGGTCTTCATCGTCGGCGGCATCGAGGACCAGGTCGCGAACCTGGTGGTCGCGCAGCTTCTGTTCCTCGAGTCCGAGAACCCGGATAAGGACATCCACCTCTACATCAATTCGCCGGGCGGGGCCGTGTCGGCCGGGCTGGCGATCTACGACACCATGCAGTTCATCAAGCCGGACATCAGTACGATCTGCATCGGCCAGGCGGCCAGCATGGGCGCAGTGCTGCTGGCGGCCGGGGCGAAGGGCAAGCGCTTCGTGCTGCCGAACTCGCGGGTCATGATCCACCAGCCGCTGGGCGGGTTCCAGGGCCAGGCGACCGACATCGAGATTCACACCCGCGAGATCCTCGATGCCCGGGACCGCCTGAACGGCATCCTGGCCGCGCACACCGGCCAGCCGATCGAAAAGATCCGCCAGGATACCGACCGCGACAATTTCATGAGCGGCGAGCAGGCCCGCGCCTACGGAATTGTGGACGGGGTCCTCGAAAAGCGCGCCGCGCCAGCGACGATGGGCAGGGCTTGAGGTGCCGGGTCGGGACGCAGATATTCAAGCGGTTGAACGGGAAGGGAATTTACCCCGCCAGAGGCGGCATGCTATAAGGCGGATCACGGCCACAGGGCCGGGCGGCGAGGGCGACGGCGAATGGTGAACGACACGCGCGGCAGGCACGAGGACGGCAAGCTGCTGTACTGCTCCTTCTGCGGCAAGAGCCAGCACGAGGTGCGCAAGCTGATCGCCGGTCCGCAGGTCTTCGTCTGCGACGAATGCGTCGAGCTGTGCAACGACATCATCCGTGAGGAGCTCGAGGAAAAGCAGGAACGGGCCCGGGACCGCCTGCCGAAACCGCACGAGATCCGCAAGGTTCTCGACGAGTACGTGATCGGCCAGGACCGCGCCAAGAAGATCCTCGCGGTCGCGGTCTACAACCACTACAAGCGCCTGCAGGCCCGGCCGGGCGACCGCCGCCACCGCGGCGACCGCGACGAGGTCGAGATCGCCAAGAGCAACGTCCTGCTGATCGGCCCGACTGGCTGCGGCAAGACGCTGCTGGCCGAGACCCTGGCCCGGCTGCTGAATGTGCCGTTCACGATCGCCGATGCGACCACGCTGACCGAGGCCGGCTACGTCGGCGAGGACGTCGAGAACATCATCCAGAAGCTGCTGCAGAAGTGTGACTACGACGTCGAGAAGGCGCAGACCGGCATCGTCTACATCGACGAGATCGACAAGATCTCGCGCAAGTCGGACAACCCGTCGATCACCCGCGACGTGTCCGGCGAGGGCGTGCAGCAGGCGCTGCTGAAGCTGATCGAGGGCACGATCGCCTCGGTGCCGCCGCAGGGCGGGCGCAAGCATCCGCAGCAGGAATTCCTGCAGGTGGATACCGGCAACATCCTGTTCATCTGCGGCGGGGCCTTCGCCGGGCTCGAGAAGATCATCGAGAAGCGCAGCAGCCGCGGCGGCATCGGCTTCGCCGCCGAGGTGCGGGCGCCGTCGGAACGCCCGCAGGGCGCCGACCTGTTCCGCGACGTCGAGCCCGAGGACCTGATCCGCTACGGACTGATCCCGGAGTTCGTCGGCCGCCTGCCGGTCGTGGCGACGCTCGAGGAGCTGGACGAGAGCGCGCTGGTCACGATCCTGACCCAGCCGCGTAACGCGCTGGTCAAGCAGTACGCCCGGCTGTTCGACATGGAAGGGGTCGAACTCGAGCTGCGCGACGACGGCCTGCGCGCGGTCGCGCGCCGGGCGATGGACCGCAAGACCGGGGCGCGCGGCCTGCGCACGATCCTTGAAAACGCCCTGCTGGACACCATGTACGACCTGCCGTCGCTGAAGAACGTGGCGCGGGTAATCGTCGACGAAACCGTGATCGCGGGCGACAGCAAGCCCTATCTGGTCTATCGCAGCGACGAACCTGAGGTGGCCGCGCCCGAAGTCCGCCGCGCCTGATGCGAACGGCCGGCAGCGGCGCCCGGGTGCGCCCGTGAGGACTGCTCCGTGACCGAACCGACCCGCCCGTCTCCACCTGCGACCCCGGCTACGGTACGCCTGCCGGTGCTGCCGCTGCGCGACGTCGTCGTCTACCCGCACATGGTGATCCCGCTGTTCGTCGGGCGCCCGAAGTCAATCACCGCGCTCGACGAGGCCATGCGCCGCGACAAGCAGATCCTGCTGGTGGCGCAGAAACAGTCCGACGTGGACGAGCCGCGTTCCCGCGACCTGTACACGATCGGCACGCTGGCCACGATCCTGCAGCTTCTGAAGCTCCCGGACGGCACGGTCAAAGTGCTGGTCGAAGGCCTGTCGCGGGCGCTGGTCGAGAACGTGGACACCGAGGGACACTTCGCCGCGGACATGACCCCGCTGCCGGACGTCGATCCGTACGAGGACCGCGAGACCGACGTGCTGAGCCGTTCAGTCGTCGCGCACTTCGAGCAGTACGTCAAGCTGAACAAGAAGGTGCCGCCGGAGATCCTGACCTCGCTGGCCGGTATCGAGCAGCCCGGGCGGCTGGCCGACACGGTCGCCGCGCACATGGCACTGAAGCTGTCCGAGAAGCAGAAGGTGCTGGAAATCCAGGACGTGCGCCAGCGGCTCGAGCAGGTGCTGGCGCTGATCGAGTCCGAGATGGAGATGCTGCAGATCGAGAAGCGCATCCGCGGTCGGGTCAAGTCGCAGATGGAGAAGAGCCAGCGCGAGTACTACCTGAACGAGCAGATGAAGGCGATCCAGAAGGAGCTCGGCGAGCTCGAGGACGCGCCGAACGAGCTCGGCGAACTGGAGAAGCGCATCGTCCGTGCCGGCATGCCCAAGGAGGCGCGCGAGAAGGCGCTGGCCGAGTTCGGCAAGCTCAAACTGATGTCGCCGATGTCGGCCGAGGCCACCGTCGTCCGCAATTACGTCGACTGGTTGGTCAAGATGCCGTGGAAGAAGCGCAGCCGCGTGCACATCGACATTGCCGCGGCGCAGGCGGTGCTCGACGAGGACCATTACGGTCTCGAAAAGGTCAAGGAACGGATCGTCGAGTACCTGGCGGTGCAGCAGCGGGTACGCCGGATCAAGGGCCCGATCCTGTGTCTAGTCGGGCCGCCGGGGGTCGGCAAGACCTCGCTCGGCCAGTCCATTGCGCGCGCGACCAACCGCAAGTTCGTGCGCATGAGCCTCGGCGGCGTACGCGACGAGGCCGAAATCCGCGGTCACCGCCGCACCTACATCGGCTCGCTGCCGGGCAAGGTGCTGCAGAACATGGCCCGTTCCGGCGTGCGCAATCCGCTGTTCCTGCTGGACGAAGTCGACAAGATGTCGATGGACTTCCGCGGCGATCCGTCCTCGGCGCTGCTCGAAGTGCTCGACCCGGAACAGAACGCGACCTTCGCCGACCACTACCTCGAGGTCGATTTCGACCTGTCCGAGGTCATGTTCGTGTGCACCGCCAACACGCTGAACATCCCGGCGCCGCTGCTCGACCGCATGGAAGTCATCCGGCTGCCCGGCTACACCGAGGACGAGAAGCAGAACATCGCGCGCCGCTACCTGCTGCCGAAGCAGATGCGCCAGAACGGGCTGCGCCAGGACGAGCTCGAGCTCGCTGACGAGGCGATCCTCGACATCATCCGCTACTACACGCGCGAGTCGGGCGTGCGCAACGTCGAGCGCGAGACCGCGCGCATCTGCCGCAAGGCGGTCAAGCAGCTCCTGCTCGAGCCCGCGCTGGGCCAGGTCCGCGTGGATTCGGCCAACCTCGATCAGTTCCTCGGCGTGCGCCGGTTCCGCTTCGGGCGGGCTGAAGAGGCGAACCGCATCGGCCAGGTCACCGGGCTCGCCTGGACCGAAGTCGGCGGCGAGCTGCTGACGATCGAGGCGGCGGTCGTCCCGGGCAAGGGCCGCCTGCTGTACACCGGTCACCTCGGCGAAGTCATGCAGGAGTCGATCCAGGCCGCCCTGACGGTGGTGCGCAGCCGCGCCGAGGCGCTGGGCCTGGCAGCCGACTTCCACCAGAAGCTCGACGTGCACGTGCACGTGCCCGAGGGCGCGACGCCGAAGGACGGCCCGAGCGCCGGCATCGGCATGTGCACGGCGCTGGTCTCGGCGATGACCCGGATCCCGGCGCACGCCAGCGTGGCGATGACCGGCGAAATCACGCTGCGCGGCGAGGTGCTGCCGATCGGCGGACTGAAGGAGAAGCTGCTGGCGGCGCAGCGCGGCGGCATCGAGACCGTACTGATTCCGGGCGAGAACGAGAAGGATCTGGTCGAGATCCCGGCCAACATCAAGGACAAGCTCGACATCCGCCCGGTGCGCTGGATCGACGAGGTGATCGAGATCGCGCTCGAGCGCCGGCCCGAGGCGGGCGCGGCGGTGGTCGCGGCGCCGGAGGCAGCGCGGGCCAAGCCGCGCGGGCGGCGGGCAGCGAAGCCGCTGGCGGCGCATTGAACCGGCCGGGGTGATGACTTATAGTTGCGCGCCCCCGCGGGGGCGCTGGTTTGCAGCCGTAGGGTGCTTAGCTCAGCCGGGAGAGCGTCGCCCTTACAAGGCGAAGGTCGCAGGTTCGAAACCTGCAGCACCCACCAAGGATCCGGAGCGGTAGTTCAGCTGGTTAGAATACCGGCCTGTCACGCCGGGGGTCGCGGGTTCGAGTCCCGTCCGCTCCGCCATTTAATGGGGACGCTTCCCTTTTTATGCTGCAGAAAATCCATGACCGGCTGACCGGCATCTTTGCCGTCGTGATCCTGGTGGCGCTCGGCATCGTGTTCGTGTTCTGGGGCGTCGATGCGAGCGTCGGCACCTTCACCCGCGCCACCGGGGTCGAGGTCAACGGCGAGGAGATCGGCGCCGACCGCGTCCGGCGCGCCTTCCAGGACGAACTCGGTCGCTACCAGCAGATGTTCGGTGCTGCTGAGATCCCGGCGGAGTTCCGCGAGCGCCTGCAGCAGGAAGTGCTCGATCAGGCAGTGCGCGCCGAGCTGGTCCGGCAGCGGACCCGCGAACTGCGCTACGCCGCCACCGACGCGCACGTGCTCGAAGCCTTGCGCCAGACCCCGGCGTTCCAGGTCGAAGGGAAGTTCTCGGCCGATGCGTATCACGCCGCGCTGCGCTCGGCCGGCCTGTCGACCGAGCGTTTCGAGGCGGAACAGCGCGAGGCGGCGCTGGCCCGGCAGCTTGACCGCGGCCTGCAGGTGTCGGCATTCGTCCTGCCCGGCGAGTTCGAGAGACGGGTCGCACTGCTGCACGAGGCGCGTGAACTCGCCTGGGTGGCGATCCCCGCCGCCGCATTCGCGGCGCAGGCCACGCCGACCGAGGCGGAGCTCACGACCTGGTTCGAGGCCCATCGGTCGCAGTATGTGAGCGAGGAGGCTGCCCGGCTCGAGTACGTCGAGCTGAACATCGCCGACCTGGCGGTGACCGCCGCGCCGGACCAGGCGCGCCTGCGCGAGTTCTACGACGCCAACGTCGAGCGCTACGCGACCTCTGAGCAGCGTCGTGCGCGCCACGTGCTGATTGCGAACCAGGCGGATGCGGCCGCAGCCGAGGCGAGCGCGCACAAGGTGCTCGAGCAGGCGCAGGCGGGCGCCGATTTCGCGGCGCTGGCCCGCGAGCACTCGGCCGATACCGGGTCGGTGGCGCAGGGTGGCGACCTCGGCTGGGCCGAGCGCGGTGCGTTCGTGGCACCGTTCGCCGACGCGGTGTGGTCGATGCAGCCCGGGGAGATCCGCGGGCCGGTCAGGAGCGAGTTCGGCTGGCACGTGATCCGGCTCGACGCCGTCCGGCCGGGTACGGTCCGTTCCTTCGAGGAAGTGCGGGCGGAGATCGAGCCCGAGGTCCGGCGCCAGGACGTCGAGCGGCAGTTTAACGACCTGCAGGAACTGCTCGAGTCCGAGGCCTTCGAAGCCGGCGGCGATCTCGGCCGCGTCGCCGCGAAGCTGCAGCTCGAACTGCGCAGCGTGCCGCGGTTCACGCGCAATGATAACGGAGCGCTCGGCAACAGCAGCGAACTCACGGCGGCGGTCTTCGCGCCGGATACGCTCACGGGCCAGGAGCTGCGTACCGCAGAGCTGGCGCCGGGCCGGGTCGTGACCGTGCGGGTCGCGGCGCACGAGCCGCCGCGCGAGCTGTCGCTGGCCGAGGTCCGGGACAAAGTGCTGGCCGACGCCAGGCGCGAACGAGTGCGGCAGCTCGCGGCGGAGAAGGCCACCGCGGTGCTCGGGGCGCTCAGCGGCGGGGGCGAATGGTCCACCGTCATTCGTCCGTGGGTGGCAGCGGCAGTGCGCCCGCGCCTGCTGCGACGGCACGACGGTGACGCGCTGCCGGAGGTCCTGGACGCTGCGTTCCGCGCGCCGGCGCCGGAGGGCAGGCCGCGATTCGGGACGGCGCAGCTCGAGAACGGCGACAGTGTCGTCTGGCAGGTTTCAGCCGTTCGCAGCGGATCGCTGGCGGCGCTCGCGCCGGACGAGCAGAGCCGCGAGGCCGATCAATCCCGGCAGCGCGCCAGCAACGCCGACGCGGCGGTCTATGTCGCAGCGCTGCAGGCCTCGGCCAAGGTCAAGACCAACCCACAGCTCTTCGACTGAGCCGCGGCCGCTTCCTCGCGGCGCCGGCACGGCGGCCGGGATCCCACCCGTAAGCTCAGGCGCGGCGCCGGCACGGCGGCCGGGGTCCCGCTCGCAAACCCGGCCGATCTTTACGAGTTTGCTCGCGGGCCCCGTCCGCCTCGCCGGTGCCGCGGCAACACGGGTGGGACGGGGCGGCGGGAACGTCGCGAGCGAGCGCGTAAGTCGGGCTCGCGCGAGCGAGCGAGTGTTCCCGACGCCCCGGTCCGCCGGTCCGCCGGTCCGCTGTGCCGCTGTGCCGCCGGTCTGCTGCGTCGCGGGGCCTACTCGGGGAAGGCCATGCCGACGTGGCTGTAGCCGGAATCGACGTACAGCACTTCGCCGGTGATGCCGGCGGCGAGGTCCGAGCACAGGAAAGCAGCCGCGTTACCGACGTCGTCGATCGTGACATTGCGGCGCATCGGCGCCACCTGCTCGACGTGGTGCAGCATCTTCCGCATGCCGGCAATCCCGGCCGCGGCCAGCGTCTTGATCGGGCCCGCCGAGATCGCATTGACCCGGATGCCGCGCGGACCGAGGTCGGCGGCGAGGAAGCGTACGTTGGCTTCGAGGCTGGCCTTGGCGAGGCCCATCACGTTGTACGACGGGATCGAGCGCACCGCGCCGAGGTAGGTCAGCGTCAGGAATGCGCCGGGCCGGCCCTGCATCAGCGGCAGCGCCGCGCGCACCAGCGCCGTCAGGCTGTAGCTGGAGATGTCGTGCGCGACGGCGAAGGCGTCGCGCGTGGTCGCCTCGACGAAGCCGCCGGCCAGCGCCTCACGCGGGGCATACGCGACCGAATGCACAACCACGTCGAGGCCACCCCAGTCGCTGCCGATGCGGCTGAAAGCCGCCTCGATCTCGGCGTCCCGGCCGACGTCCAGCGGCAGCACGAGCGGCGAGCCGACCCGCGCCGCCAGCTCGATCACGCGTTCGCCGAGGCGCTCGTTCTGATAGGTGAAGGCGAGTTCGGCGCCTTCCCGGTGCAACGCCTGCGCGATGCCCCAGGCGATCGAGCGCTCGGTAGCGAGCCCGACGATCAGCGCCTTCCGGCCGGCCAGAAATCCCATGTCTGCTCCCTGTACCTGTGAAATCAACCGCCGACGTTGCGGCTGCTGTCCAGTCGGATCGTCAGGCGCTGGCCGGCGCGCAGCGCCGTGCTGCTGCCCATGGCGTTCCAGGCCTGAAGCTGCCGGACCGTGACGGCAAAGCGGCGCGCGATCAGCGACAGTGTGTCGCCGCGGCGCACCGTGTATTGCAGGCTGCGCGCGCCGCTGGCTGCGGCCGTGCCCGCGGCCGCAGGCGCCGTGCCGGAGACACTCAGTCGCTGGCTCGGCTGCAGCGTTGCGCTGGTCGAAATCCCGTTCAGGCGCGCGAGCTGCGCCACCGTCATGCCGTGCCGCCGGGCGATGCTCCACAGCGAATCGCCGGAGCGAACGCGGTGGACGCTGCGCTCGAACTCGCGCCCGAGTCCTGGCCGCAGCGGCGATACATCGCCGGCGGGTACCAGCAGCGCCGTGCCGGTCTCCGGCTCGACGCCGTTGGTGCCGTTGATTTCGCGCAGGAACGATTCTGGCACCTTGAAGTGCCCGGCGATGGAAGCGATGGACTCACCCGGCGCCAGCGTATGCGTGCCGAGCTGCGCCCGGGCGTTGCTGTCCATGGCCGTGAAGCGGTTGACGAAGCCGTCGGCGACGACCTCGGGCACGAGCAGGCGGTGCGGTCCCTGCGGGTCGGTGAGCCAGCGATTCCAGCCCGGATTCAGCGCATGCAGCTCCTCGGTGGTGATCCCGGCAAGGTCGGCCATCCGGCGCAGGTCGACGGCGCCGGCTGTTGGCACGACGCGGAAATACGGTGCGTCCGGAATGGCCGTGAGCGTGAGACCGTGCGCGGCCGGGTCGCGCACGATGCGCGCGAGCGCCAGCAGCTTCGGCACGTAGGCGCGGGTCTCGGCCGGCATCGACAACGAGAAGAAGTCCGTGCCGCGGCCGAGCGCGTAGTTGCGCGCCATCGCGCGCTGCACGTTGCCGGCGCCCCAGTTGTAGGACGCGATCGCGAGCATCCAGTCGCCGCCGAAGCGCTCGTACAGGACCTGCAGGTAGTCGAGTGCGGCGCGGGTCGCGTCGACGACGTCGCGGCGCTGGTCCTGCCAGTAGTTGCGACGCAGGCCGAACAGCTCGCCGGTCGGGGCGATGAACTGCCACAGTCCGGAAGCGTGGCTGCGGGAATAGGCGAACGGATTGAAGGCGCTCTCGACCACCGGCAACAGCGCCAGTTCCGCGGGCATGCCGCGGGCCTCGACCTCGTTGGCGATGAAGTGCAGGTAACGCAGCCCGCGCCCGAAGCAGCGCTCGAGGTAATCCGGATTGCGCGCGAACCACGCCAGCTCGGCACGGACCCACGGGTGATCGACATCGGGCAGCGCCAGCCGCCGGCGAATTCGTTCCAGCAGATCGGCATGCACCGGCTCGGCCGGCAGCTCGTCGTGCATCGGTGCGCTGAGTTCCGGCACGGGCAGCGGCGGAGTGTCTACGACCTCGGGGGGCGACCGCGGGTCGTTGACGATGGTCGCATCCGGCAGTGTCGTGCTGCTGGTGCCGCTGACTCCGGCGCACCCGGCGAGCGCCAGCAGGCCGGCGACGGCGAGAGCGCGGCATGCCATGGCCGCCCGCTGCGTCACCGGAAGCCGTCCTTCCAGCCGCGAATTGTGGCGAAGACGCCTGCGGCCGCCGGCAGCGGCTGTCCCGCATGCTGCTCGGCCGAGCGGCGTATGCCCGCGGAGCGGCAGCGCAGGAACGGGTTGATGCGCTTCTCCGTGCCAATCGTCGTCGGCAGTGTCGGCCGGCCGGCCTCTCGCTCCGCTGCGGCCTGCCGGGTCTGCCCGGCCAGCTCCGCGTTGTCCGGATCGGCCGCCAGCGCGAAGCGCAGGTTGGCGAGCGTGTACTCATGGGCCGGGAAGACGCGGGTGCTGTCCGGCAGCGCGGCCAGCGTATCGAGCGAGGCGAGCATCTGCTCGGCCGTGCCCTCGAACAGGCGGCCACAGCCGGCGCTGAACAGCGTATCGCCGGGGAACAGGGCCCCGTGCCCGTAATAGGCGATGTGCCCGGCCGTGTGGCCCGGGACGTCGAAGACAGCGAAATCGAGGCCGGTGGCTGCCGGGGTTACGCGTTCGCCGCCGCCTGTTGCCGTGCAGTCGAACGGCAGGCGCTCGTGGCGTGGCCCGAATACGGCCGCGCCGGTAACGGCCGCAAGTTCGCGAACGCCGCCCACGTGATCCGGGTGATGGTGTGTGACCAGTATGGCCGCAAGGTGCAGGTCATCGCTCGCGAGAGCCTGGAGTACCGGATCCGCAGTACCCGGGTCCACGACCGTCGCGGCGCGTGGATCGGTCAGGCCCCGGATCAGCCAGATGTAGTTGTCCTGGAAGGCCGGGATGGGCCTGACGTCGAGCTGGGTCAAGGGCAAGCCCCGCTGCCGGTACCGCGCGTATTAGACCGTCCGTCGCCGGCAAAGAAAAGGGGACGCTTCCCTTTTTCGTCGAAAAAGGGAAGCGTCCCCTTTTCGGGTATGCTGCCGGCCGTGAACGAATGGCTCGCGACGCCGCTGGGTCGGATGCTGCTCGCGCAGGAGCGGGCCATCGTCGCCGCGGCGCTGGAGCGTGCCTTCGGCATCTACTGCGTGCAGCTCGGCGACTGGGGCGGAGCCGGCGAATTCCTCGCCGCCGCACGCACGCGCCGGCAGGCGCTCCTCGCCAGCGCACCCGCGCCGGGAGCGGCGCTGGTCTGCGAGCTGACCTCGTTGCCGCTGCAGACCGACAGCGTCGATGTGCTGCTGCTGCCGCACACGCTCGAGTTCGTCGATGATCCGCACGAGTTGCTGCGCGAGGCCGGCCGGGTCCTGAACGGCGAGGGCGAGCTGATCGCGCTCGCGTTCGAGCCGCTGGGCGGCTGGTCACTGCGCGATGCACTGACCCGCGGCGGTTTTCCGCCGGGCCTGCGCCGCTTGGTGTCAGCGCGCCGGCTTACCGACTGGCTGCGGCTGGTCGGCTTCGAGGTCGGGCGGGCCGAGCGCTACCAGTACGCGCCGCCACTGGCGGGCCTGCAGGCCGGACGTGCCGGCGCGCTGTTCGAGCGGCTCGGGCGCAAGGCCTGGCCACGCCTGTCCGGCGCCTACCTGCTGCGCGCCCGCAAGCGCGTCTACACGATGACGCCGGTCCGTACGCGCCAACGCCTGCGCACGGCCGTGATCGGCGGCCTGGTCGAGCCGGCGCGCCGGGCTTCATGAGCGAGGTCGAGATCTATACGGACGGGGCCTGTCGCGGCAATCCCGGGCCCGGCGGCTGGGGCGTCCTGTTGCGCGCGAGCGGGCGCGAGCGCGAGCTGTTCGGCGGCGAGCCGATGACGACCAACAACCGCATGGAACTGACCGCGGCGATCCGCGCGCTGGAGGCGCTGCGGCGACCCTGCCGCGTCGCGCTGTACACCGATTCGACCTATGTCCGTCACGGCATCACGCAGTGGCTGGCCGAGTGGGAGCGGCGCGGCTGGCGCACGGCCGCTCGCAAGCCGGTCAGGAACCAGGATCTGTGGCAGCGCCTCGCGGAGCTGGCCGCCCGGCACCACATCGACTGGCACTGGGTCCGCGGCCACTCCGGTCATCCCGAGAACGAGCGCGCCGACCAGCTCGCCAACCGGGGCATCGATTCGCTGAAGTGAGCGCCCGGCCCTGCGGCTGCGGGCCTGCGCTCTGCTATCCTTGCGCCGCGTCACCACCGGCAGCAGGACCCGCGACCGCGTGCGCCAGATCGTTCTCGACACCGAAACCACCGGCCTCGAAGTCAGCGAAGGTCACCGGATCATCGAGATCGGCTGCGTCGAGCTGAGCAACCGCCGGCTGACCGGGCGGACCTGGCAGCGGTACCTGCAGCCCGAGCGCGCGGTCGATGCCGGCGCGCTGCGCGTGCACGGCATCACCGAGGAATTCCTCGCGGCCCAGCCGCGCTTCGGCGAGGTGGCTGGCGACCTGATCGGGTTCATCAGCGGGGCCGAGCTCCTGATCCACAATGCGCCCTTCGACGTCGGTTTCCTCGACGCCGAGTTCGCCCGCCTCAGCGAAGCGACGACGGTCGCGGCCCTGTGCAGCGTGACCGACACGCTGCTGCTGGCCCGGCGCATGCACCCCGGACAGCGCAACAGCCTCGACGCGCTGTGCCGGCGCTACAGCGTCGATGCCTCGAATCGCGACCTGCACGGTGCGCTGCTCGATGCGCGCCTGCTCGCGGACGTCTATCTCGCGATGACGGGCGGGCAGGGGGCGCTGACGCTGGAGGCGGGACCGGCCGAAGCCGGCCGCAAAGAGGCCCGCCGCCGTTCGCCCCATGGCCGGATCCCGGCCCCGGTCATCGAGCCGGATGCCGCCGAGCTCGCCGCCCACGAGGCCGCGCTGGCGGCGATCGAGCGCGCCAGCGGTGCGCCGGCACTGTTCCGCCGTCTGTCGCCTGAGTCGGGCGACAGTTGAGTCGATCGGTCACCGTCTTCGCAGCAGGAGCCCGCATGCCCGTCCCGTCCCGTCCTCCGGTCCGACTCGGCCGTTGCCGCATCGGCGTCATCGGCCTCGGTTATGTCGGTCTGCCGCTGGCGGTCGAGTTCGGACGGCGCTACGACACGACCGGCTTCGACGTGCGCGCCGAGCGCGTCGCCGAGCTGGCGCGCGGCCGCGACCATACCCTCGAAGTCAGCCGGGCCGAACTGCGCGCGGCCCGCCGCCTGCGCTTCACCACCGAGTTGCGCGCGCTGCGCCGCTGCCGCGTCTTCATCGTCACCGTGCCGACGCCGATCGACGAGTACAAGCGCCCGGACCTCGGCCCGCTCGAACGGGCCAGCGAGTCGGTGGGGCGCGTGCTGCGGCGCGGCGCGGTGGTGATCTACGAGTCCACGGTCTATCCCGGCTGCACCGAGGAGGTCTGCGTGCCGATCCTCGAGCGTCTCTCGGGGTTGCGCTGCAACATGGACTTCTTCGTCGGCTACAGCCCGGAGCGCATCAATCCCGGCGACCGCGAGCACCGCCTGACGACGATCCGCAAGGTGACCGCCGGCTCGACGCCGGAAGCCGCACGCTTCGTCGATGCGCTGTACGGCTCGATCGTCAGCGCCGGCACGCACCCGGCTTCCAGCATCCGCGTCGCCGAAGCGGCCAAGGTCATCGAGAACACGCAGCGCGACGTCAACATCGCGCTGATCAACGAGCTGGCGATGATCTTCAACCGGCTCGGCATCGATACCGGCGAAGTGCTGGCGGCCGCCGGCAGCAAGTGGAACTTCCTGCCGTTCCGGCCCGGGCTGGTCGGCGGGCACTGCATCGGCGTCGATCCGTACTACCTGACGCACAAGGCCCAGGCGATCGGCTATCACCCGGAGATGATCCTCGCCGGCCGGCGGATCAACGACAACATGGCGATCTGGGTGGCCGGCGAGGTCGTGCGGCTGATGACCGGCAAGCGCATCCACGTCAACGGCGCGCGCGTGCTGGTTCTCGGGCTGACCTTCAAGGAAGACTGCCCGGACCTGCGCAATTCCAAGGTCGCCGACCTGATCCACGAGCTCGCCGGCTACGGCGCGCAGGTCGAGGTCTGGGACCCGTGGGTCGATCCGCGCGAGGCCCGCGCTGAGTACGGCGTGCGGCTCGTGCGCCGGCCGGCGCGCGGCCACTACGACGCGATCGTCGTCGCGGTCGCGCACCGGCAGTTCCGCGCGCTCGAGGTCGCGGCGCTGCGTCGCTGCGCGCGCCGCAACCACGTGCTGTACGACATCAAGCACGTGTTCCCGAAGGAGGCCGTCGATGGCCGGCTCTGAGCCCTGCGCGCGGCCGATCCTCGTTACCGGCGCGGCCGGCTTCATCGGTTATCACACCGCGCGGGCGCTGCTCGCGCGCGGCGACGCCGTCATCGGCCTCGACAACCTGAACGACTACTACGATCCGCGGCTGAAACAGGCGCGACTCGCGCGGTTGCAGCAGCTCCCGGGCTTCCGCTTCTTGCGCCTGGACCTCGTCGACCGCGCCGGCATGGATGCCCTGTTCGCGCGCGAACGCCCGCGGCGGGTCGTGCATCTCGCCGCGCAGGCCGGCGTGCGCTACTCGATCCAGAACCCGCACGTGTACGTGGACAGCAACGTCACGGGCACGCTGCACGTGCTCGAGGGCTGCCGCCATCACGGCGTCGAGCATCTGGTGTTCGCCTCGACCAGCTCCGTCTATGGCGCGAACACGAAGATGCCGTTCTCGGTGCACCAGAACGTCGATCACCCGCTGTCGTTCTACGCCGCGACCAAGAAGGCCAACGAGCTGATGGCGCATACCTACGCTGCGCTGTACGGCCTGCCGGTGACCGGCCTGCGCTTCTTCACCGTGTACGGGCCCTGGGGCCGGCCGGACATGGCGCTCTTTCTGTTCACGCGCAACATCCTCGCCGGACGGCCGATCGATGTGTTCAACTACGGCCACCACCGCCGTGACTTCACCTACATCGACGACATCGCCGGCGGCGTGATCGCCGCGCTCGACCACGTGGCCGCGCCGGATCCGGCCTGGAGCGGCGATGCGCCGGACCCGGCCACGAGCCGCGCGCCGTACCGGCTCTACAACATCGGCAACAACCGCCCGGTCGAGCTGATGCATTACATCGCCGTGCTCGAGGACTGCCTCGGCCGCAAGGCCGAGATGAACCTGCTGCCGCTGCAGACCGGCGATGTGCCCGACACCTGGGCCGACGCCGAGGACCTGGTCCGCGACGTCGGCTATCGCCCCGCCACGCCAGTGGAGGAGGGCGTGCGCCGATTCGTCGACTGGTATCTCGAGTACTACCGGGATGAGGCGCCGGCCGAGCCGCGGGTGACGAACCTGGGGTAGTTGCCGGCGGTCAGATCACTCTGAACATCGAGAAGCAGCGGATAGGCCGCCCGCGATGCGGGGTTGGTGTTGCGATACACCGCGAACCGAGCCATCAGAAAGTCCGCAGCTCGTCGCTGAAGACCCCTTCCTGCTCAATGAGGCGGTTATTGGCCTGAATGGCCTCGCGGTTCTCTGCGAGCCAGAGGTCCCTGCGTCGTTGCCTGACAGCCGCTTCCAGAGCCTCTTCCAGGGTGGCCGAGAGGTTGATTCGGACCTCTCTGGCTTCCCGCAACAACTTTCGCGCGCTTGTTGTCGGTTGACGATGGAGCTCGTTCAGGCGTATAAGCATCAAAACGCATAAGCGTACAGGAGCCCAATGGAAGACAACTTCAAGGTCCGCTGGACGGTTTCGGTTCCGAGGGAGACTGACGCCTCCCTGCGGACCTATCTGGCCCAGTCCGGCGTCCGCAAGGGCGATTTCTCGGACTTTGTTGCGGACGCCGTGCGCTGGCGGTTGTTCGACCTGAATGTCTCGGCCGCACGGGCGAAGAATGCCGGCGTACCGGCCGAAAAGATCGAGGACGCCATCGAGCAGGCGCTCGCGGAGGTTCGCGCCGAGCGATTCCGGAAGCCGCTCTGATGCGGGTGATCCTTGATACGAACATCCTGCTGTCCGCACTGCTCAGCCCGCACGGTGCTCCCGCTCTGCTCATCGATGCCTGGCGAGCCGGCCGGTTCACGCTGATCACGTCCAGAGACCAGCTCCTGGAATTCGGTGGCGTGGCGCGCCGTCCCGTGATGCTCGACTACATCGTCCCTGCGCAAGTGGGTCGCTTCATCAACGACCTGCGCCAGTTCGCGGAGGTGCTTACCAACCTGCTGAAGATCGAACGCAGCCCCGACCCGGCCGACGACTTTCTGCTGGCGATGGCCGAGGCCGGTGCTGCTGATTACCTGGTCACCGGTGACCGGCATGACCTGCTTCAACTCTGCACACACGGTCGAACCCGAATCGTCAGCGCTCGTGGGTTGGCGACGGTGCTCGATCTGTAGCTCGGGCGGGGCTGGTGCCGGAGCCGTTAAGGCATCCTTGCCGGTGGCTGCGAATTGACGAAGGCGGTTCTTGATTGAGGTATTGCCATGGCCGAGCCAACGGTCTTGTGCAGCAACGACATCATGGGTGGCACACCGGTCCTCCCCGGTAAGCGCGTACCTGTCCAGACCCTGCTGGACTACCTGAAAGGTGGCCAAACGATCGACGATTTCCTGGACGGTTTCCCGTCCGTTACCCGCCAGCGGGTCGTCGCCTTTCTGGAGCGCGGCGCTGCGGACGAACCGTGGGTCTCAAAGATCTGTTGAGCCGGCGGCCGAAAGCGCCGGGGGCCGGAGTCCTGAAGGCTCTGCTGGCCGAGCGTAGGGCGGGCCGATGAACACGCTGAACTGCGATCTGGCTACCATGGCCATCTGAATCTGGCTACAATAGCCAGATGGAACAGGTCAGCATTTCCAGGCTGAAAGACCAGTTGAGCGCGTACCTCCGGAAGGTCCGGGCGGGCGAAACTGTGCTGGTCATGGACAGGGGCAAGCCGGTGGCCAGGATCGAGCGCGTCAGTCCGGCGGCGGACGACGATATTCGTTACCAGCGGCTGGTCGCTGCCGGACTGGTCCGGCCACCGCTGCGGCCGCTGCGCAGCGATCAGGTACGGCCCGTCGATCTCGGACCGGACGCAGGAGTGCTGCAGGCGCTGCTCGAAGAGCGCCGCGAGGGGCGATGAGATTCTGGGACAGTTCCGCGATCGTGCCGCTGATTGTCACGGAAGCCGACTCCGCGGTCGTGCTGGAGCTGGGACCGGAGCCAGAGGCCATGTACGTCTGGTGGGGCACACGCGTCGAGGTGGCTGCGGCGCTTTCCCGGCGAGCCCGCGCGGACCAGCGTGCCGGTCAGGACTGGCAGCGTTGCCATCTGGCATTGAGCAGGCTGGCTGAGGGCTGGCGCGAAGTACTGCCGAATGAGCTGGTGCGCGATACCGCAATGCGTCTGCTACGGCGGCATGAACTGCGCGCCGCCGACAGCCTGCAGCTCGCGGCCGCGCTGGTCGCCAGTGGGGATGAGCCCGGCGGCGCTGAATTCGTAACCCTCGACGAGCGCTTGCGCCGCGCTGCCGGCAACGAGGGTTTCAGCCTGCTGCCATGATGGTCGCGTCCCCGTCCTGCGCTGGCCATCCCGCGCGTGAACCGGCAGACTGCCGCCCGTGAACAGCAGCGCTCCTGCCGTGCGGCAATGGCTCCGGTCCCACGCCGCCCGACTTCGCAACTGCACCGTCCGCGGGCTGTTCGCCACGGACCCGGAGCGCTGCCAGCGCTATGCGCGCGAATTCGGCGGGATCCTGCTCGACTTCAGCCGCCAGCGCCTCGATGACGCGGCGTTCGCGGCCCTGCTCGATCTCGCCGGTCACGCCGGGCTGCGCGAACGGATCCATGCACTCCTCGATGGTGCGATCGTCAACGACAGTGAGGGCCGCGCCGCGCTGCACACGCTGTTGCGCATGCCGGGCAGCGCCGCGGTCACCGGATCGCTGGCGCCGCTGCACGCGGAGGTCGTCGCGGTGCGCGCGCGGCTCGCGGCATTCGTGCGCGCGGTCCACGAGGGCACGCGCCAAAGCGCCAGCGGCGAACGCTTCACCGACGTCGTCAACGTCGGCATCGGCGGCAGCGACCTCGGTCCGGCGATGGCGGTCGAGGCGCTGCGGCCGTTCCATACCGGTCACGTCCGCTGCCACTTCGTCTCCAACGTAGACGGCCTGCAGCTTGCCGACCTCGCCGCCGGGCTCGACCCGGCGCGCACGCTGGTCATCGTCTGCTCGAAAACCTTCACGACGCAGGAGACGCTCGCCAATGCGCGCCGCGCCCGTGCCTGGATCGCCGGGCGGCTCGGCGAGGCCGCGGTGCCGGCACACTTCGCGGCGGTGTCCACCAACACGCTGGCGATGGACCAGTTCGGCGTCGGCGCCGACGCACGCTTTGCAATGTGGGACTGGGTCGGCGGGCGCTACTCCGTGTGGTCGGCGGTCGGGCTGGCGCTGGAGCTGGCCATCGGCACGGCGAACTTCGAGGCCTTCCTGGCCGGCGCGCGCCAGGTGGACCTGCACTTCCGCCGGGCCCCGTGGCGCGAGAACCTGCCGGTGCTGATGGGACTGCTGGCGGTGTGGAACCGCAACGGCCTCGGCTGCACCAGCCATGCCGTGCTGCCGTATCACCAGCGCCTCGCGCGGCTGCCGGCCTACCTGCAGCAGCTCGAAATGGAGAGCCTCGGCAAGAGCGTCACCCGTACCGGTCAGCCGGTCGATGCGGACACTGGCGCCGTGATCTGGGGCGAGCCGGCCTCGAACGCGCAGCATTCGTTCTTCCAGCTTCTGCACCAGGGCACCGCGGACGTCAGCATGGATTTCCTGCTGCCGCTCAACGGCGCGGCCGACCGCGACGCCGACGAGCTCGTCATCGGCAACTGTCTGGCCCAGCTTCAGGCACTGCTGGCCGGTCATGAGGCCGAGGATCCGCAGCGCCGCCATCCCGGCAGCCGGCCGGCGACGCTGCTCGCGTTTGCACGCCTCGATCCGGCGATGCTCGGGCGGCTGATAGCGCTCTACGAGCACAAGGTGTTCGTCGAGTCGGTGCTGTGGGACATCAATCCCTTCGACCAGTGGGGCGTCGAGCTGGGCAAGCGGCTGTGCGGGCCGATGCTCGAAGCGCTGAATCCGGCCGCCAGCGCTGATGCCGGGCCGGAGGAGTCGCGGGCACTGCTTGCATGGATCCGCCGATGCCGGCAGGATACCGGCGTCGCTGCCGCAGGCAGTGGGCCGACCGAGGGGATGTCGTGACCAGAGGCCCGGCCTTCGCATCGATTCTCGTCGCTGTCGCGCTGGCCGTGCCAGCAGTTCCTCCCGCCGCCGCCGATCCCTGGGCCTCTCCCGGCGACGCCCGCCTGCGCCACGACCTGCAGCTTCTCGCCGACAGCGGCATCCTCCACGCCCCGCTGACGACCTGGCCGGTGTCATGGGCCGAGGTCGCGCGCGATGTCGGCAGCGTTTCCGAAACCGAACGTCCGGCACACGTCGAGGCGGCGCTGGCCCGCGTGCGCGCCGCGGCGACTGCGGCGACCCAGACCGGTCGCTGGCGTGCGGAGGCGGGCGTGGCCGGTTCCGGCGAGCCGATGCAGTTGCGCCGCTTCGGCGACGTCCCGCGCGAGGAGGGCGAGATCACCGGCGCGATGCAGTACACCGGAGACCGCTTCGCCGTGCGGCTGCAGGGCACCGTGGTCGCCAACGCCGGCGACGGTCGCACCGTCCGCGCCGATGGCAGCTACGCCGCAGCCGTGCTCGGCAACTGGATCGTCTCGGCCGGCCTGATGGATCGCTGGTGGGGGCCGGGCTGGGAGGGCAGCCTGATCTACGGCACGAACCAGCGGCCGATCCCATCAGTGACCATCGAGCGCAATTACTCGGATGCCTTCGAAACACCGTGGCTCGCCTGGCTCGGCCAGTGGCGCGCGACGATGACGATGGGCCAGCTCGAAGGTAACCGCAGCGATGCGCCCGATGCGCGCTTCTTCGGCATGCGCTTTGCGTTCAAGCCGCATCCGCGGGTCGAGCTCGGTCTGTCGCGCAGCGCGCAATGGTGCGGCACCGGCCGGCCCTGTGACCTCGGCACGTTCTGGGACCTGCTGATCGGCAACGACAACGACCAGCCGCTGGCCCAGCAGCCGGGCAACCAGATGGCCGGCGTCGATTTCCGCTGGTCATTGCCTTGGGTACCGCTCGCGCTGTACGCGCAGGCGATCGGCGAGGACGAGGCCAATTACATGCCGAGCAAGTACCTCGGCCTGTTCGGCGCGGAAGCCTGGGGCGGAATCGGGGATCGCTCCTGGCGCGCGCATGTCGAGTACGCCGACACCGCCTGCGGATTCGACAGCAGCACGCCGCAGTGGGGCTGTGCCTATCGTAGCGGCGCGTACAGCGACGGTTACCAGTACCGCGACCGCGTGATCGGCCATGCGATTGATGGTGACAGCCAGCAGGTGGCCGGAGGCGTGATGGTAATTGCTGCTGATGGCAGCAGCTTTGAGTTCGCGCTGCAAAGTGCCAGGATCAACCGCGAGAGTGCCAATGCCGTGCATTCAGTAGCGCGCTATGCCACGCGGATTCGCTCCGCCGACGTCTATCACCGGCGCGAGCTGTTCGGCGGCGACCTGCGGCTCGGTCTCGGCTACGAGCAGCGTGAGTCGGCGGTGGCTGGCATCGACGATGACACCGTCCGGGGATTCGCCGGTTGGACCTGGCAGTTCCGGTGAGCGGTACCGCAGGGTGAATAACAGCATGATTCAGCGTCTTGCCAGCCTGTTTGCCACGGTCGTGTTCGGAGTCGTGCTGCTCCCGGTGAGCTCGGCACAGACGCCGCAGCAGATCGAGCAGTTCAAGCAGTTGCCGCTCGAACAACAGCGCCAGTTGCTCGAGCAGTACCGCCAGGGTAGCGCGGTCACCGTCAAGGAGCCGAAGCCGACCGAGCCGACGACTGTGATCCCGACCGACGCGCCGCCGGCGCCAGCCCCGCCCGTGCGCGATGCCGAGACCGGACTGCCGATGTTCGGCTACGACCTGTTCGCCGGCGTGCCGACCACCTTTGCGCCGGTTACCGACATCCCCATCCCGGTGGATTTCCGGATGGGTCCGGGCGACATGGTCGTCGTGCAGCTTTTCGGTAAAGTCGTCGGCAACTACACGCTGGCGGTCAACCGTGACGGCGCGATCAACTTCCCCGAGCTGGGTCCGATCACCGTGATCGGGCTGACCTTCGACGAGATGCGCAAGCTGCTGCAGGAACGCGTGACGCAGCAGATGATCGGCGTGACCGCGAGCATCAGCCTCGGCGAGCTGCGCTCGATCCGCGTCTTCGTGCTCGGCGAGGCCGAGCGGCCGGGTTCCTATACGGTCAGCAGTCTGTCGACGATCACGAATGCGCTGTTCGTCAGCGGCGGCGTCAGGAAGATCGGCTCGCTGCGCAACATCCAGCTTAAGCGCCAGGGCAGGCTGATCCGGACGCTGGATCTCTACGATCTGCTGCTGCGTGGCGACACCAGCGATGACGCCCGGCTGCAGCCGGGTGACGTGATCTTCATTCCGCCGGCGGGAACACAGGTCGGTATCCGCGGTGAAGTCCGGCGGGCGGCCGTGTACGAGGTCAGGGGCCCGGCTAACGTCGGAGACCTGATCGGGATCGCCGGTGGTTTGTTGCCGGCCGCGTATCCGCAGCGGGCCTCACTGTCGCGCATCAACGAGGCGCGCGAACGGGTCATCGAGGATCTCGATCTGCAGACGACTCAGGACCGCGCGCGGAAACTGCGGGCCGGCGACCTGATCACGGTGCCGTCCGTGCTGGAGCGGATCGAGAAGGTCGTGCGCCTCGAAGGGCATGTGCTGCGTCCGGGGCCGGTTGAGTTTCGCGCCGGGATGAGGTTGACCGACCTGATTCGGTCGCTGGACGAGTTGAAACCGATGCCGGATGCGCGCTACGTGCTGATCCGCCGTGAGCTGGGACCGGACCGTCGCGTGGTAGCGGTCTCAGCGGATCTCGAGGCGGCGCTGCGCGAGCGGCGCGGGCCGGCCGATGTCGCGCTGATGGCCCGCGACCAGGTACGCGTGTTCGACCTGAGCGGCAGCCGACCGGATGTGGGAGCGCTGGTCAATGAGTTGCGCATTCAGGCCAGTCTCGACCAGGCGGCACCCGAGGTGCGGGTCAGCGGACGGGTGCGCGCACCGGGGGTCTATCCGCTCGAGCCAGGCATGCGCGTGAGTGCGTTGCTGCGGGCCGGTGGGCAACTGACTGAGAGTGCCTACGTCACCGAGGCGGAGGTGACGCGGTACGAGGTCGTAAACGGCGAATACCGTGAGATCGGCCTGTTGAAGATCGATCTGGCGGCGATCCGGTCCGGCAGTGCCGGGGCGGATCTCGCGCTGCAACCATATGACTTCCTGAACGTCCGCGCGGTCACCGACTGGCGGGAACAGGCGACGGTTGCGGTGCAGGGCGAGGTGCGGTTCCCGGGCAGCTATCCGATCCGCAAGGGTGAGACGCTGCTGTCGGTCATCGGGCGCGCCGGCGGACTGACCGATCAGGCCTATGCGCACGGCGCGGTATTCACGCGCGTGCGGCTGCGGCAGCGGGAGGAGGAGCAGATCCGACAGCTTGCCGAGCGCATGGAGGCGGATCTGGCGATGCTATCCCTGCAGCAGGCCCAGACACAGCAGGCGAATGACGCGGATCCCGGAGCAGCGACCATGGCCGTCGGTCGGTCGCTGCTCAGCGACCTGCGCCGCGCCAAGCCGATCGGCCGTCTCGCGATGGACCTGCCCCGGATCATGGCGATGGGTGCCGGCAATGCCGAGGACGTCGTCGTTGAGGCCGGCGACGTGCTGATGATCCCCGGGAAGATGCAGTCCGTGACGGTGCTCGGCGAGGTCTACAGCCCGACCTCCCTGCTGTTCCAGCCGGAACTGGACCGGACCGGGTACATCAACCTGAGTGGCGGGTTGACCCGCCGTGCGGACGCGAAGCGGGTGTACGTGGTGCACGCGAACGGGCAGGTGAGTGCAGCCGGCAAGAGGGGCTGGGGCGGCGATGCCGGCCCGGCGCTGCGCCCCGGTGACACGATCGTCGTGCCGGCCGATGTGGAGCGCATGCGGGCGTTGCCGTTGTGGTCGGGCGTGACGCAGATTCTCTACAACGTCGCGGTGTCAGTGGCGGCGGTGAACTCGTTCTGACGTAAAGGAACAGGCCGATGACTGGCACCAGTGAACCGCCTGACCACCTGCCGGCGCCACCTGACGCGGACGACATCGATCTCGTCGCTGTGTGGATGGCTATTCGGCGGAACTGGTTCCGGGTAGCAGCCATGACCGCAGTGATTACGCTGGCGGCGGCCACGTACGCGCTGCTGGCAACCGAGTGGTATCGGGCTGAAGTTCTTCTTGCGCCTGCGGAGGCGCCGACCACTTCGGCCATTGGAGCGCAGCTGGGTGGACTTGCGGCGTTGGCCGGAGTGTCCGTGGGGCGGAAAGATGCTGCCTCAGCGTTAGCAGTCCTTCGGTCCCGCGAACTGGCGAGACAGTTCGTGGCTGACTTTGATTTGGTCGAGGTGTTCTTCGCGAAGCAGTGGGATTCAGTTCACAAGAAGTGGAAACGTGACAACCCGAAGAAGTGGCCAGACCAACGTGATGCAGTTGAATATCTCCACGAGCGAGTGTTGTCGGTGGCGGAGAACCCGAAGTCGGGGCTCGTTACGGTGACGATTGATTGGACGGATGCGGCAGTGGCGGCGACATGGGCAAATCGTTTGGTCGCCATGGTGAATGCCAAGATGCGGGCCCGAGCGCTCGAGCAAGCCGAGCATAACATCGTGTACCTTAGCGATGAGTTGTCTACGACTACCGTAGTTGCGGTACAGCAATCTATTGGACGACTGCTTGAGTCTGAGCTGCAACAAGCCATGCTTGCGCGGGGAAACCTGGAGTTTGCGTTCAAGATCGTGGACGCTGCGGAAGCACCGAAGCGGCCCGTGCGACCCAAGAAAGCGCTGATCATTGTGCTCGGCCTTGTGCTGGGCATCATTGTATCTTCGGCGTCCGTGCTTACGCGGCATGTAAGCGCAGCGAGGCAGTGACTGGAATACGCACGCAAGATTGTGTCAACGCAGCGCTGGCGCATGATGCTGCACGATGTGCCGCGCTTCTTTGATGTCCCGCCGAAGCAGCCAGAGTGCGACGCGTCCCATGCTGCGGGCGTACGAACCGGTGCCCCGTCCCGATGACGCCCGTTGGAGTCGGTGGTTGCGACCCCACCTGAAATGAAACTACTGGTGACCAAGCGGTGTCTTGCAAACGGCGCGGCAAACCTATTGCTGTTGCTGGTAACGGCTGCCTGCCTGTTCATGTGGCCGGAGCCTGATTCCGGTGTAACCACAAGTGTGATTGCCACATGCCTGATACTCGCCGCCTTGACAGTTTGTGTTCACTTCTTAAGAGAGCGAGAGCCAAATTGGCTCAGAATTGACACCTTGTTTCTCATTGGATACCTGATCGTAAATTTCCAGTGGCCGCTGATGCTGATGTTCGCCAGTGACTTACCCCAACAGACTCAGTTGTTGAGATTGATAGGCATCTATGGAACCTTTGTCACGTGGCTCTCGACGGTAGCGCTTACGTGCTGGTCACTTGGATATGCTGTTGCCATTCCGAACCCTCGCACCGCTGTCGACAATGTCACCAAACTCCAGTTGGTGACAGTGTGCGGATTTGGTCTGCTGCTGCTATTTGCTTTGACGGCTGGGCCGGAGTACTTGAGCGGGGCGGTTTACAAAGAGATGAGAGCCGGTAACACGGTGAGTGTGACGGGGCTTGCGGGCTATGTGTTTACCTCGCTGGGCGTCGTCGTGCCTGTGATGATGTTCGCTGCTCTGTATCGCCTGCGCATAGAGTCGAAGGCCCTCCTGTTTCGGAGCTGGACTCGGATATTCGCAGCTCCCTACGCAATGACTGGCTTCGTGCTGATGACGTACCTTGTCGTGTTTCTGGTGGCGGGCGAGCGAGGCCAGATTATTCAGATTGTTAGTGGAGCCGCTCTAGCTATCGGTGCATCGATTCGCCCAATCGGCCTGTTTCGAGTTGCGCTGTTGGTTGGGATTGGCGCCGTAAGTGTTACCTTTCTTGGCGTTGCGAGGTCGGTCGGGTGGCTGCAGGGAATGTCGCTCTTTGCTTCGGTGGACCCTTGGACCTTTACGCAGAATCTCGCAAACAGCGTGATCACAAATTATCTCGGCGTCGAAATCGTGCTGCTAAATGATTCCCTCTACCATGGGCAGTTGTGGATCTCAAACATCTTGGGTGCAATCCCTTTCGCGACGTCGGCATTCATGCAATTGATGGATCTTGCACCACACGAAGTCAGCGGGCCAGCTCTAATTACACGTCACGCACTGGGTGAGGACGCGCACACCGGTCTCGGTACGAGCCTTGTTGTAGATATCTACATGAATGTGGGCACTACTGGCACGATGGCAATGATGTTCCTTTACGGCATTGCATGCAGGGCCATGCAATTATACCTGAGCGGAAGGTATGGCTTTGTGCGCTTTCTTGCGGCCGGAGTCTTTGGGAGCCTGGTCTTCTACATGGCGCGTGGGTCGTTGTTTGTGCAGTTATTGCCGACACTATGGGGGGGGCTGATTGCGCTCAGCATGATCCGCAACGTGCGCCGAAGTGGCTCATCGGTACCAGCTTTGCAGCTGCCATGAGTGAAACATCCGAACAGTGTGGTAGCAGCGATCCGGTGGCGGCTGAATCCGCGCTCGCTGGTGCGAGCTGTGTAGTCTTCATTCCAACTCTTACATCCGGTGGAGCCGAACGAGTGGCATCAGTTCTGGCGAACAAGTGGGTTGGATATGAACGTGTGTCAGTTACAGTGATTCTGCTGTTTTCGGAGTCCTTGTTTTATCCGGTTGATTCTCTGGTAACACTGCGGTGCCTTGGAATGAAGGTCAAGGAAGACTGGGTGCGTCGGCTAGGTTCACTTGTGACATCGCTCTGGCGGTTTCGCCGAATCGTACGAGAGATCGATCCGAAATTCGTGCTGACATTCATGAATAAGTACAACGTGTACTGCCTCGCCGCCCTCCTTGGGGCGGGCCAAAAGGTTGTAGCTGCAGAGCGGGACAGTCCAACGGAGCCCGGGCTCTGGTGGCGTTGGGTTCTGCGAGTCTTATTGTATCCAAGTGCGGCCGGATTGATCACGCAGTCCGAGTTGAGTCGCACTGCGTTGCGGCGGTGGACTCGCCACCGGAATATTGGCGTGATACCAAACCCTGTAGAGCCGATCGCGGCCGGTCACGTGTCGAGCCGGGAAAGGATCGTGCTGAACGTCGCCCGACTCGTAAGGAAAAAAGGTCACGAGGACTTGCTTAGGGCCTTTGCGGCCATTGAGGACAGCGAGTGGAGACTCGTGCTGTGCGGTGAGGGTCCGCTGCGCGGACAGCTCGAAGAATTGGCGGCGCGTCTTGGAATTGTTGACAGAGTTCACTTTGCAGGGACCGTCCGTGACATTGGCGGCTGGTATGCGCGGGCGGGTATCTTCGCGTTTACGTCATATTTCGAGGGCTTTCCTAATGCCTTGGCCGAGGCCATGGTTGCAGGTCTTCCGGTAGTAAGCTACGACTGCCCGACCGGCCCGTCAGACCTCATCAGGGATGGGAGGAACGGGATTCTTGTGCCGCTGGGCGATATTCAGTCGTTCTCTGCAGCGTTGCAGCGGTTGATGAAGGAGCCAGCGCTGGCTGCTCGCATGGGTAGCGAAGCCATGGCTGTTGCGACTCGCCTTGATGTTGACGCAGTGGCGAAGGAGTACTACCAATTCTGCGCCGCAGCGGCGACTTCCGGTATGGCGGGCTGATCGTTGCTCGCACTTATTGATCGGAGGGTCCTCAGGAATGTCGCCGCACTTGTCATTTTGCAGGGGGGCAACTACCTACTGCCATTGATACTGATCCCGTATCTCGTTCGTGCCTTGGGCATGACAGCGTTTGGAGATTGGGTGTTTGCGACGTCTTTCGTCATCATAGCCAGGACAGTTGTCAGTTATGGATTTGATCTTACGGCAACACGTTCAGTGGCGGTGCGCCAGCAGGATCGTCCGTATGTTGGTCGGCTGGTGGTGTCTGTCGGGATCATTCGACTGGCGTTGCTGCTGGTCTGTTGCCTCAGCGTAGTCGTGTTGTCAATGATGTTCCAGCCGATCGAGGACGTCCTGATCCTCGCCTTGTTGTCCATGCTCGTTCTTGTCGGGGAGGCGATTTTCCCGGTGTGGCTGTTCCAGGGGATGGAGGAGATGTCCTCGATCACCAAGGTGCGTCTCAGTCACAAGCTGGCATTTGTCATGCTGGTAGTACTGTTGGTGAAATCGGCTCAGGATGTGCTTCTGGTACCAGTGATTGAGGCGACTACTTCGTTAGCTGCGGGCGTCGCAGCGACATGGATCGCCTGCGGCAAGTTCAGGCTTGCCATTGCGCTGCCGGAGTTGGACGCGATTCTGTCGGAGCTGCGCCAGGGGTTCTCGGTGTGTGTGTCGCAACTGGCCATCCATTTCTATACGACCATCAACATCGTTCTGCTCGGATTTCTGCTCGGACCGATAGCGGTGGGGCAGTACGCAATCGCCGAGAAGGTCTATTCGGCTGTTCGGGGTATGCTCGGCCCTGTGGTGCAGGCGTTGTTCCCGGTAATGTCGAAGAGCTACGCTGCTGATGCGAGTCGGTTTGGCCCGGCGGTGCGCAGCATTACCGGGGCGTTTGTGATTGGTCTTGTTGCTTTATCGGTGCTGATGGTGGCCACCGCAGAACCGGTCGTGGAGCTCATCGCGGGACGGGCGGATGTGGAGTCGACTGCAGCGCTCCGGGTACTTGCGGTCTCGCTGTGCTTCGCTTTCGGAACCTTCCTGTCGCCCTTGCTGATTGTCCAGGAACGGCGGGGCACCTTTGCGCGTATCACGATGCTTACAATGGTGACCAATCTGGTCGTGGTGGCACCGTTGATCGGCCTGTTGGGCGTAGTTGGTGCGGCCGTGGCCTTTCTGCTAGTGCAGGCACTACATTCGGCGCTGCTGGTAAGAGCCAACTGGTCGTACCTTGGTGGCCGGACGTTGCCGCTCCGCCAGTGAATTGGTAGTGCCAAGAGCATTGTCAGCAAAGTAGCCGTGAAAATCGTGGATGTTACCGATGGCATTTGATGTGAGCAGCGAGCGGAGTCGCTACGTGTCGGTGCTGTGCCGTGGTGCGGGACCAGAGGCCATGCGCCGCCTGCGGTTCCGTATGGATCTGGCCTATCGCGATGTCAACTTTGGAGGTCAGCGGGTGCTGGATGTTGGCGGCGGAATGGGGGCTCATTCGCTGTATGCGGTGGCCAGTGGCGCGAGGTACGTCTTGAATCTTGAGCCGGAGGCAGCGGGGGGCGCGGATGGCGAAGCGGCAAGATTCATTGAGTTCCGGCAGGAACTCGGCTATGGGCAGGCTCAGATCGAACGGTGCACGTTTCAGGAGTGGCACCCGCCGTCTGAATCTTTCGATGTTGTGCTGATACAGGATGCAATCAACCACTTGGACGAGCGCGCCTGTACGACGCTGCAGCACGACGAACGCAGTGTCGAAATCTATCAGAAGCTGTTCCTCAAGCTAGCCGCAGTGGCGCGCGCCGGCGCCATTCTTGTCGTGTCTGACTGCAGCTCGCGCAACGTTTTCCCGGCGCTTGGGACGGGTAATCCGTTCGACCCTGCCATCGAGTGGCAGAAGCACCAGCCGCCGGAATGCTGGGTCGGTTTGCTCGAGAAAGCTGGATTTGGACTTGTGTCGTTGCGATGGTCCACGCCCTCCTGTCTTGGGAGCGCTGGGGAGGCCGTTTTCGGATATCGGTGGTTCGCTTACCTGTATACCAGTCACTTTGTCATAGTGATGCGGAAGGCATAGGACTTCGTGAAAGTACGTCGTGTACTGAAGTACCTCGTATTGTTGCTGCCGAGCAAGGCGAAGATCTGGCTGCTGCGGCGGTTGGGCGCAAGTATTGGGAAGGGCTGCTACATCGGCATCAGTCTCCTTGATGCGAGTCGTATCGAGCTGGGAGACGCAGTCAGGATTGGGCACTTCAATCTCGTTCATCGACTATGCCGACTACGGATGGGTACGGGCTCGCGGATTAACGACTTTAATTGGATCACCGGCGCGAATACCGGCGAGTTAACGGTGGGCGCTAACAGTGCAATCACACGCCTGCATTTCTTTGAGGCATCTGGTTCCATCCATATTGAGGACAATTCAATCGTTGCCGGGAGGTCCTCGCACTTTTTCACGCATGGAATTACGCCGACGAATCTGGATGACGTTCGCCCGATCGTGATAGGCCCGTGGTGCTACGTTGGTTCGTCGTCACGTTTTGTTCCCGGGTCTTCAATCTCGCGAGGGACCTTCGTGGGTATGGGGTCGGTGGTGACGCGCAGATTCGACGATGACTACCTGCTCATCGCGGGCGCGCCGGCGGTGGTTCGCAAGAGGCTCGCACCGCAGGACGCCTATTTCGCCCGGTCGTATCTGAGTCATGATCACCACCCAGCGGGCTATGATGGAAGAGGGTTGTGAGCCGGGAGGGCATTGTTGTCGGCATCGATGCGTCGAGGAACCGCTCCGGCGGGGCAATTGCTCATGTGCGCGGGCTGTTGTTTTCGGCGGATCCCCGGGACTTTGGAATCAACAGGGTGCATTTGTGGGCAAGCCCACTCCTGGCTGAACGGCTCGATGAGCGGCCGTGGCTCACTGCACACGTCCCGAGCGAATTGCGCGGACCGTTGTGGCAGCAGCTCTGGTGGCAATGGAGCGTGCTGCCGCGCTGCATTGCGGAACTTGGGTGTGACGTTCTGTTCAGTACGGACGCCGGCACCGCGTGCTCAATTGGGAACTTGGTTGCATTGAGTCAGGATATGTTGTCATTCGAGCCGCAGGAGGTACAAAGATATGGCCTCAGCGTGGCCAGGTTGCGGCTGGAGGTTCTTAAGAGAGTTCAGACACGGAGTCTGAGGCGAGCCAAGGTGGCAGTCTTTCTGTCCGAGTACGCACGGCGGAGGATCTGCGAAGTGATTGGGCGGCGAGCCGCGACCGCCGTCATACCTCACGGGGTGGACGACAGTTTTCGATCGGTACAACAAGGCCGGCGTCCGTGGCCGCAGGGGGAGCCAATCAGATGTCTCTATGTGTCTAATGCCGCCCCGTACAAGCACCAGTGGCACGTGGTCGAGGCGGCCGGTCGCCTTCAGTCCGAGGGAGTCAGGTTACGGTTGCTTCTGGTGGGCGGCGGCCAGGGATGGGCAATGAAGCGCTTGCAAGCTGCTGTCCAGCATTGGGATCCTGGGCACCAGTTTGTATCGTTAATGGACTTCGTGCCCAACTCGCTGGTTCCGGAGTTGCTGGCGGACGCTGATCTGTTCATCTTTGCATCGAGTTGCGAAAACCTGCCGGTGACATTGCTGGAGGCCATGGCGTCGGGAATAGCGATCTGCTCCTCGAACCGTGGTCCGATGCCTGAGGTGTTAGGTCCTGACGGCTGCTACTTCGATCCTGAGCAGCCGGTTTCGATTGCTCAAGCGATCCGTTCCATGGTTCAGAACACAGAATACCGTGAACGATGCAGTGCGGATGCGATGGAACGTGCAGCGAAGTTCAGATGGTCCGAATGTGCCGCAGCCACTTGGCAGACGTTGGTGACCGCGAGTCGTGGAACCGTCGGATGAAGGCGCGTGCCCATCAGGTGTGTCGCAACTGTGTCATGGACACGAGCGACTCGGCAATCAACTTCGATGACCAAGGGGTGTGCGACCATTGCGCAACCTTCTGTAAGGAGATCCAACCGCGCTGGTACACGGATGCGCGCGGGCAGGCGGCGGTGGGGGCGTTAGCAGCGAGGATCAGGCGCGAGGGGACGCAACACGATTTCGACTGCATTATCGGCATGAGCGGCGGGATCGACAGTTCATACCTGACGTACGTGGCCAAGGAAATGCTGGGCCTCCGACCGCTGGTATTTCACGTCGATGCCGGCTGGAATTCGCAGATCGCGGTCAACAATATCGAGCGGCTGGTCGATGGCCTCGGTCTGGACCTGTACACGGAGGTCATCGACTGGGAGGAGATGAAGGACCTCCAACTGGCGTTCTTCAAGTCCGGTGTTCCGCACGTGGATACACCACAGGACCATGCATTCTTCGCGACCATGTACAGGTTTGCGGAACGACATAAGGTCAAGCACATACTGACCGGCGCCAACTATTCAACGGAGTGCGTCCGCAATCCGGTCGAGTGGATGTACTTCCAGTCGGACGGCACGCAGCTCAGGGACATTCACCGCCGCTTCGGCTCACGGCCGCTGATCACGTTTCCGGTGACCTCGATTCTGTGGCACAAGCTGTACCTGCCCTACGTCAGGGGCATCAGGGTCTGGCGTCCGCTCAACTACGTGCCATACGTGAAGCAAGAGGCGATGAAGCTGCTGCAGGAGCGGTTCGGGTGGCAGCCGTATCCGCAGAAGCACTTTGAGTCCCGTTTCACTCGGTTTTATGAGAGCTACTGGCTGCCGAGGAGGTTCGGCTTTGATACACGCCGAGTGCAGTTCTCAAGCCTGATCCTCACCGGGCAGATGACCCGGGAAGAGGCGCTGACAAAGCTCGCGCAACCAGCCTACGACGAGCAGACCATTGGGCAGGAATTCGAGTTCGTCGCCACGAAGCTCGGGATATCAGTGGCTGAGCTGCGGTCATACATGGACGCTCCCAAGAGGAGCTATCGCGACTATCGCAATGAGGCATGGATCTACGACCTCGGAGCGCGGGCCATGCGCTTGCTCGGCCTGGAGTTGGGAGGCAAGCGTTGACCGCCTCGCACCGGCCGGGAGGTAATCCAGTTATGAAGGGAGATCGGACCGGGTGATCACGGTTGTTGACTATGGGCTGGGCAATATCCAGGCCTTTGCCAACATCTACAAGCGGCTGAATATTCCGGTGCGGGTCGCCCGGACGGCGGCCGAGCTCGCCGGGGCGGAGCGGATCATCCTGCCGGGAGTGGGGGCATTTGACTGGGCGATGCAACGGCTGAACGATTCCGGCATGCGCGTCTGTCTGGATGATCTGGTGCTGAACCGGCGTAAGCCGGTTCTGGGCGTCTGCGTCGGAATGCAGATGATGGCCGGGCGCAGTGAGGAGGGTGCACTACCGGGACTGGGATGGCTCGATGGCGACGTGAAGCGCTTCGATGAGGCCCGATTCCGGCAAAGGACCCATCTGCCACACATGGGATGGAACGACGTGCGGCCCGTGGCTGATGCGGGGTTGTTCCGGCAGATGGCGTCGCCGCGCTTCTATTTCCTGCATTCGTATTACTTCGTCTCCGGTCCGACTGGCCAGATACTGGCAACCACGAACTATGGCGGGGACTTTACCTCGGCGGCTCATGCCGGCCATATTCTTGGTGTGCAGTTTCATCCGGAGAAGAGTCATGAGTGGGGCATTCAGTTGCTGAAGAACTTCGCCGAGCTGTAGCTGATGCTCCGGCCCCGGATCATTCCCTGTCTGCTGGTGCATAATGACGGCTTGGTCAAGACGGTTCGTTTTGCTGAGCCGAAATATGTCGGCGATCCGCTCAATGCCGTGCGCATCTTCAATGAGAAGGAGGTTGACGAACTGATCGTCGCCGACATCGATGCAACTGCCGTAGGGCGTGAACCGAATTACGCGTTGATTGCCAACCTCGCCGCGGAGTGCCGCATGCCGCTGTGTTACGCGGGCGGCGTGACGACCGCCGGGCAGGTACAGCGCATCATCAGCCTGGGCGTGGAGAAGGTCGCCATCAGCAGTGCGGCCATAGCATCACCGGATGTGGTCGCTGAATCGGCGCAGCGCGTGGGCAGTCAGAGTATCGTCGTTGTGCTGGATGTCCGGAAGACGGGTCTGCTGCGGCGCTATGAGCTGTTCACTCATAACGGCAAGCGCAGCAGCGGACAGGACCCCGTCGAGTTCGCCCGCCGGGCTGCGGCGCTCGGCGCTGGCGAGATTCTGGTGAATTCAATCGATCAGGATGGCACGATGCACGGCTATGACCAAGCCCTGATCGATCAGATCCGCGATGCCGTCAGTCTGCCGCTATCGGTGGCCGGTGGAGCCGGGAGTCTGGAGGACATTCAGGATCTGATCAGCCGGCATGGCATCATCGGTGCGGTCGCAGGCAGTCTTTTTGTGTTCAAGGGTAAGTACCGCGCGGTTCTCATCAACTATCCGAGTCGTGCCGAGAAAGATGAGCTATTGAACAGGGCCCGATCACTGAGGTCGAGTTGAAGCAGATTCTGCAATCCTTGAAGACCGGCGCCACTGAGGTGAGCGAGGTACCGGCGCCCGCCGTCGGGCACGGCCGGTTGTGTATCGACACAACAGTGTCTCTGGTTTCCGCTGGTACCGAGCGCATGCTGGTAGAGTTCGGCAAGGCCAACTGGCTGGACAAGGCACGCCAGCAACCGGATAAGGTGCGCGCGGTACTGGACAAAGCGCGTACCGACGGCCCGCTGGCCACATGGGAGTCGGTGCAGAGCAAGCTGGACCAGCCGCTGGCACTCGGTTACTGCAATGTCGGCATAGTGGCGGCGGTCGGTGCCGGCGTCGCCGGGTTTGCCGTGGGCGAGCGCGTGGTGTCGAACGGCAGCCATGCGGAAGTCGTCTGTGTTCCGCAGAATTTGTGTGCGCGGATTCCGGCTGCCGTCAGTGACGAGCAGGCAGCCTTCACTGTGCTTGGTGCCATCGCGCTGCAGGGCATCCGGCTGGCGCAACCTACGATCGGCGAATGCGTCGTCGTAAGCGGCTTGGGTGTGATCGGTCTGCTGACGGTGCAGTTGCTACGCGCTCAGGGCTGCCGGGTCATGGGTGTCGACCCGGACGCGCGGAGGATGGCGCTGGCGCAGCAGTTCGGTGCGGAGATTGTGCTCAGTCCGGCGGTTGGGTCGGACGTTCTCAGCACGGCGCAGTTGTTTTCGCGGGGCCGGGGCGTGGATGCAGTGCTGATCACCGCCTCCACGCAAAGCAGCGAGCCAGTAAGCCAGGCCGCTCGCATGTGCCGGACGCGAGGCCGCATCGTGCTGATCGGTGTAACCGGCCTCGAGCTGTCCCGCGCTGATTTCTACGAGAAGGAGTTGAGCTTTCAGGTGAGCTGCTCCTATGGTCCGGGTCGTTACGATCCGGTCTACGAAGAAGGCGGCCAGGACTATCCGGTTGGCTTTGTGCGCTGGACGGAGCAGCGCAATTTTGAGGCGGTCCTCGACCTGATGGCTGGTGGCCGGTTGGATGTTTCGCCTTTGATCAGCCACCGCTTCCCGATTGACCGGGCGGTTGTGGCCTACGAATCGCTGGCATCGGATGTATCTTCGCTTGGCATCCTGTTCCTGTATCCGTCAAACCGCTGCGAACTGGCAGAGCGGCAGACCGTCGAACTCCAATCGCGAGTGGCATCTGCCGGACAAGGGGTCGTGGCATTCCTGGGAGCCGGGAATTACGCCAGCCGGGTGCTGATGCCAGCGTTTCGGCGAGCAGGAGCGGTGTTACATACCGCGGTCAGCGCGCGTGGGGTCAGCGCTGCTTACTTCGGGCGCAAGTTCGGCTTTGCCACGGCGAGCACCGACTGGCTCGCGGCCGTGGCCGACGCGGCGGTGGATACCGTCGTAGTTGCGACCCGGCACGATGCCCATGCCCGTCAGGTACTCGCGGCGCTGCATGCAGGTAAGCATGTGTTTTGCGAAAAGCCGCTGTGTCTGACCCTGGACGAACTGGCAGAGATCGAACGGGCGGCAACGGCGCCTGGGGCGCCGCTCCTGATGGTCGGATTCAACCGGCGGTTTGCGCCGTTGACGGTGCGCATGAAACAGTTGCTGGCCGGGGTTCGTGGACCGAGGAGCTTCGTGCTGACAGTCAACGCCGGCGCGATATCGGCTGATCACTGGACTCAGGATCATGTGGCCGGTGGTGGACGGATTGTCGGCGAAGGATGTCACTTCATCGATCTCCTGCGATACCTCGAGGGTGCGCCGATTGATTCCTGGCAGCGGGTCGTGATGGACGCGCCGACCGCGGATACAGTGAGTATTCAGCTCCGCTTCGCCGACGGTTCGATCGGCACGTTGCACTATTTCGCCAACGGGGCGAAGAACTTCCCCAAAGAGAGGCTGGAAGTCTTTGCGGCCGGCCGTGTCCTGCGTCTGGACAATTTCCGTCGGCTGAGCGGTTACGGCTGGCCAGGATTCAGTGCGAAGACGCTCTGGCGACAGGACAAGGGTGTCCAACGCTGCGTGGAGGAATTCCTGGCCGGTGTCCGGCAGGGCGGTGAGAGTCCGGTCCCGCTGAAGGAAATCATTGAGGTCGCACGACTGTCAATCGAGATGCAGGAAGCCCGGTAGTGGGCCGGGCCGTGGACTGGCTGGATGCGCGACTCTACCCGGGGTTCGCGAGCAATTGCGACGATCGCCTGTTCCGACTGCGCATCCTTGAGTGCTCATCCCGGGAATCCGTGTTGCTGGATCTGGGCGCGGGCGCTGGAATCGTCGAACCGATGAACTTCAGGGGTGCGGTCGCCCGGGTGTGCGGTGTGGATCTTGATCCGCGAGTTCAGACCAACCCGATGTTGGATGACGGGCGGGTGGCTGATGCGGGGCAAATCCCTTATCCGGACGAATCCTTTGACGTGGTCTTCGCCGACAACGTAATGGAGCATCTGGTAGAGCCGCAGCCGGTCCTGCGAGAGGTGTACCGGGTGCTGCGGCCGGGCGGGATTCTGCTGTTCAAGACGCCGAACAAGTACCACTACATGCCGTGTCTGGCGCGTCTCACTCCATACCGGTTTCATCAGCTTGTGAATGCGATGCGGGGGCGTGCGCAGGTGGACCCGTTTCCGACATGGTATCGGGCGAATTCGCTGCGGGCTGTTCGGCGCCTGACAGATCAAACCGGGTTCGAAGTGCAGTCAATTGAGCGGATCGAAGGGCGTCCGGAGTACTTGCGCATGACCTGGGCTACTTACCTCATTGGCGCGGCCTACGAGCGGCTGGTGAACGCGTTCAAGTGCCTCGAGCCATTTCGGATCCTGTTGATTGTCCGGTTGCGTAAGCCGGCGGTCACGCTGCGTAGTTGATCTCCGTACACGACACGGTTGACTTGCGATGACTGAACCGCTCATCGACATCATCGCCGGCGCCCGCCCGAATTTCATGAAGATCGCGCCCATCATCCGGGCGCTTTACAGCCGCAGGGCCGCGGGCAGTCCGCTGCGTTACCGCCTGGTACATACGGGCCAGCACTACGATCCGAAAATGTCCGGCGACTTCTTCGAGCAACTGGGCATTCCGGAGCCGCACGTCAACCTCGAAGTGGGTTCCGGTACGGCGGCAGAGCAAACCGCCGGCATCATGCTGGGCTATGAAAAGCTGTTGCTGCGGCAGCGCAGCGCCCTGTGCCTGGTCGTTGGCGACGTGACTTCCACGATGGCCTGCGCAATCGTCGCGCAGAAGCTCTGCGTGCCGGTGGCGCATGTCGAGGGTGGGATCCGGTCCGGTGACTGGGGCATGCCGGAGGAAATCAACCGTATGGTGACCGACGCCATCACCAACTGGTTCTTCACGACCAGCGAGGTCGCCAATGCGAATCTGCAGCGTGCCGGGGTTGCGGCGGAGCGCATGTTCTTTGTCGGCAACACGATGATCGACACGCTGCTGGCGAACATCGGGCGCTTGCGGCCGCCGGATTTTGTGGCCTCGATGGGCCTGCAGCCGGGGGGGTATTTCGTGACGACGCTGCATCGCCCGGCCAATGTTGACGCGAGCGACGGGTTTGCACGACTCCTGCACGCCATCAGTGCCGCAACCCGGGGCCTGCCGGTCGTGTTCCCGGTACATCCGCGGACCGCTCGGACCCTGCGTGAATTGCCGTCCTTCCCTGACAGCATCCGGTTAGTCGACCCGCAGCCCTATCTCGAATTCAACTGGCTGGTGAAGCACGCGAAGGCGGTCATCACGGATTCCGGCGGCATTACCGAGGAAACCACGGTGATGGGCGTGCCGTGCCTGACGCTGCGCGACAATACGGAGCGGCCGGAGACAATCACCATCGGCACCAACGAACTGATCGGCACCGATCCCGCCCGACTCAAGCCGGCTCTGGACCGGCTTTTCGACGGGAGCTGGAAGAAGAGTGGCATCCCGGAGTTGTGGGACGGCCACGCCGCCGAGCGCATCGTCGCGGCTCTGGAGCGGCTGCTGGAATGCTGAAAAAGGGGACGCTTCCCTTTTTGGGTGAAAAAGGGAAGCGTCCCCTTTTGTACGGGCACACGCTCCGGTATCTCAAGGCAAGGCAGATCTTCGGGCGGCTGTGGTTCCGCGTGCATCGGCCGCGGCCCGACGTGCGCCCGGCGCCGCCGCAGCGGGCAGCCCGCGACGTCTGGTTACGCTGCGCGCGGACAGCATCGATGATCGGGCCTGACAGCTTCCGCTTCCTGAACAGCGAGCGGCGCCTTGCGGCGCCATACGACTGGACTCACCCGGAGTGGCCGAAGCTGTGGCTGTACAACGCTCATTACTTTGACGACCTGGGAGCCGACGGGGCGGAGGAGCGAACCGCATGGCACCGCGACCTGATCGCGCGGTGGATTGCCGAGAATCCGCCGGCAGGTGGGATCGGCTGGGAGCCGTACCCGACGTCGCTGCGCATCGTCAATTGGATCCGCTGGGCGCTTGCCGGTAACACTCCGGAGCCCGTCATGTTGGACAGTCTGGCCGCGCAGGCGCGTTGGCTGCGCCGGCGGCTCGAGGTTCACCTGCTGGGCAATCACCTCTGGGCGAATGCCAAGGCTCTGGTATTTGCCGGTACGTTTCTGGCCGGTGACGAGGCGGCGGGCTGGCAGCGTAAAGGACTGGCCCTGCTGCGGCACGAACTGGGCGAGCAGATCCTGGCGGATGGCGGGCATTTCGAGCGCAGCCCGATGTACCACGCCATCGTGCTGGAAGACCTGCTCGACCTGGTGCAGCTCGCACAGCTCTCGCCGGGCAACCTGGTGGCCGCCGACGTTGCTGGCTGGCGAGAGGCAGCGCAACACATGCTGCGCTGGCTGGCTGCGATGACTCATCCGGATGGCGGGGTTGTGTTCTTCAACGATGCCGCCCTCGGTATCGCACCGGATCTGGCGGCGCTCCTCAAATACGCGCGTGGCCTCGGAATCGCCACCGATGTAGGCCAGCTCGATGCTGTCCAGGTGCTGAAGGATTCGGGCTACGTCCGTGCACAGCTCGGGCCGGCCGTTCTGTTCGCCGACAGCGGGTCCATCGGACCGCACTACCTGCCGGGCCATGCGCATGCCGGCACGCTGAGCTGCGAACTGTCGTTGCACGGCCGGCGTCTCCTCGTGAACAGTGGCACGTCCACCTACGAGCCCGGGCCGGAGCGGGCACGCCAGCGCGGCACGGCTGCGCACAACACGGTCTTCGTCGACGGGGTGGACTCATCTGAGGTCTGGGGTTCCTTCCGCGTGGCGCGCCGGGCGCAAGCGATCGGGCTTTCTGTCGAAAGCTCACCGGAACGGTTGCAGATCAGCTGCAGTCATGACGGCTACCGCCGTCTGCCGGGGCGAATCATGCACCACCGCGAGTGGCAGCTCGATCGGTATGGCCTTACGATCACGGACACGCTCGACGGCAAATGCCGGGACGCGGTGGCCCGCTTTCACCTGCATCCGAGGGTACAGGAGGCCGGGGACAATGCCCTGCGGCTCGCGGATGGAGTCCGCGTACAGTGGCAGTGCGATGGCGGGGCCGCGCGCCTGACCCCCTCCACGTGGCACCCGCAGTTCGGGATGAGCGAAGACAATCGATGCCTCGAGGTACGCCTGACCGGCCGGCGGCTGATCACCCGGTTCGAGTGGTTCTGACGTGCACATACTGTTCCTGACCGACAATTTCCCGCCCGAGGTGAATGCGCCTGCGTCGCGTACTTTCGAGCACTGTCGCGAGTGGGTGAGTCTCGGGCATCGCGTCACGGTGATCACCGGTGTGCCCAACTTCCCCAAGGGGCGGGTGTTCGAGGGCTATCGCAATCGCCTCTGCCAGACCGAGGACATGGCTGGCATCCGCGTCATCCGCGTGTGGACGTACATTACCGCGAACGAGGGATTCGCGAGGCGCATCCTGGACTACTGCAGTTACATGATCGCGGCCATCCTCGCGGCTCCGTTCGTGCGCGGCGTCGACGTCGTGGTGGGCACGTCGCCGCAGTTGTTCACGGTCTGCGCCGCGTACGTCGTCGGCCTGTACCGGCGCGTCCCCTATGTCTTCGAGCTGCGCGACCTATGGCCGGAGTCAATCCGGGCTGTGGGTGCCATGCAGGATTCGGCCGCACTACGCGTGTTGGAGCGACTGGAACTGTTCCTGTATCGCCAGGCTGCAGCCGTGGTGAGTGTGACCAACGCCTTCCGGGACAATCTGATCCGGCGCGGCATCGACGGCTGCAAGATCAGCGTCGTGACCAACGGTGTGGACATCGGCAGGTTCCGGCCGCGGCCGAAGGACGAGGCGCTGGCACGGGATCTCGGTCTGCACGGGCGCTTTGTCGCGGGATACATCGGCACGCACGGCATGGCCCATGGCCTCGAAACGCTGCTCGAGGCCGCGGCGTTGTTGCAGGAATTGCCGGATGGTGATGCTTACCGGATCGTGTTGTTGGGCGACGGCGCCAGCAAGGAGGCACTCATAACGCGCGCGCGCTCAATGAACCTGATCAACGTCGTCTTTCTTGATTCCGTGCCGAAGGATGAAGTGGTTCGCTACTGGTCGCTGCTCGATGTCGCAGTGATTCATCTGCGCAAGACCAAGCTGTTTACAACGGTGATACCGTCCAAACTGTTCGAATGCATGGGCATGGGCTTGCCGGTATTGCATGGCGTGGCCGGGGAATCGGCCGGCATCGTCGGGCGAGAGGGTGTCGGCATCGTATTCGAGCCCGAGGACGCCAAGGCACTGTGCGACGGTTTGACGCGGCTCCGCCACGATGCCGCGCTCTACCGGTCATGTCGCGAAAATGCTCTGACTGCTGCCGCTCGGTACGATCGCACCGCGCTGGCACTGGCGATGCTGGGGAGACTGGAGGCGGTGGTCGGTAACCCGACCTCAGTCCAGGCGCCTTGAGCGACCCAGCCGAAGTGTATAATCGCTGCCCAGCAGACGACATGACGCTCCAGGCCCTTCTTGCACGAGGGGGGCGGCGGGGCTTCCGGGCAACAAGACAGGGGCAACCTTGCGCGTCTTTCTGGCATCAGTCATCGCGTTTCTGATCACGGCTGCCCTCGTGCTGGCCCTGCGACCCATGGCGCAGGTCGTGGGTCTGGTGGACCGGCCCGGCGGCCGCAAGTCGCACAACGGCGAAATCCCAGTCGTCGGCGGGCTTGCGATGTTCGGCGGGTGCGTGGTCGCCGCAGTGATGGGCGGCGGACTGACCCCGCACGGCAGTATGCTGCTGGTCGCCAGCGCCTTTATGGTGGTTATCGGCGCGCTGGATGACCGCTTCGACCTCGATCCGCAGTTCCGGCTGTTTGCCCACGCTGCGGCAGCGATCGCCCTGACCTATGGAACGGATTTCGTCGTCGCCGATCTTGGCGACCTGTTCGGCACCGGCACGATCCGGCTTGGCTGGCTGGCCGTACCGTTCACGGTCATTGCGTGCATGGCCCTGATCACGGCTCTGAACATGCTCGACGGTTTGGACGGGCTGGCCGGCGGCTGCGCGATGATTGCGTTCTCCGGTCTGGCGATCGTCGCTACCGGGCACGACGCGCCGACGTCGGCCATCATGTCGCTGGGACTGATGGGTGCGTGCCTCGGCTTCCTGATGTTCAACGTTCCGGCGCGCTTCAATCGTGGAGTGCGGACTTTCATGGGCGACGCCGGCAGCACGTTACTTGGCTTCGTGCTGGCAAGCGTGGGTCTCTTCCTGATTCAGCCGGATCGCTCCGACATTCCTCCGGTCTTCATCCTCTGGATGATGCCGATCCCGATTTTCGAGCTGTTCAGCTCGACGCTGCGGAGGGTGTTCAAAGGAATGTCGCCGCTGCAGGCTGATAACGGGCATTTCCATTATCTGCTGGTGCAGAGTGGATTCTCGGTACGGTTGGTGTTTGCGATCTACCTGCTGGTTTCGGCGACCTCGGCCGGGTTCGGCATTGCGGCGCTGGAAGCTGAGGTCGCTGAGCCGGCGATGTTCTGGCTGTTCGTCGTATTTTTCGGCGCGTGGACTCTGATGAACCGGATGGCGCCTGCGATCGGCGCGCTGCTGCCGCGATATCTGCGGCGGGACCTGGAGAATCTCCAGCACTGACTGCGGTCGGCTCCAGTGCGAGTAAGGCATTACTGCCTTACCAAATCGCGACATTGTCAGGGTGCCCTTTGCTTGCTCCTTCCGTGGCCGGACCGTGGCTTACTTTCCGCACATCGCGGGGGTGATTTCGGCGAATTTCCCGGCGCCGCTCAGGCGCGGAACGAGTCGACCGGGACGCCGAGCAGTTCCAGCACCCGACATTGCCGGGGCGTGAACGTGGCTTCGAAACGCTGCACGGTGCGGCCGGCGCGGGTGAGGACGTAGCGCTCGGCGTGGCTGAACAGCCGCAGCACCTGCTCGGTAGTGGGTCGGGCGCACTGGCGCTCTTCGGGATAGAGCGGCAGTGAGGTCAGCCGTTCGCGCTGCATGGCAGCGCCCAGCTCGCGCTCAATGAGGGCCTGGATCATGAGGGCGAGGAAGTAGACGGTGAAGAACGCCTCGATCCGGGCCGGGTTCTTGAGGAACACCGGGGCGATCTCGTGCACGGTCTTGAGATGCTCGAAGCGCCTCTCGATGGTCGGCTGGCGCTTGTGGGCTGCGAGCACCTGCGCCGGGGTCAGCGTCCGGTCGTTGGTCAGCAGCGGGTACATGCCGTCGGAGCGCTCGTCCCAGGCGACGGCGGCGGCATCGAGGGTCCACTCGAGGTCGTAGCGGCGATGGGTGATGCGCCGGTAGGCGGTATCGGGCCCGGGGCGGCCGCGGCGGGTCTGCTTGAAGGCGTGCTCGGCCCGGTGGGTACGGGTGACCTTGAGGTAGCGGCGCCACCTCTAACGACGTGTTCAGTACCTGGTACGCGGCCGAGTCGGCCCTCGAGACCGGCGTCGAGACCTTCGTGCTGATTTCCACCGACAAGGCCGTCAACCCGACCAACGTGATGGGCGCGACCAAGCGCATGGCCGAGATCGTGCTGCAGGCGCTGCAGACCCAGACCACCCACACGCGCTTCTGCATGGTGCGGTTCGGCAACGTGCTGGGTTCATCCGGTTCGGTCGTGCCGCTGTTCCAGGAACAGATTGCCCGCGGCGGGCCGGTCACCGTCACCCATCGGGACGTGCGCCGCTACTTCATGACGATTCCCGAGGCCGCGCAACTGGTGCTGCAGGCCGGCTCGATGGGCGTTGGCGGCGATGTGTTCGTTCTCGACATGGGCTCGCCGGTGCAGATCGATGAACTGGCCCGGCGGATGATCCGGCTGTCGGGTCTGACGGTGCGCGACGCGCGGCAACCGGACGGCGATATCGAGATCCGCTACACCGGATTGCGGCCGGGCGAAAAGCTCTACGAGGAGCTGCTGATCGGTTCGAATGTCACTGGCACCGATCATCCGATGATCATGCGGGCGATCGAGCCGGCTCTGACCTGGGCGGAGGCCTGCGAATTGCTCAACCAGTTGGTCACCGCCGTCAATCGCTTTGACTGCCGGCGGGTGCTCGCGCTGCTGGAGCGCGGCGTGCCCGAGTATCAGCCCGCGGCGCTGATCCACGATCTGGTCTGGTCACAGGCAGGGAGCCCCGCTGAAGCAGCCGCCACCCAGGCCCGCGGCAAGGTCTCCGTACTGGCCGAGCACCGCGCCCCAAGGACGCCGACGCCTGGCGTGCATTGAGATCGGTATCGTCCGCGATCGGACTGTCCTGCGCCGGATCAGCCTTTCCCCATTGCCAGTAAGGCAGAACTGCCTTACATTGCGTGTGCGTCGTCGTCGGAGGTACTCCTGCATGGCTCATCTGACTGTTACTGCGAAGGGGCAGGTCACCCTGAGGCGGGAGCTGCTGGCACATCTCGGGATCGCTCCGGGGCAGAAGATCGAAGTCACCGCATTGCCGGATGGCCGGATCGAGGTGCGGGCCGCGAGGCCGGCCGGCAGCATCGACGGCTTTATCGGGATGCTGGCTGGCAGGACGAAGAAGGTGGCAACCATCAGGGAGATTCAGGAAGCTGCGGGGGCCGGCTGGGCTGACCGGAAATGAAGATCATCGCCGACACCAACGTGCTCATCAGGGGCGTCGTGCAGGACGATGCGCGCCAGGCGGCTGCCGCCGCGCGCGCGCTCCGGAAGGCCACGCTCATCGCGGTGGCCATCCCGGTGTTATGTGAGTACGTGTGGGTCCTGCGCCGGGTCTACGGCATGACGGCGGCGCAGATCGCGGCCTCGGTGCGGACCCTGCTCGATACCAGCAAGCTGGTAGTCAATCGGCCGGCCGCCGAGGCCGGACTGACGGTGCTGGAAGCCGGTGGCGACTTTGCGGATGGTGCGATTGCCTACGAGGGCAGTTGGCTGGGCGGCGAGTGTTTGGTCTCCTTTGACCGAAATGCGGTCGCCGTGTTGTCACGGCAAGGTCAGCGAGCCATCGAGTTGACTGGATGATCGCCAGCCGCCGGCGGACTCTGTGATCGTCCGGATCACGACTTGAATCTCTGTTTGTCCCGATGTAACCTGATTCGTATTACGAGTTGTATCAGGAACTGTAATGCGCCTGATCAGCCTCCGACTGCCGGACGAAATTCAGAGCTCCCTTGAGAGGGAATCGGCGCGTGTTCAGCGTCCGAAGTCGGAACTTGCCAGGGACGCAATCGCCGAATACCTCGAGCGGCGGGAACGCCAGCGGTTCGAGGCCGATCTGGCGAGGGCTGCGCGTGCCCGCAGTAACACAGAGGCGCTCGCAGTCGCCGCAGAGGCGCTGCCGCTCGATAATGAATCGTTGGACCTTGCCGACGGTCTGGCAGTTGCGGAGCCACGACGGCACTACGACGCCTCCCGGCGTGGGAGCACACGAGCAAGGAAGAAGCGCTGATGCGGCGCGGCGAGATCTGGGTAGGTAATCTGAATCCGAATCGTGGTGCCGAGGTCGGGAAGATCCGCCCGGTACTGGTCGTGCAGGCGGACTTTCTTCTGGGCGAGGAGCAGGCGACCGTCGTTGTGCTGCCGCTGACGACCCAGGTGCGGGCAACCACGGAGCCCCTGCACGTGACCATCGAGCCGCGCGACCGGCTGCGCTCGACCTGCCAGGTCATGCCCGAGCAGCCGCGGACGCTGGACCGCCGCCGCCTCGTGGAAGGCCCGCTGACGCGACTCAGCGTGACTGAAATGACGGCTGTCGAGCGGAGTCTTCGGGCGATAATGGGCCTGTGAGCGCGCCCGCGTTTACCTGCCGCGCGCCGTCGGGTAGTCTCGCGGCTGCCTTTCCGGACAGATCCAGGGTAGCTCCTTGCGCGTCACGATTTTCGGTTCGGGATACGTGGGTCTCGTCACCGGTGCCTGCCTCGCGGACGCCGGCAATGAGGTGCTCTGCGTGGATATCGACGCAGCGCGCATTGCGCGGTTGAACGCCGGCGAGGTGCCGATCCACGAGCCCGGGCTCGATGAGCTGATTGCGCGCAATCGTGACAAGGGCCGGCTGAGTTTCACGACCGATGGCGCCGCCGGCGTCGCGCACGGGCTGTTCCTGATGATCGCGGTCGGCACGCCGCCGGACGAGGACGGTTCGGCCGACCTGCGCCACGTGCTGGCGGTCGCGCGCACGATCGGCGAACACCTCGGCGAGTACCGGATCGTGATGACCAAGTCGACCGTGCCGGTCGGGACCTCGGACCGTGTGCGCGAGACCGTCGCGGCGGCGCTCGCCGGGCGCGGGGTGCAGGTCGAGTTCGACGTGGTCTCGAACCCGGAATTCCTCAAGGAAGGCGCCGCGGTCGCCGATTTCATGAAGCCGGACCGGGTGATCGTCGGTACCGACAATCCGCGCACGGCCGAGCTGCTGAAGGCGCTGTACCAGCCGTTCACGCGCAGTCACGAGCGCATGCTGGTGATGGACCTGCGCTCGGCGGAGCTGACCAAGTACGCGGCCAACGCCATGCTGGCGACCCGGATCAGCTTCATGAACGAGCTGGCCAACCTGGCCGAACGGCTCGGCGCGGACATCGAGAAGGTCCGCGCCGGCATCGGCTCCGATCCGCGCATCGGCTATGCCTTCATCTATCCGGGCATCGGCTACGGCGGCTCGTGCTTTCCGAAGGACGTCAAGGCGCTCGAACGCTCAGCGCGTGAAGCGGGCATGGAGGCCCGGATCCTGGGCGCCGTCGAGGCCGTCAACGAGCGGCAGAAGGGCGTGCTGTTCGACAAGATCCGCCGCTACTTCGGCACGCGGCTGGCCGGCCGCACCATCGCGCTGTGGGGCCTCGCGTTCAAGCCGAACACCGACGACATGCGCGAGGCCCCGAGCCGCGTGCTGATGGAAGCGCTGTGGCAGGCCGGCGCCTCGGTGCGCGCCTACGATCCGGTGGCGATGGACGAGGCGCGGCGCATCTATGGTCAGCGGCCGGATCTGGTCCTCTGCGAGCGCGCCACAGCAGCGCTGGAAGGTGCGGACGCGCTCGCCATCTGCACCGAGTGGCAGGAGTTCCGCAGCCCGGACTTCGAGCGCCTGCGGACCGTGCTGCGCGAGCCAGTCGTATTCGACGGTCGCAACCTGTACGAGCCCGCGCTGCTGGCCGCGCAGGGCATCCGCTACTTTGCGATCGGGCGCGGGGTGCTAGTGTCCTGATCGGTCTGGGGCTGGATACAAATTGCTCGTCATCGACGAGCCTTGCGTGCTGCGGGTCTGCGACCCATCCAGATTTGGGTGCCGGATACGCGGCGGCGCGGGTTCGCAGCCGAGTGTCGCAAGCAGTCCCGGTCACTGCAAGACGACGTCCTGGAAACGGCTACGCTGGCGCAAATTGAGGCAACTGCGGATTTGAGCGGCTGGCGGTGAGGCGAGGTGACCTTGTCACCGTGGCGCTACCAGGGAGTCTGGGGAAGGCGCGCCCGGCACTGGTGATCCAGTCGAATCTGTTCGAGGCACATCCGTCGGTTACCGTCTTGCCGATCACCACCGAATTGCGCGATGCGCCTTTGTTCCGCGTTCGCGTTGCGGCGAATGCGGGGCATGGCCTTCTCCATATTTCCGAAATCATGATCGACAAGGCCTACACCGTGGCTCGAACGAAAATTGGCCGCCAGATCGGAACGCTCGAGGAGGAGATCATGGTCGCGGTTAACCGTGCTCTCGCGGTATTCCTTGGTTTTGCCTGACCGGCACTTCGATCTTGCCAGCATGGTCGGGCGTTTCCGGCGGCTTGCACGAGCCGAGGAGACGAACCGCCGGGTAACGCGGGACTGGGATCGCCGCCGGGCATAACAATATGTGTTCCAAGTGGTTGTTTTGCCGGGAGATGATCCGGCACAATAGGTCGCGCCCGCGGTCTGCGGGTGAGGGATCCCGCCCCGCATGACCTGGGAGATCTGGTTCACACTGGCGGTCGTCGCGACGGTGCTCGTCATGCTCGCGACGACGCCGGCGCCGACCGAGGTCGTGCTGCTGGGCGCCATGGTCGTGCTGTCGATCGTCGGCGTAATTTCGCCGACCCAGGCGCTGTCCGGCTTCTCCAGCCCGGGCGTCATGACCATCGCCGCGCTCTATGTGGTGATCGCCGGGCTGCGTGAAACCGGCACGATCGCGTGGTTTTCGCAGCTCGTGTTCGGGCGGCCCAGGAACCTGCTGTCGGCGCAGGCCAAGCTGATGGGGGCCGGCGGCCTGCTGTCGACCGTCATCAACAACACACCCGTGGTCGCGATGTTCATCCCGATCGCCCAGGACTGGGCGGCGCGCTACGGACTGCCGATCTCGCGGCTGCTGCTGCCGCTGAACAACATCGTGATCCTGGCGGGTCTGTGCACGCTGATCGGCACCAGCACCAACCTCGCCGTGTACGGTCTGTTGCAGCAGATGCGCCCGGACGCCGACCTCGGCCTGTTCGATCTCATCTGGGTCGGTCTGCCGCTGACGCTGGTGGGGTTCGTGTATGCGCTGGCGTTCTCGCGCCGCTTGCTGCCGGACCGCGCCGGGCCGATGGAACAGCTCGAGAATGCGCGCGAATACGCCTTCGAGGTCCGGGTGCGCAACGGCGGGCCGCTGGTCGGCAAGTCGATCGCCGAGGTCGGGCTGCGCAACCTGAAGAGCGCCTACGTGCTCGAGATCGAGCGCGAGACCCGGCTGCTGACCTCGGTCGGTCCGGATGAGGTGCTGCGCGGTGATGACAAGCTGACCTGCGTCGGCGTCGTGGACGCGATCAAGGATCTGCGGCGCATGCCCGGTCTGGCGATCGCCGAGGAGCAGGGCTATACGCTGAACCTCAAGCACACGCAGCGCCAGTTGATCGAGCTGGTGCTGTCCTCTACCTCGCCACTGATCAATCACACGGCGCGCGAATCCAGTTTTCGCGACCTGTACGGCGCCGCGATCATCTCGGTGTCACGGGATGGCGGGCGCATCGCCGGGAAGGTCGGTGACATCGTGTTTCGGCCCGGCGACACCCTGCTGGTCGAGGCCGGGCCGAGCTTCATCGAGAAGCACAAGTACAGTCGCGATTTCCTGCTGGTCAGCCCGCTGCAGGACTCGGCGCCGTCGGACTTCCGCCGCGCCCCGGTGGCGCTCGGAATCCTGCTGCTGATGATCGTGTTTGCGACCCTGGAATGGGTGCCGCTGTTCGAAGCCTCGTTCATCGCCGCCGGACTGATGGTCGCGACCGGCTGCCTGACCATGCAGACCGCGACCCGCAGCATCGAGTATCACATCGTCGCCGGTATCGCCGCGTCGTTCGCGCTCGGTGTCGCCCTGACCGAATCCGGCGCCGCCGCGCTGGCCGGTACGGCGCTGGTGCAGTTCGTGGCCGGCAACCCGATGCTGGCGCTGCTGGCGCTGTACGTCGGTACGGTCATCGTCACCGAGCTGATCACCAACAACGCGGCCGGCGTGCTGATGCTGCCGATCGCGATCTCGCTGGCCGAGTCCGCCGGGGTCAGCTACATGCCGTACGTGATTGCGGTGATGGTGGCAGCCTCGGCTGGCTTCATCACGCCGATCGGCTATCAGACCAACCTGATGGTGTATGGGCCGGGCGGCTACCGGTTCATGGACTATGTGCGCTTCGGACTGCCGCTGAACATCATCTGCGGCGTCATCACTCTGTTCGTCGTCCCGAAGGTATGGCCATTTTGACCCAGTTACCGGTTCGCATGACCCAGCTCCGCCGCCTCGAGGCGGAGGCGATCTACATCATCCGCGAGGTGGCGGCCGAGTTCGACAACCCGGTGATGCTGTACTCGATCGGCAAGGACAGCTCGGTGCTGCTGCACCTCGCGCGCAAGGCCTTCCACCCCGGCCGCCTGCCGTTCCCGCTGATGCACATCGATACGACGTGGAAGTTCCGCGAGATGATCGAGTTCCGCGACCGCATGGCGCGCGAACTGGGTTTCGAGCTGATCGTGCATACCAACGCGGAGGGCCTCGCTGCCGGCATCAGCCCGCTGACTCACGGCGCGAAGTACACGGACGTGATGAAGACCGAGGCGCTGAAGGCGGCGCTGTCCGCGCACCACTTCGACGCGGCGTTCGGCGGCGCGCGCCGCGACGAGGAGAAGTCGCGGGCCAAGGAGCGGGTGTTCTCGTTCCGCGACGCGCAGCACCGCTGGGATCCGAAGAACCAGCGGCCGGAGCTGTGGAGCCTGTACAACGGCCGCATCCACCAGGGCGAGAGCATCCGCGTGTTCCCGCTGTCGAACTGGACCGAACTCGATGTCTGGTTGTACATCCACGTCGAGAATATCCCGGTGGTGCCGTTGTACTTCGCGCGGCCGCGACCGGTCATCGAGCGGGACGGCATGCTGATCATGTGCGACGACGATCGCCTGAAACTGCGGCCGGGTGAACAGGTGCGCGAGGAGTGGGTCCGCTTCCGCAGTCTCGGCTGCTATCCGCTGTCCGGCGCGGTGCGCTCGCGGGCGGCGACGCTGACCGAGGTGATCGAGGAAATGCTGGTCACGCGGACCTCGGAGCGGCAGAGCCGGGCGATCGATTTCGATCAGGCCGCGGCCATGGAGAAGCGCAAGCGCGAGGGGTATTTCTGATGGCGGCGGAAGATCTTGCGGACTTCCTGCGCCGCCACGAAGCCAAGGAGCTGCTGCGCTTCATCACCTGCGGCAGCGTCGACGACGGCAAGAGCACGCTGATCGGCCGCCTGCTGCATGACACGCAGCAGATTCTCGAGGACCAGCTTGCGGCCGTGACTTCGGACAGCCGCAAGTGGGGTACGACCGGCGAGGCGGTGGACCTGGCGCTGCTGGTGGACGGCTTGCAGGCCGAGCGCGAGCAGGGCATCACGATCGACGTCGCCTACCGCTACTTCGACACTGCCCGGCGCAAGTTCATCATCGCCGACTGCCCCGGCCACGAGCAGTACACGCGCAACATGGCGACCGGCGCCTCGACCGCCGACCTGGCCGTGATTCTCGTCGATGCCGCGCGCGGCGTGCAGGTGCAGACCCGGCGGCACGCCTGTATCGTCGCGCTGCTCGGCATCCGCCACGTCATCGTGGCGGTCAACAAGATGGACCTCGTCGGCTACGACGAGGCAGTGTTCGAACGCATTCGCAGTGAGTGCCTCGGGATCCGCGGCATCGGCGACGCGGACGCGCGGGTCGTGCCGGTCTCGGCGCTGCGCGGCGACAACGTGGTCACGGGCGGTGACGGCATGCCCTGGTACCGCGGCCCGACGATCATCGAGTTGCTCGACAGCGTGGATGTCAGTCACGACCAGCAGCTTGCCGACCTGCGCCTGCCGGTGCAGTACGTGAACCGGCCGGACGCCTCCTTCCGCGGCTTCGCCGGCACGCTGGCCGCCGGTGAGATCGCGGTCGGCGACCCGATCCTGGCGGTGCCGTCGCGGCGGCTGAGCCGCGTGCGCGAGATCCTCACTTTCGACGGTAACCTGCCGCGCGCCGCGCCCGGCATGGCCATCACCGTCACGCTCGAGGACGAGATCGACATCAGCCGCGGCGACCTGCTGGCGCACCCGGATCGGGCGCCGAGCGTGGGCCGGGTGTTCGACGCCCACCTGATCTGGATGAGCGACGCACCGTTGCTGCCGGGCAAGCAGTACGAGTTCAAGCTGTCGCACCGCTACCTGCGCGGCACGGTGGAGAGCATTCACCATCGCATCGACGTCAACGATCAGTCCGAGCACCTGGCCAGCGAGTTGCGCCTCAATGAGGTCGGCCTGTGCCGCATCGTGCTGACCGAGCAGACGGCGTTCGACACCTACGCGAGCTGCCGCGCCACCGGCGCCTTCATCGTCGTCGACCGCCTGAGTCACGCGACCGCCGGGGCCGGCATGATCCTGCGCAATGCGGCGCCGCACGGCGCGCACCACGACGTCTCGGTGTTCTGGCAGCCGACCCGGGTCTCGCACGAGCAGCGTATCAACCAGAAGGCGCAGCATCCCTGCATCCTGTGGTTCACGGGCCTGTCCGGCGCCGGGAAGTCGACGATCGCCAACGCGGTCGAGCAGGCCCTGTACCTGCGCGGCCACCACAGCTATCTGCTGGATGGCGACAACATCCGGCACGGGCTGAACCGCGACCTTGACTTCAGCGACGCCGGGCGCGTGGAGAACATTCGCCGCATCGGCGAGGTGGCCAAGCTGTTCCTCGACGCCGGCCTGATCGTGCTGACGGCGTTTATCTCGCCGTTCCGCAGCGACCGGCGGCTGGTGCGCGATCTGGTCGGCAGTGGCGAGTTCGTCGAGGTCTTCGTCAGCACGCCGCTCGACGAATGCGAGCGGCGCGACCCGAAGGGCCTGTACGTGAAGGCCCGTGAAGGCACGATCCGCAACTTCACCGGCATCAGTTCGCCGTACGAGGCTCCGGAGGCGCCGGAGATCGAGATTGACAGCTCGAAGCTGTCGGTCGCGGAATGCGTCGATCGGGTGATCCGGTACCTCGAAGCCAACGGCCGCCTGCGCAACTAGGCCAGCGATGCTGATTCCGGTCATTCTGTCGGGTGGGGCCGGGACAAGGCTGTGGCCGCTGTCGCGCGAGCTGTACCCGAAGCAGTGTCTGGCGCTGCTGGGCGAGCGCACGCTGATTCAGGACACGGCGCTGCGGGCGGCGCGGGTGCCCGGAGCTGCGGCACCGATCGTCGTCTGCAATGAGGCGCACCGCTTCCTCGTCGCCGGCCAGTTGCAGGGTGTCGGCGTGACGCCGCGGGCGACGCTGCTCGAGCCGGTGGGCCGCAATACCGCGCCGGCGGTGGCAGTGGCGGCGCTGGCGGCGCTGGCGGACCCGGCGGCCGGCGCGGACCCGCTGTTGCTGGTACTGCCGGCCGATCACCTGCTGGCCGATGTTGCGGCTTTCGCGGCAGCAGTCGCTGCGGGCCTGCCGGCGGCGCGGTCCGGAGCGCTGGTGACCTTCGGCATCGTGCCGACGGCGCCGGCAACCGGCTACGGCTATATCCGGCGCGCCATGGGGGCGGGCGTGGCGGCGCCGGTCGCCGCCTTCGTCGAGAAGCCCGACGCGGCCACAGCCGCGCAGTTCGTGGCCAGCGGCGAGTACCTGTGGAACAGCGGCATGTTCCTGTTCGGGGCACGGCGCTACCTCGACGAGCTGGCGCGGCTGGCGCCGGCGATGCACGCCGCCTGCGCGGCGGCGTTCGGCGCGGCGACCCGCGACCTTGACTTCATCCGTCTCGCGGCCACCGAATTCGGCGCCTGCCCGGCGGACTCGATCGATTACGCAGTGATGGAGAAGACCTCGGCCGCAGTCGTCATCGCGCTCGCGGCCGGCTGGAGTGACATCGGTTCGTGGACCGCGCTGCACGAGTCGCTGCCCGGTGACGCCACCGGCAACGTCACGCGTGGCGACGTGCTGGCCGAGGATACCAGCGGGTCACTGCTGTATGCGACCGACCGGCTGGTCGCCACGGTCGGTCTCACCGACCACATCGTCGTCGAGACCCGCGACGCCGTGCTGGTGGCGCCCCGCGGGCGCGCGCAGGACGTGAAGCGGCTGGTCGCGCGGCTGCAGGCCGGGCAGCGGCCGGAAGCAGAGACGCACCGGCAAGTGCGGCAACCGTGGGGCAGCTTCACCAGCCTCGACAGCGGTCCCGGCTACCAGGTCAAGCGACTCTCGATCCTTCCCGGCGCGGTGCTGTCGCTGCAGTTGCACCACCGGCGCTCGGAACACTGGATCGTAGTCAGCGGCACCGCGCGCGTCACGCGCGGCACGGAGGTGTTCCTGCTCGGCGCGAACGAGACCACCGACATTCCGGTCGGCACGGCGCACCGCGTCGAGAATCCGGGCACCACGCTGCTCGAGATCATCGAGGTCCAGACCGGCAGCTACTTCGGCGAGGACGACATCGTACGCATCGAGGACCGCTACGGGCGGCAGGGGCGGACGGACTGATGGCAGAGATGACGGTCCCGCTGCTCGACCTGAAGCCGCAGTATCAGGCGCTGCGGGCCGAGCTGGACGAGGCGCTGCTCAAGGTTGCGGCCGCGCAGATGTTCATTCTCGGGCCGGCGGTGCGCGAGCTCGAAGAGCAGGTAGCCGCCTACTGCGGCGCGCGCTACGGCATCGGCATGTCCTCCGGTACCGACGCGTTGCTTGCGGCGCTGATGGCCCTTGACATTGGCCGCGGTGACGAGGTCATCACCACGACCTACACGTTCTTCGCGACCGGCGGCACGATCGCCCGGCTGGGCGCGCGGCCGGTGTTCCTCGACATTGAGCCGGACACCTTCAACCTGAGCGTCGAGCGGGTGGAGGAATTCCTCGACCGTTGCGTCTGGGACGGTGACGCGCTGCGCAATCCGGCCACCGGCGGGCGCGTACGGGCGCTGATGCCGGTGCACCTGTACGGCCAGTCGGCCGACCTCGAGCCGCTGCTGGCGCTGGCCCGCGCGCACGGTTTGGCCGTGATCGAAGACGCTGCGCAGGCGATCGGCGCCGAGTACGCGCCGGCCCGTCGCGTCGGCGCGCTCGGCGACATCGGCTGCCTATCATTCTTTCCGACCAAGAATCTCGGCGCGTTCGGCGACGCCGGCCTGTGCGTGACCAATGACGAGGCGCTGGCCGGGCGCCTGCGGCAGACGCGCGTGCACGGCATGGAGCCGCGTTACTACCACGCCTTCATCGGCGGCAATTTCCGTCTCGATGAAATCCAGGCGGCCGTGCTGCTGGTCAAGCTGCGGCACCTCGAGAACTGGCACGCCGCGCGGCAGCGCAACGCTGTGTTCTACGACCGTGCGTTGGCGGCCGCCGGGCTCAGCGGGTGCGTGCGGACGCCAGTCGCGCGGCCGGGGCGGCGGCACGTCTACAACCAGTACGTGATCCGGGTTCCGCGGCGCGACGAGCTGCGCCAGTACCTGGCCGGGCGCGGCGTCGGCACCGAGGTGTATTACCCGCTGCCGCTGCACCTGCAGCAGTGCTTCGCCGACCTCGGCGGCCGGCCCGGCGACTGCCCGGAAGCCGAGCGCGCCGCGCGCGAGACGCTGGCGCTGCCGATCTGGCCGGAGCTGAGCGAGGCGCAGTTAAGGCATGTGGTGACGTCCATCAGCGATTTTCTTGCGCGAGGCTGACGCCGTCGTGGACCTTTCCGGCTGCTTCAAGGCCTACGACGTCCGCGGCCGCATCCCGGACGAGCTGAACGTCGAGTCGGTGTATCGCATCGGCCGGGCATACGCGGAGTGGCTGCGGCCGCGGCGGATCGCCGTCGGCCGCGACATCCGCCAGTCGAGCGCCGAGTTCGCGGCGGCACTGACCCGCGGCCTGACTGACGCTGGTGTAGACGTCGTCGACATCGGCCTGTGCGGAACCGAGGGCGTGTACTTCGCGACCTTCTCACTGGGCCTCGACGGCGGCGTCATGGTCACGGCCAGCCACAATCCGCCCGACTATAACGGCCTCAAGTTCGTACGCGAGCAGTCCCGGCCGGTCAGCGGCGATACCGGCCTGCAGGAGATCCGCCGGCTGGCGGAGGCGGGCCATTTCACCACGCCAGCGGGCCGCGGCAGCGTCACTGCGCACGATCTGGCCTCCGAGTACCGCCAGCATCTGCTTGGCTACGTCGAGGCTGCCCGGCTGCGGCCGCTGACGATCGTGACCAATGCCGGCAACGGCGGCGCCGGACTGGCGCTCGACCTGGTCGAGCCGGCGTTGCCGTTCCGGTTGGTCAAAGTTCACCACGAGCCGGATGGCAGTTTCCCGCATGGTGTGCCGAATCCGATGCTGGAGGAGAACCGCGCGGTCACGGCCGAGGCGGTGCGGCGAGCCGGGGCGGACTGCGGCATCGCCTTCGACGGTGACTACGACCGCTGCTTCTTCTTCGACGAGCAGGGGCGTTTCATCGAGGGCTACTACATCGTCGGACTGCTGGCCTCGCGCTTTCTGCTGCAGGAACGTGGCGCCCGCATCGTTCACGACCCGCGGCTGGTGTGGAATACGCTGGATATCGTCCGCACGCTGGGCGGTGCGGCGGTGCAGTGCCGTTCGGGGCATGCCTTCATCAAGGACTGCATGCGCAAAGCGGACGCCGTGTATGGCGGCGAGATGAGCGCGCACCACTATTTCCGCGGCTTCGCCTACTGCGACAGCGGCATGATCACCTGGCTGGTCATGGCGCAGTTGCTGTCCGAGGCCGGCCGGCCGTTGTCGGCGCTGGTCGACGAGCGCATGAAGCGGTTCCCGGCGAGCGGCGAAATCAACCGCCGGCTTGGCGACGCCGCCGCGGCCATCGCTGCCGTGCGCGCGCGCTACGTGCCCGGCGCGGTCGCGGTGGACGAGACCGACGGGCTGTCGGTCGAGTTCGAGCGCTGGCGCTTCAACTTGCGCTCGTCCAACACCGAGCCGCTGGTGCGGCTCAACGTCGAGTCACGCGGCGATGCCGCGCTGATGCAGGCGCGCACGCTGGAGATCCTGGCGCTGCTGGATCAGTTCCGTTGAGAGCGGCGGGGCCCGCCAACCGGTGCTGGTCGGCCTCCGGCGCGGTTGACGGCAGATGCATTACCTTGGTAATGTGAGGCCATGCCGGTACGCCACTCGCGCATCACTTCGCAGGGCCAGGTTTCGGTGCCGGCGGCCGTCAGGCAGCGGCTGGGCGTGGGCCCGGGTGCGGTGCTCGAGTGGGAGGAGCACGGCGACGGCTTTGTCGTCCGGCGGGCCGGCCGCAGTTCGACCGCGGAGATTCATGCTGCCCTGTTCGGAACCGGGCCACCGCCGCGGGGTAAGCTGCCGGATATCAAGGCCGGCATACGTGCCTACGTAAGACGGCGGCATGCGCGCAGTTGACACCAATCTCCTGGTCCGTCTGCTGGTGCAGGACGACCCGGCGCAGATGGCGGCGGCAGTGCGGTTCATCGAGCCGGGCGCCTGGATCTCGCATCTGGTCCTGGCGGAGACGGTGTGGGTTCTGCAGGCCGTGTATCGACGGACTCGGGCGCAACTGGCGACTGCGGTCGGTCTGTTGCTGGACCACCAGCATCTGACCGTGCAGGACGCGGACGTGGTGTCGGCGGCCCTGGGACATTTTCGCCGGCAGCAGAGCGCCGACTTCTCGGACTGCCTGATCCTCGAGATAGCCCGCAAGGCCGGCCATGCGCCGGTGGGGTCATTCGATCGCGAGCTGAACCGTCTGCCGGGGGTCGTCCGGCCGCGCTAGCCAGCCGACAGGAAGAGTTTCGCCGCCGCGATCGTCAGCACGACGGCGAGTAGCAGCAGCAGCCCGCGCGTGGACAGCCGGCGCAGGCCGAGCCAGGTGCCAGCGGCGGCGCCGACCAGTACGGCCCCGGCGAGCCACGGCAGTTCGGCCGGCAGTGCGGCCCAGGTGGCGGTACCGGCGAGGAGTGCGGTTGCCGAGTTGACGAGGATGAACGGCGCCGAGATGCCGCCGGAATGCCGCGGCCCGACCCAGCCCGCGAGCAGCACGATTGGGGACAGGAAGATGCCGCCGCCGGTCCCGGTCAATCCCGAGAGCAGGCCGATGACCGCACCAATGGCAACGGCAGGCGCGAGCGGTATCTGCACGCGGTCGGTCAGCGTCTCCTGCGGCGGTCGCGACACGGCCCGCCAGCCGAGCACGATGGCCGAGAGCAGCAGCACCAGGCCGATCAGCACGTAGTAGAGGCTCGTGCCGAGGCGCAGGGAGCCGCCCAGGGCCGCGAGCGGCACTGAGCCCGCGAGGAACGGCCACAGCGCGCGCCAGGACGTGTAACCGGCCTGGTGGAAGCGCCAGGTGGTGAAGGTCGCAACCAGAATGTTGAGCGCCAGCGCCGTCGGGCGCATGGCCTCCGGCGCGACCGCGACCAGTGCCATGGCCGCCAGATAGCCGGAGGCGCCGGCGTGACCGACGCTGGTGTACAGGCCGGCGAGCAGGAAGAAGAGCGGCAGCAGGATCAGGAGCTGGTCGGTGGTCATGTCGCTGGGGCCACGCAGTCCGGGTACGCGCAGCCGGCAGACCTTGCTGCGGCCAGCAGCGACGCAGGGAATGGTGGGCGGTACTGGGCTTGAACCAGTGACCCCTGCCGTGTGAAAGCAGTGCTCTACCGCTGAGCTAACCGCCCGTTCCGGGGCCGGGATTCTACGTGTGCGTGCCGACGCGGGTCAACGCGCTACAATCCGCGCCGCAATGACCGTTCGTACCCGTTTTGCGCCGAGTCCCACCGGCATGCTGCACATCGGCGGCGTGCGCACGGCGCTGTTCTGCTGGCTGTACGCGCGCCGGCACCACGGCACCTTCATCCTGCGCATCGAGGATACCGACCGCGAGCGTTCGACGCCTGCGGCCGTGCAGGTGATCCTCGACGGCATGGACTGGCTCGGCCTGCATCCCGACGAGGGTCCGTACTACCAGACCGCCCGCTACCCGCGCTACCGTGAAGTCATCCGCCAGTGGCTCGACGAGGGCAAGGCCTACCACTGCTACTGCACGAAGGAGGAGCTCGAGGCGATGCGCGCGGCGCAGCTCGCGGCGAAGGCCAAGCCGCGCTACGACGGGCGCTGCCGCGAGCGGCGCGAGCCGCGGCCCGGCGTGACCCCGGTGGTGCGCTTCCGCAATCCTGCGGACGGCGAGGTCGTGGTCGCGGACCGCGTGCACGGCGACGTCGTGTTCGACAACGCCGAGCTCGATGACCTGATCATCGAGCGCTCGGATGGCAACCCGACCTACAATTTCTGCGTGGTCGTCGACGACTTCGACCTGCGCATCACGCACGTGATCCGCGGCGACGATCACCTGAACAACACGCCGCGGCAGATCAACATGCTGCGCGCGCTCGGCGTCGAGCCGCCGGTGTACGCGCATCTGCCGATGATCCTCGGTCCGGATGGCACCAAGCTGTCCAAGCGCCACGGCGCGGTCTCGGTGCTGCACTACCGCGAGCAGGGCTACCTGCCGGAGGCACTGCTGAACTACCTGGCGCGCCTCGGCTGGTCGCACGGCGATCAGGAGATCTTCTCGCTGGCCGAAATGTGCCAGCTCTTCGACCTCGACCACGTCAACAAGGCGGCCTCCGCGATCAACCCGGACAAGCTCGCCTGGATCAGTCAGCAGCACCTGATGCACGCGCCGCCGGCGCGGGTCGCGGCCGAGTTCGCCTGGCAGCTCGGGCGGCTGGGCATGGACGTCGCGTCCGGTCCGGCGCTCGAACCGATCGTGCTGGCGCAGCGCGAGCGGGCCAGGACCCTGCGCGAGATGGCGGAGAACAGCCGGTACTTCTTCCGTGCGCCGGAAGCCTACGACGAGAAGGCGGCGCGTAAGCACCTGACCGCGGAAGCAGTGCCGCTGCTCAACGGCATCCACACGGCGCTGGCGGCGCTGGCGGACTGGAATGCGCCGGCGATCCATGCGGCGATCGAGCAGCTCGCTGCCAGCACTGGTGTCGGCCTCGGCAAGGTGGCCCAGCCGCTCAGGGTCGCGGTGTCAGGTGGCGGCGTGTCGCCACCGATCGACCAGACACTCGCGATTGTCGGTCGCGACGGCACACTCGGGCGGATCGGGCGCGCGGTCACGTGGATCGGGGCGCAGGCCGCGCAGTCCGCCGGATCATGAGCGCCCGCCTGCACGAGTTCCTGCGGGTGACCGCGGCCGGAACGCCGGCGGCGACCGCGGTCGTCGACCGCAGCAGCGCCGTGAGCTACGGCGAGCTGGATGCACAGGTGGATGCCGCGGCGGCCGGGCTTGCGGCGCTCGGCATCGAGCGCGGCGATCGGGTTGCCGTGCTGATGCCGAAGCGGGTCGAGAAGGTGGTCGCGCTGTTCGCGGTGCTGCGGGCCGGTGCCGTGGCCGTGCCGGTCAATCCGCTGCTGAAGGGCCCGCAGGTCGGACACATCCTGCGCGACAGCGGGGCCGCCGCACTGGTGACGACCGGGCAGCGCCTGCCCGACCTGTTCGGCGAACTCGGCACGCTGGCCGGCCTGCGCGCGATCATCGTCAGCGGCGAGGGCGGACAGCAGTCGTCGGCCGGGCTCAGTGTCGTGCCGTGGTCGCGTCTGCTCGAAGGCGGGCCCACGCCGCCGGCGGCTGAGGGTGACGAGCATGAACTCGCGGTGATCTTCTACACCTCGGGCAGCACCGGCAAGCCGAAGGGTGTGATGGTCTCGCAGCGCAACCTCACGGTCGGGGCGCGCTCGGTGGCCGAATATCTCGGGTGTTGCCGCGAGGACCGCGTGCTGGCCGCGTTGAGCTTCAGCTTCGACTATGGTTTCAATCAGCTCGCGACCAGCTTCCTGGTCGGCGCGACGATCGTCCTGCTCGACTACCTGTTGCCGCAGGAAGTGCTGCGGACGATCGAGCGCGAGCGGATCACGGCACTGGCCGGTGTGCCGCCGATGTGGATTCAGCTTGCGGCGCTCGACTGGCCGCCCGGCGCCCGCCGGTTGCGCTATCTGACCAACTCCGGCGGCGCGATGCCGCGGGCCACGCTCGCGCGCCTGCGCGCGATCCTGCCGGAGGCGAAGATCTACCTGATGTACGGGCTGACCGAGGCTTTCCGCTCGACCTATCTGGCGCCGGCCGAAGTGGATCGGCGGCCGGACTCGATCGGCCGCGCGATCCCGAATGTCGAGGTGCTGGTGCTGCGGCCCGACGGCACGCCCTGCGCGGCCGGCGAACCGGGCGAACTGGTGCACCGTGGCCCGCTGGTTGCGCTCGGTTACTGGAACGACGCTGAGCGCACCGCGCAGCGTTTCCGCATCGTGCCGGGGCAGCGGATTACCGACGCGCCGCCGGAGCTCGAGGTCTGGTCGGGCGATACGGTGCGCCGGGACGAGGAGGGGTATCTGTATTTCATCGGCCGGCGCGACGAGATGATCAAGACCTCGGGGTACCGGGTCAGCCCGACCGAAGTGGAGGAGGAGGCCTACGCGACCGGTCTCGTCGCTGACGCCGTCGCTCTCGGTGTTCCGCACGAACGGCTCGGGCAGGGCATTGTGCTGGTGACGAGCGCCGCCGCCGGGCAGTCCGCGGACAGCGAGCGGTTGCTGGACGCGCTGCGGCGCCGCCTGCCGCGTTTCATGCTGCCGTTGTGGATCGAATGGCGGCAGGAGCTGCCGCGCAGCGCCAACGGCAAGTACGACCGTGCGCGGTTGCGGGACGAGCTCGGGCGCCGGTTTCTCGACGGGCCGGCGTGACACCGCCGCTCAGCGGCGGCGGGCGAGCTCGCGCGTGGCGATATCGGTGAGCGCCCGGTAGCCCGCGGCGCTGATGTGGCTGCCGTCAGCAGCCGCGTACTCCGCGCGGCGGGTGCCGTCGTCGCGGGCAAGACCGCGTTCGAAGTCGAGCAGGCGCAGGTGTTCGCGCGCGGCGAGCTGGCGCAGGAAATCGTTCAGTTCGCGGACCTCGCGGCTGACGCGCACCGCATAGCTTGCCTTGCCGCGCAGGCGGCCGATGAGACCGCGCAGCCGGTCGAGGAAGTCGCCGGACTCGGTCCACGGGATCTCGGTCGCAAGGATCACTTCGATGCCGGCGGTACGGGCCTGACGCAGCATCTCCTCATAGTGACCGCGGGTCGCGGCCTTGATCTCCGCAAGGCGCGCGGGCGGCGAGCGGGTGATGTTGTTGACATGCCCCCAGATCAGCACGGCCGCCGGTCGCAGGGCCACGACGTCGGCCGGGAAGCGGGCGAGCATGCCGGCCGTCTCGTCGCCACCGACGCCGCGGTTCACGACGCGGGCATAGCCGGGCAGGGCGGGACTGCCCCAGCTCTGCGCGTACGACGCACCGAGGATCACGATTGTCTTGTCCATGGCCACCGCCTGTTGCAGTACTGACGCCAGCAGCCAGATGACTACGGCGTGCGGGATTCGCCCGACGAGGGCCGCCGCGCTCGCCATCAGCGCGGCTCAACCCGCAGGACCCGTCCATCCGGTGAATCCGTGAGCAGGTACAGCAGTCCGTCCGGTCCCTGGCGGACATCGCGAATCCGCTCCCGCAGCCCTTCGAACAGCCGCTCCGTGTGCGTGACGCGCTCGCCATCGAGTTCGAGCCGGGCGACGTGCTGACCGCGCAGGCCGCCGGCGAAGGCGTTGCCCTGCCAGGCCGGGATGCGCGAGCCGGTGTAGAACGCGAGGCCGCTGGTCGCAATCGACGGCACCCAGTAGTGGACCGGTTGTTCCATGCCCGCTTTGGTGGTGCCTTCGCCGATCGTCGCACCGGAGTAAGCGCGGCCGTAGGTGATCACCGGCCAGCCGTAGTTGCGGCCGGCGCGGACGACGTTCAGTTCGTCGCCACCCATCGGACCGTGCTCGGTGATCCACAGTTCGCCGGTGACCGGATGCAGCGCGGCGCCCTGCGGATTGCGATGGCCGTATGACCAGATCTCGGGCAGCGCGCCGGCGGTGCCGTGGAACGGGTTGTCGGCGGGGGCGGTGCCATCCCGCTCGATGCGCACGACCTTGCCGAAGTGGCTGTCGAGCTGCTGGGCGCGCTCGATGAAGTGCCGCGCGCTGCGTTCGCCCAGCGTCACGAACAGGCGCCCGTCCGGCGCGAACACGAGCCGTGAGCCGAAATGAGCCTTGCTTTCGGCCGCCGGCTGCTGGCGGAAGATCACGCTGAGTTCCTCGAGCCGGCCGGCGCCCAGGCGGGCGCGGGCGACGGCGGTGGCGTTGGTCGCGCCACCGCGCGGTTCGGAATACGACAGGTAGATCCAGTGGTTCTCGGGGAACTGCGGATCGAGTGCGACGTCCAGCAGGCCGCCCTGGCCCTCGGCGGCGACCTCGGGCAGGCCGGCAATCGGCGCCGACAGGGTGCCGTCCGGCCCGATCGTGCGCAGGCGGCCCGGCCGTTCCGTGACCAGCAGGCGGCCGTCGGGCAGGAAGGCGAGTCCCCACGGGTGTTCCAGACCGCCGGCGACGGTTACCACACGGACCCGGGCCTGTTCGGTGTCGAAGTCCATCGTCGGCGGCGCGGCCCCGCCGCTGCACGCGACGACGAGCGTGACGAGACCGGCGATGGCCGGGATCCGTCGCACCGGTCGCGTCGGGTCCTTTGCGTCGGGCCGTGTCGGGTGCTTCACTGTCGCTCCGTGGCTGGTCTGCTGATGCGGCCCGCCGATTGTAAGCCGTTGACACTACGGGGTGGCTAGCCGAGAATGCGCCGCCTCTGCGTGGGGCCATAGCTCAGCTGGGAGAGCGCTTGCATGGCATGCAAGAGGTCGACGGTTCGATCCCGTCTGGCTCCACCATTTTCCGGCGCCGTCCCCATCGTCTAGAGGCCCAGGACACCGCCCTTTCACGGCGGCAACCGGGGTTCGAATCCCCGTGGGGACGCCAGATCTGGTGCCGGACGTTCGTTTGGAAAGTGCCGGACGTTCGTTTGATTCAGATGCCGCAGTCCGACAGGAGCGTCGGATCACGCTGCCGGAGGGCAGTGATGGCCGCCGATACGGTGCCCGGCGCTCGACCCATGCGCCGCGCTGCGTCCGACATTGAACAGATATTGAGTCGCACCGCGTGCGCGGCGACCGCCGCCCTGGCCGTAACGACCTCGTGCTGCCGCGAGTCACCGTAGAGGGTGGCAACCGGTAGTCCGAACCTGGCGCATACGGCGGTGGCGATCTGATCAAAAGGTCCGGCGATTGGCCTGCCTGGTTGGCGTCGCGCGGGCCCCCGACCTGTCATCCAGTGGGCTGAGCCGGCGCGGTTCGCCATTCCAGAGCGCCTCAATGTCCTCGGCTGCCAGTTCCCTGCCCATCCAGTCCAGAGTCGTGCTCTCATGAGGGATACTTGACCAGTCTATTCCACAAGAATAGGTGTCCGGCAAGTAACTATGTCTGTTGTCAACAATCTCGCCGCTTTCGTCTTTCCAGATCAGGTTCTGCACATCTTGAAATCGGTGATCTCCCTTCATGGCGCGCAGCAGTCCGGCCATCGGCTCAAGAGTGTCATATCCACGCATTACCATATCGACAAACGGGAAACGGATCAGTTGCTCCGCAAAATATGTCGACGAGATGCCGCCAAAGATCACCGGTGCTTCTGGGTGAATGTTCTTGATCAGCTCAGCGAGCTTAAGGCTACCCTGCACATGCACCATCCAGTGCAGATCGATACCGAATAGGGGAGCTCTGATTGCCCTGATTAGCGCCTTGATATCCAGATTCGGAAATCTCAAGAGGACTGTTGAGAGGTTGATTATCTTGACGTCATAACCGCGTTCAGTAAGAAACCGCTGCAGCGTCTTAAACCCGACTGGGAAATATTCATACAGAGGAGTAATCGGGACATCTCCTGAAGTGCTCAAATAAGGAAAATAGATATCGCCCCGATCCCGAAAATCGAAAAACGCGGGAGCATGGACTAATACGAAATCGGCGCTAGTAGTCGGAAAAACTTGGGTCATGACAGTCCCCTCGGTAAGCCTACGCCTCGGTGCCTACATTTGGTAAGCCTAGCCCGCATTATTCACGACGGAGCTGCGGAGACGTGGTATTCCGCCCTCAGCGGTCTAACTGCCGACCACAGGTGGCAGGAAGACCGAATTGGGGGACTTTTCGGATCGGGTCACCGAATAGCCGAGGTTCTCGAGTCGGGAAACGATGTCTGGTCTGGGGTGCTCAGCAATCAGCACGGGCATACACGACTTTAGCAGCTCCCACATTCCTGAGATCACCAAGTGATCGTGGCCCTCGGCGTCGACCTTGACCAGCCGAATTCCGGACCTGGGTAACGGCAACTGGTCGATACATACCCGAAACACTACAAGTCCGTGTTGGGTGTCATCCGTAATGGACGCACCATACAGATTCTCCCCCGTAAGTTCATCGTCGGGTACTACCATTCGGACAAAGCCGTCACGATCTGAACATGCGACATTGAGCGTCGTAACATTCCGGCACCCGGCGGCTGCTACCGCGCGGACGAGCATATGAAAGGTTTGTGGCACCGGCTCAAACGAAAACACGCGACCCGCGCAACCTACGAGTTCAGACATGCGCAGTGTGTAAGAGCCAAAGTTTGCGCCGATATCGAGCGCAATATCGCCCGGCCTTAACCATTCTTGAAGCCGAGCGTACTCTGGCTCATCGGAATTGAACCGGCGCTGACGCACCAGATGTTCCAATCGAACGGCACGTATGAACCGCTTTGCGCCCAACGGCAGCCAGCCGAATATGACTCGGAGGATTCCGCCAAAGTGACTCAAAGCACACACCTCCGGTGTAGGGATTCACAACGCCGCGCGGCCCACAGCCCGGCTGTCATTGGGCTATTGGTAGCGCCCTTGTCAGGCGACCACCGGTGACGAGAGTTTCGCCTGTTCAGTACGGGCCACATCGTCGGTGCCTCGGTCCGTAAGAGTCCACTCCCACGCCAACGCCGTCCCCACAATGCCGGGGAGATCCCGGTAGTGCGGAACCCAGTCCAGAATCCTGCCGATGAGCCTGGCTTCTGCCACCAGCGTCGGCGGATCCCCCGCCCGCCGCGGCGCTTCGCGGATCGTTAGCGGCCGGCTGGCGACCGCAGCGACGCAGTCGAGCACTTCGCGGACGCTGAAGCCGCGGCCGTAGCCGCAGTTCAGCGTGACCGGCGCGCCGCCACCACGCAGGTAATCGAGCGCGTTCAGGTGCGCGGCGGCCAGGTCCTCGACGTGGATGTAGTCGCGCACGCCGGTGCCGTCCGGCGTGTCGTAGTCGGTGCCGAAGATCGCGACGTGGTCGCGCTTGCCGACCACGTGCTCGCAGGCGACCTTGATCAGGTGCGTGGCCGCGGGCGTGGATTGGCCGATGCGCCCGCCGGGGTCGGCGCCGGCGACGTTGAAGTAGCGCAGTGCGGCGTAGCGCAGCGGCGTCGCCGCGGCGACATCGGCGAGCATCCACTCGCTCATCAGCTTCGAACGGCCGTACGGGTTGATCGGCGCGGTCGGCGTGTCTTCGCTGGCGACGCCGCCGGCCGGGATGCCGTACACCGCCGCGGTCGAGGAGAACACGAAATGCCGGACGCCCGCCTCGACGCAGCACTGCAGCAGCGTGCGCGTGCTCGCCGTGTTGTTGCGGTAGTACTTCAGCGGATCGGCGACTGATTCCGGCACGACGATGTGTGCGGCGAAGTGCATGACCGTGTCCACGCCGTAGTCGCGCAGCACGCGCGCGACGGTGGTGGCGTCGCCGGTGTCGCCGACCACGAGGTCACCGTAGAGCACGGCGGCGCGGAATCCGGTCGAGAGGTTGTCGAGTGTGACGATTCGTTCGCTGCGCTCACCGAGCTGCCGCGCGACATGGCTGCCGATGTAGCCAGCGCCGCCAGTGACCAGGATGGTGCCCATGCGCTCCCCGCGTTATGTTGCACGCATGATAGCAACAGCCCCGGACACCCCGTTTGCGACGCTGTCGCCAGATTTGATCGTCGCTGCGGTCGAGGCCGCGGGGTTCCCGGCCGATGGCCGGGTGCTGGCGCTCGGCAGCTACGAGAACCGGGTCTTTCAGGTCGGCGTCGAGGACGGCCCGCCGCTGGTCGTCAAGTTCTACCGGCCGGGCCGCTGGACGGACGCGGCGATCGCCGAGGAGCACGCCTTCGCGTGCGAACTCGCGGCGGCGGAGATCCCGGTCGTCGCGCCGCTGCCGCTCGGGGAGCACATCAGCAGCTTCGGTCGCGGGCCGGTGCCGGTGTTCGGCGGCTTCCGCCTGGCGCTGTACCCGCGCCGCGGCGGGCGCTGGCCAGAGCTCGGGACCGAGGATGACCGGCAGTGGATCGGGCGCTTTCTCGGGCGAATCCATGGCATCGGCCGGGCGGGGCGCTTTGAGCACCGGCCGCGGCTTGCGGTCGGGGCACTCGGTCGCGATGCGGTCGCGTGGCTGCTGCAGTCCGGCCGCGTCGCGGAGTACATCGCGCACCGCTACGAGCAGGTGACCAGCGAGCTGCTCGACCTCGTCGAGGAGCGCTTCGCTGCCGTCGGCCCGTTGCGTTACCTGCGCATTCACGGCGACTGCCATCGCAACAACGTGCTGTGGACGGACGCGGGTCCGCATTTCGTCGACCTCGATGACTGTATGACCGGCCCGGCGATCCAGGACCTGTGGATGCTGTTGGCCGGGTCGGCGGACGAGATGCACGCGCAGCTCGCCGACATCCTCGAGGGCTACCGGCAGTTCGCGGACTTCGATGACAGCGAGATCGCACTGATCGAGCCGCTGCGCGCGCTGCGGATGATCCACTACGCCGCCTGGCTGGCCCGCCGCTGGCACGACCCGGCCTTCCCCCGGGCATTCCCGTGGTTCGGCGAGGCGCGGTACTGGGAGCGGCACGTGGCGGAGCTGGAGGAGCAGCTCGGGGTGACATCACGATGTGTCATGTGGTAGCATCATGATGTGCGTACAACTCTCACCATTGAATCGGACATCGCCGCGCGGCTGAAGGCCGAGGCGCGCCGGAGCGGCCGGCCGTTCAAGGACATCGTCAACCAATGCCTGCGGGCGGGGCTGGTGCACGAGCGCGCCCGGACAGCCGCCGCGCATTTCACGGTCAAGACACGGGATTTCGGCGCAACGGCACCGGGCCTGTCGCTGGACAATATCGGGGAACTGCTCGAGCGAGCGGAAGGCCCGGATCAGCCGTGATCGTGGTGGACGCCAACGTATTGCTCTACGCCTATAACCGGCGCAGCGAGTACCACGAGGCCTGCCGAGCGTGGCTCGAACGCTCGCTTCAGGGCCGGGAGCAGGTTGGCCTCAGTTGGACAACCATTCTGGCCTTCGTTCGGATCGCGACGAACCCGCGTGTGTTTGAGCGTCCGCTGCCGATCAGCGAGGCCGTCGGAATTGTGGAGGAATGGCTCAACTGCCCAGCGGTGGTGCTGGTTGAGCCATCACCGGCCTACTGGACGACTCTCCGGGAACAACTCGTCGCAGGGCAGGCGACAGGGGCACTGGTGAGCGATGCGGCGCTGGCGAGCCTGGCCTTGGAGCATGGAGCGTCGCTCTGTACCAAGGACCGCGACTTCCGCCGCTTCCATGGGCTGCGGCTGATGGATCCAACGGAGAAATTAAGACTACCAAGCTATTGCTTTTCCAGCGGTTTCCGGTACGATGCTGTATAAATACACAGTTCCCCGGAGCCCACCATGGACGAGGCCATTTCTTCGCTCCCGACTCCCGCTCTGGTCGATGCGATCACCGAGCTCGCCGGGCACCTGAATGCCGCACAGGCGCGTTTCCTGGCGCTGCTGGCGGAACTCGACCGGCGCAATGCCTGGGCCGAGTGGGGCGTTCGTTCCTGCGCGCACTGGCTCAACTGGAAGTGCGGCCTGAACCTGGGTGCGGCCCGGGAGAAGATCCGCGTCGCTCGGGCGCTCGAGCGACTGCCGCGCATCGCCGCGGCGATGGCCGCCGGGCAGCTCAGCTATGCCAAGGTCCGGCCGATGACGCGGGCCGCCGACGAGGCGACCGAAGAGTACTTCCTGCAGATCGCGCTGCACGGCACGGCGCACCACGTCGAAAGGCTGGCCCGGGGCTTCCGGCGGGTCAAGGAGGCGCAGGAACTGTCCCGCGAGGAGCAGCAACAGCAACGGCGTTGCCTGTCGTGCTGGTACGACGACGACGGTTCGCTGCTGATCCGCGGGCGGCTGCCGGCGGAGGCGGGTGCGGCGTTGCTCAAGGCGCTGCAGTTCGCCGAGGAGTCGATACCGCTGCCACCGAAGGAAAACGTTTCCGCGGAAACGTTTCTGGAGCGGGCCCCGACCGCCGCGACGCGCCGGGCCGATGCGCTGCGCCTGATCGCCGAGGGGCATCTGGCCGCGGCGCAGCAGGGCAATTCCGGTGGCGATCGCACGCAGATCGTGGTGCACGTGGATGCCGCGACACTGCAGCGCGATGAACCCGGGCGCTGCGAACTGGACGAGGGTCCGGCAATTGCGGCGGAGACTGCCCGGCGCCTCGCCTGCGACGCGAGCCTCGTCACGATTGTCGAGAACGGCGACGGCGAGCCGCTCAACGTCGGGCGCAAGACCCGCACGATCCCGCCGGCCCTGCGCCGCGCGCTGCAGTCGCGCGATCAGGGCTGCCGCTTCCCGGGCTGCACGCACACCCGCTTCGTGGACGGCCATCACCTGCGGCACTGGGCACACGGCGGCGAAACGAAGCTCGGCAACCTCGTCTCGCTTTGCCGTTTCCATCACCGGCTCGTGCACGAAGGTCGTATTGCCGTCGCAGTACTGGACGACGGCGCTGTACGCTTCCAGCGCAGCGGCCGCCGGCCGATCGACAGCCCGTTGCGCGATGGATCCGGCCAGTCGGACTGGCTGCAGCTCGTCGCTGGCAATCGCGCGCGGTCCATCGCCATCACGCCGCGGACGGCACAGACTCGCTGGCTGGGAGAGCGGATGGATTACGGCACGGCCGTGGACCATCTGCTGTGGCTCGAGCGCCAGCACGCGGCCATCGGGTGAGGGAGCGTTTCCGCGGAAACGCCGGTCGTCGCCACCAGCTTGAAGCGGTTCGCATAGCATATGGCTGTCGGCGGCCGAGGCCGGCTGTTGACCGGGATCTGAGCATCGTCGAATCCGCTACTCTGAGCCTATGGCGACGGAACTCGATGTACTGCGAATCGTCAGCGAGCGCCTGTCAGCGCAGGGGCTGGACTACATGCTGACCGGCTCCTTTGCCATGGCCTGGTATGTCACGCCACGCATGACGCGCGATCTGGACATTGTCGTGGCCCTGAAGGAAACGGACGTGGACGCGCTGGTCGATGCCCTCCTGCCGGACTTCTATGTCGATCGCGACGCGGCGAGTCTGGCGGTCAGAACCGAGCGCCTGTTCAATCTGATGCACCTGGCGAGCGGCATCAAGGTCGATCTGATCATCCGCAAGGCATCCGAGTACCGGCAGGTCGAGTTCGCGCGTCGGGTTCTGGTGCGGAGCGGGGACCTGCAGTCCTGGGTCGTCACCCGGGAGGACCTGATCCTCTCGAAACTCGGATGGGCCCGTGAAACCGGCTCCGAGCTGCAGAAGCGGGACGTACTCGCGTTGCTGGCAGGGTCGGTCGACATGCCCTATCTTGGCTACTGGGCCGAGCGCATCGGCGTCGCCGGCGAGCTGGAGGAAACCCTGCGATGCATGACACCGCCCCCGACGTCGCCGAACTCGTCCGGCAGTTTCACGCCGGGCTGACGCCGGAGCAGCGCTGGCAGATCGCCTCGGACATGTTCGAGGTCGCGCGGCAGATCGTCGAGTCCACGCTGCCGGAGGGGCTGACACCGGTGGAACGCCAGCGCGCGCTGATCGGTCGCCTGCACGGTGAAGCCGCGGTTCCACCGCCGGGCGCCTGGGAGAACCGGCGATGCCCGACACGGCCGGATCCGGATTGACTGACGTCGGGCTGTGATGCGATGATTTCCCGGAATTCTTAAATCCGGGAAGTAGAAATTATGGAATCGGTCAAGCTCGGACGTAATGGGCAGTTGTCGCTACCACGTGCGGTCATGAAACGCCTGCACCTGCAGGGCAACGAAACGCTGCTGCTCGACGTGACCGACGACGGCGAGATTCGCCTGCGCCCCGCTGCCGTGCTGCCCGTCGAGATGTACACGCCGGAGCGGATCCGGGAGTTCGAACGGGCTGCCGTCGTTGACGCAGAAACCAGGCGGATCGCCGCCCGGGCGGTGGCCGGCAAACGGCGCTGATGGGTCGGATGCGGCTATTTCTCGACGCCAACGTCCTGTTTCTTGCCGGCTACTCGAGCGACAGCCCGGTTCACGATCTTCTGGCTCTGGCCCGTGCGGGACGCTGTGAACTGGTGGCCTCGGTTTACGCCGTCGAGAAAGCCAGCCGCAACCTGGTCGCCAAGGGACCCGCGAATGCCGTCGGCGCCCTCGAACAGGCGTTGACCCTGATTGCGCTGGTTCACGAAGCACCGCAGCGGTTCGTCGACCAGATCAGTGCGCCCGTGCTCAGCGATCCCACTGACGTGCCGATTCACATGGCGGCGGTGTATTGCAGCGCGGATATTCTCGTGACCGGTGATCGCCGGGCGTTCGGGCGTCATTTCCGCCGCCGGATCATGGGTACGGAGGTCTTACTGCTGCGCGACGCACTGCGGCGCGTGCTCGGATTGCCGCTGGCCGGGGCATAGCCGGCCGCCGCTGTAGACTGCCGCCACGCCGGTCCAGTACCATTCCGCCCCTTTCGGGCGCGTAGCTCAGCGGTAGAGCACTACCTTGACATGGTAGGGGTCACAGGTTCGATCCCTGTCGCGCCCACCACTTCGTGATCACCACCGGACCCATGCCCATCGTCATGCTACCCGACGGCAGCCAGCGCGCCTTCGACCGCCCGGTCACGGTGGCCGAGATCGCGGCTGCGATCGGCGCCGGGCTCGCGCGCGCGGCGCTGGCCGGCGCGGTGGACGGCCGGCTGGTCGACACCTCGTTCCTGATCGAAGTCGACGCGCGCCTGCGAATCGTCACGGCGAAGGATCCGGAGGGCCTCGAGATCCTGCGCCACTCGACCGCGCATCTGCTGGCGCAGGCGGTACAGTCGATCTACCCGCAGGCGCAGGTGACGATCGGCCCGGTGATCGAGGACGGGTTCTACTACGACTTCGCCTTTGAGCGGCCGTTTACGCCGGAGGATCTGGCGCTCTTCGAGGCGCGCATGCGTGAGCTCGCGCAGGCGGACCTGCCGGTGCGCCGCCGCGAGCTGCCGCGCGACGAGGCGATCGCGCACTTCCGCGCACTCGGCAAGCGCTACAAGGCCGAGATCATCGGCGCCATTCCGGCCGGCGAGACGATCACGCTGTACGGGCAGGGCGACTGGGAGGACCTGTGCCGCGGCCCGCACGTGCCGTCCACCGGCCGGCTCGGCGCGTTCAGGCTGACCAAGGTCGCCGGCGCTTACTGGCGCGGCGATTCGCGCAACGAGATGCTGCAGCGCATCTACGGCACGGCCTGGTCGGACGAGAAGCAGCTCAAGGACTATCTGCACCGGCTCGAGGAGGCGGAGAAGCGCGATCACCGCCGCATCGGCCGCGAGCTCGACCTGTTCCATTTCCAGGAGGAAGCGCCGGGCGCCGTGTTCTGGCACCCGCGCGGCTGGACCGTGTTCCAGGGCCTGATCGACTACATGCGCGCGCGGCAGAACGCCGCCGGTTACCGCGAGATCAGCACGCCGGAGATCATGGACCGCGAGTTGTGGGTGCAGTCGGGCCACCTCGAGAAGTTCGGCGAGAACATGTTCCTGACGCAGACGCCGGATGAGCGCGTGTACGCGATCAAGCCGATGAACTGCCCCGGCCACGTGCAGGTGTTCCGCCACGGCCTGCACAGCTACCGCGAGCTGCCGATCCGCCTCGCCGAGTTCGGCCGTGTGCACCGTTACGAGCCGTCGGGGGCTCTGCACGGGTTGCTGCGCGTGCGCGCGTTCACGCAGGACGACGCGCACATCTTCGTCACCGAAAACCAGATCACCGAGGAGACCGTGCGCGGCATCGGGCTGATGCTGTCGATCTACCGCGACTTCGGTTTCGACGAGGTCCAGGTCAAGTTCGCGGACCGGCCGCTGCGCCGGGTCGGCGACGACGCGATCTGGACGCGTGCCGAGAACGCGCTGCAGGAGGCCACGCGTGCCGCCGGCGTGGACTACACCGTGAATCCGGGCGAGGGCGCGTTCTACGGCCCGAAGCTGGAGTTTGTGCTCAAGGACGCGATCGGGCGCGACTGGCAGTGCGGCACCTGGCAGGTGGACCTGAACCTGCCGGGCCGGCTCGGCGCGTACTACGTCGACGAGCACAGCGACAAGCGCACGCCCGTCATGCTGCACCGCGCCATCTTCGGTTCGCTGGAGCGTTTCCTCGGGATCCTGCTCGAACACCATGCCGGCAAGCTGCCGGCCTGGCTGGCGCCGGTGCAGGCCGTGGTGATGAATATCACGTCGCGGCAGGCGGCATATGCGGCCGAAGCGTGCGAATTCCTTAAGAATCAGGGGGTTCGCACCGAAATTGACTTGCGTAACGAGAAGGTCGGCTATAAGATCCGCGAACACACGCTGCAGCGTGTCCCGTACCTGCTGATCGCAGGCGATCGGGAAGTCGGGTCCAGGTCATTGGCCGTGCGCTCGCGCTCCGGAAAGGATCTGGGAGCCATGCCCCTGGAAGAGGTGGCTGCCCGGATCGCCGGGGATGTGGCGAGCCGCGGCCGTCGTTGTATGGAGGACTGACGCATTTCGACAACCAAACGCGTGCGGCGCAATGAGGAGATCCTTGCACCGCAACTGCGCGTGATCGGCGCCGACGGTAACCAGGTCGGCGTCATGAGCCGTGGCGAAGCACTCGAGCGTGCCACCGCGGCGGAACTGGATCTCGTGGAGGTTTCGCCGACCGCCGAGCCACCCGTCTGCCGGATCATGGACTTCGGCAAGTTCCTGTTCGAGCAGAACAAGAAGGCGCACTCGGCGAAGCGGAAGCAGAAGCAGACCCAGCTCAAGGAAATCAAGTTCCGGCCGGGTACGGAAGAGGCGGATTACCAGGTCAAGCTGCGTAACCTCGTCCGCTTTCTGACGGAAGGTGACAAGGCCAAGATAACCCTGCGGTTTCGTGGCCGGGAGATGGCCCACACGGAGATCGGGCGCCGGCTCCTCGATCGCCTGATCGCCGACCTTGCCGAACACGGCCAGGTTGAGCAGCAGGCCTCGATGGAGGGGCGCCAGATCACGATGGTGATCTCCCCGAAGCGGCGCTGAGGAAAAAGGGGACGGTTCCCTTTTTCTTGAAACAGAAAAAGGGAACCGTCCCCTTTTTCGCGACAAGTGACCGGCGGCGCTGCCGCCGATACGCCTCCAGCCCGCCACGGCGGTGTGAAGAGGCCATAAGGAGACGAGCAATGCCCAAGTTGAAGACCAACCGGGCGGCGGCGAAGCGTTTTCGCAAGACGGCGAAGGGCTTCAAGCGCGGCCAGGCCAATCGCCGGCACATCCTCACGAAGATGACGCGCAAGCGCAAGCGGCAGTTGCGCGGCGGCACGGCCGTGCACGAGACCGATCTGGTGCGCATGACCCGGCTGTTGCCGAACCACTGACGCGACGCTGAACGGAGGTATCTGAGATGGCCAGAGTGAAGCGTGGCGTCATTGCCGGACGCCGTCACAAGAAGGTCCTGGCGAAGGCCAGGGGTTATTACAACGCCCGCCGCAAGGTCTATCGCGTCGCCAAGCAGGCGGTGATCAAGGCGGGGCAGTACGCCTACGCCGGCCGCCGCCTGAAGAAGCGCGATTATCGTGCGCTGTGGGTGCAGCGGATCAATGCCGCGGCGCGCGCCTGCGGACTGTCCTACAGCCGGCTGATGGCCGGGCTGAAGGCGGCCGGCATCGCGATCGACCGCAAGGCGCTCGCCGACCTCGCCGTGCACGACAGCGCGGCGTTCGGCGCGGTCGCGGAGCAGGCCAGGGCCGCGCTGGAAGCCCGGTAGGTCCCGGGGGCGCGGGGTGCTCGGGTGAAGGACCTGGAAGCGCTGGTCGGGCGCACGCTCGACGCTATCGCCGCCAGCACCGATCGCGCCGCTCTCGAAGCGGTGCGCGTCGCCGCGCTCGGCCGCAAGGGCACGATCACCGAGCTGCTGAAGTCGCTCGGCGCGTTGCCGGCGACACAGCGCAAGGCCGCCGGCGCGACCATCAACGACGCGAAACGGGCGGTGACGGCCGCGCTCGAAACGCGCCGTGTCGAGCTCGAGGCCGCAGAGCTCGAATCGTCGCTGCGCTCGGGGGCACTGGACGTGACATTGCCCGGCCGCGGCCAGGCGGGCGGCGGCCTGCACCCGGTCACGCGCACGCGCCTGCGCATCGAGGCGATCTTCCGCCAGGCCGGGTTCACGGTGGCCGCCGGGCCGGAGGTCGAGGACGACTTCCACAACTTCGGCGCGCTGAACATTCCGCCGGACCACCCGGCACGCGCGATGCATGACACGTTCTATTTCGGCGACGGCCGGCTGCTGCGCACGCACACCTCGCCGGTGCAGATCCGCGCGATGCAGCGCCAGGGCGTACCGATCCGCGTGATTGCGCCGGGCCCGGTGTACCGGCGCGACTCGGACGTCACGCACAGCCCGATGTTTCATCAGGTCGAGGGCCTGGTGATCGATCGCGACATCAGCCTCGCGCACCTGAAGGGTGTGCTGACCGGCTTTGTCGCGCAGTTCTTCGAGAGGCCGCGGGCGCTGCGCTTCCGCGCCTCGTATTTCCCGTTCACGGAGCCGTCGGCCGAGGTCGACATCCAGTGCGTGCTGTGCGACGGCGCGGGCTGCCGGGTGTGCAAGCAGAGCGGCTGGATCGAGATCCTCGGCTGCGGCATGGTGCATCCGAACGTGCTCACCGCCTGCGGCGTGGACCCGGAGGGCTGGCAGGGCTACGCCTTCGGCATGGGCATCGAGCGGGCCGCCATGCTGCGCTACGCGGTCAACGACCTGCGTCTGTTCTTCGACAACGACCTGCGCTTTCTCGCGCAGTTCAACCGGGGCTGAGCGGCGATGCGCGTCAGCATCGAGTGGCTGCGCTCGCTGTTCGATCCCGGCTGGGACGTGCCGGAGCTGTGCCAGCGCCTGACCATGGCAGGCCTCGAAGTCGAAGCCGTCGAGCCGGCCAGTCCGGAGTTCAGTGGGGTCGTGGTCGGCGAAGTGCTCGCCGTCGAGCGGCATCCGGCGGCTGACCGCCTGACGGTGTGCCAGGTGGCCGGCGGCGGCGCCGGGCCGCTGCAGGTCGTGTGTGGCGCGCCGAACGTGCACCCCGGCATGAAGACGCCGTTCGCGCTGGATGGCGCGCTGCTGCCGGGCGGGCTGGCGATCCGGCGCACGAAACTGCGCGGCGTCGAGTCGGCGGGCATGCTGTGTTCGGCCCGCGAGCTCGGCCTGGCCGAGGACCACGAGGGCATCCTCGAACTGCCGGCCGACTGCGCGACCGGCGGCGACCTGCGCGCGGCGCTGGCGCTCGATGACACCGTGATCACGCTGAACGTGACGCCAAACCGCGGCGACGTGCTGTCGATGATCGGCGTGGCGCGCGAAGTTGCGGCGCTGGCGGGCGAGCGCTTCGCGCTGCCGGCGCTCGAGCCGCTGGCCGCCGTGCACCGCGAGCGCGTCGAGGTGCGGCTCGA
>VGVB01000007.1 GCA_016882265.1 Gammaproteobacteria bacterium
CGTATCCCGCCAAGTGCCGGGTCGCCACGGCATTCGTGCAGAGTGGCGTGGATCCGGGCGGCGAACAACCGATAACGCGTCGCGTCGTCCTGCACCAGCCGCCGGTTGACCAGATCCGATGTGCCATGCGAACCCGATGTGGAACCTGAGCGGCGACCGGGCGCGGTGGCACGAAGTCTTGCGCGGCCTGCGCTTCATCGTGGCCATCGACGTGCTGCCGAACGAGTCCAACGAATGGGCGGACGTGATCCTGCCGGCCCACGATCTGCTCGAATCCTGGAACCTGACGATGATCGAGCCGCCGCATCACGAAGGCATGTGTCTGCGGCAGCCGGTCACGCCGCCGCTGCACGATACCCGGTCAGAGGAGGACATCTTCAACGAGCTGTCCGAGCGGCTGGGGATCCTCGATATCTGGAACCAGGTCCTCAACTTCGCCAATGGCTTCGTCATGAAGCCGGAGCTGATGCTGCAGCCGGGCCGCAAGTACGGCGAGCGGGAGATCGCCGAGCGCAAGGGGCTGCTGTGGAATGGCCAGCCGCTGGACTGGTACGTGGAACACGGTCACGCGGTCACGCCGCGGCGACCGGACAAGTGGTATCGCGCCTGGGAAGGCATGCGCCTGCACTTCTACCTCGAGGATGTTCTCCGCGCCCGCGACACGCTGCACTCGAAGATGGAGGCTGTTGACGTGCCGATCCGCCACGAGTGGGCCTGGCAGGACTACCAGCCGCTGCCGACAGCGGTACTCGATCCGGTGCACCACGAACCGCCGGAATACGACCTCTACGCGATCACCTTCAAGGACGTCCAGATCAACTTCGCCGAGAGCCTGAGCAATCCGTGGATCCAGGATATCGTCGGCAACGACCCGGTCCATACCGCGGCGCTGCTCAACCGGCGCACCGGTACGGCGCGGGGCCTGCGGGATGGCGACGTCGTCGAGATTGCCTCGCCCTACGGCCGGATTGTCGCCCGCATCGCGCTGTCCGAGGGCGTGCAGCCGGAGACCATCTGCGTCTCGAACGCTTTGACGCGTGTCGCCACCCAGCACCGCGGTGTCCGGCACGGCGGCGGCAACTTCAACGAGCTGCTCCCGGCCAACCTGGCCAACACCGATGCCTGCAGCGGGCAGCCCGAGACCGTGGCCCGCGTCAGGGTGACGCGCCTGGCATCGTTACCACAGGAGCTGACCGGGCCCGATTCCGTGTACGGCCGGCGGAGGACGCAGTGATGGCGCGCTGGGGAATGGTATTCGATCTGCGCCGCTGCATCGGCTGCAACGCTTGCGCGGTCGCCTGCAAGCAGGAGAACACGCTGCCGTCCGGGGTGTTCTTCACGCGGACGCTGAGCGAGGAAACCGGCGAGTTTCCGTATCCGAGCCGGCGCTATATCCCGACGCTGTGCAATCAGTGCCGCGAACCACCCTGCGAACGGGTCTGTCCGACCGGCGCCACCTATGCCCGTGCTGACGGCATCGTGCTGGTCGACAGCGAGAAGTGCATCGGCTGTGGATCCTGCATGGTGGCCTGCCCCTATGACCAGCGCACCCGGATTGAGGCGGAAGTGCTGAAGAACGGCCTGTTCGGTGCCGGGCAGCTCACGCCGTTCGAGACGCAGGGCTACCAGCGATTCCGGGCCGGTACGGTTGCCAAGTGCACCTTCTGCCACGAGCGAGTGGATGCCGGCCTCGACCCGGCCTGTGTCACCACTTGCCCGACCGACGCCCGGGTTTTCGGCGACCTGGACGATCCGGATAGCCGGGTCAGCCGCCTGATTCGGGAGCGCCGCGGGCGCCAGCCGCTGCCGGAGAAGAACACCGACCCGTGCGTGTTCTACCTGGATTGACCGGGCGCCGAGCATGGAGACTCACATGAGCGTGCATTCACACACCGCCGATGATGACTTCCGCGCCGGCACGCGTCAGCAGACGGCCTGGGGCAGCGTGATGGCGACGGCGTTCGCACTGGGCGAGGCGGGCGCTGGCCTGTTCTTCGTGGCCTTGCTCGTTGACTTGCTGCCAGGCATGGTGCTGGGCCTGGCAATGGTGCTGCTCGGCAAAGGCGGGAGCCACCTGCTGCATCTGGGCCAGCCACTGCGCGGCTGGCGGGCGCTGACCAGGATCAACCGCTCCTGGGTCAGCCGCGGGTTGCTGGCGCTGGTCGTGTTCGGCGCCTGCGGCAGCCTGCAGGTCCTGCAGGCGTGGTATGGACCGCTGCCGCAGCCGGTGGCGTGGCTCGGGGCGATGCTGGCCCTTGGCGCCAGTCTGGTCATCATGGTCTACCAGGGCTTTGCGATGGCGCACTCCGCCGCGATCCCCCTGTGGAGCAGCGGAGTGATGCCGGTCATCAGCCTGGTCTACGCGCTGCTCGGCGGCGTGCTGCTGACGCTGGCGCTGGCCACTTCGGCCGCCGAACCGGCGATCCCTCCGGCCACGGCGGTGCTGCTGCGGGTGGCGGCCCATGGCCTGCTGCTGCTGTGTCTGGTGGCGGTCCTGGCGATGTTGCACGCCGCCTGGTACGGCTCCGCTGGTGGCCGGGACGCGGTCCGGTTGCTGTTGCGAACGGATTATGCCTGCTGGTTCCTGCCGCTGGTGGTTGGCGCAGGCATTCTGGTCCCTGCGGGTCTGCTCGGGTTCCACCCCGATCGGCATGGGGCCGTATTGGCAGCGACGGTGGCGGCGCTGATCGGTTTCTATGCGTTCCGCGTGCTGGTGTTCAAGGCGGGGACCTACGATTCCGCGCTGTCGTCGCCCCAGCCACTGCTGCGCTGAGCGCGCTCAGCCCGCCGCCCCCAGCTTGTCCGCCGCGCTGCGCTGCCATGCCCCGGCCTGCCACTCGCAGACACGCGGCGGCGTCCAGTCGTTCTGCTCAGTCACTGCACGACCGCCTGCACCGGCCGGATGCTGCAGGCGAACTGGAACAGCGTCTCGCCGATCGTGCCGGGCTCGATCGGTTCCCAGTTGCGCAGCAGGTTGGTCGAGTGCTCGGGGTCGTCGTCCTGCAGGTTGTTCCACTGGAAGAAGAACACACCCGCGGTCGAGCGGCGCCGTTGCGCGCAGTCCCAGTCGTCCTTGCTGAGCACGCTGCGATGCGGGCCGGGGCGGCGCGCTTCCTTGTACTCGATGCGCATCCACATCGTGACCACGTCGCCGTTGCGGGCAGCTTCCTTGCGGGTCGCAAAGAAGACCTGGTCCGGATAGGTCTCGAGCCACTCCCAGTCCATGTTGCCGCGAAGCTGCAGCCCCTTGACCCACGCATTGCCGAGACCCTTCATCGGCACGGTCTCGAGCTGCGCCGCAGCCGGCGCGGCGAGCGCGCAGGCGAGCAGCAGGGCGGTCAGGGTGCGCAGGACAGGCATGATCGGCTTGGAGTGTGCCGGAGGAATCCGGTTCCGGATTATCCGCCGAGGATGGCCTCGCGTCGATACAGGCGCCCGGCCAGCCAGGTGAGCGCGAGACCGAGCGCGAGCGTGCTGCCCGCCGACAGCGCGAGCCATACCACCGGCAGTTCCTCGCCGCGCATCAGGCCCTGGATGATGAGGTGCTGCGACAGGCTCGGCACCAGCATCAGCGCGGCCGCCGGCTTGACCGCGAGCACGCCGGCGATCGCGATCGGCACGGTCGGGACCAGCATCACGACGCCGAGCCAGGACTGTGCCTCCGTGTAGCTGCGCGTGAACGAGGCGACCACGGTCAGCAGGCCGGCGCCGACCAGCGCGAACGGCAGCGTGACCGCGAAGACGCTGCCGGCGACGGCCGGGCCGAAGTTGGCCGACATGCCCAGCGACTCGAGCGGCATGAAGCGCAGCGCCGCCATGATCGTCAGCGTCACCAGCGCGAGCGCCAGCGCCATCATCGTCGCGGCGGCCAGCACCTTGCCGTAGATCAGCCGTTCGCGCGGCGCCGGCACCGTCAGCAGCGCCTCCAGCGAGCCGCGCTCGCGCTCGCCGGCGGTCGCGTCGATCGCGAGATAGAGGCCGCCGACCAGCGTCAGCAGCAGGATCAGGTAGCTCAGTATGCCGAGCAGCAGGGCCGCGCGCGCCGACGGCGTCGACACGTCGACCGTGTCGATGACGACCGCCTGCACCAGCGCCGGCGATACGCCGCGCGCCTGCAGGCGCAACCCACCAATCACGGCCGACCAGCGGTTGATGGCCTCCTGCACGCGCCGGGCGCGGCGCTCGGCGCGGGCCCGTGAGCCATCGGCATAAACCATGACGACGGCCGGCGCGGCGGCCTGAAAACGCTCGGCGTACGCCTCGGTGATGCGCACGACGACCAGTTCCGGCGCGGCCTGGATCCAGCCGCGGATCGTCGCGTCGTCACCGTCCTGCAGCGTCACGGCGAGTCCGCTCTCGCGCAGGTGCTGGACGAAGTTCGGCGCGGCGGCCGCGTTCGCGACCGTCACCGGCACGGCCTCGTCCTGCGCCTCGACCGACTGCTCGAGGGTGAGCTTCAGCACCAGCACGAAGAACAGCGGGCCGAGCAGCGGACCGAGCACCAGGCTGGTCAGCAGCGTGCGCCGGTCGCGCAGCGCCTCGCGCAGCTCCTTGCCGAGCACGATGCCGACCGGGCCGGTCACTCGAGCCCCCGCGCATCGCCGATTGCGGCGACGAAGGCGTCCTCGAGCGTGGCGGCACCGAAGTGGCGCTGCAAGCCCACCGGCGTGCCGGCGGCGACGACCCGGCCATGGTCGATGATGACGATGTCATCGCACAGCGCCGCGACCTCCTGCATGACGTGGCTCGAGAACAGCACGCAGTGCCCGGCGGCGCGCAGGCCGCGAATCAGTTCGCGCAGGCTGCGGGTCGCCATCACGTCGAGGCCGTTGCTGGGCTCGTCCAGCAGCAGGTTCCGCGGCGCGTGGATCAGCGCGCGGGCCAGCGCGACCTTGACCCGCTGGCCCTGCGAGAAGCCGCGCGCGCGGCGGTCGGCGAATTCGTCGATCTCGAGCGCCGCGACCAGTTGCGCGACGCGCTCGTTCAGCGCGGCGCCGGCGAGGCCGTGGAGCCGGCCGAAGTAGGCGATGTTCTCGCGCGCGGTAAGCTGCGGATAGATGCCGGCGGCGTGCGGCAGCACGCCGATCGCACGACGCGCCGCCAGCGGCTCGGCCACGACGTCGATGCCGTCGACGCTGGCGCTGCCGGCATCCGGGCGCAGCACGGTGTACAGCACGCGCAGTGTCGTGGACTTGCCGGCCCCGTTCGGACCGAGCAGGCCGGTGATGCGCCCGTCGCCGGCCTCGAAGCTGACGCCGTCGATCGCGCGGATCGCGCCGAAGCAGCGGCCGAGCCCGGTCACGCGGATCATGGCGGTGGTCCGGCGAACGACAGGAAGAACGGCCGCGGTCGGATTTCGTCCGCGCAACGGGTATCGAGGCCGGCGACGTCGCCGGCGGCGATGAATGCGCGCAGCACGCGCTGCACGCAGGTGGCGCCGATCTGTCCGTGACCCTGGCCGGCCAGCACCAGGTGCCGGTGCCGGGAGAAAGCCGCGGCCGCGGCCGTCGCGTAGGCGGGCGGCGTCACCGGATCGGCCTCGCCGGACAGCAGTAGCACGGGAATGTCCGAGCGCAGCGGGGCGTGCAGATCGGGATCGACCGGACCGCGCGGCCACACCGCGCACAGCGCCACCAGACCATCGTACAGCGTGCTGCCGAGGTAGCTCTGCTCGAGCGCAGCACGATCGAAGTCATCCGCGTAATGGGCCGCATCCTCGCTGCAGACGACCGAGTTGTGCATGCCGAGCGCGAACGCGCCCTCGAACTGGTTGGCGATCAGCAGCGCCTGCGCGGCCAGCGGCACGAGATTGCCGCGTGCCTGTGCTTCATCGATCACCAGCGGCAGCAGCGCGGCGCCGAACCCGGAATACGACAGCATGCGCGCCATGATGACGAGGTGACCGGCGCCGACCTCGAGGTCGCGCTCCGCTCCGGTGACCGGATCCGGCAGCCGCAGCGAAACCGGCGCGCGGCGCAGCCGCGCGAGCAGTGCGCGGAACTGCCCGCCGGGATCGGGGAAGCGCTGCGCGCAGGCGGGATCGGCCGCGCAGCGCGCGAAGATCGCATCCAGCGCGCGCTGGGCCTCGAGCGCGATGGCCGGCCCGAGCACCAGTTGCGGATGGGCGACCGCGTCGAGCGTGAGCGTGCGCACGTGCTCCGGAAAGCGCCGGGCATAGTGCTGCGCCACGCGCGTGCCGTAGGAAGCGCCGAACAGGTTGATCCGCTCGTAGCCGAGCGCCGCGCGCACCGCGTCGAGGTCGCCTACCGCGACACTGGTCGTATAGAACGCCGGCTGGCCCGGAAGCTGCGCCAGGCAGTCGCGGGCGAGGCGCGCCAGCTCGGCCGGCGGCAGGTCGCCGGCCTCCCAGGAGTCCTCGGGAAAATCACAGTCCAGGCGGTTGGAGTCCCCGGTGCCGCGCTGGTCGACCAGCACGAGGTCGCGCTCGCGGCGCACGCCGGCGAAAGCGTCCAGATGAGCGGCAAAGGCGGCGCGCGCGCCTTGCCCGGGCCCACCGGCCAGCAGGAACAGCGGGTCGGGCGCGGCGCGGGTCGCGATCGCCGGTACGACGGCGACGGCGAGTTCGAGGCGACGACCGGCCGGCGCGTCGGGATTCTCCGCGACCGCGAGGCGCCCGCAGCGCGCCGCGACGGAGCGCAGGCCCTGCTGGTCGCTGATGCGGCAGGGTGTGAGCTCGAGGTGCGCGGCCGGCCCTTTCGCGGGCGTAGCGGCAGCCGGTGCGCCCAGCACAGCGGCGAGCAGCAGCGCCGGCAGGCGGCGGCGCTGCATGACTGCGGCCCAGCAACTCCTCATGCCCGTCATGATGACGCAGCGGCGGCATACCTGTCAGGTGCGGCGGCGCGGTAGGATACTGGCCCCCGCGCGGCGGGCAGGACCAGCATGCGTTCGTACGACGTGATCGTGATCGGCGGCGGCCACGCCGGCACCGAGGCGGCCCTCGCGGCCGCCCGCGCGGGCGCGCGCACACTGCTGCTGACCCAGAGCCTCGCGACGATCGGGCAGATGAGCTGCAATCCGGCGATCGGCGGCATCGGCAAGGGTCACCTGGTCCGCGAGATCGACGCGCTCGGTGGTGCAATGGCGCGCGCGGCCGATCGCGCCGGCATCCAGTTCCGGACCCTGAACGCCAGCAAGGGGCCGGCGGTGCGCGCGACCCGCGCGCAGGCCGACCGGACGCTGTACCGGCGCGCGATCCGCAGGCTGCTCGATCAGCAGCCCGGCCTCGAACTCGCCGAGGGCGAGGCGGCGGACCTGCTGCTGGCGGGCGAGTGCGTCAGCGGAGTCGTGACCGCGGACGGGACCACCATCGCGGCGCGCGCCGTCGTGCTGACCACCGGCACCTTCCTTGGCGGGCGCCTCCACATCGGCCTCGACAGCCACAACGGCGGGCGCGCGGGTGATCCGGCGTCGCTGCGCCTCGCCGCGCGGCTGCGCGAGCTGCCGCTCGCGGTGGGCCGGCTGAAGACCGGTACGCCGCCGCGGCTCGACGGCCGCACGCTCGATTATTCGCGCATGGTCCGCCAGCCGGGCGACGAGCCGCGGCCGGTCTTCTCGTTTCTCGGCCGGCACGCCGATCATCCGCCGCAGGCCGTCTGCCACATCACCGCGACCAACCCGCGCACGCACGAGCTGATCCGCGCCGCAACCGACCGCTCGCCGCTGTTCACCGGCATCATCGCGGGCATCGGCCCGCGCTATTGCCCGTCGGTCGAGGACAAGGTCGTGCGCTTCGCGGCGCGCGAGTCGCACCAGGTGTTCGTCGAGCCGGAGGGGCTCGACACGGACGAGGTCTATCCGAACGGCATCTCGACGAGCCTGCCGGCCGACGTGCAGGTCGCGTTCGTGCAGAGCATCCGCGGCTGCGAACGGGCGCGACTGACGCGACCGGGCTACGCGATCGAGTACGACTACTTCGATCCGCGCGGGCTGCGCTACAGCCTCGAGACCCGGCCGCTCGGCGGCCTGTACTTCGCCGGCCAGATCAACGGCACGACCGGCTACGAGGAAGCGGCCGCGCAGGGCCTGCTCGCCGGGCTCAATGCCGCGCTCGCCGCGAGCGGCCGCGAGCCGTGGTGGCCGCGCCGCGACGAGGCCTATCTGGGTGTACTGCTCGACGACCTGATCGCGCGCGGGGTCACCGAGCCCTACCGGATGTTCACCAGCCGCGCCGAGCACCGGCTGCTGCTGCGCGAGGACAATGCCGACCTGCGGCTGACCCCGCGCGGCCGCGAGCTCGGCCTCGTCGGCGACGAGCGCTGGGAGTTCTTCGGCCGCAAGCGCGACGCCAGCGCGGCCGAGACCGCGCGTCTGGCCGGGTGGTCGCTCCGCGCTGCCGATCTCAGCGCGGTGGAACTGGATCGCCTGCCGCCGGGGGCGATGCTGCGGGAGCAGCGCGCACTCGAGCTGCTGCGCCGCCCGGAGGTTTCCTACGAGCTGCTGACTTCGCTCGGCGCGGTCGGTCCGGCGGCACCGCTCGCGGACGCGCGTCTGCCGCCGCAGGTCGCCTTGCAGGTCGAGGTGGCGGCCAAGTACGCTGGCTACATCGAACGCCAGCAGGCCGAGATCGAGCGCCACCGCCGCTACGCGGAACTGCGCCTGCCCGCGGACCTGGACTTCCGCGCCATGCCCGGCCTGTCGCACGAGGCCCGCCAGCGGCTGGCCGAGGTGCGGCCCGCCACGCTCGGGCAGGCCGCGCGACTGCCCGGTGTCACCGCCGCGGCGGTTTCTATCCTGCTCGTTCACCTGCGCCGGCGCACGCGCGCTGCATGAACCGGCGCGGGGCCGTCGCGCTGCTGCTCGCGCTCGGCGCGGCCTGCGCTGTGTTGCCCGGCTGCGGGCAGCCCGCGGCGCCGGCGGCCGCCAGTGAACTGCGGCGCGGCAACGGCAGCGAGCCCGATTCGCTCGATCCGCAGCTCGCCCGTACCGAATCCGCGCTGACCATTCTGCGCGACACGTACGAGGGGCTGGTGTCGCTGGCGCCGGATGGCAACCCGGCCCCCGGCGCGGCGGAATCGTGGTCGATGAGTGACGACGGCCGCCGTTACACGTTCCGGCTGCGCCCCGCGGCGCGTTGGTCGAACGGCGATCCGGTGGTCGCCGCGGACTTCGTCTTCGCCTGGCGGCGGCTCGTGGATCCGGCGACCGCATCGCAGTACGCGCTGATGCTCGAGCCGGTCGTGAATGCCGTGGCGATCGCCAACGGTCGCGCGGCGCCGGCGGCACTCGGGGTCACGGCGCCGGATGATGCGACGCTCATCGTCGAGCTCGAGCAGCCGGCCGCATGGTTTCCGGCGCTGCTGTCGCACCCGAGCACGTTCCCGGTGCACCGTCCGACGCTGGCAGCGCGCGGCACGGATTTCTCCCGTGCCGGCGTCGCGGTAACGAACGGCGCCTACGTGCCGGCCGCCTGGCAGATCGGCGCATACATCGTGGCGCGGCGCAATCCACTCTATCGTGACGCCGCGCGGGTCGCGATCGCCACCGTGCGCTACGTGCACGTCGCGGATCCGCTCGCGGAACTGGCGCGCTTCCGCGCCGGCGAACTGGACGTGACCTGGACCACGCCTCCCGGCCAGCTCGCGCGCCTGCAGCAGGAGTGGCCGGGGCAGCTCTACGTGACGCCGCAGCTCGGCGTTCACTATTACGGCCTCGCACTCGACCAGCCGCCGTTCGCCGGGGCTCCGGCGCTGCGCCGCGCACTCGCGCTCGCCGTCGACCGCGAGTGGCTGGTGGCGCAGGTGCTTGGTGACGGCGAGCAGCCGGCTTTCGGCTGGGTACCGCCCGGGGTCGCCGACTACGCACCACAGGCCTTCGACTGGGTCGACTGGCCGCGCGCGCGCCAGCTCGCCGAGGCGCGCGAGCTGTACGCGGCGGCTGGTTACGACGCGGAGCACCCGCTCGCGCTCGAACTGCGCTACGGCAGGAATCCGGTGCAGGAACGTGTCGCACTCGCGGTCACGGCGATGTGGCAGGAAGCGCTCGGCGTGCGGACCGCATTGCGCGCCGAGGACTTCCGCGTGCTGCGCCAGGCGATCGACGTGCGCCAAGTGCCGCTGTTCCGCGGAAGCTGGCTCGGCGACTACAACGACGCGTATTCATTCCTGCAGGTGCTGCGCGGCGGCTTCGGCATCAATCTGCCGCGCTACGCGAGCCCGGAATACGATGCCGCGCTCGCCGCAGCGAACGCCGCTCCAGCCGGGGAGCGGCCGGAACTGCTGGCCGCCGCCGAGCGGCGGCTGCTGGCCGACGTGCCGCTGATCCCGCTGTACTTCACCACGGCGAAACACCTGGTCGCGGCCCGCGTGCAGGGCTGGTATGGCAACGTGATGAACGTGACCTACAGCCGCGACCTCGCACTGCGCTGACCCGCACGGTGCGGCGCTCGCGGTATGATCCGAACCCAGCCATGATCGCTGTCTGTTGCCGCCTGCTGGTCCTGTTCCTGCTCGCCGGTGCGGCGCACGCCGGCTCGCCCGCTGACCGCGCCCGCAACGTGATCCTGTTCATCGGCGACGGCATGGGCATCTCGACTGTGACCGCCGCACGCATCCTCGCCGGGCAGCAGCGGGGCGCCACCGGCGAGGAGCACCGGCTCAGCTTCGACACCTTGCCGGCGACGGCGCTGGTGCGGGTATTCACGGCCAACCAGCAGGTGCCGGATTCGGCGCCGACCGCGACCGCGCTGGTCACCGGCCAGCTCGCCAACGACCGTGCGGTCTCGGTCGGCCCCGGGGCCGCTCGCGACCTGGCCGACGAGGCGCGGCTCGCGCCGCACCGGCTGGAAACACTGCTGGAACAGGCGGAGGCGCGCGGGCTGGCCACCGGCATCGTGACGACCACGCGGGTCACTCACGCGACTCCGGCTGTGAACTATGCGCACACTCCGAACCGCGGCTGGGAACGTGCCGGCCAGATGCCGGCCGGCGCGACGCTGCCGGATATCGCCGCGCAGCTCGTCCAACGACAGCGCACCGGTGACGGCATCGAGGTCGTGCTGGGCGGCGGGCGGCAGATGTTCCTGCCAAAGGCTGTAGCCGACCCGGAGTATCCGGATCTGCGCGGACAGCGTACGGATGACCGCAACCTCGTCACCGAGTGGCTCGCGGCGCAGGCCGGGTCGGCGTTCGTGTACGACCGGGCGGGCTTTGCCGCGCTTGATCTGACGCGGACGCGCAAGCTGCTTGGCCTGTTCGAGCCGTCGCACCTGCACTATGAGGTCGATCGCGCCGGGGACCGCGCCGGTGAGCCATCGCTCGCGGAGATGACCCGCACCGCGATCCGGGTGCTCGCGCGCAACCGCCGCGGTTATTTCCTGATGGTCGAAGGCGGTCGCATCGATCACGCGCACCATGCCGGCAACGCCTGGCGCGCGCTGACCGAAACGATCGCGCTGTCGGAGGCAGTCGCCGCGGCGCTCGAACTGGTCGATCCACGCGCTACACTGGTGCTGGTAACGGCGGATCACAGCCATCCGCTGACGCTCGCCGGCTATGCCGCGCGCGGCAACCCGATCCTTGGTCTGGTGCGCGAGGACCCGCAGGGACCGCTGAGCCGCGACTGGCGCGGGCAGCCGTATGCGACGCTGAGCTACGCCAACGGCCGTGGCCAGGCACTGCTGCCGGTCGGCGGTGAGGCGCGCGCCGGGCTGCCGATCACGCCGGGGCGGGTGGCCGACCTCGGGGAGATCGACACCACGGACCAGGGTTTCCACCAGGAGGCGCTGGTCGGCCTGCCGGCCGGGACGCATGCCGGCGAGGATGTTGCGCTCTATGGCTGGGGCGCGGGCTCCAATCTGGTGCGTGGCACGCTCGACCAGCCGGACGTGTACCGGATCATGCGCCGGGCGCTGGGGTGGTGAGCAACACGGGCCGGGCAGCATTGCCGGTGGAAATCTCCGCCCCCGGCCCGTTAGTATCTGGCCGTGCCCCGGAGCGGGCGCGACATCGTGGGCTGGAGGCCTGATTCGCATGCGCATTGTGAACGTCACCCGATTCGCTGCCGTGCTCGCGCTCGCCGGTGTGCTCGCGCCCGCCGCTCTCGCCGCCGACGGCAATGCCGACAACGGCCGCCGGCTCGCCTACACCTGTATGGGCTGCCACGGGATCGAGAACCAGAAGAATGCCTACCCGAAGTACTCGGTGCCGAGACTCGGCGGGCAGAGCGCGGTCTACATCGCTGCGGCGCTGGCCGAGTACCAGGCCGGCGCGCGCTGGCACCCGACGATGACCGGGCAGGCGGCGACGCTGTCGGAGCAGGACCGGCTCGACCTCGCCGCCTGGTTCCATTCCGCTACAGCGGCAGCAGCAGCGGCCAGTGCGCGCGTCGCGCAGCCCGCGGCGCTCGACGTCTGCATCGCCTGCCACGGCCAGGATGGGATCGGCGTCACGCCCGAGTATCCGACACTCGCCGGCCAGCACGAGGATTACCTCGACCAGGTGCTCGACGACTATCGGATGGGACGGCGGCAGCACGCGCTGATGAACGCCTTCGCGGGGCAGTTGACGCGCGAGGACGTGGCGGCGCTGGCGGCGTATTACGCCGCGCAGGCCGGACTGCATACGCCAGCCCTGCGCTGAGGGACGGCTGGCGGAGCGGTCTGCAGTCCGGCGCGGACAGCGCTGTGCTGCCGGCGCCTGATGCTGCCACCTGATTGGTAGCTGCGTGTGAAATGCCAGTAGCAAGAAATCCATCGATCCGGGAGTTCTATGTCTACTACCTCGTAGCGGATGGAGTTCCTTTCTACGTGGGCATCGGTCGATCGGCTCGCGCCTCAGATCGAGCACGGTATGTTCGACGTATGATGTCGCGAGAACGGGAAGGCAAGCCTGTGAAATGGGGGTTGAGCACTCGTGCGATTGCAGCCCTTCTCCGCGCAGGATGTGATGTTTCAGTCGCGTATCCGCATGTGCGGCTTTCACGAGCAACGGCTCTTGCTCGAGAACGATCGGAGATCGCAAAGTTGCTCGCCACAGGAATGATCATCGCCAACATTCAGCACAATGTCCGCCGTCCCAAGTCGTTCATGGAAGTCGTCAATGCTGTGCTTATTCGCTGCGGGCGCCACATGACACCCAAGGCTCTCCACGTGCCTGGCGAGGACGCTGGCGCCTGAGTGCAGACGTTGGCGGTAGGTGACGGCTTCGCCGATCACCGTTATTGAAACGATAGCGCAGAGCTGGTCGCGATTGTTCGTTCGGGCGCATTATTCGCAAGTCCGGCTATGCGTGGCGCACAACGCAAGAACGCATACGGGCGCCAGGCCGTCCCTGACGGTGTGGACCTTATCGAGGTGAGAATGGAGGAGTCAATGTTCTGCGTCGCGAGCTTCAAGGACGTTCGGCTGGCTGGTGTCGTTCGGTCTACCTCCACGCGGCCCTCGATGCCCGCCCGACGGGGATAACGATCCCCAACCGGTTCCGCAGCGGTAAGCAGCGCTACCGGCTGACCAGGATGGACCGCAAGTTGGGCGACGCGACGAGGCCCGGGAAGTGAAAGTACGCCGATATCAAGGAGCCGCACACGCCAGAGGGGGCACACGCCGCTGCTGCCGGACAAGTCGATCGATCAGCTCGAGCAGCGGCTCGCCCAGCGCGCGACCACCAGGACGCTGTTCACCATCCGCTGGACGGTGGTGTCAAGCGACTCGGCGGCATGGCAGCTTTCGGCCATTGCAACGAGCCGCGACCGAAGATTTCACATGGCCGACGGCCAACGTTGCAATCAGCCGGCGTTGGGATTGTCGTGCGCTCTGTGGGAGATGGCATGAACGCGAGCACGGTCAACAACGAACGGAAGCCGCGATGAGCCAGGAATGCCGCGTGCTGCGCGCCCGCAGCGCGGAGGTCACGCAGGACCAGCAGGCGGACAAGTTCAAAGGCAAGCGGCCCGGCGGCGAAGCGGCCGAGGGGATCGAGCCGGACAACCTGATCGTCGACGAGAGGTTCACCAGGCAGGGCTGCTCCAGCAAGGACAGCGAGTTCGGCCTGATCTACTTGAACGGCGACAACAACCTCGAGAACCTGAAGGGTCCCGACGACACCTGGAAGGCGCGGCTCATCGAGAAGGACTTCTGCCGGCTGATGTTCGAGACGGAGGGCGTGTGATGGCGAAAAGGAAGGCCGCCGCCTCGCTGCCCCGCGCCTCCGAGCCGCTGTATCGGGAGATCCGGACCATCCTCGAAGAGGCCCGCGCCGGTGCCTACCGCACTGTAAACGCGGCGATGGTGCACGCCTACTGGCACGTCGGGCGGCTCATCGTGGAGCACGAACAGGCCGGGCGGAGGCGCGCCGCATACGGCGAGGCGGTGCTCGAAGATCTCTCGATCCGGCTCACGGCGGATTTCGGGCGAGGGTTTACCACAACCAATCTGAAGTACATGCGGTCGTTTTACGTGGCCTTCCTAATTGGTCACGCGCTGCGTGACGATTCCGCTGCTCCCCCAACCACGCTCCGGCTGGAGCTTTCCTGGACGCACTATCGCTTGCTCCTGGGTGTCGGGGACCCAAAAGCCCGTGAGTGGTACATGCACGAAGCCGCCGACCAGCACTGGTCGACCCGCCAGCTCGACCGGCAGATCTCGGCGCTCTTCTACGAGCGCCTGCTGGCCAGCCGCAAGAAGGCGCCTGTTCGGAAGGAGGCCCGGAACAAGCTTGCCGCCGTTGAACCGGAGCAGTTCATCCGCGACCCGTACGTGCTGGAGTTCCTCGACCTGAAGGACTACCCGGCGCTGCGGGAGTCCCGGGTTGAGCAGGCGATCATCGATAACCTGCAGGCGTTCCTGCTCGAGCTTGGGAAAGGGTTCTCGTTCGTGGCCCGCCAGAAGCGCGTGCGCTTTGAACAGGAGGATTTCTACGTCGATCTGGTTTTCTACAACTACCTTCTCAAGTGCTTCGTCCTCGTCGATCTCAAGGTCGGAGCGTTGACCCATCAGGACATCGGCCAGATGGATAGCTACGTCCGCGTCTTCGACGCCCACGCCCGACCGCAGGGCGATAACCCGACCATCGGTCTCATCCTCTGTTCGAAGAAGAACGAGGCGATCGCTCGCTATTCCGTGCTGAGCGAGGGGCGGCGGCTGTTCGCGGCCAAGTATGTGCAGGTCCTTCCCACCGAAGCCGAACTGCAACGCGAGATCGAGCGAGAGCGCCGGAAGATCGAGGGACAGCGGCCACGCGCCGCGCGGGACCCCATCCAGGGCGACGGTCCTCGTATGAGCGGACGGCTTCGGCCAGCTCGGCCGCGGTTGATTTCTGCGTGACCGTACTGCCAGGGAAACGCGTCTCAGGCCCGACTTCGCCAGCGACGCTCAGCGGTACGGCATCCCGAGCGCGGCCAGCTCGTCGCGGACCCGCAGCATGCCGGCCTCGTAGTCCGGCAGCGGCGTGACCGTCTTGAGGTCATAGGCCTGCGGGAACGGCAGTGGTTCCCTGGCCGCCGGCAGCAGCTCGTCCACGCGACGCATGATCCGCTGCGCCAGCTCATTCGCCTGTCCGGCGCTGAGGCGCGTGGCGGCTTCCATCATCTCGTTGATCAGCCGTGCCTCGAGTCCGGTGTGGCCGGAGATCCACGAATACGACATGCCGCTCGGCACATACACGGCCACGATCGCCGCTGATTGCAGCAGCGACAACGGCGTGCGCCAGGACGGCACGATTCCCGAGATCGAGGTGCCGACGGCGAGGCCGAGATGCCGCTCGCAGGCGCGCGCGGCGGCACTGAAAGCCCAGTGCGAATCGCGCGTCGCCCAGGTACCGTCGAGGTGGCTCGGGAAGAAGCTCATCGTCGCACCGTGCGCGTAGCTCAACTGGCCGAGCGCGTTCGCGACCATACCGACGGCCGTGTCGGCGGCATCGCGGCACAGGCCGCCGAGGCAGGACATCGAGCTCTGCCATGGTTCGATGCCGCGATTCTGGCAGTACTGCGCCAGCAGCAGGCGGCTCCAGTCGAGCTTCTGCTCGGGCAGGATGTGGATGCCGATCTGCGTATTCCAGGCCTCGCGCAGCCCGGGCCCCATCATCGCCAGCGTCCCGCCGAAGGTGCTGACGGTGCCGAGCAGGCCGAGGTTGAGGTCCGGGCGGCCGGCTCGGCGCAACGCCTCCTGCAGCGCGGCCTGCTCCCACAGGCCGACGGCGACCTCGGACAGCGTGCCGGCCTTCGGTTCGATATTGCCGAGACGGGCGAGCCCGGGCGGAATGCCGATGCCGGCGACGCTCGGTTCCTGCACGAAGGACTGCACGTATTCGATGAACCAGGCCTCCTCGGCGACGGTCGGCGCGCCGGCATAGTTGGTCGGGGCCCAGGCGTCGCTGCCGCGGCGGTAGCGCAGGAACATCGTGTCACGGCCGCGGCCGAGCGTGACATCGGCCGGCCGCGCCCGCGACTCCTGCGCGATCTGCTCGAGTTCCGCGCGCTCGTAGCGGACCACGCGGCGCGTTTCCATGTGGTACAGGCCGACCCCCGCGAGCAGCTCGAGCCCGGCCGCGAACACCGCATCCGCGGTGCGGTCGTCGACGATGAGCTGCGCCGGGTCGTAGCGGATCTCGTAATCACGCACCAGCGCGCGCACCTTCATCGCGAACTCGAGATCGAAATCGTCCGCCTGCATGACCGGGCCGGTCACCGAGCGGCGCTGGAAATCCATGATCGGGATCATCGTGCTGCCCCCTGCTGCCCGGCGCCGGCCAGGCGCTTCTCGTTGGCCCACCAGTCCTTCGGCGCATTCGCCGCCAACGGCTTGTTGACCAGCCGCCGGCACAGCGGCACGGCGGACACTGCGTTCAGGGCCCAGCCGTCGGCATCCATCGCCTCAGCCTTCGCCGCGGTCGTCTCGGTGCCACCGATGATGACCTTGTAGCGATCGCGCAGCCCCATGTCCTGCAGGTAGGCGATGACCTCCGGGCAGTACGGAATCGTCGTCACCAGGAACGCGGACAGGCCGATGATGTCGGCGCCGAACTCCTGGGCCTTCTCGATGAACTGCATGCTCGGAATGTTGATGCCGATCTTGTGCACCTTGAAGCCGTTCAACTCGAGCTGCGTGGACACGAGCCCGTAGCCGATCGTGTGCAGGTCGCCGGTGACGGCACCGATGACCACCGTTCCGGCCCGGCCTTCGGTCGACGGCGGCAGATGCGGCGTAATCAGCTCGATGCAGGGCTCGGAGACCTTGCCGCCCATCACCAGTTCGGCAAGAAAATACTCGCGCGCGCCGAACTTTTCGCCGACCACCTGCAGTCCGGCGATCACGCCCTGCTGCAGCATCGCCACCGGATCGAGTCCTTCCGCGAGACCGCGCTGCACGAGGTCGCAGGCCTTCTGTTTTTCGAGTTTCCAGACGGCGTCCTTGATCGCTTCGACGGTCACCTTGTCCATGTTCGGTCCCCTCGGTTCGGTTGTCGCGTGGCTATTCCTGCAGGAACGGCAGGTCGTGGCGCACCGCCATTTCAGCGCGCCCGAGTTCATAGGCGAGGTAGGCGAGATGGTCGCGGTTGATGTCCCAGTCGACCAGCAGCTTGCGCAGCCCGACGCTGTCTCCGGTCAGGGCCAGGCGCGGCAGGTCGTCGACCATGGCGGTCGCGCGTACCTGCCGCCGGAACGGTACGGCCTCGATCACGAAACAGTAGCCGACCGGGTCTTCGTCCCAGCCTTCATCCGGCCCGATCTCCTCGAACGTGAGGTCCGGATATTTCTGTTCGAGCTCCGAGCGCTTCATCGGCTGCTCCGCATCGGCTGATTCCGCCGTCCTGTGGCCGCTATTATGAGACAAGATGTAGCATAATCAGGTAGATCCAGAGAATCAACCCAGGACGGATTGCGGACGCTTCATGTCAGTAATATATTGTCAGTAAAGGTATTTCGCTGAGGCCCGTGGGTCGGACCGAAGAGCCCTGTCAGAGTTCATTCTCTGGAGTTTGCGATACAAATCGATCCGAAAATGGTGTCGCCAGCGAAGCCCCGGTCGGGCCCGGGGCGTCCACGCAGCGCGCGGGCGCACCAGGCCATGCTCGCGGCCGCGCTCGAGCTGCTCGCGCGGGACGGGTATGGCGAACTCACGCTGACGGCGGTCGCCCGGCACGCCGGTGTCGGGCGCGGCTCCGTCTATCGACGCTGGCGCTCGAAGGTCGCGCTCGTGGTGGACGCTTTCCAGGAACTGCCGCAGCTTCCGACCCCGGACACCGGCAACCTGGTCGACGACCTGACCGAGGAAGTGCAGGGACTGCTGCGCATCTTCGGCGACAGTCCGCTCGGTCACGTGCTGCCGATCCTGGCGGCTGAATGCACACGGGATCCGGCGCTGCGCGAGGAGCTCGCACCAGTGTTCCGCATCCGGCGTGCGCCGCTGCTCGGTGTGCTCGAGCGCGCCGTCGCGCGGAACGAATTGCCGCCGGACCTCGACATCGAAGCCGCCGCCGACCTGCTGGTCGGTCCGATCGTCAACCGCCTGTTCTTTACCGGCGCGATGCCCGATCCGGCGAGCGCGCGGCGCTACGTCGATGCGGCTCTGTACGGGATCAACCGCCTGCGTGTCTGATGCGGCTGGACTGGCGCAGCGCGCAGCCGCGGCCAAGGAAGGCGCGCCAGATCGTGCGCTCGCGTGCGGGCCCGAGGCCGATCTCGCCGCCGTGCGGATAATGGCGGGCCATGAAGCCGCCGCGGCGCCCGGCGAACGGCGCCACCATCGCCGCGACCTCGCGGCGCAGATCCGCGTCACTGACCTGCGGCTGCGTCGCCCACTGAATATCCACCGCGTTCCAGAAACAGATCCGGCCGCCGAATTCCGCCGCGAGCCGGTCGTGCCCGATCAGGCGCGGCTGGTCGAGCTGCACGACGTCCACGCCGAGCGCAAGCATCTCGCCGATCAGCTCGGGCACATCGCCGCACTGGTGCCAGATGAAGCGCAGGCCATGACCGTGCGCCGCCGCGACAATGCGGGCATAGTGCGGCCGATAGTGCTGCCGGAACACCGCGAGGCCCATCGGCAGCCCCTGCTGCGTGCCGAGATCGTCCCAGGTCATGAAGGCGTCGACGCCCAGGTCCGCCCAGCGACCGATCGCGGCGATGGTCAGGTCCGCCAGCCGGCCGAACAGGGTCGCGAGTTCCGCGGAGCGTTGCCGATGTGCCGTCAGCAGTGTCTCGAACCCGGCCAGCTCGGTGGCGCGCTCGTAGAGCAGCACCGGATCGAAGCCCACACAGAACTTGCCGGCCCGCCGCGCGGCCGCGATCCAGCGCTCGAGCGGTGCGTAGCGCGCCGGCGCCGCCGGATCGGGGAAGCGATGCGCGGCGAGCGCCGCCGGGTCGAGATCCGCGAGCGGATGCTCCACGGCGTGATCGAAGCGGCCGCCGGAGACGCGCAGGCCGACGCCCCACTCGTCGCGGTAGGGACGGCCGGGCTCGCGCGGGCGGGCCGGTCCGGTGCCGAGCATTTCCTCGACAAAGGTGAGTTCGCAGAAGTCGCTGCGCAGCGGGTGCCAGAAGCTGTACGGAATCCGCGCCGGCGCGTCGAAGTCGAGCGCGCGCCGCACGAGGTCGCGGCTGGTGCTGCCGCGCGGCAGCGGCGTCGGCGCCAGATAGGCGCGCAGCAGCCGCTCCGCATCGGTAGCCACGCGCGGCAGTATGCCTGAGCGGGTCCGTATCGAGCTACGACCGCTCGGCCGCGTGCTGGCGGTCGCGCGCGGCACGCCGCTGCGCGACCTGCTGTGGCAGCACGGCGTCGAGTTCCCCTGCGGCGGGCTGCGCAATTGCGGCCGCTGCCGGGTGCGTCTGATCGAGGGCGAGATGCCGCCGCGCGCAGGTGAGTCCGGGGTTCTGACCGCGGCCGAACTCGAAGCCGGCTGGCGGCTCGCCTGCCGGGCGCAGGCGGAGGGCGACGCGGTCCTCGAGGTCGAACAGCTCGACGCGCCGATCCTCGTCGACCACACGCACTTCGATTTCGTACCGCGCAGCGGCTACGGCGTCGCCGTGGATCTGGGCACGACGACGATGGCCGCGCAGCTCCTCGATCTCGCGACCGGGCACGTGCTCGCGGTACGCACCGCCCGCAACCCGCAGGGGTCGATGGGCGCCGACATCATGTCGCGGCTGCAGTTCGCGCGCGCGCCGGCCGGACGCGAGCAGCTCACGACCAGCGTGCGCAGCCGGATCGGCCGCATGATCCGCGGCCTGCTGACCGCGGCGGGGCTGCGCGCGGCGCCGCTCGAGGCGGTCGTCGTGGTCGGCAACACGGCGATGCACCATCTGTTCTGCGGCCTCGACACCGAACCGCTGGCGCGCGTGCCGTTCCAGTCGCCGCACGATGGCCTGCAGGAATTCCCGGCCGCAAGCCTCGGCTGGCGGATCCCCGGCGCCGCGATGGTCCGGTTTCTGCCGGCGCTCGGCGGCTTCGTCGGCAGCGACGTGCTGGCTGGTCTGCTCGCCACGCGCATGCACGAGCGCCCCGAGCTCGCTGTGCTGGTGGACCTCGGCACGAATGCGGAGATCGTCGCCGGCAACAGCGATGGCCTGTTGTGCACGTCGGCCGCGGCGGGCCCGGCCTTCGAAGGCGGCCGCATCGCGATGGGCATGCAGGCCGGAACCGGCGCCATCTGCGGGGTCAGTATCGAAGGCGGGGAACTGCGCTGCCGGGTGATCGGCGGTGGCCGGCCGCGTGGCATCTGTGGCAGCGGCCTCGTCGATGCGGTGGCCGCTGCGCTCGAGCTCGGCTGGCTCGCGCCGAACGGGCGGCTGGCGGCGGGCCGGCCGGTGCTGGTGCTGCACGACCCGGTCCACCTGACCCAGGCCGACGTGCGCGAGCTGCAGCTCGCCAAGGGTGCGATCGCCGCCGGTATCCGGCTCCTGCTCGGACAGCTTGGTGCGCGGCCGGAGCAGGTTGCGCGCGTGTACGTCGCCGGTGCTTTCGGCAACTACGTCGATCAGGCCAGCGCGCGGCGCATCGGCCTGCTCGACTTCCCGGACACGGCGATCGAACCGGTCGGCAACTCGGCGCTGCTCGGCGCGAAGATCGCCCTGTTCGGTACCGGACCGGAGGCCTGCGAACAGCGGGCGCTGCGCGCGAAAGTCCGGCACGTCTCGCTGGCGGAACTGCCCGGGTTCCAGGACGCGTTCATCCAGGCGCTGGAGTTCCCGCGCTGAGCGCCTGGAATGCCTTCGGCCAGACATGCTGGCAATATGTGCGATGAACTGCACGATCCAGATGGATGGCAGCGACTGCTGACACTGCGCCATGCCTGCCTGGAACATTTTCGAGTGCCCGCCGGAGCGCCTGCTGGAGCTGTTCGCGCTGCGGGCGCGCGTGTGGATCGCGGCGGGCGCGGATCCGGGCGCGTTTCCCGGCGGGCGCTGGTGTGACGAGCGCGATGCCGGGCGGCGGCACTGGATCGCGCTGGTGGACGGTGTGATCGTCGCCGGCGCCTCGCTCGGTGTTCACACCAGCCTGGCTGACGTGGAAGAAGCCGCGGCGTACGCCGGCATCGGCTGGCCCGGTACCGGGCCGGTCGCGGCACCGGCGCGCGTGGTCGTCACGGCCGGCTGGCGCGGCAGCGGCATCGTCACCGGACTGCTCGACCGGCAGGACGAGGCCGCGCGGGCCGCCGGCGCCGTGCTCGCGATCCGGCAGGCATCACCGATGCTGCGCCCGCTGCTCGAACGGCGCGGCTGGTGCTGCCATGGCCCCGGGCCAGCGGATTCGCGCTTCCCGGGGATTCGTTTCGAGGTGATGTCCTGGCAACTGTGGCCAGGCACGTGCCGGTCGTAGTCCATGGCTGCCGGGACCTGCAGGTCGATCCGGTCCGTCAGGCCATGCTGGCTGGAGGAATCCTCGTGCTGGTCTCCCGTACAGCCGCTGCTTGAGCGTCGGCCCGCCGTGGCGGCAGTCACCAGATCGTGGTCAGCAACCCGCTGCCACGCAGCTTCTCATCGCCCGTGACCAGCGGCACGGCACGCAGCAGCGCGGTCGCCGCCAGCAACCGATCCGCGGGGTCGCCGGCCAAGGCGTCGCCAAACTGACCCGCACGCTCGGCAATTTCGTCGGTCAGCGGCTCGAGACGATACTCCGGGAGCCTGCGCACAGCGGCCAGCCATTCGGTCACCGGGATGTTCAGGCGCAGGCGCCCGCGGCGCTCGAGGGTCGTGATCTCGAAGAAAGAGATACTCGAGACCAGAAGCTCGTGGCGCCTGCCGTGCTGCTCCAGCGCCTGACGCGCCAGGCGCGACAGCCTCGGTCTTTCGCCGTTGATCCACCACACCAGCACATGGGTATCGAGGAGGATCACTGGTTCACCGACCATTCCCCGGGCGGATGCGCTGCCTCGGTGGGCGATTCGTAATGCGCGACGGCCCCGCGCAGCCGCTTGCGCATCAGCGCTGCCTCCTGCTCAGTGGCCTTCGCCCCGGTAATCTCGGCGATCACCGTGCCGCGTGAGGTGATCCGGATGCGCTCGCCACGGCGGGCGCGATCCAGCCAGGATGGCAGGTTCTGGCGAAGATCGGTCACGTTCACGTCAGTCATGAGCTGCGCCCCATCGGTACATGGCATCTGTACATCCAACTGTACGCTGGGGGCCCGGGCGCGGTCAAACGAGTCGCCGGCAATGAGTCGCCGGAAATGGGCCCGGCCCGGCGCCGGAGGTTCCGCAAACGCCGCCGCCTGTGTCAGGATCGCGGTCCCGATCCGCTGCCTGGCTCTGCTGCATGACTGCCAACCCGCCGAACCTTGCCGGCAAGCTCCGGTACTACGCCGCCGGCATCACCGCGATCGACGCCGACTACGTCCGGCCGCTGCTCGACGCGGTGCACCTGATCGTCGATGGCGGTCGCGCGGCGTTCGTCGACACCGGCACCAACGCCTCGTTGCCGAACCTGCTCGCTGCGCTCGCGCATGCCGGTCTCGAACCCGCCGACGTCGACTGGGTGCTGACCACGCACGTGCACCTCGATCACGCCGGCGGCGCCGGCGCGCTGATGCAGGCGCTGCCGCATGCGCGCTGCGTCGTGCATCCGCGCGGCGCGCGCCACCTGATCGAGCCGGCGAAGCTGGTCGCCGGCTCGATCGCGGTCTACGGCGAGGAACAGTACCGCCGGCTGTACGGCGAGATCGTGCCGATCCCGGCGGAGCGCCTGCACGTACCGGCGGACGGCGAGCGCATCCGCCTCGGCCGGCGCGAGCTCGAGCTGATCCACACGCCGGGCCATGCGCTGCATCATTACTGCATCGTCGATCGCGAACATGCCTGCATCTTTCCCGGCGACACCTTCGGCCTGTCCTACCGCGAGTTCGACGTGGCCGGCCGCGAGTTCGTGTTTCCGGCGGCGGCGCCGGTGCACTTCGATCCGGAGACGCTGTGCGCGTCGGTCGAGCGCCTGATGAGCTACCGGCCGCGGGCGATGTACCTGACGCACTACGGTGAAGTCCGCGACCTCGCACGCCTCGCGACGGAGCTGCAGCAGCGGGTGCGCGCGCTGGCCGCCCTCGGCCGGCGCCTCGCCGATGATCCGCAGCGCAGCCGGCGCCTGCGTAGCGAGATGTTCGCGCTGCTGTCGCAATGGCTCGACGAGCACGGCTGGCCGGGAAGCGTGGCCGAACGGCACCGGCTGCTCGACGCGGACGTCGAAATCAACTCGCAGGGCGTCGAGCACTGGGCCACCCAGCCGTGAGGAGCGCGTGATGGAGCAGTTCCGGGCCTTCCGCATTCACGAGCGCGACGGCGGCGTCGCCGCCGGCTTCGAGATGCTGCGCATCGACGAGCTGACGGCGGGCGAGGTCGTGATCCGCGTGCGCTGGTCGGGCATCAACTACAAGGATGCGCTGGCCGCGACCGGCGCGGGCCGGATCCTGCGCCGCTATCCGCTGAACGGCGGCATCGATCTGGCCGGTGAGGTGGCGGGCTCGACCGACGCCCGATACCGCGAGGGCGATGCGGTGCTGGTGACCGGCTGCGGCCTCAGCGAGACTTTCGACGGCGGCTATGCCGAGTACGCGCGCATCGCAGGGGATTCGGTGATCCCGTTGCCGGACGGGATCGACCTGATGCAGGCGATGGCGCTCGGCACCGCCGGCTTCACCGCGGCGCTGGCGATCCACCGCATGGAGCACAATGGTCAGACGCCGCAGAAGGGGCCGGTGATCGTCACCGGTGCGACCGGCGGCGTCGGCACGATCGCCGTGGACATGCTCGCCGGCCGCGGCTACGAGGTGGTCGCGGTCAGCGGCAAGCCGGAAGCCGACGCTCTGCTGACCGCGCTCGGCGCGCAGCGCATCCTGCGCCGCCAGGACATTGACTTCGGCAGCCGGCCGCTCGAGGCGGCGCGCTGGGCCGGAGCGATCGACAACGTCGGCGGCGAGCTGCTCGCCTGGCTGACCCGCACCGTGGACTACTGGGGCAACATCGCCAGCATCGGCCTCGCCGGCGGGCCGCAGCTCGTGACCACGGTGATGCCGTTCATCCTGCGCGGCGTCAACCTGCTCGGCATCAATTCGTCGGCGACGCCGCGCGAACCACGCCTCGCGGTCTGGCGGCGCATCGCCAGCGACCTGCGGCCGCGCCACTTCGACCGGATCGTCACGCGCACGCTGGCGTTCGATGAGCTGCCGGGTGCGTTCGCCGGCTACCTCGCCGGCCGCGTCACCGGCCGGACGCTGGTGCGGATCGGCTGAGGCTGCGCCGGTTCCGGGGCGGCGGGTCGCCGCGGCGCTATCGTCAAGACAATTGACGATCAACGGCCGGCTGGCTAGCCTGTCGGGGCAGCGGGGGACAGCGGCATGGACTGGGATCACAGCGTCGACGTGCTGGTTGTCGGCTCCGGCAACGGCGGCCTGACCGCGGCGCTTACGAGCCACGAGCTGGGCGCCGGTGAGGTGCTGGTGATCGAGAAGGCGGCGCGCTATGGCGGCAGCAGCGCGCGCAGCGGCGGTGGCCTGTGGATCCCGTGCAACCACTATGCGCTGGAGGCCGGCGCAGAGGACTCGCTCGAGGATGCCGCAACCTACCTGCGGCACACGCTGCCGGCCGATGCCGAGCCGCGGCGGATCGCCGCCTACCTGCGTGCCGGGCCGGAGATGATCCGTTTCCTGCACGAGCGCATCGGCGCGCGCTATGTTTCGGTCGGCACCTATCCCGACTACTTCACGACCGCGCCCGGCGCCCGGCTCGGACACCGGTTGCTGGAACCAGAGCCATTCTGGGTCGATGCACTGGGCGCGGAGGCGGAGCGACTCGAGCCGACCCATCCGCAGATCTCGATGTTCGGCCGGATCAGCGTGACCCAGCGCGAGGCGCACGATCTCGCCGGGCAGGTGCCCGGCTCAAACCGGCTGGCGGCGACCCTGCTGTGGCGCTACCTGAGTGATTTCCCGTGGCGGCTGCGCAGCCGGCGCGACCGGCGCGTGGCCTGTGGCGCCGCCGGCGTCGCCCGGCTGCGTCTGGCCATGCTCCAGCGCGGCCTGCCGCTGTGGCTCAACACGACGCTGGTCGAACTGCTGACGCAGCAGGGCCGCGCCGTCGGCGTGCTCGCCGAGCGCGACGGCCGGCACATCCGGATCCGGGCGCGGCGCGGCGTCGTGCTCGCCGCCGGCGGCTTCGACCGCAATCAGGCGATGCGCGAGCAGTATCTGCCGCAGCCGACCGATGCGCGCTGGAGCGCCGGCGTGGACGGCAACCAGGGCGACGCGATCCGCGCCGGTGTCGCGGCCGGGGCGGCGCTCGGGCGGATGGCCGGCGCCTGGTGGTGCACGACCTTCTGCGTCCCGGGCGAGGACCTCGCGCGACTCGCGATCATGGAGAAGTGCTCACCGGGCTGCTGCGTGGTCAACCAGCTCGGCCGTCGTATCGGCAACGAGTCGCAGAACTACATGAGCTATGTCGTCGAGGCCTTCGCGCGGCATTCGGCGGCATCGCCGTCGTCGCCGCTGTGGATGGTGTTCGATGCCCGCTTTCGGCGGAAATACCTGGTCGGGCCGCTGTTCAATTCGCGCCTGCGACCCGACTGGCTGCTGCCACGCCGCTTCTACCGCGACAACTTCCTCGCCCGTGCCGGTTCCGTGGCGGAACTCGCGCGCGCGACCGGCATCGATCCGGCCGGGCTGGAACGGACCGTCGCGGCGATGAACGACTACGCCCGCAGCGGGCGCGATCCCGAGTTCGGCCGCGGCGATTCGGCGTACGATCATTACTATGGTGATCCGGAAGTCCGGCCGAACCCATGCCTCGCGCCGCTCGAGCAGCCGCCGTTCTACGCGATCCGCATGTGGCTCGGCGACTTCGGCACGCACGGCGGGCTCGTGACCGACGAGCAGGCGCGCGTCTGCCGCGCTTCCGGGGAGCCGATCGCGGGGCTGTACGCGGTCGGCAACTGCTCCGCGGCGCTGCTGTCCACGTATCCCGGCCCCGGTTCGACGCTCGGGCCGGCGATGACCTTTGCTTACCTCGCGGCGCAGCATCTGTGCGGCGCAGCGGCGCCGTGATGGCGCCGCAGGTCACGGCCGGATGAATGCAGCCGCGCCGTCGCCGCTCGCGGTGCTGCCGGTAACGGCGCCGCGTTACGTCGGCCAGCCGGTCAACCGCATCGAGGATCCGGCGCTGGTGACCGGCGCGGCGCCGTTCGTCGACAACCTCGTGCTGCCCGGCCTGCTGCATTGCGCGATCCTGCGCAGCCCGCATCCGCATGCGCGCATCCTGCGCGTGGACGCGAGCGCAGCGGCGGCCGCCGAGGGTGTCGTCGCGGTGCTCACCGGCGCGGACGTGCGCCGCTGGTGCAGCCCGATCGTCAGCGTGCCGGAGGGCTGGGGCGCGTATTGCCTCGCCGTGGACAAGACCCGCTTCGTCGGCGAGCCGGTGGCCGCCGTTGCCGCGCAGAGCCGCCAGCTTGCCGAGGACGCGCTGGAGCGGATCCGCGTCGAGTACGAATTACTGGCGCCGGTCGTCAATCCGCAGCAGGCGCTCGCGGCCGGCGCGCCGCTCGTGTTCGAGCAGCACGGCAGCAACGTGATCCAGCAGCGGACCTTTACCTGGGGCGAAGTCGAGCGCGTGTTCGCGGCGGCCGACCACGTGGTCCGCAGCCAGTTCCGCTGGAATCGCGTCGGCGCGAATCCGCTGGAGACCTTCGGCTGCATCTGCCAGTGGCATCTGGCGGATGACAGCGTGAGCTGCCACGGCGCCTACCAGACGCCGCGCTTCATGGCCCTCGGCCGGGCGCTGTCGCTGAACCTGCCGACCAACAAGGTGCGGGTGATGGCGTCGCCGCAGGGCGGCGCCTTCGGTGGCAAGGGCGGGCCGCGCGGCAGCGACATCGCTGCGCTGCTGTCGCGCAAGGCCGGCGGGCGGCCGGTCAAGTACATCGAGGACCGCGGCGAGTACCTGCTGGCCGGCGGCAGCCAGTCCTGGGACCGCTATTACGACGCCGAACTGGCGCTGCAGGACGATGGCCGCGTGACCGGCCTGCGCGTCCGGCTGGTCGATGACCAGGGCGCGGGTGGCGAAGGCTATGCCGCGATCGCGACCGCGAAGCCGCTGGCCGCTTTCACCGGCTGCTACCGGATCGAGGCGGCCGCCTACGACATGACGCTGGTCGCGACCAATCGTGCGCCGACCTACCCCTACCGCGGCTATGGCCCGCCGCCGCACTACGTCGTGCTCGAGTCGCTGATGGACCTGGCCGCGCGGCGGCTCGGCCTCGATCCGGCCGAGCTGCGGCGCCGCAATTACATCCGGCCCGAGCAGTTCCCGTACACGATTCCGAGCGGCAACGAATACGACAGTGGCAACTACGAGGCGGTACTGGATCAGGTACTCGCGCTGGCCGATTACCCGCGCCTGCGCACGGAGCAGACCGCGGCGCGCGCGGCCGGACGGCTGATCGGCATCGGCGTGGTCAGCACCGTGGAGCCGGGGCTGTTCGACTGGAACGTCTACAACGTCGTCGGCGTGCCGGGCGTCGGCGTGCCCGAGGGCGTCAAGGTCGCGGTCGACGTCGCCGGCGGCATCAGCGTCGTCGTCGGCTTCAACCTGCAGGGCCAGGGCCAGTACACGATCGCGGCGCAGGTCGTCGCCGACTACTTCGGCGTCGAGCTCGGCGCGGTCAACGTGACCACCGGGGCGAGCGACGTGACGCCGCCGCACTTCGGCCCGGGCGGCAGCCGCCTCGGCATCTCGCTGACCGGCGCACTGCTCGGCGCCTGCGGCCGGCTCAGCGAGCGCTGCTGCGCCGTCGCCGCGCACCTGCTCGGCGTACCGGCCGCGGAGGTCGAGCTGCGCGATGGCCGTTTCCGCCTGCGCGAGAATCCGGCGGTCGGCATGAGTCTGGCGGAGGTCGCCGCGACCATGCTGATGCGCAGCGACCTGCTGCCGCCCGGCATCGAGCCCTGCCCCGAGGTGACCTTCGTGTGGACGGCGCCGGGGCGCAACGCGCCCGACGACCAGGGGCGCTGCCGCAGCTACCTGACCGCGACCAACGCGACGCACGTCACGCGGGTCGAGATCGATCGCGAGACCGGCCGCGTGCGGATCCTCGATTACTGCGTCGTCGACGACTGCGGCACGCGCCTGAATCCGGCCACGGTCGAGGGCCAGATCCAGGGTGGCATCGGCCAGGGCGTCGGCGCCGCGCTGCTCGAGGAATACGTGTACGACGAGCGCGGCCAGCCGCTGGTCAGCACCTTCGTCGACTACCTGCTGCCGGCGATCGGCGATGTGCCGATGACCCGCAAGGGTGTCGTGACGACGCCGTCGCCGGTGGCGCCGCTGGGCGCCAAGGGCTGCGGCGAGGGTTCGCTGCACACGGCGCCGGCGGCGATCCTGTGCGCGATCAACGACGCACTGGCGCCGCTCGGCCTCGTGCTCACCGAAACGCCGGCGACGCCGCAGCGCATCTGGCGACTGCTGCACGCAGCCGGCGCCGACCGGCCGGGAGCATAGGCGATGCGCAGCACGAGCCGCCTCCGCGCCGGACTCGTCGCGCTCGCCGCGGCGGTCGTATTCGGCGCCGGCGCAGTTGGCGCGGATGAGCCCGCCGCGCCGGTCGCGCTGGAACGGGCGCGCGCGGAGATCGCGCGCCTGCCGATCGCCTACGCCTGGGCCGTCGACCACAAGGACGCCGATGCGCTGGTCGGCCTCTTCGCCAGCGACGGCATTTACGATCTGTCGGCCTACGGCTTCCCGGACGTGCGCGGCCACGCGGCGCTGCGCAGGTTCTTTCTCGAGTCGGTGTTCCCGAGCGAGCGCTGCTCGTTCAGCAGCATCTCGAACGTGCGCATCGAACTCGACGGCACGCGCGCGACCGGCGCCGACTATTTCATCCACTTCGGCTACGGCAATCCGAAGCTGGGCGCCGATGTGCGGCTGCACGTCGAGGGCCAGCACTTCTACGAGTTCCGGCTCGAGCAGGGCCGCTGGAAGATCGCACGGATGCGCGGCCATCCGACCTTTGAGCGCAGCGAGAAGTTCGCGGCCGCGAATCTGCGGCATTGCGGCGGTACCGGCGCGGAGAACGCCGCGCCTACGACCCCGGCAACGGAACGGAGAACAGAGATGAAGCTGGCATCGTGGTCGGATTACGTGGAGCTGCTGCTGCCGGCCGGCGAGCTGACACAGCTTACCTTCGACCCGGCGAGCGAGCAGTTGCGCGCCGACCTGTACCGGCAGTTCCTGATGAACCTGTCGCTCGGCTATTTCCTGTACTTCCAGTCGACGCCCGAACACCCCGAGTGGGCGCCGTTCCTGAATTCAGTGTTCCGCCTGCAGCCGAACCCGGACGACACCTACCTGCTGGCGCCGGTCACCGACGACGGCATCTATCGCGTTACCGGCGAGCGCGGCAGCGTGCGGCTGCTGACCTTCCTGACCGGCCGCCACATGATGGGCATGTCGGACGAACCGGGTGAGAACTTCGGCTATTTCGACGCCGACGAGCTGCATCTCGGGCCGGCCGGCGAACTCGACTTCATCATCAGCGCCACGCGCCCGCCAGGCTGGAACGGCGACTGGCTGCCGCTGCACGCCGGCAGCGAGTTCATCATGGTGCGGCAGCGCGGCTACGACTGGGGCAACGAGCGCGAGGCCGCTCTGGCGATCGAGCGCGTCGACGCGCCGCCGCTGAAGCCGCGGCCGACGGCGGCGGAGACCGATGAGCGGATGCGGGCGCTGCTCGGCGGTTTCACCTCGCGCCTGTCGCGCAAGTGGCTCGAGTTCCAGAACGCGGCGCTGCGCCGCGGGCTGGTCAACCAGCTCGAGTTCAGCGACATGGGCGGCTCGGCGCCGCCGCAGAAGTACTGGGTCGGCATGTTCCAGCTCGCGCCCGGCGAGGCGCTGATCCTCGAAACCGAAATCCCGCGCCGGCACCGTTACTGGAACGTGCAGTTGAACGACGAGCTGTGGAACGCGGTCGAGTTCGTCTACCGGCAGAGCAGCCTGAACGGCCATCAGGCCCGGCTCGACAGTGACGGGCGCTTCCGCGCGGTGATCGCGCTCGACGATCCCGGCGTGCCGAACTGGCTCGATCCGGGCGGTGCCGAGCAGGGCATGTTGATCGGGCGCTGGTACCAGGCCGACTCATTGCCGCTGCCGAAGCTCACGAAGGTGCCGTTCGGGGAGCTGCGCGCGCATCTGCCGGCGGACACGCCGGTCGTGACCGCGGCCGCACGCGCCGAGCAGCTTCGACAGCGCAGTATCGGCGCCCAGCTCCGCCGGCGCTGGTAACTGCGCGCGATGCCGATGACCTTTCCTGATGCCGATGCGCTGCTCGCGCAGGCCGCCGCGGCCGCCGGCCTCGATGATTTCGGCGGCGGCTACCGCGACGGACTCGAGGCGCTGGTGGCGGCGATCCGCAGCGACCTGCCGGTCACCAGCGAGAACCTGCCGCGGATCGCCGGCCCGGTGCTCGCACTGCTGATCAGCCGGCTGCATTCGGAAGCCGGCTGGAAGCAGCACCCGAATTGCCGCGCCGCGCCGATCCGGTCGCCGCTGGTGATTACCGGCCTGCCGCGCACCGGCACGACCGCGCTGCACAATCTGCTGGCGCTGGATCCGCAGTTCCAGGGTCTCGAGCAGTGGCTGATCGGCACGCCGATGCCGCGGCCGCCGCGCGCGAGCTGGACGGCGAATCCGCACTACCAGGCCGCGGTCGCTGCACAGCAGGCGTTCCTCGCGGCAGTGCCGGCGATGCGGGTCACGCATGAGGTCAATTCCGGCGACGTGGACGAATGCCTGAACCTGCTGGCGCAGAGCTTCGTCAGCCACTACCCGTCGAGCGGACTCGGCCTGCCTGCTTACGACCGCTGGTGGTGGGGCCGGGACGAGAGCGCCAGCTACCGCCGCTATGCCGACAACCTGCGCCTGATCGGTACCGGCTGGCCGCCGCGCTGGCTGCTGAAGAATCCCGGCCACCTGACCCACCTCGACCGGCTGCTCGAGGTCTTCCCGGACGCCTGCATCGTGCAGACGCACCGGGATCCGGCGCTCGCGATCCCGTCGGTCTGCGGCGTGATCCATCCGGCCCGCTGTTTCTTTCACGCGCGCACGGTGGCTGCGACGACGGTCGGCCCGCGTGAGCTGGAACTGTGGGCGTATTCCGAGGAACGGGCCACGCGCGTGCGCGCCGCCCGGCCGGAGCGGTTCCTCGACGTGCGCCACACCGACTTCCGGCGCGATCCGCTTGGCACGGTGCGTGGCATCTACGCGCGTTTCGGCCTGGTCCTCGAGCCCGCGATCGAGGCGCGGATGCAGGCCTGGGCCGCGCGGCAGAGCGACGTGCGGCAGGAGCAGCACCGCTACACGCCGGAGCAGTTCGGTCTGACGCGCGGCCAGGTCCGCGAGCGCTTCGCCGACTACATTGCCCGCTACGACCTGTGACGGCGACGCCGGCAACCGGGATGGAGACACGATGAAAGCAGCAGTATTCAAGGGTCCGGGACGCGGTCTGGTGATCGAGGAGCGGCCCGATCCGGTGCCGGGCCCCGCGGAGGTCGTGATCCGTGTCGGTCGCGTCGGCATCTGCACCAGCGACCTGCACATGACCTCGGGCCACGGCTACCAGTATCCGGCCGAGTCGGTGTTTGGCCACGAGTTCGCCGGCGAAGTCGTCGCCGTCGGCCCCGGCGTCACGGAGTTCCAGCGCGGGGACCGCGTCGCGCCGCTGCCGTTCATTGGCTGCGGCCACTGTGTGGCCTGCGACGCGGGACGCCCACAAGCCTGTGCCGAGGTGCAGAACTTCGTGGTCGCTGGCTACTGCCAGTATTCGCGCGTTGGCGTCCGCGATTGCGTGCGGCTGCCAGCGGAAGTCAGTGATGAGGAGGGCGCGCTCGTCGAGCCGCTCGCGGTCGGTCTGCAGGGTGTGCGCAAGGCCGGCCTCGCGCCGGGGGCGCGGGTACTGGTCATGGGCGCCGGGCCGATCGGTCTGGCCTGCGCGTACCACGCGCGACGGCTCGGCGCGGGGCGCGTCGCGGTACTGGCCCGGTCCGCGCAGCGGGCGGCACTCGCGACCGCAGTCGGCGCGGATGCTTTCATCGCCAGCGCTGAGGTCGCAGACGTCACGACTGCAGCAGGCCAGGCACTTGGCGGTCCACCCGAGGTCATCTTCGAGGCGGCTGGCGCGCCGGGCTCGATCGGCATGGCAATCAATCTCGCGGCGCCCGGCGCCACGATCGTCGTGCTGGGTCTGGCGACGGAGCCGGAGACCTTCCTGCCGGCGACGGCCGTGTTCAAGGAGCTGCGGCTGCTGTTCTCGTTGTGCTACGAGCGCGCTGACTTCCAGCAGGTCGTGGCGGCGATCGCCGCGGGCGACCACCGCGTGCGTGCGCTGATCACCGACACGATCCCGCTCGCGTCGCTGCCCGAGCGGTTCGAGCGCCTGCGCGGCCACCACTCGGACTGCAAGGTGCTGGTCGCGCCTTGGGAGTGACGGCGCGGAGTGGCGCCGCGCGGTGGCGGACTGGAAGTGCCTGTCAGAACGGGGCGCGCGCAACGAGGCCGGGGAAACGCGCGTAGTCGCGGTCGGTCGTGATCCACTCGCAACCCGCCTCAATGGCGAGAGCCGCGAACCATGCGTCCTGGACCAGATTGCCGGTCACTCGACATTCACGGCATAGATCCGCGAAGATCTCCCAGTGACGCTCACCGGGCACAATGACCGTGGCATTGGGTTGCTCCAGCAGCAGGCGGCAGAACCCGAATGCATCGGACGCTTTGCTGGGTCTCGGGAAGATGCGCCGATGCGTGCAGATACGCACCAGACTGGCGAGCACCTGCGGCGAGACGCCGTATGCGGCTGGCCCGTTCAGTACATCCTCAAGCCAGGACTTGTGCTCCGAATGCCGCTCCGTGTCCGAGCGGAAGGCGTAGATCAGGATATTGACGTCGGCAAGGATCAATCACGGCCTTCCAGACGGTCGAGCAGCCCGGCGCTATCGTCCAGGTCAATACCGGGCTGCACGCCGCCCCCGGCCAGGCACTCGGGCAGTGCCACACGCGGGCGATCGGCTCGCCGCAGCGGCCGGCGCAGCGCCAGGCGCAGCCCCTGATCGATCAGCGTGGTCAGCGTCACGCCGCGCCGTGCGGCCTCACGTCGGGCGCGAGTCAGCAGGGCATCATCCAGTCGTACTGTCGTTCTCATACGTCTAAGCATATCTCTCGATATGTCGGTATGTCGAGCCAGCGTAGCCGTCGTGGTGTCACCCGGTTTCCTCGCCGCACAGGCTCAGGCGCCACTCTTCGCCGCCGCGACCGCCCGCTCGAGGAATCCCGCCAGTTCATCCGGCCCCCGGCAGAACCGGATCGGCAGCACCTCGGCGACGGTGACGCCGGCGGCGGCGAGTGCCGGCAGCCGGGCGCAGGTCGCGGCTTCGTCACAATGGCCATCCGCCCGCAGAACCGGCGCCAGTACGGCGCGACACTCGAAACCGCTGAAATCGCGACCGGCGGCGACGAACGCATCGCGGATCGCGGCGAGGCCAGCGGTGATCTGCTGCGGCTGCCCGGTGATCGGGATCCAGCCGTCGCCATATTCGGCGATGCGCCGGCAGTTGCGCGGCGTCGGCGCCAGGCCAAGCCAGATCGGCAGCCGCGCCTGCACGGGCCGCGGCCACTGGTGGATGCGATCGAGCGCCAGAGTCCGGCCCTGCCAGGTGACCGGGGCTTCGGACCACAGGCGCCGGCAGGCTGCGAGCTGGTCGTCGAGGATCGCGTAGCGCTGCGAGAAGTCGACGCCGCTGGCCGCGAATTCCTCGCGCTGCCAGCCGGTGCCGAGGCCGATGTCCACGCGCCCGCGCGACAGCACGTCGAGCGTCGCAAGCTGCTTGGCCAGCAATGCCGCCGGGCGCACCGGCGCGATCAGCACGCCGGCCGACAGGCGGATCCGCGTGGTCGCGCCGGCGATCGCGGCGAGCGTGACCAGTGGCTCGTACCACGGGTAGTCGAGCGGCACCGGGAAGCGGCCGTACGGATAGTGCTCGACGTGCTCGCCCATCACGACGTGGTCGGTCAGGCTGACCTGGTGCACGCCGCAACGCTCGGCGATGCCGGCGAGCTCCGGGACCGGCGCGAAGTCACCGCCGAACCACTGCTGCAGGCCGAACAGGCCCATGGCCACGCGCATCGGTCGCGCCCCCTGCCCTGCCGTCACTCCGCCAGCACCGTGTGCGTGATCGCGCCGGGCGCGAGCTGCCGGCGCACGAACACCCAGGCGCCGTCCTGCCGGATCAGCTCGTCGTCGTAGCGGATGTACCAGTCCTCCTTGACCCGCGCCCCGTCCGGCTCGGCGCGCACGTGGCTGGCGACACAGTAGGTGTAGCCGTGCGCCCGGTCGCCCTGCACTTCGTGCAGGCTGTTGTGGACGTTGTGCATCGTCCACACATATTTCGCCGCCAGGGTAGCGACGACCTGGGCTGCGTCGGTCATCGCGAAGCCGGGCCCGGAAATGTCCACGGCGCCCCCGGCGAAGCAGGCGGCGAACGCCACGGCGTCGCGGCGGTCGGCTGCGTCGGCGTAGCGGTAGAGGAGCTGGCGGATCGCCAGCCGGTCCTCGAGCGTCGGCAGCATCGGGGTTCTCCGCGGTGACCGGCGGCCGCAGCTGCCGCGCCGCTCGCGGCGCCGGCCACCGGCAGTATACCGGCCATCCTCGGCCGGCGGCCGCTGACAGTCAATATTCTTGACAACAACGCGGATAGAGGCGATTCTCTGCCTCGAACGCCGGCGTTGGCCTGTCGCAACGGCTTGGCGGCGCGAAAACAGGGCCGCAGCGCCACACATCGGATCGGGCGAGGAACCAGGGGAGCCATCATGACAGACGACAGCAGACCGACTCTGGCCAGCATCATCACGACCATTCTGCGGCCGGTATCGCTGGGCGCAATCGGCCTCGTCGCACCGGCGGTACTGGCCCAGCCGGAAGCGCCGGCCGGCCGCGAGGCGGTCCTCGATGAGGTCATCATCACCGCCGAGCGGCGCGAAGCGGGGCTGCAGGACACACCGATCTCGGTCGCAGTCATGGGCGAGGCGCAACTCGAGGCGCTTGGCGCCTTCGAAGTCCTGGATATCCCGAACCACGTGCCGAACATCCGCATCAACCAGACGGCCGGTTCCCAGTCCAACATCGGCGTCTCCATCCGTGGTATTTCCGCAACAGACCCGGCCCTCGCGATCGACCCGGCGGTCGGTCTCTATGTCGATGGTGTCTATATCGGCCGGCACGCCGGCGCCGCCTTCGACATCGTCGACCTGGAGCGGGTCGAGGTGCTGCGCGGCCCGCAGGGCACGCTGTACGGGCGCAATTCGACCGGTGGCGCGATCAACCTGATCACCCGCAGGCCGGGCGGCGAACGGCGGTTCGCGCAAAGCCTGAGCTACGGCAGCCACGAGTACTTCCGCAGCACGACCAGCATCAACCTGCCGCTGACCGAGCAGTTCGCAGCTTCGCTGTCGTACAACCATACGCAGCGCAACGGCGATCTGGACAGCCTGTACACCGGGAACGATCTCGGCGCATTCCGTTCCGATGCCGCACGCCTGGCCCTGCGCTGGACGCCGGGCGAGCGTTTCACCGCCGACTACGTCTTCGACTGGTCGGAGCGCACCGCGAACGAGGCGACTTCGCAGCTCGTGCATGTGCGACCGATGCATGTTTACCTCGGCGGGCGGTTCTTCGCCCAGCTTGCGGCCGTCTCCTCGCCGGACCGCATGCGCGAGCAGCCGCTGATGAACGATAACGACAGCTCGCATACCTCCGATCTCTACGGCCACGCACTGACGCTGGAGTGGCGGCCGGGGGATCTGACCGTGCGTTCCATCACGTCCTTCCGTCACTGGGAGGAACACGAACATGGCACTGACTTCGGCGACGTCTACGCCGAGGCCAACACCGTGCTCAATGGCGCGACCGGGACCTATATCCCGGCCGGACAGCGGGTCACGAACTTCTTCAATGAGCGCATCGGCGAACAGGAACAATGGAGCCAGGAGCTGCAGCTTCTCGGTGCCGCGTTCGGCGATCGGCTGAGCTACACGCTCGGTGCCTATTACTTCACGGAAGAGGCCCGGGAGAGCAATGATCAAAGCTTCGTACTGCCGGCGCTGTTCGCCTTCGGCCGGCTTCCGGCCGGAACCCAGGCATTCCTCTGTGCCAATTTCGTTTCGCCGGCACCGTGCTTCGGCAAGAGCGTTCGCCTCACCAATCCGGGCTGGTACTCGACCGACAATGAGGCCTACGCCGTCTACGGGCAGGCGACCTGGGCCATCAGCGACGCGCTCGATTTCACCGTCGGCGCGCGCTGGTCGGAGGATCGCAAGTCCACGACCTTCAACAGCAGGTTTTCCGACATCGGCCAGGCGACGATCACGGACAGCGATTCGTGGAGCGACTTCAGCCCGAGCGGCACGCTGTCCTGGCAGGTCGCGGACGGCGTCAACACCTACTTCAAGGTCGCGACCGCCTACCGTTCGGGCGGCTACAACGCGCGGGCCTCGACATCTACTTCGTTCACGTCACCGGTCAGTTCCGAGAACGTGCTGGCCTACGAGCTCGGCCTGAAGTCCGAGTTCTGGGGCCGGCGTGCGCGCCTGAACCTGGCGCTGTTCGACATGGACTACGACGATCGCCAGGTACCGCAGTTCGAGGCCGGCACCGGCGGCGCGTCGCAGCGCCTCGTCAACGCCGGCAAGAGCAGCTCGAGCGGTGTCGAACTCGACTTCACGGTGTTGCCGGTCACCGGGCTGATGCTACAGCTCAGCTATGGCTACCTCGAGGTCAAGTGGGACGAGTTCATCAGCGCCGTCACTGACCCGGTGACCGGCCTTGGCACTGGTGTCACCACCGACATTTCCGACATCGCCTCGACACTGGTCCATGCGCCGAAGCACACCGCCGCAGCCAGCGCCGAATACACCTTCCCGGGCACGGATTACGGCACCTGGGCGCTGCGCGTGGATGCCACCTACGCCAGCCTGCGGACCTTCAACCCGCAACTCAACCTGTTCGACTCGATCCCGGCCCACCACCTGATCAATGCGCGCCTGACGCTGCGCGACATTCCGGTGTCGCAGGGCGAGCTGCAGCTCTCGCTGTGGGGCCGCAACCTGACGGACGAGGAGATCCGCGAGTGGGGCATTGACTTCGGCGCGCTGGGCTTCGCGATCGCCACGTTCCGCGAGAAGCGCACGCTCGGGCTGGATCTCCGCTACCAGTTCTAGCAGGCCTGGCGGTCGGTGCCGGCGGTGGCCGGTGCGCCCCGTACCAGCCGCCACAGCCGCTCCGGCGTGAGCGGCAGCTCGGTGGCCCGGATGCCGAGCGGGGCCAGCGCGTCGTTGACCGCGCACAGGATTGCGGCCGGGGTCCCGTGGATCGCGGCCTCGCCGACCCCCTTGGCGCCGAACGGCGTGAACGGCGACGGCGTCACGACCGAGTCCTTCGAAGTCGGCGGCACCTCGTGGATAGTCGGCAGCAGGTAATCCATGAACGTCGTCGTGCGTGGCTGGCCGTCGTCGCCGTAGACGTACTCCTCGAGCAGCGCCATGCCGATCCCCTGCGCGAAGCCGCCGTCGATCATGCCCTCGACCTGCGCCGGATTCAGGCGCGTACCGCAGTCGTCGACCAGCACATAGCGCAGGATGCGGAGCGCGCCGGTCTCGCGCTCGATCTCGACCGCGGCGACGTGGCAGGCATTGGCCGCCGTCAGATAGCTCTTCGCCCGACCCTGCTGATCGACGCTGTTGCGGCCGGGCGCGGTCCAGACGCAGGTCGCCTCGGGGCGCGTTTCGCCGGCGGCCAGCTTCTGCTCGAGCAGATCGGCCGCGCCGAGCAGCGCACCGGTCAGCGCGACGCCGAGGCGATTGCCGCCGGGCCCGAAGTGCGGTGGCGCGCTCTGCGTGTCCAGGGCCTCGACGCGGATCCGGTCGAGACCCACGCCGAAGCGGTCGGCGAGGACCTGCGCCGCAATCGTGTGGTGCCCCTGTCCCTCGAGCGCAAAGCCAACCCTGGCGACGAAGCGCCCGTCGTCGTCGAGCGCGAGCGTCACGCCCTCGGGCACGCGCTCGCCCGGCACGTCGACCAGCGCGTAGAGGTTCCAGTCGAACACGCCGGGCTCGATCGAGCAGGCGACGCCCACGCCGAACAGCCGTCCGGCCGCGCGCGCCTCCGCCTGTGCGCGGCGCAGCCCGGCGTAATCGGCCCGCGCCAGCGCGCGGTCCAGTACGGCCGCATAGTCACCGCTGTCGTATTCGTTGCCGCTCGGGATCGTAAACGGGAAGCGGTCGCGCGGGATGAAGTTCCGGCGGCGCAGCTCCGCCGGGTCGATCCCGAGATCGCGTGCGGCGACGTCGAGCATTGCCTCGAGGACCGCGGTGTGCGGCGGGATGCCCATGCCGCGGTACGGACCCGCCGGCAGCTTGTTGGTTGCGACCACCGTGACGTCGTAGGCCGCCGCTGGAATCGCGTAGCTGCCGGTGAAGCTGGCCAGCGGTCGTACCGCAGAGATCGCGCCGAAGCCCTCGCCATTGGCGCCGAGGTCATCGAGCAGCGTGACCGAGAAACCGGTGATCGTGCCGTCGCGCCGCACCGCGAGCGCGGCTTCGTACCAACGGTCCCAGGCCTGGCTGCTGCCGCCGATCAGGTACTCGATTCGGTCCTCGATCCACTTGACCGGCCGACCGCCGCTCCGCAGCGACAGCAGCGCGGCGATGTCGGTGCCGCGCCCGCCATTCTTGCCGCCGAAGCTGCCGCCGTGCGGATGCGGCACCAGGCGGAGCTGCTCGGGGGCGAGACGCAGCGACGCCAGTCGGCCCAGCGCGATGTGCGCCGGCGCCTGGAAGCTGCCGTGGCAGGTCAGGCCGCCATCGCTGGCGTTCCACTGCGCGATCACGCCGAAGTTCTCGAGCGCATTGGCGCCGGCGCGGTGGAAGCGGAACGCCCCGGTCAGGATCCGATCGGCCCCACCGAACGCGCTGGCGACGTCGCCCCATTCGAAGGCGCGACGGTAGACGACGTTCGTATCCTTGTCCGGGAACAGCCGCGGGCTGTCCGCCGCGGCGGCGCGCCGCGGATCCATGACCGCCGGCAGTTCTTCGTATTCGACGACGATGCGTTCGAGCGCATCTTCCGCGACCGCGCGGCTGATCGCGGCGATCGCAGCCACCGGCTCGCCGACGAAGCGGACCCGGTCGACGGCCAGGCACAGCGTGCCCCAGCCGTTCGGAACGCTGGCCGCCGGCGCGGCCCGCTCCTGCGCATCGGCGCCGGTCACGACCGCGGCGACGCCGGCGAGCGCCGCCGCCGCAGTAACGTCCACGCGCCGGATGCGTGCGTGCGCGTGCGGGCTGCGCAGGATCGCGCAGTGCAGGCAGCCCGGTGGTTCGAAGTTATCAATGAACGCGGCGCTACCGGTGACGAGCAGCGGGTCCTCGACGCGGGGAACGGACTGGCCGACGTAGCGTGGCGGCTGCATGGACGGAAGGCACTACCGTAGACGGTTGATGGTACCGTATCCATGGATAGGGCAGGTCGATCAGTCCATGGCAACCAGGCGCGCGTCTCCCGGGCATCGGGCGGTCGTCCGACCGCTGCACGGCGGCACGCTCAGGGACGAACTGGCCGCCGGCGCCCGGGCGCTGGGCCTCGCGCCCGATGAGCAGCAGCTTGCTGCGCTGCTCGCGCTGCAGGCCGAACTCGCCGACTGGAACCAGCATTTCAACCTGACCGCGATCCGCGCTCCGGGCGAGATGCTGCGCAAGCACCTGCTGGATTCGCTGGCGGTGCGACCGTTCCTCGGCGGCCGGACCATCGCCGATGTCGGCACCGGCGCCGGCTTCCCCGGCCTGCCGCTCGCGATCGTCGATCCGGCCCGGCAGTACACGCTGATCGAGGCGACCGGCAAGAAGGCGCGCTTCGTCGCCCACGCCGTGGAGCGGCTCGGCCTCGGCAACGTCGTCGTGATCAATGTGCGGGCCGAGACCTGGCGGCCGCCGGCGCCGTTCGACCGGGTGCTGGCGCGGGCGCTCGGGCCACTCGCGGACTTCATCCGGGTCGCCGGCCATCTCTGCCAGCCAGCCGGCCGGCTGCTGGCGCTGAAGGGCCGCTATCCGGCCGACGAAGTGCGGGCGCTGCCGCGCGGCTGGCAGTTGCTGGCGACGCACCCGCTGCATATCCCCGGCCTGGCCGCACAGCGGCATCTGCTGGAGCTGGCAAGGTCCTGATGCGGCAGGTCGCAGTTCCGCTATCGATGATTGTCCGGTATCTTCACGCAGTGGACCTGAGTTGCCTTTGACGTGAGTCGGGGCCGGCCGGGCCCGGCGAATTTCTGCTGCAACCGATCAGACTCACGCACCGAGGTTGTCCGTGCCGCTCAGCCCTGTTCCGCAGTCCGCGCCCGGACCCGACAGCGCCCCGCGCAGCTTTTCTCTGGCCATCGCCGGCAGCGGCGGCGCCGGCGTGATGACCGCCGGCACGCTGCTGCTCGATGCGGCGGCGCGCGCCGGCCTCTACGGCCTGATGGTCCGCACCAGCGGCCCGCAGATCCGCGGCGGCGAGGCCGCGGCACTGCTGCGCCTCGGGCCGCAGCCGCTGGCGACGCTGGACGACCGGTTCGACATGCTGCTGGCCATCGACTGGCAGAACCTGCACCGCTTCGCCGACGAAGTGCCGCTGGGGCCGGGCAGCCTGCTGGTCGGCGACAGCGGCGAGGGCGATCCGCCCGCGGCCCTGCTGGCCAGCGGCGCGCACGCGGTCGCGCTGCCGCTGAAGAAGACCGTCAAGGGCGTGGCCGGCGCCTGGGTCAACATGGTCGCGCTGGGATTTGGCGGCGCGATCGTCGGACTGCCGCTCGCGGCGCTCGAGGCGGCACTGCGCGCGAGCTGGAAGCGCAGCCCGCCGGCGCTGGATGCGAACCTGGCCGTGCTGCGCCACGGTTTCGGCTTCGCCGCGGGACTGGACGGCCACCGCCCGGCAGCCTTGTCCATGCCGGCCACAGCGCCACCCGGCCGCTGGTCGATCAGCGGCAACGAGGCCGCCGGCTTCGGCGCGATCCGCGCGGGCGTGCGTTTCGTCGCTGCCTACCCGATCACGCCCGCGACCGAACTGCTCGAGTGGATGGCGCCGGCGCTGGAGAAGGTGGGCGGTACGCTGCTGCAGGCTGAGGATGAGCTGGCTTCGATCAACATGATCATCGGTGCCGCCTATGGTGGCGTACCGTCGCTGACGGCGACCGCCGGACCCGGCATTTCGCTGATGGCCGAGGCCATCGGTCTCGCGGTTGCCGCGGAGGTGCCGATCGTGATCGTCGACGTGATGCGCGGCGGTCCTTCGACCGGGATCCCGGCCAAGAGCGAGCAGAGCGACCTGTCTTTCGCGGTCGCCGGCCTGCACGGCGATGCGCCGCGGCTGGTGCTGGCGCCGACCTCGATCGGTGATTGCCTGACGACCACCGAATGGGCGGTGCGGCTCGCCGAGACCTTGCAGGCGCCGGCGATCGTGCTGTCCGACCAGTTCATGGGCCAGTCGCGCGCTGTCGTCGACCGGCCGGCGGGCGCGGGCGGCCCGGCGCCGAGACTGGTGGTCGCAGGGAACACGCCGGATTACCTGCGTTACGCCGATACTCCGTCCGGTATCTCGTCGATGGCGATCCCCGGTACTCCGGGCACGATGTACACGGCCGACGGCCTCGAGCACACGGAAAAGGGCATTCCGAGCAGCCAGGCGGGCGACCACAGCCGCCAGCTCGACAAGCGCCGGCGCAAGCTCGAACAGTTCGATTACGGGCCGCGCTGGGCCGACGTCGAGGGTGATGCGGCGCTCGCGATCATTACCTTCGGCTCGACCAGCGGGGCGGTGCGCGAAGCGATTGCGCGCTGCGCGGCTGCCGGCGTGGCGCTGCGGCTGGTGGCGCTGCGGTTGCTGGCACCGCTGCAGGCGGCGGCGCTCGCCCAGGCGCTGGCCGGAGTGCGCGAGGTGCTGGTGGTCGAGCAGAACCACGAGGGCCAGTTGCTGCGCTACCTGCGCAGCCGCTGCGACCTGCCGGGGCGCGCGACCGGACTGCATCGCCCGGGACCGCTGCCGCTGCGACCGGCCGAGCTGACCGCGGCGTTCATGGACTGGGCGGCGCAGCAGGATCACGGCGAGGGGCGGGCATGAACGAAGTGGCAGCACCGGTGGAGACGGCGGCTTTCGCCGCCGCCGACTACAAGTCAGGGTACAAGCCGGTCTGGTGCCCCGGTTGCGGCGACTACGGCGTGCTGGGCGGATTGACCCGGGCGCTGGCGATCCTGCAGTTGCCGCCGCACCAGGTGGCGGTGGTATCGGGAATCGGCTGTTCCTCGCGGATTCCGGCCTACACGTCCTGTTACGGTTTCCACGGCGTGCACGGCCGCGCACTTGCTGCTGGTACCGGGCTCAAGGTCGCGCGGCCGGACCTCACGGTCATCGTCGCCGGCGGCGATGGTGACGGCTACTCGATCGGCGGCAATCACTTCCTGCACGCCTGCCGGCGCAACGTCGACCTGACCTACATCGTCATGGACAACCATGTCTACGGCATGACCAAGGGCCAGGCCTCGCCGACGACCGAGCCCGACTGGAACAGCAAGCTGACGCCGGGCGGTACCGGCGTGCGTTCGTTCCATCCGCTGGTGATCGCGCTGGCGGCGGGCGCCAACTTCGTCGCCCGCGCTTTTTCCGGCGATTCGGGCGGTGCGGCCGAAATCATCGCGCAGGCGATCCGTCATCCCGGATTCTCGTTCGTCGAAGTGCTGTCGCCCTGCGTGACGTTCCGCCCGGAGCAGAAGGACTGGAAGCAGGCGGTGCGGCGTACGGAGATTCCCGCGACCGCCGACCCGGCCCAGGCCGCGCGCCGCATCATGACCGACGACGGCTTCAACATCGGCGTGCTGTACGCCGGCGACCGCCCGGTCTATGGCCGCACGCACGGCACCGGCATCGCGCCCGCGGAACTCGAAGGGGAGTTTGCGCTGTGAACCCACCGACCCAGTGGCCGCCGCGGCCCGCGACCATCGAGGAGATGATGCTGCAGGCGCTGGCGATGGAGCGCGAGGCGGTGGCGCGGTACAGTGAGCTCGCGGACATCATGGAGACCCACAACAACCGCGAGGTCGCCGAGCTGTTCCAGCGGATGGCCGGTTACGAACAGCACCACGTGGACCACATCCTCGAAGACATGCACTGGCCGCGCAACATCGTGACGCCGCGCTACGGCGGCATCTGGACGGCGCCCGACGGGCCGGAGGCCGTGCCGCTCGAGGACATGCACTACCTGATGCTGCCCTGGCACGCGCTGCAGCTCGCGCTGGCCGCGGAACAGCGCGCCCACGATTTCTTCGACGGCCTGGCGCGCGAGGCCGCGAGCGACGCGATCCGCAAGGCCGCGCTGGAAATGCGTGCGGAGGAGGCCGAGCATGTCGAGCTGGTCAGGGCATGGCTGGCGAAGGTGCCGCAGCCAGATTCCGACTGGGCGGCGGACCCCGATCCGCCGCGTCACACCGACTGAGCGGGCCGCTCCGGTGCCGCCGGCCGGCAGCGCCGCGCTGAGGATTGCATGAGACCGAGGAAGTCCGGCCGCTTCGTCAGCCAGCTCACGCGGACCACGATGGCCGTGGTGATGGCCGGCGGCCGCGGTGAGCGTCTGCGGCAGTTGACCCGCAGTCGCGCCAAGCCGGCGATGCCGTTCGCCGGCAAGTACCGGATCATCGACTTCTCGCTGTCGAACTGCGTCAATTCCGGCATCCGCCAGATTCTCGTGCTGACCCAGTACCGGGCCAATTCGCTGATCCAGCACATCCAGCGCGGCTGGGGCTACCTGCGCGGCGAGCTCGGCGAGTTCGTGCAGCTGGTGCCGGCGCAGCAGCAGATCGGCGAGCTGTGGTACCGCGGCACCGCCGACGCCGTGTACCAGAACCTCGACCTGATCGAGACCTGGCGCCCGGACCTCGTGCTGGTGCTGGCCGGTGACCACGTCTACAAGATGGACTACGGTCCGATGATCGCCTTCCACGTCGAGCAGGCGGCGGATGTGACGGTCGGCGCGGTGCAGGTACCGCTGGCGCGGGCGCGGGAGTTCGGGGTCATGACGGTGGACCGCAGCCAGCGCGTGCTGCGCTTCGACGAGAAGCCGGCGCGGCCCGAGCCGATGCCCGGCCGTGCCGACCTCGCGCTGGCCTCGATGGGCATCTACGTGTTCGGCCGTGAGTTCCTGCGGGCGCGGCTCCAGCGCGATGCGGAGGATCCGGAGTCGCGGCACGATTTCGGCCACGACATCATTCCGGACATGATCGGCAACGCGCGGGTCTTCGCCTGGCCATTCCAGGACGTACAGACCAGGGCGCAGGCCTACTGGCGCGACGTCGGCACCGTCGACGCGTTCTACGAGGCCAACATGGAGCTGGTGTACGTGACGCCCGAGCTCAACCTGTACGACGAGGACTGGCCGATCTGGACCTACCAGGAACACGCGCCGGGCGCGAAGTTCGTGCTCGACGAGGATGGCCGCCGGGGCGAGGCGATCAACTCGATCGTCGCCGGTGGCGTCATCGTCTCGGGCGCGACCGTGCGTGAATCGCTGCTGTTCTTCCACGTGCACGTGGACGAGCGCTCACAGATCCACCGCTCCGTGCTGTTGCCGCACGTGCGGGTCGGGCGGCGCTGCCGCATCCAGCGCGCGATCATCGACGAGGGCTGCGTGATTCCGGACGACACCGTCATCGGTGCGGATCCGGACGCCGACCGGCAGCGCTTTCACGTTACCGACAGCGGCGTCGTGCTGGTCACCGCCGACATGCTGAACGGCGCATGAGCCGCATCATCGCGGTCGCCAACCAGAAGGGCGGAGTCGGCAAGACGACCACCGCCGTCAACCTGACGGCCTCGCTGGCGGCGATGCGGCGGCGGGTGCTGCTGGTCGATCTCGACCCGCAGGGCAACGCGACGATGGGCAGCGGCGTCGACAAGCGCCTGCTCGAGCGCGCCACGACCGACGTGCTGCTCGGCGACTGCCCGGCGGCGGCGGCGATCGTGCCGGTCGATCCGGGCGGCTACGACCTGCTGCCGTCGAACCAGGACCTGACCGCGGCGGAAGTCCGGCTGCTGAAGCTGCCGGCGGGACGCGAGCACCGGCTCGAACAGGCGCTGGCGCCGCTCGCCGACCGCTACGACCTGATCGTCATCGACTGCCCGCCGGCGCTCAACATCCTGACGCTGAACGCGCTGGTCGCGGCGGACGCGGTGCTGATCCCGATGCAGTGCGAGTACTACGCGCTCGAAGGCCTGTCCGGCCTGGTCGGCACGATCGAGCAGGTGCGCGGCTCGGTCAATCCGCGGCTGCAGATCGAGGGCATCCTGCGCACGATGTTCGACCCCCGCAACAACCTCAGCAACGATGTCTCGGCGCAGCTCATCGAGCACTTCGGCGAGCGGGTCTTCCGCACGATCATCCCGCGCAACGTGCGCCTCGCCGAGGCGCCGAGCTTCGGCGTGCCGGCGCTGTTCCACGACAAGGAATCGCGCGGTGCGCTGGCCTATCTCGCCCTCGCCGGCGAGATGGTACGGCGCGCCGAGGACAACGGCGACGCCGCCCGGTCCGGCGCCCTTCCCGGCACTGGCGAAAAAGGGTAGCGTCCCCTTTTATGAGCGAGCGCAAACGCGGACTGGGGCGCGGGCTGGAGGCACTGCTCGGGCAGGCGGCGCCGCGCGTGGAGCCGGAGCCGGCGGCCGGGCGCGAGGCGCTCGCCAGGATCCCGGTCGGGCAGCTCGAGCGCGGTCGTTACCAGCCGCGCCTCGATCTGCGCGAGGAGTCGCTGGCCGAACTGGCCGACTCGATCCGCGCCCAGGGCCTGATGCAGCCGATCATCGTGCGGCCGCTCGGCCTGCCGCCGCCCGGGGCGGCGCAGCGCTACGAGATCATCGCCGGCGAGCGGCGCTGGCGGGCCGCCCAGCAGGCGGGTCTGACCGAGGTCCCGGCGATCGTCCGCGAGGTGGACGATGAGGCTGCGGTCGCGATGGCGCTGATCGAGAACATCCAGCGCGAGAACCTCAATCCGCTGGAGGAGGCGCGCGCCCTCGAGCGGCTGACCGGCGAATTCGGACTGACCCACCAGGAAGCGGCCGAGGCGGTCGGGCGTTCCCGCGCGACGGTATCGAACCTGCTGCGCCTGCTCGAACTGCCGGAGGAGGTCCGCAGCCTGGTCGAGCAGCGGCAGATCGAAATGGGCCATGCCCGCGCGCTGCTCGCCCTCGCCCACAAGCGCCAGCAGACGGAGGTCGGCGCGCTGGTGGCGAAGAAGGGCCTGTCGGTGCGTGAGACCGAGGCGCTGGTGCGACGGCTGGTGGCCCGTGGCGAGTCCGGCGCCGGTCCCGCCCCGGCCCGGGAGACGGACCCGGATATCCGCCGGCTGCAGGACGACCTGGCCGACCGTCTCGGCGCAACGGTCGAGCTGCACCACGCTGCCTCGGGCCGGGGCCGGCTCGTGATCCGCTACCACAGCCTCGACGAGCTCGACGGCATCCTCACGCGGATTCGCTGATCCCGGCGAAAAATAGGGGTTTCCCGCAAGGGGCCGCTGGCCGGGCCGGTTGTGCCCCGGCAGGGTGGCCCCTATAATGCCGCGGGTTTTTCGGCCGCCCTCGCGGCGGGCAGCAATGCAGGAACGCCACAGGCCGGTTGGCCCGGTCAGCGTGGCGTTTTTGTTGCCGGCACCGGATGGCATGAACACCGTTGGCAAGCTGCTGTGCGCGCAATCGCTGGCCGGCCTGCTGGTGGTGGGGATCGCGGGACTCTGGCGCGGCTCCGGACCAGCGGTCGCGGCGCTTGCCGGGACGCTGATCGGCGTCGTACCGCATGCCTTCCTGGCAGCCCGTGTCCTGGCGCCGCGCGCGGCGCGGGATGCGCGGAGCCTGCTGCGGGCCGGCTGGGTCGGCGCGCTCGGGCAGCTCGCGATCAGCGCGGTTCTGTTCGCGGCGGCCTTCACGGTGCTGCGGCCGTTGTACGCGGGCTGGCTGTTCGCCGGACTGATCGCGGGGCAGGTGGCCTGGCCGCTGGTGCTGGCCGTGACCGGCCGGGCCGACCGGCAGAGTTGAGATTGGGGAGCCATGGCAGAAGCGGGACATTCAGCCGGCGGGTACATCGCCCACCACCTCCAGCACCTGACCGTCTGCCGGCAGGACGGGGCCTGGGTCTGGAACGAATGCCACGGTAACTTCTGGGCCCTGAACGTTGACTCCATGTTCTTCTCGGTGGTGCTCGGCATCAGCTTCCTCTGGCTGTTCGGTCGCATCGCCAGGAAGGCCACGAGCGGTGTCCCCGGCAGGATGCAGTCCGTCGTCGAGACGGTCATCGAGTTCGTCGACAAGAGCGTCGGCGACACCTTCAGCCATCCCCCACGGAGCTCCGTGATCGCGCCGCTGGCGCTGACGCTGTTCGTCTGGATCTTCCTGATGAACGCCATGGACCTGATCCCGGTGGACTGGCTGCCCTGGGCGGCGAACCAGGCCGGCGTCAAGCACCTGCGCGTCGTGCCGACCGCGGACGTCAACGTCACCTTCGCCATGGGCATCTCCGTCTTCATCCTGACCATCTACTACAGCATCCGGATGAAGGGCGGCCTGGGCTTCACCAGGGAACTGACGCTGACGCCGTTCCACCACTGGGCCGCCGTGCCGTTCAACTTCGCGCTCGAGGGCGTGGCGCTGGTCGCCAAGCCGGTGTCACTGTCACTCCGGCTGTTCGGCAACCTCTATGCCGGCGAGCTGATTTTCATGCTGATTGCGCTGCTCGGCGTGTGGCAGTTGCCGCTGCACTTCGGCTGGGCGGTGTTCCACCTGCTGATCGTGCTGCTGCAGGCGTTCATTTTCATGATGTTGACGATCGTGTACCTCGCGCAGGCGCACGAGGCACACTGAAGTATTTCGACCAGGAGACGTTCGATGGAAACTGTGATCGGTTTTACCGCGATTGCCGTCGCGATCCTCATCGGCCTCGGCGCCCTCGGCGTCGGTATCGGCATGGGCCTGCTGGGCGGTCGCTTCCTCGAAGGCGCCGCGCGCCAGCCGGAGCTCGCCCCGATGCTGCAGACGAAGATGTTCATCGTCGTCGCGCTGCTCGACGCGGTGGCGATGATCGGCGTCGGCGTGGCGCTGTTCTTCGCCTTCGCCAACCCGTTCATCGGCCAGCTTCAGGCGGCGACCGGCGCGGGCGGCTGATCGCGCCCGGCGCGGGAGAGGGTCGATGGACTTCAACCTGACACTGATCGGCCAGACGGTCGCGATGATCGTCTTTGTCTGGTTCTGCATGAAATTCATCTGGCCGCCGCTCATGGCCGCGATCGAGAAGCGCCGCCGGGAAATCGCCGACGGCATCGCCGCCGGCGAGCGCGGCCAGAAGGAACTGGCCGAGGCACGCTCCGGCGCCGAGCAGATCCTGCAGGAAGCCCGCCACAAGGCCGTGCAGGTCGTCGACATTGCGCACCGGCGTTCGAACGAACTGATCGGCGAGGCCAAGCAGGTCGCGGTGACCGAGGGCGAGCGGCTGGTGACGGCCGCGCGCGCCGAAGCCGGCAACGAAACGCTGCGGGCCCGCGATGGCCTGCGCCGCGAGCTGGCGGCGCTGGTCGTGGCCGGCACCGGGCGGCTGCTCGGGCGCGAAGTGGACGCACGCACCCACGCGGCGCTGCTCGACGAGCTGGCCGCCGAGATCGGCCGCCAGGCACCGGGTCATGGCTGAGAAGGCGACCATCGCTAGGCCCTATGCGCGCGCGGCCTTCGCGCATGCGCGCGCGGCCGGTGCGCTGGCCGACTGGTCACGGCTGCTCAGCGGCGCCGCGGACGTGGTCACCGATGCGCGCGTCGCGCGCCTGCTCGGCAACCCGCACGTCAGCGCCGCCGAGCTGGTCGACCTGCTGGTCGACGCGACCGGCGGCGCGGGCGGCGCCGCGGGCCGCAACTTCATCGCGGTGCTGGCCGGCGCCGGCCGCCTCGGCCTGCTGCCCGAGGTCGCCGCGCAGTACGCCGCGCTGCGGGCCGGGATCGAGAACGTCGTCGACGTCGAGCTGCTGAGCGCGCTGGAAGTCGCCCCGGAACAGCGCGGCCGGCTCACGGCGGCACTGGCGCAGCGCTTCGGCGGCCGCGAGGTGCGCCTGCACGTACAACTGGACCCGTCCCTGATCGGCGGTGCGATCGTCCGCGCCGGCGACCTGGTCATCGACGGATCGCTGAAGGGCCGCCTCGAGCGGCTCGGTTCGGCGCTGACGGCTTAGTCGAGGAAAGCAAGCAATGTCGATCAAGGCTTCTGAAATCACCGACCTGATCCAGGCGCGCATCCGCAACTTTGCGGCCGCCACCGAGGCGCGCAACGTCGGCACCGTGGTCAGCGTGACCGACGGCATCTGCCGCATCCACGGCCTCGCCGACGTCGCCTACGGCGAGATGCTCGAGTTCCCCGGCAACACCTTCGGGCTGGCGCTGAACCTCGAGCAGGACTCGGTCGGTGCGGTCGTGCTCGGCGAGTACCGTCACATTTCCGAGGGCGCTGCGGTCAAGACCACCGGCCGCATCCTCGAGGTGCCGGTCGGGCCGGGGCTGCTCGGTCGCGTGGTCGACTCGCTCGGCAACCCGCTCGACGGCAAGGGGCCGGTCGTGGCGGAGAAGCGCTCGCCGATCGAGCGGGTCGCGCCGGGCGTGATCTGGCGCAAGAGCGTCGGCCAGCCGGTGCAGACCGGCCTCAAGGCCATCGACTCGATGGTGCCGATCGGCCGCGGCCAGCGCGAGCTGATCATCGGCGACCGCCAGACCGGCAAGACCGCGCTCGCCATCGATACGATCATCAACCAGAAGGGTACCGGCGTGAAGTGCATCTACGTCGCGATCGGGCAGAAGCAGAGCTCGATCGCCAACGTGGTGCGCAAGCTCGAGGAGCACGGCGCGATGGCGCACACCATCGTCGTGTCGGCCTCGGCCTCGACCCCGGCTTCGATGCAGTACATCGCGCCGTACTCCGGCTGCGCGATGGGTGAGTACTTCATGGACCACGGCGAGGACGCGCTGATCGTCTATGACGACCTGACCAAGCAGGCCTGGGCCTACCGGCAGATCTCGCTGCTGCTGCGCCGCCCGCCGGGCCGCGAGGCCTACCCGGGCGACGTGTTCTACCTGCACTCGCGGCTGCTCGAGCGCTCGGCGCGCGTCAGCGCCGAGTACGTCGAGAGGATCAGCGGCGGGCAGATCAAGGGCCGCACCGGTTCGCTGACCGGCCTGCCGGTGATCGAGACCCAGGCCGGCGACGTCACCGCGTTCGTGCCGACCAACGTGATCTCGATCACCGACGGCCAGATCTTCCTCGAGACCGACCTGTTCAACGCCGGCATCCGCCCGGCGATGAACGCCGGCATCTCGGTGTCGCGCGTCGGCGGCGCCGCGCAGACCGGCATCATCAAGAAGCTCGGCGGCGGCATCCGCCTGGCGCTGGCGCAGTACCGCGAGCTGGCGGCGTTCTCGCAGTTCGCCTCCGACCTCGACGAGGCCACCCGCCGGCAGCTCGAGCGTGGCGAGCGTGTCACCGAGCTGATGAAGCAGAAGCAGTACGCACCGATGTCGGTGGCCGAGATGGCGCTGTCGATCTACGCGGTCAACCACGGCTACATGGACAAGGTCGAGCGGCGCCGGATCGTCGACTTCGAGGCGGCGCTGCAGGCGCACGCGAAGACCACGCAGGCGGCGCTGCTGGCCGCGATCAACGCGAAGCCGGAGCTGAGCGCGGAGGTCGAGGCCGGCCTGAAGCAGTGCTGCGAGGAGTTTCTCGCCACCGGGGCGTATTGACCCATGCCCGGCACGAAGGAAATCCGCGGCAAGATCGCCAGCATCAAGAGCACGCAGAAGATCACCAAGGCCATGGAGATGGTCGCGGCGAGCAAGATGCGGCGCGCGCAGGAGCGCATGCGGGCGGCGCGACCCTACGCCGACAAGATCCGCAGCGTGATCGGTCACGTGCGCGTGGCCAACCCGAACCACCGTCATCCGTACCTGGTCGAGCGCGAGCCGCAGGCGATCGGCATCATCATCGTCAGCTCGGACCGCGGCCTGTGCGGCGCGCTGAATGTCAACGTGTTCAAGCAGGTGCTGGCGCTGGTGCGCGAGTGGCAGGAGCGCGGCTGCGCCGTGCACCTGTGCCTGATCGGCAGCAAGGCGCTGCAGTTCTTCCGCCGCCTGCGCCTGCCGATCGAAGCCTCGATCACGCATCTCGGCGACAAGCCGCACATCGCGGACCTGATCGGCACGGTCACGGCGATGCTCGACCTGTACTCCGCGGGTCGGATCGACCGGCTGTTCCTGACCGGCAACCGCTTCGTCAACACGATGACGCAGCGCCCGGAGACGCGCCAGCTTCTGCCGGCCGAGACCGTCGACGCCGCCGACCTGCAGGAGCGCTGGGACTACCTCTACGAGCCCGGCCCGGACGAACTGATCGCCAGCTACATGATGCGCTACATCGAGTCGCAGGTGTACCGCGCGGCGGTCGAGAACCTGGCCTGCGAGATGGCCGCGCGCATGGTCGCGATGAAGAGCGCCACCGACAACGCCGGCGAACTCATCGCTGAGCTGCAGCTGATCTACAACAAGGCCCGCCAGGCCGCGATCACCAAGGAAATCTCGGAGATCGTCGGCGGCGCGGCCGCGGTTTGAGTATCGAGGAAGCAACGATGGCCAATGGCAGGATTGTGCAGATCATCGGCGCGGTGATCGACGTCGAGTTCCCGCGCGACAGCATTCCGAAGGTCTACGAGGCACTCAAGCTCGCCGACGTGGACCTGACGCTCGAGGTGCAGCAGCAGCTCGGCGACGGCATCGTGCGTACGATCGCGATGGGCTCGTCCGAAGGCCTGAAGCGCGGTCTGGCGGTCAACGCGACCGGCGCGCCGATCTCGGTCCCCGTCGGCACCGGCACGCTCGGGCGCATCATGGACGTGCTCGGCAAGCCGCAGGACGAAGCCGGCCCGGTGCGTACCGAGCAGCGCTGGCCGATCCACCGCCCGGCGCCGTCGTACGACGAGCAGACCGGCGGCCAGGACCTGCTCGAGACCGGCATCAAGGTCATCGACCTGCTGGTGCCGTTCGCCAAGGGCGGCAAGATCGGCCTGTTCGGCGGCGCCGGCGTCGGCAAGACCGTCAACATGATGGAGCTGATCAACAACATCGCCAAGGCGCACTCGGGCCTGTCGGTATTCGCCGGCGTCGGCGAGCGCACCCGCGAGGGCAACGACTTCTACCACGAGATGAAGGAGTCAGGTGTCCTCGACAAGGTGGCGATGGTCTACGGGCAGATGAACGAGCCGCCGGGCAACCGCCTGCGCGTTGGCCTGACCGGCCTGACCATGGCCGAGTTTTTCCGCGACGAGAAGCAGGCCTCTGGCCGTGGCCGCGACGTGCTGCTGTTCATCGACAACATCTACCGCTATACGCTGGCCGGCACCGAGGTCTCGGCACTGCTCGGCCGCATGCCCTCGGCGGTCGGCTACCAGCCGACGCTGGCCGAGGAAATGGGCGTGCTGCAGGAGCGCATCACCTCGACCAAGACCGGCTCGATCACCTCGGTGCAGGCGATCTACGTGCCCGCGGACGACCTGACCGACCCGTCGCCGGCCACGACCTTCGCGCACCTCGACGCGACCGTGGTGCTGTCGCGGCAGATCGCCTCACTCGGCATCTACCCGGCGGTCGACCCGCTCGACTCGACCAGCCGCCAGCTCGATCCGCTGGTGATCGGTGAGGAGCACTACAACACCGCGCGCGGCGTGCAGGCGATCCTGCAGCGCTACAAGGAGCTGCAGGACATCATCGCGATCCTCGGCATGGACGAGCTGTCCGAGGAGGACAAGCTGACGGTCAGCCGGGCGCGCAAGATCCAGCGCTTCCTGTCGCAGCCGTTCCACGTCGCCGAGGTGTTCACCGGCAGCCCGGGCAAGTACGTGTCGCTGAAGGACACGATCCGCGGCTTCAAGGCCATCATCGCCGGCGAGTACGACAGCCTGCCGGAGCAGGCCTTCTACATGGTCGGCGGCATCGAAGAGGCCGTCGCCAGGGCGAAGACGCTGAGCTGAGCCATGGCGCACACGATCCACGTCGACATCGTCAGCGCCGAGGGTGAGATCCACTCGGGCGCCGCAACGATGGTGTTCGCGCCGGCATCCGGCGGCGAGGTCGGCATCGCGCCGCGGCACGCGCCGCTGCTGACCACGCTGAAGGCCGGCGAGGTGCGCGTGCAGACCGAGTCCGGCGAGGAGCTGCTGTTCTGGGTCGGCGGCGGTGCGCTCGAGGTGCAGCCGCACAGGGTCACGGTGCTGGCCGACACCGCCGCGCGCGCCCGCGACCTCGACGAGGCCGCGGCGCTGGCCGCGAAGCAGCGCGCCGAAGAGGCGCTGCGCGACCGGGTCGGCGCGATGGAAGTGGCCGAGGCGCAGGCCGAGCTGGCGCGTGCCGTGGCCCAGTTACGCGCGATCGAGAAGCTCAGGAAGCTGCGCAAAGGCGGCTGAGCGCCGGTGCCGCCGGCGTTACGGCAACAACGCCAGCTTGCCGATCGTCTGCCCCGACTCGATGCGGCGCTGCGCATCCGCGGCCCGCGCCAGCGGGAAGGTGGCGACCGGCAGCGGCTGCAGCTCGGCGCGCGCAAAGCGCGCCAGCAGCCACTGCATGCCGGCGCGCAGGCGCGGCGCCTGCTGCTGCAGGAAGCTGAGGTTCGCGGCGATCACGCTGCGGTTCAGCTCCGTCATCCGCAGCGGGTTGAAGCGCGGCGTGCGCAGCCAGTTCCAGCCGAGGCGCAGCCAGTTCACGCGGCCGGTACGCGGGAGCATGCCGTGGAAGCCGTAGACGGCGAGCTTGCCGGCCGGCGCGAGCCGCGCCCAGCTTTCGCGCAGCGTGGTCACGCCATTCGCGTCGAAGATCGCCTGGTAGCCGCCGGGAGCCAGCCGCGCGGCTTCCGCCCAGAGGTCCTGCGCTGACTTGTCGATTACCGCATCGGCACCCTGCTCGCGGCAGGCGGCGACCTTATGCGCAGCGCCGACGACACCGATCACGCGACAGCCGGCGAGGCGGCCGAGCTGCACGAGCGCGGAACCGACGCCGCCGGCCGCCGAATGCACCAGCCAGCAGTCGCCGGCATGCAGGTGCACGAGTTCGTGCACCAGGAACCAGGCGGTCAGAAACACCGTCGGCAGCGTTGCGCCCTCGATCAGGCTGATCCCCGCCGGCAACGGGAACACCGCGTCGGCGGCGAGCACGCCGTGGCTGGTGTAGCCACCGAACAGCGTCAGCCCGATCACCGGGTCGCCGACGCCGAGACCGGTGACGCCGGCACCGAGCGCCGCGATGCGGCCGGCGATCTCAAATCCCGGCGTGATCGGGTAGCCGTGCAGCTTCCGCGCCGAGGCGTACAACCCCATGCGGATGATACTGTCGGCGTAGTTGACGCCGCAGGCCGCGACGGCGACCAGCACCTCACCCGGGCCGGGACGCGGCTCCGGCTCCTCGACGAGGCGCAGCGCCGCGTAACCGCCCGGTCGATCGATGACGATCCGTCTCACCTGCGCCTGCCTCCATACGGCTGACCGGGCTCATTTTGACGGACTGGCGGCATCACTGTAGCCTCGCCGGAGCATGCGATTGCAGAGCGTCGAAATCATCCTCGCAGCGCTCCAGGCTGCCGCGGTCCGCTACCTGATTGCTGGCGGTCTGGCCGTGAACGCGCACGGATACCTCCGGTTCACGAAGGACGTCGACCTCGTCATCGAACTGGAGCCGGGCAATCTGCGATCGGCCCTGGAGGCTCTGGGCCGGCTCGGCTACAGGCCGGCAGTGCCAGTACCGCTCGCGCAGTTCGCGGATCCGGTGCGCCGGGAATCATGGGTGCGGGACAAGGGCCTGCAGGTCTTCCAGCTCTGGAGCGACGCTCATCCGGAGACCTCGGTGGATCTGTTCGTAACCATGCCGTTCGACTTCGAGCGGGAGTACGATCGGGCGCTGGTCAAGCCGTTGCGCGCGGACCTCGCGGTTCGCTTCGTGTCCATCCCGACGCTGATCCGCATGAAAGAGCTGGCCGGCCGGCCGCAGGATCTGATCGACATCGAGCACCTGCGCCTGCGGCAGACGGACCATGAGTGACGATCCACCCGCCGGCAATGGGCCGGCCGACTGGGCGGCCGCGACCTTCGCCGGCGCACGCCGCGAGCAACTGCGGCGCTGGGCGAAGCTGTCGCTGCGCCAGATTCTCGAAGCGCAGGAAGAGATGCAGGAGCTGGCGCTGCGGCTCGCGGGCACCGCGGGCGAGTCGCCGGCGCCGGCCGGCGAACCGCCCGCCGGCCGTTCAGGCGGCGACTGACGGCAGAGAATCCAGCGACTTCTGCAGCGCCTCCGGCGAGTACTCCGTGTCGTAGAGCTTGCCGGCGAAGTAGTCGGTGTAGGCCTGCATGTCGAAGTTGCCGTGGCCGGACAGGTTGAACAGGATCGTCCGCGGCGTGCCCTCGCGCTTGCAGCGCAGCGCCTCGTCGATCGCGCAGCGCACCGCGTGGTTCGACTCGGGCGCCGGCAGGATGCCCTCGGCGCGGCCGAACTGCACCCCGGCTTCGAAGCACTCGAGCTGGTGATAGGCGCGGGCGGTCGCATATCCTTCGGCGACGATCTGGCTGACCAGCGGCGCCATGCCGTGGTAGCGCAGGCCGCCGGCGTGGAAGCCCGGCGGCACGAAGGTCGCGCCGAGCGTGTGCATCTTGACCAGCGGCGTCAGGTGCGCGGTGTCACCGAAGTCGTAGGCGTAACGGCCCTTGGTCAGCGTCGGGCAGTTGGCCGGCTCGGTGGCGATGACCTCAACCTTGCGGCCGCCGCGCAACTGCTCGCCGATGAACGGGAAGGCGATGCCGGCGAAATTGCTGCCGCCGCCGGTGCAACCGATGACGATGTCGGGGTAGTCGTTAGCCAGCTCGAACTGGCGCAGGGCCTCGATGCCGATCACCGTCTGGTGCAGCAGCACGTGGTTCAGCACCGAGCCGAGCGCGTACTTGGTGTCGTCGCGCTGCACCGCCCGCTCGACCGCCTCGCTGATCGCGATGCCGAGACTGCCGGTGTGGTCCGGGTTGGCCTGCAGCACCGCGCGGCCGGCCTCGGTCATGTCGCTCGGGCTGGCGATGCAGGTCGCGCCGAAGCTCTCCATGAACGCGCGCCGGTACGGCTTCTGGTGATAGCTGACCTTGACCATGAACACTTCGATCTCGAGTCCGAACAGCGCCCCGGCCAGCGACAGCGACGAGCCCCACTGCCCGGCGCCGGTTTCAGTGGTGATGCGCCTGACGCCTTCCTGCTTCGAGTAGAAGGCCTGCGCGATCGCCGTGTTCGGCTTGTGGCTGCCGGCCGGGCTGACGCCCTCGTACTTGTAGTAGATCCGCGCCGGCGTATCCAGCGCGCGCTCGAGGCGCCGCGCCCGGTACAGCGGCGACGGCCGCCACTGCCGCAGGATGTCCCGCACCGGCTTCGGGATGTCGATGTAGCGCTCGCTGCTGACCTCCTGCTGGATCACCGCCATCGGGAACAGCGGCGCCAGGTCGGCCGGGCCGATCGGCTGGCCGGTCGCCGGGTGCAGCACCGCCGCCGGCGGGTTCGGCAGGTCCGCCACGATGTTGTACCACTGCTTCGGCAGATCCTCTTCGCTCAACAGATACTTCACCGTGTCGGACATGGCTGCTGTTCGCTCCTTCGTCTGCGTTGCGCTGCGACCCCTGAATCGTCCGTGACTCGTCTCAGAGCGACCAGCTCACGCGCAGGTAGTACTGCCGGCCGCGGTCGTACAGCCCCTCGTAGGAGGAGAAGGCATCGCCGAACACGCCGCTGACCAGGTACTTTTCGTCGGTCAGGTTGGTGGCGCCGAGCGTCAGCGACCAGCCCTTGTCCGGGTCGCGGAGCGCAACGCTGGCGTTGACGAGCTGGTAGTCGTCCTGCGCGAGCTGCGGCGCGTTGAACGCGTCGTTGTACAGCTTGCTGCGGTACGACCAGTCGACGCGCGGCGTGACGACGTAGTTGCCGGCGAACCAGTCGTGCGTGAGGCCGGCGTTCAGCGACCACTTCGAGATCCGCTCCAGTTCGGCAGTGATACTGACGCGGGTCGACGGGTCGATCGCGTCGTAGCCGGCGTCGGTGTAGCCGACACTGGCCTCGAAGAAGGTCGAGCCGCCGAGCGCGAACTGGCCCTCGAGCTCGAAGCCGTCGATGCTCGCGCCGGCCGCGTTGCGATACACCGGGGCGACGCTGGTGAAGACCGAGATCTGCAGGTCCTTGTAGTCGGTGTGATAGGCGGCGCCGCTGACCCGCACCTTCGAGTCGGCCGAGACATAGCGGAAGCCGGCCTCGTACACCGTCACGAACTCCGGGTCGAAGCCCGGGATGCAGTCCTCCGGCACCGGCGAGCAGGTGATCCCCGGCAGCAGCGGCGGCAGCACCCGCTGCGTGAACCCGCCGGACTTGAAGCCCTCGCTGTAGGACACGTAGGTCATCAGCGCGTCGTTCCAGTCGAAGGACAGGTTGACCATCGGCGTGGCCTGGCTCTCCTTCAGCGTCTTCTCGACCGCCGGCAGGATCGGCGTGCCGGGCGTGAAGATGAACTGCTGCGGCGGCGACAGGAAGCCGGCCATCGCCGGGTTCAGCGTGTAAATCTCCTGGTCCGGCAGAAACTTCTTCTCGTCCTCGGTCCAGCGCACGCCGGCGGTCAGGTGCAGGCGCTCGGTCACGTCGAAGGTGCCCTGGGCGAAGATCGCCTGGCTGGAGTTGTCGAAGTAGCCGCCGCTGCGGAAGCTCGAGATCAGGAAGTCCAGCTCGTTGATGTTGAGGCCGTCCTCCTGGAACCAGTACAGCCCGAGGATCCAGGTCAGCCGCTCGTCGAAGCTCTGGCCGAGGAGTTGCAGTTCCTGCGAGAGCTGTTCCTGGTCGACGTAGTCGTAGAACTGCGAGATCGTCAGCGGCGAGTGGTCGCCGTCGCGCGAGAACTCGCTCTCGAGGCTGCGATACGCGGTGATCGAACGGAGCTGCAACTGGTCGGTGATGTCCCAGGCGACGTTCAGCGCCGTGCCCCAGATCGTCGCCTCGGAGAATGCCGGCGCGGTGCCCGCGTTCGGGCCGTTGACGCCGGTCACATAACGGTAGTCGTAGCAAAACGGATTGCTGCTCAGCGGGGCCGCGGGCGTGGCACACTCCGGCGGCGGCGGGCCCGGCGGCAGCGGGTTCGGCACGGCGCCGCCGAGCGTGGCCGCGACGTTGTTGAAGAACACGAACGGCGGCGTGCTCGGGTCGATGGTCACCGGTCCGAAACGGATGTCGACCAGCGACAGCGCCGGCCCGGTCTCGTCGTCCTTGCTCCAGTCCAGCGACCAGTCCACGGTCACGCGATCGCTCGGCAGCCAGCGCACGTCGAGGCGCGCGGTGTTCGTGTCGTCCTCGCCGAGTTCGACGCCGTCGAGGCGCTTCACGTAGCCGTCCTGGTTGAAGGACGCCGCGGTCAGCTTGGCGAACAGGTGATCCGACAGCGGGACGTTGACCGAGCCCTTGAGGTCGGTGCGCGAGTCGCTGCCGATGGTCACCGCGACGTTCGCGGCGAACTCGTCGTGCGGCTTGGCCGCCGTGATGCTGACCGCGCCGCCGATCGTGTTGCGGCCGAACAGGGTGCCCTGCGGCCCGCGCAGGATCTCGACCCGCTCGAAGTCGAGCAGGTTGAGGATCGCGCCGACCGAACGGGCGATGTAGACGCCGTCCACGTACAGGCCGACGCCCGGATCGGTGGTCGGCGTGAATTCCTTGGCGCCGATGCCGCGGATATAGATGCTGGCGACGTTGCTCGAGCCGCCGAAGCTCGGGTTGTTCTGGAACGTGACGTTCGGTGAGAGATGGCCGAGGTCACCGATCCGCTCGACGCCGCGGGCCTCGAGGGTCGCGCCGGTGAAGGCTGTGACCGACAGCGGCAGCTCGTCGAGGGACTCCTCGCGCCGGCGTGCCGTGACGGTGATCTCCTCGGACAACGTGCTGACGCTGCCACCGCTGCCGCTCGAACCGCCCGTCTGGGCCGTGGCGGTGAAACAACCGCCGAGTGCGGCGAGGAACACGAGTTGGCGCGCACACAGGCGCATCACCGGGCTGTGACGTCGATGGCTGAGCATGAGATCCCCCTGAGATCGGACGGCTACCGTGCCGTCGCAGGGCGATGCTAACACAGTCAAACCGTCTGACCACTCCTGTTGTGGCGCCGCGACAGGTCGGGGGGTCAGCCGGAGTCGCCGCTCCCCCACAGCCCGGCCATCGCCGCAGCGAAGCGCGTCCCGATCCCCGGAGCTTGCGCATGCCGGTGCTCGCGCACGACCCAGCGGCCGGCGACCAGTACGTCGCGCCACGGGCGCCCCGGGCTCGAGAACACGAGAGCATCGAGCAGTTGCGCCAGCGGCACGCCGCGCAGGCTCGAGTCGCTGGTGTCGGCGACCAGCAGGTCGGCGCGCTGGCCGGTGCGCAGGCCGGCGAGCGGCAGACCCGCGGCGCCGGGACCGGCGGTGAGCACACGCTCGAACAGGCGCGCTGCGGTGGCCGGCTGTGAGCCGGGCCATGCCGTGACGTTGCGTTCGCGGCGCAGCAGGCGCTGGGCGTATTCGGCCAGACGCAGCTCCTCGCGCCAGCCGCGCGTGACCTGGCTGTCGGAGCCGATCGCTATCGGCACGCCGGCCGCGAGCCAGCGCGGCAGGTCGGGCACGCCGTCGCCGAGGTTGGCCTCGGTGCCCGGGCACAGCACGATGCCGGCGCCGCGGGCGGCGACGGCATCGATCTCGTCCGGCAGCGCCTGCGTCGCGTGCACGAGCTGCCAGCGGGCATCGAGTAGCCCCGCGCCGGCGAGCCACTCGAGCGGGCGCAGGCCGGTGGCGGCGCGGCAGGCCTCGACTTCGACATGCTGTTCGGCGGCGTGCAGGTGGATCGGCCCGGCATCGTCCGCGGCCAGGGCGGCAAGCCGCAGGAACGCTGCCGGCGCCGCGGCGCGCAGCGAGTGCAGCGCCAGGCCCGCATGCAGCAGCGGCCGGCCGGCCGCCCGCAGGCGCTGGCAGGCGGCCCAGGCGCCGTCGGCGTCGAGGCGGAAACGACACTGCGCCCCAGCCAGTGGCGTGCCGGCGAAGTCGCCGCGTTCGTAGACGACCGGCAGAATCGTCAGCCCGATACCGGCCGCCGCCGCCGCGTCGGCCAGTGCCCAGGCCAGCGCCAGCGGCTCGTCGTAGGGCCGGCCGTCCGGCCGGTGCTGCAGGTAATGGAACTCGACGACCTGGGTGTAGCCGCCGCGCAGCAGCTCGACGAAAAGCTGCGCGGCGATGGCGGCGAGCGACTCCGGTGTGATGCGGACCGCGACCCGGTACATGCGCTGGCGCCAGCTCCAGAAGTCATCCGGCTCCTCGTCGCGCCGCTCGGCCAGGCCGGCGAAGGCACGCTGGAAGGCGTGGCTGTGCGCATCGACCAGTCCCGGCAGCGCCGGCCCGGCGAGCCGCGCCGCTCCCGGCGGGCACTGCACTACGCCGGACTGCACGTCGCGCCAGTGACCGCTGCGATCGCTGGCGAGCAATACGCCGGCGCGCCAGCCGCCATCCAGCCAGGCGTGCTCGGCCCACAGCGTGACGTCACGCATCGGCGGGCTTCCAGCTCAGCAGCCCGGCCAGCAGCGCGCGCAGCAGCGCGCGCGCCGCGGCGGCCCGCGTTTCGTCCCAGCTCGCCGGCTGCGTCTCGTCGAGATAGCACGACCAGCACATCTCCATCTGTACGGCGTGGATGCGGTCCGCGGGCCGGCCGCAGTGGCGCGTGATGTAGCCGCCGGTGAAGCGGCCGTCGGTGACGTGGCTGAAGCGGCTCTGGGCCGCGAGCCGCGCGTGCAGCAGAGCGCGCAGCTCGGGTGCGCAGCTCGAGCCGCGCGCCGTGCCGAGATTGAGGTCGGGTAGCCGCCCGTCGAACAGCCACGGCAGTTCGCTGCGGATGCTGTGGCCGTCCCACAGCAGCGCGATGCCGTGCCGTCGGCGCAGGCGCGCGAGTTCCGTCGCGAGCGCGTCGTGATAGGGCTGCCAGTACACCGCGACCCGTTCCGCGACCTCGTCGCTGTCCGGCTGCGCGCCGGCGCAGTACAGCGGCTCGCCGCTGAAGAACGTGAGCGGCACGAGCCCGGTATTGTTCGCACCGGCATACATCGGCGTATCGTCGCGCGGGCGGTTCAGGTCGATCACGTAACGGCTGTAGTGCGGCACGAGCAGGCTCGCGCCGAGCGCCGGCACGAAGTCGTACAGCCGCTCGAGGTGCCAGTCGGTGTCCTCGACCGCGAGCGCGCGCGGCGCGAGGCGCGCGGCGAGCGCCGGCGGAATCACCCGGCCGGTGTGCGGCAGGCTGACCAGCAGCGGCCGGGTGCCGCGGACCAGCGTGAACGGCCGGGCGCTGCTCACGGGCGTTCCCGCCCGCCGCAGACGACCCGGCGGCAGGGCCGGTGACCGACCCGGCTCACCAGCGCGAGCGGGTGGTCGAGGTCCCAGACCACGAAGTCGGCGCGCAGGCCGGGCGCGAGCCGGCCGCGATCGCCGAGACCGAGCGCGCGCGCGGCGTGCACGGTCGTACCGCGCAGGGCCTCCTCCGGGGTCAGCCCGAACAGCACGCAGGCCATGTTCAGCATCAGGACCAGCGACAGCACCGGCGACGAACCGGGGTTGTGATCGGTCGCCACGGCCAGCGGTACGCCGGCCGCACGCAGCGCGGCGACCGGCGGCGGCCGCGCGGCGCCGAGGAAGTAGTACGCGCCGGGCAGCAGCACGGCGACGGTGCCGGCGCGCGCCAGCGCCGCGACGCCGGCCGCCGACAGGTACTCCAGGTGATCGCAGGACAGTGCCCCGAATCCCGCGGCCAGCGCCGCGCCGCCCTGGTCCGAGAGCTGCTCCGCATGCAGCTTCACCGGCAAACCGAGTGCGCGCGCGGCGCTGAACAGCCGCTGCACCTGCGCCGGCGTGAAGCCGATGCGGTCGCAGAACGCGTCCACGGCATCGACGAGCTGCTCGCGCTGCAGTGCGGCGAGCCACGCGCAGACGTCGTCGATGTACGCATCGGCACGGCCGGCATATTCGACTGGCAGCGCGTGGGCGGCGAGACAGGTCGTGCGCACCGTGAGTGGCAGTTCGCGGCCGAGGCGCCGCGCGGTGCCGAGCAGCCGGGCCTCGCCGGCCTCGCTCAGGCCGTAGCCGGACTTGATCTCGAGCGTCGTGACGCCGTCGGCCATCAGCGCCACGGCCCGTTCGCGCGCCGCGCGATACAGCGTTTCGTCATCGGCGGCGCGGGTCGCCGCGACGGTCGCACGGATGCCGCCGCCGGCGCGGGCGAGATCCTCGTAACTCGCGCCCTGCAGTCGCCGTTCGAACTCGGCGCCGCGGTCGCCGGCATAGACAAGGTGCGTGTGGCAGTCGATCAGGCCGGGCGTCACCAGCGCGCCGGCGAGGTCGTGCTCGAGTGGCGCGTCGGCACCGGGCAGTGCCGGCAGGGCGGTGTCCGCGCCAACCCAGACGATGCGCTCGCCCTCGGTCAGGATCGCGCCGCGGCCGACCAGGCCCCAGGGCGTGGCGCCGTCGAGTGTCGCGAGACAGGCGTTGCGCCACAGGCAGCGCATCACGGCCGGACCCGGCCCTGCAGCAGATAGCGGGCGCCCGGGTGCACGAGGCGGACGAACGTGACTGGCTGGCCGCGACTGACGCTGCGGCGGGTGACGATCAGACAGGGAGTGTCGCGACGAATGCCGAGCAGCCGCGCTTCGCGCGCGGTCGGTGCGCCGGCTTCGACCGAGTACTCGGCTTCCCAGGCGGGCGCGACCTCGAGCAGGTAGTGCGTCGGCGTCGTCTGCGTGAAGTCCACCTCGAGGTAGCCGGGAGCGGCTGCCGGGTTGACCCAGCGGTCCTCGCACTGCAGCGGTACGTCGTTGTCGTGGTGCACCAGCAGCGAGTGAAAGACGCGGGCGCCGGCCGCGAGGCCGAGCCGGGCGGCAACGGCCGCCGGGGCCGCCTCCGCGCGCAGCAGGTGCAGCCCGGCGCGGTGTCGGTGGCCGCGTTCGCCGATTTCCTCGTGCAGGTCGCGGATCGTCAGCGTCGAGGCCAGCTTCGGCCCGGCCGCGGCGAAGGTGCCGACCCCCTGGATGCGCTCGACCAGACCCGCCGCCTGCAGCTCACGCAGCGCGCGGTGCACGGTCATCCGCGCGACGCCGAAGCGCCGGACCAGCTCCGGCTCCGAGGGCAGGCGCGCCCCGGGCGGATAGCGCCCGTGGGCCAGTTCGGCCCGCAGGGTCTCGCGCACGCGGGCAAAGGGCGCCAGCGCGCCCGCGGAGCGTGCGCTCCGGGCGCTGGCCGGCACTGATCGGCGGGCGGCGGTCGGGCGGCGGTGCATAGCGGGATCGTACTTGCACGACATTGTCTAGACAAGTACGATCGCGGTCGATGAACGCCGCCAGTCGCCTGCCAGGCCCGCGCCCGGTCCGGGCCCCGACCGGGACCGCGCTGCACTGCCGAAGCTGGCTGACCGAGGCGGCCTTCCGCCTGCTGCAGAACAACCTCGACCCGGCGGTGGCCGAGAATCCGGACGCGCTGGTCGTCTATGGCGGCATCGGCAAGGCGGCGCGCAACTGGGCCTGTTTCGAGGCCATTCTCGCTGCGCTGCGCGAACTCGGCGAGGATGAAACCCTGCTGGTCCAGAGCGGCAAGCCGGTCGGCGTGCTGCGCACGCATGCGGACGCGCCGCGGGTATTGCTCGCGAACTCGAACCTCGTGCCGAAGTGGGCCACCTGGGAGCACTTCCACGAGCTCGACCGCAAGGGCCTGATGATGTACGGGCAGATGACGGCGGGCTCGTGGATCTACATCGGCAGCCAGGGCATCGTGCAGGGCACCTACGAGACCTTCGCCGAGGCCGGCCGCCGGCACTACGGCGGCGAGCTGCGCGGGCGCTGGATCCTGAGCGCCGGGCTCGGCGGCATGGGTGGCGCGCAGCCGCTGGCGGCGAGCTTCGCCCGGGCCAGTTCGCTGCTGATCGAATGCCAGCAGTCGCGCCTCGATTTCCGCCTGCGCACGCGCTATCTCGACGAGCAGGCCGCGGATCTCGAGGATGCACTGGCGCGGATCGCGCGCCATACGGCGGCCGGGCGGGCCGTCTCGGTCGGGCTGCACGGCAACGCCGCCGAAATCCTGCCGCAGCTCGCGGCGCGGGCCCGCGCCGGTGGCCCGCGGCCGGATCTGGTCACCGACCAGACCTCGGCCCACGACCTCGTGCACGGCTACCTGCCGGCCGGCTGGAGTGTGCCGCGCTGGCAGGCGGCGCAGGCCGATCCGGGCCAGCACGCCGAACTGCGCGCCGCCGCCGCGGCGAGCTGCGCGATGCATGTGCGCGCGATGCTCGACTTCCATGCGCAGGGCGTGCCGACCGTGGATTACGGCAACAACATCCGCCAGGTCGCCTTCGACCAGGGCGTCGCCAACGCCTTCGACTTCCCCGGTTTCGTGCCGGCCTACATCCGCCCGCTGTTCTGCCGCGGCCAGGGCCCGTTCCGCTGGGTCGCGCTGTCGGGCGATCCGGAGGACATCCGGCGCACCGATGCGAAGCTGAAGGAACTGTTCCCGGACCACGTCCACCTGCATCGCTGGCTCGACCTGGCCGGCGAGCGCATCGCGTTCCAGGGGCTGCCGGCGCGCATCTGCTGGCTCGGCCTCGGCGAGCGGCATCGCGCCGGGCTCGCCTTCAACGCGATGGTCAGGAGCGGCGAACTCCAGGCGCCGATCGTCATCGGCCGCGATCACCTCGACAGCGGCTCGGTCGCGAGCCCGAATCGCGAGACCGAAGGCATGCGCGATGGCAGCGACGCGGTCTCCGACTGGCCGTTGCTGAATGCGCTGCTCGGCGCCGCCAGCGGTGCGACCTGGGTCAGCCTGCACCACGGCGGCGGGGTCGGCATGGGCTACTCGCAGCACGCCGGCGTCGTGATCGTCTGCGACGGCAGCGCGGCGGCCGACCGGCGGCTCGAACGCGTGCTGTGGAATGACCCGGCACTCGGCGTCCTGCGCCACGCCGATGCCGGCTACGAGGCGGCGGCGGCCGCCGCGCGCACGCACGGCCTGATCGTGCCGCTCGGCCCGACGACGTGAGCACGCTGGCGCTGCAGCCCGGCCGGCTGACGCTGCCCGACCTGCAGGCCGTGCACCAGGGCGGCGTGCGTCTCGCGCTGCCGGCGTCGGCCGCTGCCGCGGTCGCGGCCAGTGCCGCGCTGGTCGCGCGCGCCGCGACCGGCAGCGCGGCGATCTACGGCGTCAACACCGGCTTCGGCCAGCTCGCCTCGACGCGCATCGGCGCGGCCGACCTCGCCATGCTGCAGCGCAACCTGATCCGTTCGCACGCGGTCGGCGTCGGCGCACCACTGGCGCCGCCGATCGTGCGCCTGCTGCTGGCGCTCAAGATCGCGAGTCTGGCCCGCGGCCATTCGGGGGTGCGGCCCGAGCTGCTGCGGATGCTCACCGCCGTGCACGATGCCGGCCTTGTCCCGTACATTCCCGAGCAGGGTTCGGTCGGCGCGTCGGGCGACCTCGCGCCGCTCGCCCACCTGACGCTCGCGCTGATGGGCGAGGGTGAGTTCCTGGTCGACGGGGCGCGGGCGCCGGCCGCCGCGGCGCTGGCCGCGGCCGGCATCGCGCCGCTGGAACTCGCGGCCAAGGAAGGGCTGGCGCTGATCAACGGTACCCAGGCCTCGACCGCGCTCGCGCTGCACGCGCTGCTGACCTTCGAGCCGGTGCTCGAGGCGGCCCTCGTGATCGGCGCGCTGACGGTGGATGCCGCGCGCGGCAGCGATGCGCCGTTCGACCCGCGGATCCACGCGCTGCGCGGGCAGCCCGGCCAGACCGACGTCGCCGCCTACTACCGGGCCCTGCTCACCGGCAGCGCGATCCGCGCCTCGCACCGCGACGGCGATGACCGCGTGCAGGACCCGTACAGCCTGCGCTGCCAGCCGCAGGTCGTCGGCGCCTGCCTCGACCAATTGCGCCATGCGGCGCTGGTGCTGCTGCGCGAGGCGAACGCGGTCACCGACAACCCGCTGGTCTTCCCGGACGACGGCGCATTGCTGTCCGGCGGCAACTTCCACGCCGAGCCGGTGGCGCTCGCCGCCGACGCGATGGCGGTCGCGATCGCCGAGGTCGGCGCCATTGCCGAGCGGCGCATCGCGATGCTGATCGATGCGCACGTCTCACGCCTGCCGCCGTTCCTCGCCGCCGAGCCCGGGCTCAACAGCGGCTTCATGGTCGCGCACGTGACCGCGGCCGCGCTCGCCTCCGAGAACAAGTCGCTGGCGCACCCGGCCAGCGTGGACTCGCTGCCGACCTCGGCCAACCAGGAGGACCACGTGTCGATGGCGACCTTCGCCGCGCGCCGCCTGCAGCCGATGATCGCCAACACCGCGCACATCCTCGGCATCGAGCTGCTGGCCGCCGCCGAGGGCATCGAGTTCCTGCGCCCGCTCCGGAGTTCCCCGGCGCTCGAGCAGGCGCATGCGCTGCTGCGCGCGCGCTGCCCGCGCCTCGTGCGTGATCGCTACTTCGCGCCGGATCTGGAGGCCGCGACCGCGCTCGTCACCGGCGGCGCGCTGTCGCGCGTGTTCCGCGCCGTGCCGGGGCTGCCGGCGCTGTGGGTGCCGGGGTGAGGGGGCTGAGTGGCGTTGCTGAGCTGCGCGAGACCTGAGGCGAATGACGCCGCGCTGAGTGCGGATCCCGGCGGTTGAACTATCCTTGCAGATCAGGACTACAGACTTCGGACTTGCAATGATGATTGAGCGATTCCTGCTGCCCAAAGTGCTGGCGGCGGAGCTGGCGTCCTTGTAGTCGGCCCGGCGCGGTCCCGTTCCGGCGCTATGCTCTCACGGCGTTTCCGCAACGCAGTTCGTCACACCGCCTCCGGCCACTCCGCTGGCGCCGCCGATCGCCACTGACGTCGTCGCGCTGCATTCGACATCGAGGGCCGCAGCGCCGGAGCCGGAGTCATTGCCGGTGAACGTATTCGGCCCGGTGAAGCGCACCAGTGAGAGCTGCGCTATTTCCACGCCATTGCTGGCATTCCCGGTGATGGTTGCAAAGCGGATGTGCGCCGTTGCCGCCCGCAGGAACAGCCCACGCCCGCTGTTCCCGGTCACGAAGCCCCAGCCGGCGGCCGGGTCGCCCAGGATGCGCACGTTACAGCCCCGCTCGGCAGTGATGCCGGCTCCGGTGTTGTTCTGAATGACTCCGGACACCTGCAGGTGGCTGTCGTCGGTGACGATTGCACCGGCACCGTTCGCCTGGATGATCGGAACGCTGGTCGTATTCAAGGGAATCAGGCTGACGTTGGATCCGTTCATAACCTGGAGACCGGCACCCGCATTGTCTTCGATGATCGTGTTGTCGGCGATGAATCCCGAGGACCGCACATAGGTGACGCCATTGCCGAGCGAGTTGTGCACGTGGACGTCCACCAGGCGGCAGATGCTGTAGCCGCTGCAGGAAATACCCTGCGCGCCGCCATTCACGGTGATCGCCTGCACCAGCACGTGGTCGGAGTCCGCGATGGAAAGGACCGTCGTGTCCTCGTATTCCTCGCCCTGCTCCGGAGTCGGGTCGTTGATCGTCGCTGTCGGGTTGCCGATCAGCGTCAGCCGGTCGTAGCCGTCGATCGCGACGGCCTCGAGACAGTTGCCGGCGATCCGGACGGTGTTCGGCCCGCCCTTGCTCAGGCCGGCGAGTGCGGCCGTGATCGAGTTGTTCTTCTTCGCTCCGCAGTTCACGGCGACATCGGCCGCCTGCGCGAGCGGCCACGCAGCGCAGATCAGCACCGCGGATATCAGAAGCGTTCGCATGGGACGGATGGCCCTGGTCTTCATACGGTTACCCCCCCAACCGAAGAATGACGAGGCCGGTGGACCGCGGGAGCCCGGAGCTGCTGGCCGACAGGCGGCGGTTTCACCGGATTCGGCGAAGCGAATAGCACCGGGTCCGTGGTGTGTCAACGGATTCCGGGCCCGCCGCGCCACATTTTCGCCTTATGACAAACGAAGAGACTTGCCGAGCTCCCGGGATGCCGTTTTGACTGCACCGCCAGCCGGGTGTAGCTTCGCCGGCGGAATCACCCGGCCGCCGCTCCCGGCGGTGCCGGCGGGCGAGATCCGGAGCAGAGGGGGCGGTTCCGTGAAATACGCGTTGCTGGCTCTCCTGATGTTGCTCGCCAGCCCCGCCGCCCTGGCGGCAGCAGCCGTCCCGCCGGATGTTGCCGCTACCCAGCAGCGTCTCGCTGCGGGGCTCTCGCCGCCGCTGCGCGAATGGGTACGGCAACAGGCGCTGATCGTGCGCGCCGGTCCGCCCGCGGCGGCGGAGTCGCTCGCGGCCAATGCCGCGCGCCAGCGCTTTGGCGCGCAGCTCCGTTCGCCAGACCAGCTCAACGCGCTGGTGTTCCTCGTGTTGCACGAAGCCGTCGCGCTGGAGCCGCTGCCGCCTGCCGCAGCGCCCGCGGCAGCCCGGGCGCAGCCGCCGCTGCGTGCCGTGCCGAACCCCGCGCCGGCGCGCGGCGGCAGCGACCTGCCCGAGATGAGCAGCATGCGGCTGCAGCTGGCGATGGACCGCCGCAGCAAGTTGCTCGCGACGCTCAGCAACCTGATGAAGAAGATGTCGACGACGCAGGGCACGCTGGTCCAGAACCTGAAGTAGTCATCGGCCGAGGAGGGTGTTCCCCATGTTGTGCAGCAGGTACCTTCCGCAGGGGCCGGCGGTTGCACTCCCGCTCCTCGCGTTGCTGCTGGCGATGCCTTCCAGCGCGGCACCACAACGCGTCGCGCCGGATGCCGACCGCGGCCTGACCAGTGTCGCGCTGCCCGGCCCGGCCGGGACCCTGACCGTGTACCTGCCGAGCGATATGGCGGCCGGCGACACGATCTCGGGTACGGTGATCGCCGAGCCGTCAGGCAGCAGCGAGGCGGAACGCCGGAGGAACCGCGATACGCTGTCCGGCTACGTCGTCGAGGTTGATCGGCAGCCGCTGGCCGTGAGCGGCGGCCATTTCCGCTATGTGGTGCCGGCGGCCGGCGTCGCGGCACTCGGGTTGCTGCGCAGCGCCGGCTCGCGCCGCCCGCTCGCCGAGGCGAAAGTTCCGATCAACCCGCAGTCGGGCCCGACGGCCGGCCAGCTCGAACTGCCACGGCTCGGCCAGAGCGGACGGCCGATCGCGATCCACGGGCCGTTCGACGGCGACATGGCGAACACGCAGGTGACGATCGGCGACCGGCCGGTCGAGGTGCTCGCGGAATCGCCGCGCTCGGCGGTGTTCCACTGTCCCGACGGGCCGATCGGCGCGACCACGATCACCGCGCTGGAGGGCGGGCAGCGCGCGCAGGGTCCTTTCCGCAACCTCGAACTGAACCTGTTCGCGCCGAAGACGATGCTGAAGCCGGGGGAGGTCACGCGGCTCGATGTGCAGGTGCATGGCCTCGCGCCCTCCGGGGGGCCGCTGGTCGGGACTGAAGTCGTGGAACTCACGCTCGTGTCGAGCGGGCCGATCCTGCTGCAGGGCGGCAACGTGCAGGTGGTGGTGATCGAGCCGGCGCAGGTCGGCGGCGATGGCACGTTCTCGGTCACGCGCGAGGTTCGTGGCGTGGCACCGGGCCCGTTCGGGGTCCAGGGCCTGCTGCTGCAGCAGGGCGGCGGTGGGATCAAGGACGACCCGCTGGTCCCCGGCGCGATCGACATGAACGGCATCGACGGCTCCAAGGAACTGCTCGTGCTGCTGTCGGGCATGAACGACGAGGAGCGCGAGCGCCGCCTGCGGGCGACCTTGAAGGCGCTGCAACAGCGCCGGGCGGATGCGCAGAATCAGGCCATGCGCGACTGGCTGGACGAGAAGATCCGCATCGTGCAGAAGGCGATGGACACGCTGGGTTACGACTACTGAGAAGTCCACCCGGCCGCCCGCCCGCCGCGTACAATACCGCCCGCCAATCGCGGCCCGCCGGGGAGCTACCGGATGAGTCTGCTGTCCGTCCTGATGCCGCGCGAGCGGCAGTTCTTCACGCTGTTCAACAATCATGCCGCGCTGGTCGTCGAGGGCGCGCGCACGCTGGTCGAACTGCTCGGCGACTACACCGACAACGGTCGCCGCGACGCCTACATCGCGAAGATCCAGTCGGTCGAGCACCAGGCCGACGCGGTGACCCACCAGACGGTCGCGCTCATGCACAACACTTTCGTCACGCCGTTCGACCGCGACCAGATCAACAAGCTGATCCAGCGCATGGACGACATCCTCGACCTGATCCAGGACACGGCCGAGACGCTGATGCTGTACGACGTGCACGAGCTGACGCCGGAGGTGCGCCATCTCGCCGATCTGGTGCAGGTCTGCTGCGGGCGGGTGCACGACGCGGTCACGCAGCTCTCGTCGATGGACAACGGCCCGGCGATCCTGAAGATCTGCCAGGAGATCGACGCGCTCGAGACCGACGCCGACCGCGTGACCCGCGGCGCGATTTCGAAGCTGTTCCGCCAGGAGCAGGACGTCCGCCAGCTCGTCAAATTGAAGACGGTCTATGAGCTGCTCGAGCTGACCACCGACAAGTGCCAGGACGTCGCCCTCGTGATCGAGGGCGTGGTGCTCGAGAACGGCTGACGATGGCCGTCGGCGAAGTTACCTTCGTGCTGGCGATGCTGGTGCTGATCGCGCTGGCCTTCGACTTCATGAACGGTTTCCATGATGCGGCCAACTCGATCGCGACGGTTGTCTCGACCGGCGTGCTGAAGCCGTACCAGGCGGTGCTGTGGGCCGCCTTTTTCAATTTCGTCGCGATCGCGCTGTTCGAACTCAAGGTCGCCGCGACCGTCGGCAAGGGCATCGTCACGCCGGAGGTCGTCAACAATTACGTGATCTTCGGCGCGCTGCTCGGCGCGATTGCCTGGAACGTGATCACCTGGTACTACGGGCTGCCGTCCAGCTCCTCGCACGCGCTGATCGGCGGCATGCTCGGTGCGACGATCGCGCAGGCCGGCACCGAGCCGCTGCTCGCTCCGGGCATCATCAAGACCTCGGTTTTCATCGTCGTCTCGCCGCTGCTCGGCCTGCTGCTGGCCGGGCTGCTGTTCGTCGCGGTCGCGTGGATCTGCCGGCGCCGGACCCAGCGCGTGACCGACCGCTGGTTCCGCCGGCTGCAGCTCGTCTCCTCGGCGCTGTACAGCATCGGCCACGGCAGCAACGACGCGCAGAAGACCATGGGCATCATCTGGCTGCTGCTGATCGCGGCCGGCGCGACGACCGGCGAGCACCTGCCGTACTGGGTCGTGATCGTCTGTTACCTTGCAATTGCGCTCGGGACGCTGTTTGGCGGCTGGCGCATCGTCAAGACCATGGGCCAGCGCATCACCAAGCTGAAGCCGATCGGCGGCTTCGCCGCGGAGACCGGCGGCGCGCTGACGCTGTTCCTCGCCTCGAGCTTCGGCATCCCGGTGTCGACGACGCACACGATCACCGGCGCGATCATCGGCGTCGGCTCGGCGCGGCGCACCCGCGCGGTGCACTGGGGCGTGGCCGGCAATGTCGTCATCGCCTGGGTGCTGACGATCCCGGCCTCCGGGCTGATGGCGGCCGCCGCCTGGTGGCTGGGGCGGCATCTGTTCTGACGCCCAGGTCGCTCACTTCCTCAGGCGCGCAAAGGCTGCTGCGCGCGCATGCAGCGAAATGCAGAATCTCTCGATTCCAAGCTCTGCATTGGGCTCCAGATACTGACCTTTGCGCCCTGACTCGGCTGACGAGATGATGAAACAGGCGGCGTCGTAGAGTTGCTCCCGCACCAGTCTCAGGCAGACCAGTTCATACCGCTTGGCGTAGCTGAGAGTCTGGAAGTCCTCATCGATCGGATAGTGTTCGAGTCTTACTCTCCTGGTGCTGCGCATGGATTGCTCTGTTTCCTGCAGCATGAACAAGTATCCCAGCCAGGGGCGCTGCGACGGTGCAAGAAGCCCTTTTCGGTAAGCGGCCCAGAAGTCCGTGGCGTTTCCGAGAGCTTCTTCGACGCGATTGTTGAAGTTATTGCCGAAGCTGCCAACCTGTGACTTGACCTCAACGACTGCCACCAGATCGTTTCCAGAGGTCACAACGAGATCCCATTCCTTGGACGGGCGGTAGTAACCTGGGATCAGGCGCGACTTCTTCGCGACAGAGTGAATCTGGGGCGCCGGGAGCCCGGCATTGCTGCACACGGATGCAGCGAGTCGTGCAAAGCCGTCCGCGTGCTTGCCGCCGGTTACCGCCCCGCGGGCGCCAGTATCCTTCCGGCCTGTGGCCGCTCCTTGCCGAAGGTGTTGAGCGTCGCGCGTCTGCCAGAACTCCCTGACAGCTTCTCGGAGCCTGGCTTTCACGTTAAGCATGATCGCTGTGCCGGTTGATCCTGTGAGAGGAAAACAGCCCGGCCAGCTCCTTCTCGAGCCTTTGACATGACATGAGGAAATACTCGGAGTCGACCTCGACGCCGATGCTATTACGCCCCCACTTCGCGGCGGCCAGATTCGTCGTGCCGGTACCCATGAACGGGTCCAGTACGGTATCACCCACAAAACTGAACATCCGCACGAGGCGCTCCGCCAATTCCAGCGGATAGGGGGCGGGATGGCTCCGGGTCGAAGCGCCAGTAAGGCCAGACCAGATCTGCTGAAACCACTCCTTGTGTTTCTCTGCAGAGATCACGCTCAGCAGCCGGGTTTCAAGCGACGGGCTGCGGTATCCACCAGGCTTGCGTTCCATCAGGATGAATTCGACGTCGTTCTTGATGACCGAGTTGGGTTCGAAAGGCTTGCCAAGAAATCCGCCCCCGTTCCCCTGCGCCTCGAATTTCGCGTTCGCAATCTTGTACCAGATGATCGGCGCAAGATTGCTGAAGCCGATGTTCCGGCATTCCACCTGAATCGAGGCGTGCAATGGAACGACCGTGTGCTGGCCGTCATTCTGTCGTCTCGACAAACACACGTCGCCAACGACACAGATCAGCCTGCCACCAGGCACCAGCACTCGATAGCAGTGCTGCCAAACCTGGTTCAGCTCGCGGATGAACTCGGCATAGTCATCGATGTGGCCCATCTGGCCCAGAGTGTCCCGATACTCCTTCAGCGTCCAGTACGGTGGAGAAGTGACAACGAGATGCACACTCCGGTCTGGAATGAAACTGAGGTCCCGGGCGTCGTGTCGATGAACCGAATGTTCCGTGGGCAGATGGCTGACATGATCCGCGATCCGTGCCAGGAGCGGCGGGTCCTTTGCGATCCTTGGCAGAGCGGTCTGAGGGTCTCCCAATTGCGTCATATCGACAGGAAAGTCCTTTGCGTATGGCATTGCGTTGCGGGAACGCCGGGCGCTCCTCACCTTCGCGGGCGGCGCGGAGTCATCGACCATCTCAGCCGGCGCAGACACAGCCTGGTATATCTCCGGGGTCATTCCATTTCCCTACGATCGGCGGGCGTCGCGCTCCGTGAACAACGGCCATTGATCAGCTACATATTTCTCGGCCGCTTCACGCACGACCCACGCGAGAGAGACCTTCTTGGCCGCGGCGAGTTTCTCAAGGTCTTCGTAAACCGCTGGCGAAAAGCTGATGGACGCCCGCGCACTCTTCGGCGTACGCCGGCTGGCAGTTGTCTTTCTGGGCATCGGCGCCTCCTCATGTGTGCACCATATTACACCAGATCGGTGCACGACACTGATAGGTCATAAGTCGTGGAATCCGATACCGAATTTCCTGCTGCCCTCCGGTACAATCGCCCTCGATGCCCCTCGCCATCGTCATCCTGGCCGCGGGCCAGGGCAAACGCATGCGCAGCCACCTGCCGAAGGTGCTGCAGCCGCTCGCCGGCCGGCCGCTGCTCGCGCATGTCGTCGCGACCGCCCGCCGGCTGCAGCCCGCGGCGATCCATATCGTGTATGGCCACGGCGGCGAGCAGGTGCGCGCCGCGCTGCCGGATCCGGATCTGCGCTGGGTGCTGCAGGCCGAACAGCTCGGTACCGGGCACGCGTTGCAGCAGGTCATGCCGGCGATCCCGCCTGAGCACACGGTGCTGGTGCTGTACGGCGATGTGCCGCTGGTACGCGCGGAGACCCTCGCCGCGCTGGTCGCGCGCGCCGGCCCGACCACGCTGGCGCTGCTGTCGGCGGTGCTGCCCGACCCGGCCGGCTACGGCCGGGTGATCCGCGACCGCGGCGGGCGGGTCGTGCGCATCGTCGAGCACCGCGACGCGAACCGCAAGGAACTCGCCGTCGCTGAGGTCAACACCGGCCTGCTGGCCGCGCCGGCGGCGGCTCTCGGCCGCTGGCTCAGCGGGCTCGGCTGTGACAACGCGCAGCGGGAGTACTACCTGACCGACTGCATCGGCACGGCGGTGCGGGAGGGCTGGGTGGTCGAGGCCATCGTCGCGGTTTCGGCGGCGGAGGTGCTGGGTGTCAACGACCGGATCCAGCTCGCCGAGGTCGAGGCCGCCTGGCGCCGCGCCCGCGCGCTGGAGCTGATGCAGGCCGGCGTCACGCTGGTGGACCCGGGCCGCGTCGATGTGCGCGGGACCGTGAGCTGCGGCCAGGACGTCGTGCTCGACGTCGACGTGATCCTGGCGGGTGAGGTGCGGCTCGGCGACCGCGTGCGCATCGGCCCGCACTGCCTGCTCGCCGACTGCACGCTCGGCGCCGATACCGAAGTGCGCGCGAACTGCGTGATCGAGGGGGCGAGCGCGGAGGAACGCTGCCAGATTGGCCCGTTTGCGCGGCTGCGGCCGGGCACCCGCCTCGCCGCGGGGGTGCACATCGGCAATTTCGTCGAGGTCAAGAACAGCGTGCTCGGGCCGGACAGCAAGGCCAACCACCTGAGCTACGTCGGCGACGCCGACCTCGGTGCGCGCGTCAATGTCGGCGCCGGCACGGTGACCTGCAACTACGACGGCGCCAACAAGCACCGCACGACCATCGGCGCCGGTGCCTTCATCGGCTCCGGGACCATGCTGGTCGCGCCGGTGACGGTCGGTGACGAGGCGACGATCGGTGCCGGCTCGACGATCACGCACCCGGCGCCGGCGGGCAAGCTGACCCTCGAGCGCAGCCGGCAACAGACCATCGAGGGCTGGCGCCGGCCGCAGAAGAAGCCGAAGTAGCCGGACGGATTCTGTGAAATGCCGGCGCCGCCCGGCCCGCGACGCTGGCGTACAATGGCGCCGCGCGACGGCCGGGTTCCCTCCCCGGAGTCCCGCGGATCCGGGATCGTCCTGAGGTCGAGCGCCTATGTGCGGAATCGTCGGAGCAGTAGCGGACCGCGATGTCGTTCCGATCCTGATCGAAGGGCTGCGCCGCCTCGAGTATCGCGGTTACGATTCAGCCGGCCTCGCGGTACTGAACGGCGGCAGCGAGGTCGCCCGCCTGCGCGCGGTCGGCAAGGTCGAGCGCTTGAGCGCGGCGCTTGCCGCTCATCCGACCACCGGTCACCTCGGCATCGCGCACACGCGCTGGGCCACGCACGGCGTGCCGAATGAACGCAACGCCCACCCGCACGTGTCGCGCGACGGCGTCGCGCTCGTGCACAACGGCATCATCGAGAACCACGAGGTGCTGCGCGCGGAATTGCTGGCGCTCGGCTACGAGTTCAGCTCTGACACCGATACGGAAGTCATCGCGCACCGGATTCACCATCACCTGCAGGCCACCGGCGAGCTGTTCGCGGCCGTGCAGCGCACGGTCCGCGACCTGCAGGGCGCCTATGCGCTGGCCGTCATCTGGGGCCGCGATCCGGACTGCATCGTGCTGGCGCGTGCCGGCTGCCCGGTGGTCATCGGCATCGGCGCCGATGAGAACTTCGTCGCTTCTGACGTCGCGGCGCTGCTGCCGGTCACGCGCCGCTTCGTATTCCTCGAGGAAGGTGACGTCGCCTGCATCCGGCGCCGCACGATCCGCGTCGTGGACGGTCAGGGCCGCGCCGCCGAGCGGCCGGTGCGCGAATCGGAGCTCTCGGCGGACGCGGTCGAACGTGGTGATTCCCCGCACTACATGCTCAAGGAGATCCATGAGCAGCCGGCGGCGGTGGCGCAGACGCTGGCCGAGCGGGTCGCCGGCGGCCGGCTGCTGGCGCAGGCGTTCGGCCCGGCGGCGATGGAGGTGCTGCGCCGGACCCGGTCGGTGCACATCGTCGCCTGCGGCACCAGCTTCCACGCCGGGGTCGTCGCCGGCTACTTCATCGAGCAGCTGTGCCGGATCCCCTGCCGGGTCGAGATCGCGAGCGAATTCCGTTATCGCGCCCCGGTCGTGCCGGCCGACTCGCTGTTCGTGTCGGTGTCCCAGTCCGGCGAGACCGCCGACACGCTGGCGGCGCTGCGCCTGGCCAAACACGAGGGTTTCCTGTCGACGCTGGCGATCTGCAACGTGCCGGAGAGTTCGCTGGTGCGCGAGTCCGAGCTGGTGCTGCTGACCCGCGCCGGACCGGAGATCGGCGTGGCCTCGACCAAGGCGTTCACGACCCAGCTCGCCGCGCTCGGCATGCTGACCGTGGCGCTCGGCAAGCATCACGGCATCGACCCGGAGCGCGAGCGCGGGCTGGTGCAGCGGCTGCTCGAACTGCCGGCGCTGCTCGAGCAGACGCTGGCGCTGGAACCCGAGCTGCGCGAACTGGCGGCACGGATCGCCGATAAGCACCATGCGCTGTTCCTCGGCCGCGGCGCGCTGTTCCCGATCGCGATGGAAGGCGCGCTGAAGCTGAAGGAGATCTCCTACATCCACGCCGAGGCCTACGCCGCCGGTGAGCTGAAGCACGGACCGCTGGCACTGGTGGACGCCGACATGCCGGTCATCGCCGTCGCCCCGAACAACGACCTGCTGGAGAAGGTCAAGTCGAACCTGCAGGAGGTGCGCGCGCGCGGCGGCATGCTGTACGTGTTCGCCGACCCGGAGTCGGGCTTCGCAACGTCCGCGGACGTACAGGTCATCACGATGCCGCGTCACGTCAGCTACTTCCAGGCGCCGGCGGTGTACACGCTGCCGCTGCAGCTTCTCGCCTATCACACGGCCGTGCTGAAGGGCACCGACGTGGACCAGCCGCGCAACCTGGCCAAGAGCGTCACGGTGGAGTAATCTTGCAAGGACCGCTGGCGCAGTGTCCCGGCAGACAGGCGGCGAAAGGCGTCTGTGTCAGCAGCGGACCCGTGACGCTCGACATTCGTCCGCTGAGTGCCTACCAGCGGCAGCTGATTGACGCTATCGAGCGGCTGAAGTCCAGCAGGCGTACAGCACTTGCTCGAGCAATGGGAGGTCAGTAAATAGAATCTGTTGCCTAGCGCTTATACTGCCGAAACTGACCTAAAGAGATGGCACCGATTGGCTTCCTGTCGCGATCAGCAGTACCAGCTCATACCAACCAGACGCACCCACCTCTGGTAGGTACGAAAAAGCCAGCATCAAGAAGTCAATATCCCGGGCGAAATACTCAGGTTGCACGGAGTCAAAGTTAGAATTTTCACGAACAGAAGTCAATAGCGATGTCATTGATCAATTTGTGGAGAGCTAACCCTGAAGCTGTCTTAGGCATGACTTTGCCCACGGTCGTTCGGATGGCGATCGATCCTGAGAACTCTCTCAAAGATGGAAGTCCAGGCTCGCTGGTTTTTAGACAGTTTCTTACTGAAGTCGAGAGCAAAAAGCTAGCATCCTTCGCCACCTACTGCTTGGAAAATTCGTTCGCGGACAGTGGACAGATTTTGCAAGACATCGTGAACGAGATTGGCAGACGGCTTGGTTTTAGCGCCGAGAATGGAAGATACAGAGGCGTGAGAAACGACATCGGCTACGACGGCATATGGACTGCAAGTGGACAGAGCCTGGTAGTAGAAGTCAAGACCACTGATGCCTACACAATCCGTCTGGACACCATAGCCAACTATCGGGATCGGCTCGTAGAAGAAGCTCGCATTCCCAAAGACACGCCCATACTAATTGTTATTGGCAGGAATGACACGTCCTCACTAGAAGCACAGGTCCGTGGATCACGACACGCTTGGTCAATGCGAATCGTCGGTATAGACGCACTATTGAGCCTTGCATAAATGCCTGACAGTTTCACAATGGCAGTTCAGCCTGTTGCCAGAAGGCGCGGATCAGGCTCGGGCGGCGTTGCATGGAGCACAGCCGATTGCGCGCAGTGGTTTTGA
>VGVB01000008.1 GCA_016882265.1 Gammaproteobacteria bacterium
CAGCGCGCGGACGACGACGGCACCGGCGGCGACCTCGGTACCCTGCGCGCGCAAGGCCGCGGCCAGCGCGGGCGGCGCCTCGTCGCGGCTGTCGACGAGCAGCGGTACGGCGACGCCGGCGCTGGCGAGGTCGAGCGCGGCGGGATAGGCGGAGTCGTTGTTGGTGGCGAAGACCACGCGGCGGCCGGCGGCGACGGCGAAGCGGTTCGCGTACTGGCGGATCGCGCCGGCCAGCAGGATGCCCGGCAGGTCGTTGTACTCGAATACCAGCGGCTGCTCGATTGCGCCGCTGGCGACGAGCGTGTGCTGCGCGTGCACGCGCCAGTAGCGCTGGCGCACGCTGCCGCCGGCGACGGTGTCGAGCCGCTGCAGCAGGCCCGCGTGGCCGTGATCATAGAGCCCGAATACGGTCGTTGCCGGCAGGAGCGTCACGTGCGGCAACGCGCGCAGTTCCGCCACGGCGCTTGCGACCCAGTCCGCCGGTGTGGCGCCATCGATCGCCGCGCGCGAGCCGAGCAGTTTCCCGCCGAACTCGAAATCCTGCTCCGCGAGGATCACGGTCTGGCCGGCCCGCGCTGCTGCCAGAGCGGCGTCGAGACCGGCCCGACCGCCACCGGCGATCAGCAGACCGCAGTGCGCCTGCACGGCTTCGTAGCGCGCCGGATCCGGCAGCCGCGGCGCCGGACCGAGGCCGGCCGCGCGGCGGATCCAGGGTTCGTAGCAGCGCCACGATGGCCAGATGAAGGTCTTGTTGTAGAAGCCGGCCGGCACCAGCGGCGCGAAGACATCGACGATGCGACCGCAATCGAAGCCAACGCCCGGCCAGGCGTGCTGGCCGCGGACCTCGAGCCCCTCGCGCAGCGGCATCATCGTCGCGCAGGCGCTCGGTTCCATCTCCGCGCCGTGACCGATCGTGACCAGTGCGTTCGGTTCCTCGACCCCGGCGGCGAGCAGGCCGCGCGGGCGGTGGAACTTGAAGCTGCGGCCGACGATGGGGATGTCGCTGGCGAGCAGCGCCGAGGCGATCGTGTCGCCGGCAAAGCCGGCCAGCTCGCGGCCGTTCCAGCGCCAGCGCAGCGGCCGGTTGCGGTCGATGCGGCCGCCGGCCGGCAGACGGAAGCCCATCAGTGCGCCACTCCGGAGGCCGCGCCCTCGTCGACCAGTGCGCCACTGGCGAAACGCCCGAGCCCGAAAGCGACGATCAGTTCGTGCGCGCGATCGTGCGCGATCGTCCACGCCATGGTTTCGCCGCCGGCCGGAATCGCCTTGTAGCCGCCGGTGCCCCAGCCGGCGCTGATATAGAGCCCTGCAACCGGCGTCAGGCCCATGATCGGACTGGTGTCCGGCGAGATGTCGACGATGCCGGCCCACTGGCGCATCACGCGCAGCCGGCCGAGCACCGGAAACAGCTCGACCGCCGCCTGCGCGTTTGCCTCGAGGATCGGCAGGCCGCCACGCTGCGCGTAGGAGTTGTACACGTCGGCGCCGCCGCCGATGACGACTTCGCCGCGGTCCGACTGGCTGAGGTAGACGTGAATCGCCGGCGAGATCAGTACGTGGTGCAGCAACGGCTTGACCGGCTCGGTGACCATCGCCTGCAGTGCCATGCTGGCGAGCGGCAGCGCGAGGCCGGCCCGGCGCGCCAGCACCGAGGAATGGCCGGCGACCGCGAGGCAAACGCGCGGCGTCGCGATCCGGCCGCGGTTCGTCTCGACGCCCGTGACCCGGCCGCACTCCAGCGTGAAGCCGGTGACCTCGCAGTCCTGCACGAGATCGACGCCGAGCGCGCTCGCCGCGCGGGCGAAGGCCCAGACCACCGCGTCATGGCGGGCGATGCCGCCGCGCCACTGCACCGAGCCGCCCTCGATCGGATAACGGCAGCGTAGGTTCAGCGCCGGCTCGAGGCGGCCAAGGTCCGCCACCGAGAGCAGCTCGGCGTCCACGCCATTCATCCGGATCGCGTTGGTCGCGCGGCGCAGGACTTCGAGGTCGTGCGGGCTGTGCGCGAGGTTGATCTTGCCGCGCTGGCTCAGCATCAGGTTGTAGTTCAGCTCACGGCTGAGGCCCTCATAGAGCTGCAGTGAGCGCTCGAAGAACCGTGAACTGGACCGGTGAAAGTAGTCCGAACGCACGACCTGAGTGTTGCGGCCCGAGTTGCCGTGGCCGATCGCGCCCTTGTCGAGCACCGCGATGTTGCGCATCCCGTGCCGGCGTGCAAGGAAATACGCGGTCGCAAGGCCGTGCCCACCGCCGCCGATGATCACTGCGTCGTAAGCTGACTTCGGTTCGGCGAGCCGCAGCGCCGGCGGCCAGCGGCGGTGGCCGGTGAGGGCGTGCCGGACCAGCGCCGGGAACGAATAAGCCGCGTGCCTCAAGCCGGACATCCGCTGCTGCGACGCTGCGCAGGATAACCGGTCATCGGCCCCGGCACGATCAACGCCGCTGCCTGCGCCGGCCGCGCAGCTCGCGCTCCGGTGTTGCCGGCGGCGCCGGCGCCAGTACGCCACCGGCCTTGACCTCGCGCAGCACGAAACTCGTACGCACCGTCGAGACGCCCGGCACGGTGAACAGGAACTCCTCGAGGAAGCGGTCGTAGCCGGCGATGTCGGTCACGTAGATGCGCAGCAGGAAGTCGGCGTCGCCGGTGACGGCCAGGCATTCGAAGACCTCGTCGCGTTCGGCGACGGTGCGCTCGAACTGGACGGCGACGTCGCGCGAGTGCCGCGCCAGCGTCACATAGGTCAGCGCGCAGAGCTGGTAGCCGAGGCGGGCCGGGTCCACGAGCGCCGAAAAGCGCCGCACCGTGCCGCTGGCGACGAGCTTCTGCAAGCGTCGCCAGCAGGCGGCTGCGGAGGTGCCGACCGTTTCGGCGAGGCGCTGGTTGGTGATGCGGCCGTCGCGCTGCAGCACGGCGAGCATGCGCTGGTCGCAGGAATCGAGGGCGGGCGGTTCGGGTGGCATCGGCGTTGCTTCCTCGAATAGCGCGTACGGCGAAAGATTCTTTCACAACAGACCACAACTGGTTAACAAAAGCAAGATCATTTCCGGCAGGAAAATATAGGATTCCGGCCAGTCCAACCGGCCGGCGCCGCGCGCCGGGGAGCCTCGTATGCACCGCGACACCGTCTTGATCAACGGCCGCACACTGACGATCGGCGAGCTGATGTGCGTCGCCTTCCTCGACTTTCCGGTCGCCCTCGACCCGGATCCGGCCTGCCTCGCCCAGGTCCGTGCTTCGCGCGAGCTGAACGACCGGCTGATCGCCGAGGGCAAACCGATCTATGGCGTCACCACCGGCTTCGGCGATAGCTGCGACCGGCAGCTATCTCGCGACCGCGTGGACGAGCTGCAGCGCAACCTGCTGCGCTGCCTCGGTACCGGTACCGGTGAGTATTTCGGCGTGCCCGAGGGCCGCGCGATCCTGCTGGCGCGGCTGAACTCGAACGCCAAGGGCTACTCGGGTGTGCGCGTCGAACTGCTGCAGCAGATGGTCGACTTCCTGAACCACGGCATCACGCCCTGCATCCCGGTGCAGGGCTCGGTTGGCGCCAGCGGCGACCTCGTGCCGCTGTCCTACCTCGGCGCGACGTTGTGCGGCGACCGCGAGGTCTGGTTCCGCGGCCAGATCACGCCGGCCGCCGAGGCGCTGGCGATCTGCGGCCTGAGGCCGCTGACGCTGCGCGCCAAGGAAGGACTCGGCATCGTCAATGGCACCTCGGTGATGACCGGGGTCGCGGCGATCAACCTGTTCCGTGCCGCGCAGATCGTCGAATTCGCGGCGCTGACCACCGCGCTGACGACCGAAGCGCTCGCCGGCGTGCGCAACGCCTTCGAGCCGCTGGCCCACGTGCTGAAGAACCACCGCGGCCAGCAGCGCTTCGCGGCCCAGGTCCTCGCCTGGCTCGATGGCAGCCACCTGGCGCGCAACCTCGACGAGGTGTTCGCCGAGGTCGGGGCTTTTGACGGCGCTGAGGCGCGGCGCCTGCGCCTGAAGATCCAGGACCGCTATTCGATCCGCTGTGCGCCGCAGATCGCCGGCGTGCTCGACGACGTGCTCGACTGGGCCACTACGTGGATCGAGAACGAGCTGAACTCGGCCAACGACAACCCGCTGTACGACGCCGCGACCGGGCACCTGTTCAACGCCGGCAATTTCTACGGCGGGCACGTGTGCATGGCGATGGACGCGCTGAAGACCGCGGTCGCCAACGTCGCGCAGATGTGCGAGCGCCAGCTCGAGCTGATCGTGGATGAGAAATTCAGCAACGGCCTGCCGGCCAACCTGGTCGACCCGGGCCGCAGCGAGGAACAGCGCGCCGTATTTCACGGCTTCAAGGGCATGCAGCTCGCCTGCACCTCGCTGCTGGTCGAGGCGCTGATGCGCTGCAACCCGGCCTCGGTGCACTCGCAGTCGACCGAATGCCACAACCAGGACAAGGTCTCGCTCGGCGTGCACGCGGCGCGCGACTGCGCGCTGGTGATCAGCCTGGCCGAGAAGATCATGGCGATGCAGTTGATCGCGCTGGCGCAGGCGGTCGAGATCCGCGGCGCCGACCGGCTCGGCCCGACCCGCGCCGCGTTCGACTTCGTCCGCGGCCACGTCCCGTACATGACTGGGGACATGCAGCTCGACCGCCCGATCCGCGACATGGTCGCGGCCTTCCGTGACAACAGCTTCGCCCCGCTGTTCCACCTCGGCCAGCCGCAGCCGCTGCTGCACCTGCTCGCCCGCCTGTACGGATAGGAAAAGGGGACAGTCCCCTTTTCGGCGCGCCGTGGCAGAATCTGCCGAAAAGGGGACTGTCCCCTTTTCCGGAGTACGCCGGTGCTGACGATCGACTGCCCGTTCTGTGGCCCGCGCGCCGAGCCGGAGTTCACCCATGGCGGCGAGGCGCACATTGCGCGCCCGGCACCGGACTGCTCGGACGAAGAGTGGGGCCGCTACCTGTATGTCCGAACCAATCCGAAGGGCGCACACGCCGAGCGCTGGTGCCACACCTGCGGCTGCGGTCAGTGGTTCAATGTGGTGCGCGACACGGTGACCCACGAGGTCCTGGCCGTGTACCGGATGGGAGAGCCGCGGCCGGCGCCGGGTTGAATGGCCGGGGAGCCGCGGTAGCCGATTCCGGCTTCCCTGCAACCCTCCGGATCCGTACACTGCCGAGGTACGCCCTGACCCCGGTCTCTGGACCTTTTTTGACTGCCGCCATGACGACACGAGCCCCCCGATCCGGTCTGGGGCGCCCCACAGCGCCGCCCCGACAAGGCCTGTACGACCCGGCCTTCGAGCACGAGGCCTGCGGCGTCGGCTTCGTCGTGGACATGCAGGGGCGCAAGTCGCACCGCATCCTCGAGCAGGCGATCCAGGTCCTGCGCAACCTCGACCACCGCGGGGCCTGCGGCTGCGAAGCGAACACCGGCGACGGCGCCGGCGTGCTGCTGCAGATGCCGCACCGGTTCTTCGAACAGGCCTGCGCGCGCTCGCCGATCGCGCTGCCGGGGCCGGGCCAGTATGGCTGCGGCATCGTGTTCCTGCCGCGCGAGGTCGCGAAGAGGCGGCGTCTCGAGCAGCGCTTCGAGCAGATCGTGCAGTCCGAGGGCCAGACGCTGCTCGGCTGGCGCACCGTGCCGACCGACCACAGTTCGCTCGGTGAGACGGCGCGGGCCAGCGAGCCGTTCATGCGCCAGGTGTTCATCGGCCGCGACCCGGCGCTGACCGACGACCTCGCCTTCGAGCGCAAGCTGTACGTGATCCGCAAGTGCGCCTACAGCGAGATCCGCACCTCGACGCTCGACGGCGCCGAGCACTGGTACCTGTGCAGCCTGTCGTTCAAGACCATCGTCTACAAGGGCATGCTGCTGACCGAGCAGCTCGCGCGCTACTTCCCCGACCTCGTCAATCCGGCGATGGAGACGGCGCTGGCGCTGGTGCATTCGCGCTTCTCGACCAACACCTTCCCGAGCTGGGACCGCGCTCATCCGTACCGCTACCTGGCGCACAACGGCGAGATCAATACGCTGCGCGGCAACGTCAACTGGATGGCCGCGCGCGAGGCCCGGTTCGAATCGGCGCTGTTCGGCGACGACATGAAGCAGATCCCACCGATCGTCAATCCGAACGGCAGCGATTCGGCGATGTTCGACAACGTGCTCGAACTGCTGGTGCTCGCCGGCCGCTCGCTGCCGCACGCGATGATGATGATGATTCCGGAGCCGTGGTCGAATCACGCCGACATGGACGACGCGCGGCGCGCCTTCTACCAGTACCACTCGAGCCTGATGGAGCCGTGGGACGGCCCGGCTTCGATCGCCTTCACCGACGGCGTGCGCATCGGCGCGGTGCTCGACCGCAACGGCCTGCGCCCGTCGCGCTACTACGTGACCAGGGACGGCCTCGTCGTGATGGCCTCCGAGGCCGGCGTGCTGGACATCCCGCCGGAGAACGTGCTGTGCAAGGGCCGCCTGCAGCCCGGCCGCATGTTCCTCGTCGACACCGAACTGGGCCGCATCGTCGACGACGCCGAGATCAAGAGCGCGATCGCGGCCGAGCGGCCGTACCGGCAGTGGCTCGATGAGCATCTCGTGCACCTCGACCAGATTCCGCCGGCGCCGGAGGTGCCGGCACCGGATCACGACACGCTGCTGCACCGGCAGATCGCTTTCGGCTACACCTTCGAGGACCAGCGCCTGCTGCTGACGCCGATGGCGCGCGACGGCGTCGAGGCGCTCGGCTCGATGGGCAACGACACGCCGCTGGCGGTGCTGTCGGAACGGCCGCGGCTGCTGTACGACTATTTCAAGCAGTTGTTCGCGCAGGTCACCAACCCGCCGATCGACAGCATCCGCGAGGAGCTGATCACTGCGTCCGAGGTCTGGCTCGGCTCCGAGGGCAACCTGCTCGAGCCGCAGCCGGCCGACTGCCGGCGCGTCGAGCTGTCCGGGCCGATCCTCGACAATGAGCAGTTCGCGAAAGTGCGGCGCCTCGACCTGCCGGGCATCCGCGCCGGCGTGCTGCCGGCGCTGTTTCGTGCGGCGCGCGGCGAGAAGGGGCTCGCGGCGGCGCTCACCGAGCTGTGCGAGCGCGCCTGGCGCATGGTCGTGGACGAGGGCCAGAACGTCCTGATCCTCAGCGACCGCGGGGTCAGCCGCGAATTCGTGCCGATTCCGGCGCTGCTGGCCGTCGCCGGGCTGCACCACTTCCTGATCCGCGAGGGACTGCGCACGCGCGTCAGCCTCGTACTCGAGACTGGCGAGGCGCGCGAGGTGCACCACTTCGCGCTGCTGATCGGCTACGGCTGCAGCGCGATCAATCCGTACCTGGCGCTCGAGACCCTCGACGGCATGATCGAGGACGGTCTGCTGCCCGGCCTCGACCACCGCAGCGCCGTGAAGAACTACGTCAAGGCCGCGACCAAGGGCGTGGTCAAGACCATGTCGAAGATGGGCATCTCGGCGGTGCAGAGCTACCACGGCGCCCAGGTGTTCGAGGCCGTGGGCCTGCGCCAGGACGTCATCGACGAGTATTTCACCTGGACCGCCTCGCGCATCGGCGGCATCGGCATCGAGGTCATCGCTCGCGAAGCCCTGCTGCGCCACCGCCAGGCCTTCCCGGCGCGGCCGGTGGACGGCCACAGCCTCGCGCCGGGCGGCCTGTACCAGTGGCGCGCCGACGGCGAGCACCATCTGTTCAACCCGGAGACCGTGCACCTGCTGCAGCAGGCGGTGCGCAGCGGCGATTACGCGACCTGGCGCGAGTACGCGACGCGGGTCAACGATCAGTCGCGCCGGCTGGCGACGCTGCGCGGACTGCTGCAGTTCACCGCCGGCACGCCGGTGCTGCTCGACGAGGTCGAGCCGGTCGAGAGCCTCCTGCTGCGCTTCAAGACCGGCGCGATGTCCTACGGCTCGATCAGCCAGGAAGCGCACGAGACGCTGGCGATCGCGATGAACCGCATCGGCGGCAAGTCCAACACCGGCGAGGGCGGCGAGGATCCGGAGCGCTACCAGCCGCTGCCGAACGGCGACTCGAAGAACTCCGCGATCAAGCAGGTCGCCTCGGGCCGCTTCGGCGTGACCAGCGAGTACCTGGTCAACGCGCAGGAACTGCAGATCAAGATGGCGCAGGGCGCCAAGCCCGGCGAGGGCGGCCAGTTGCCGGGCACCAAGGTCTATCCGTGGATCGCGCGCACGCGGCACACGACCGCCGGCGTCGGCCTGATTTCGCCGCCGCCGCACCACGATATCTACTCGATCGAGGACCTGGCCGAGCTGATCCACGACCTGAAGAACGCCAACCGCGACGCGCGCATCAGCGTCAAGCTGGTCGCCGAGGTCGGCGTCGGCACGATCGCCGCCGGGGTCGCCAAGGCCCACGCCGACGTCGTGCTGATCAGCGGCTACGACGGCGGCACCGGTGCCTCGCCGCGCAGTTCGATCTTCCATGCCGGCCTGCCGTGGGAGCTGGGACTGGCCGAGACGCACCAGACGCTGGTGCTCAACAACCTGCGCAGCCGCATCCGCGTCGAAACGGACGGCCAGCTCAAGACCGGCCGCGACGTCGTCATCGCCGCGCTGCTCGGCGCCGAGGAATTCGGCTTTGCGACCGCACCGCTCGTCGCGATGGGCTGCGTGATGATGCGCGTCTGCCACCTCAACACCTGCCCGACCGGCATCGCGACGCAGGACCCGCGCCTGCGCGAGCGTTTCGCCGGTGAGCCCGGGCACGTGATCCACTTCATGCGCTTCGTCGCCCAGGAGGCGCGCGAGCTGATGGCCGAACTCGGCTTCCGCACGCTCGACGAAATGGTCGGGCGCGTCGATCGGCTCGAGCCGGTGCACGCGCTGGAGCACTGGAAGGCGCGCGGCTTCGATTTCAGCAACATCCTGTACCAGCCGGATCTCGGGCCGGAGGTCGGGCGCTACTGCCAGATCGCGCAGGACCACGGGCTGCAGGACTCGCTCGACCTGCAGCAGCTTCTGGCCATCTGCCAGCCGGCGCTCGAGCGCGGCGCGCAGGTCAGCGCCGAGCTGCCGATCCGCAACGTCAACCGCGTCGTCGGCACGATCACCGGCAGTGAGGTCACGAAGAAGTGGGGCGCGAAGGGTCTGCCGCACGACACGATCCGGATCCGCTTCACCGGCTCGGCCGGGCAGAGCTTCGGCGCGTTCCTGCCCAAGGGCATGACCTTCACGCTCGAGGGCGACGCCAACGACTACTGCGGCAAGGGCCTGTCCGGCGGCCGGATCATCGTGTTCCCGCCGGCCGCGGCCACGTTCCGCGCCGAGGACAACATCATCGTCGGCAACGTCGCGTTCTACGGCGCGACCAGCGGCGAGGCCTTCATCCGCGGCATGGCCGGTGAGCGCTTCGCGGTGCGCAACAGCGGCATGGACGCGGTGGTCGAGGCGGTCGGCGATCACGGCTGCGAATACATGACCGGCGGGCGCGTCGTCGTGCTCGGCCCGACCGGACGCAACTTCGGCGCCGGCATGTCCGGTGGTATCGCTTACGTGCTCGACGAGGCGGGCACGCTCGAGCGCAACATCAACCGGCAGATGGTCGGCACGGAGAGCGTCACCGACGCGGAGGAGATCGCCGGGCTGCGGGCGCTGATCGAGCGGCACGCGACGCTGACCGGCAGCAGCCGCGCGCGCGCGGTGCTCGACGGCTGGCACCGGCTCGTGTCGAAGTTCGTGCGCGTGATCCCGCGCGACTACCAGCGCATGCTGTCCTGCATCCGGCGCGCCCACGAGCAGGGCCTGACCGGCGACGAGGCGATCATGGTGGCGTTCGAGGAGAACGCGCGCGACCTGGCGCGCGTCGGCGGCAACTGACCATGGGCAAGCCCACCGGCTTCATCGAATTCCTGCGCGAAGTGCCGGTCGATCGCGCGCCGCGAGAGCGCATCCGCGACTGGGACGAGTTCCACCTCGAGCTCGAGGAGCGCCGGCTGCGCCAGCAGGGCGCGCGCTGCATGGACTGCGGCACGCCGTTCTGCCACACCGGACTGCTGCTGAACGGCGCGGCTTCCGGCTGCCCGATCAACAACCTGATCCCGGAATGGAACGATCTCGTCTACCGCGGCCTGTGGCATGAGGCGCTCACGCGCCTGCACCGCACCAACAACTTCCCCGAGTTCACCGGCCGGGTCTGCCCGGCACCGTGCGAGGGCTCCTGCGTGCTCGGCCTGCACGCGCCGGCGGTGACGATCAAGAACATCGAGTGCAGCATCGTCGAGCGCGGCTGGGAGGAGGGCTGGATCCTGCCCGAGCCGCCGGTGGCGCGCACCGGCAAGAAGGTCGTCGTGATCGGTTCCGGTCCCGCGGGACTGGCCGCGGCTGCGCAGCTCAACCGTGCCGGGCACCTGGTCACTGTGCTCGAGCGCGCCGAGCGGCCGGGCGGCCTGCTGATGTACGGCATCCCGAACATGAAGCTCGACAAGCACGAGGTCGTCGCGCGGCGCCTGCGCCTGCTGGAGGCCGAGGGCGTCAAGTTCATCTGCAACGCCAACGTCGGCGAGAACGTCGAGGCGCAGTTGCTGCTGACGGACTTCGACGCGACGGTGATCTGTACCGGCGCGACGCGCCCGCGGGATCTGCCGGTCGAGGGGCGCGGACTCAGTGACGTGCTGTTCGCCATGGACTACCTGACCGCGGCGACCCGCGCGGTGCTGGCCGGCACGCCGGACGAGACGCCGCTGCACGCCCGCGGCCGCGACGTCGTCGTGATCGGTGGCGGTGACACCGGCACCGACTGCGTCGCCACTGCGCTGCGCCAGGGCTGCCGCTCGCTGCTGCAGTTCGAGATCCTGCCGCGACCGCCGGCCGAGCGGGGCGCCGACAACCCATGGCCGGAATGGCCGCGGATCCAGCGCAGCGACTACGGCCACGAAGAAGCGGCGGCACGTTTCGGCAGCGATCCGCGCGTGTACCAGACCACGGTGCAGCGCTTCAACGGTGACGCCGACGGCAACGTGCGCGAAGTCGTCACCGTCGAAGTCGACTGGGCGCGCGACGCCGAGGGCCGCTGGCAGTCGCGCGAGCGAGCCGGCAGCGAACGTGTGCGACCGGCGCAGATCGTACTGCTGGCGCTCGGTTTCCTCGGCCCGGAAGCGGGGCTGCTGCGCGACTTCGGCGTCACCACCGATGCGCGCGGCAACGTGCAGGCCGGCCACGGCAGTTACGCCACCAACGTGAAGGGCGTGTTCGCCGCCGGCGACTGCCGCCGCGGCCAGAGCCTGGTGGTCTGGGCGATCCACGAGGGCCGCGGCGTCGCCCGCGAGGTGGATCGTTACCTGATGGGCAGCACCGATCTGCCGTAGCGGCGCGCGGCGGCCGGATCGCAAACCCAAGCCCGGCGGAGCGACGAGTTCCGTCAGCAGTCCGCACTCGGCGGAAATTCCCGGTACTGCGGGAGGTCGTCGGCGATGTCGAACCACGGCGCCTTCGAGCCGACGAAGATGTGCAGTTGCGGGCGCAGGCCGGGATCGTCATCCAGCGAGCCCATCGGAATGCCGACCGGGCCGGCGGCGGGGCGCGGCAGCGAGGAGCCGCAGTCGACGCAGAACGCGTAACTGAAACGCGGCGCTTCCGGCAGCGTGAATGTCTGCAGCCGATCGGCGCCCCGCGTGTAGGTCACGGCCGCAAAGAGATAGGAGCCATGCGCCGCCGAGCGGGCCCGGCGGCAGCGACTGCAGTGGCAATTGACACTTCGCTGCGGCGCGGCGGCGAGGCGATACGCGACTGCCCCGCACAAACAACTTCCGCGCGGCGTACCCGGCGGGTCCGACGATCGGCACTCCGGAAGAGACGGCGCCGCAATGCCCGGCGGATAGCAGTCGAAGCGCGGCAGACGATCGGGGATCTCGTACCACGGGGCTTTCGAAGCGGTGAAGATATGCGCCAGCGGACGAATGCCGGGGTCCTCGGTGAAGTTCCCGGCTGGCACGAAGACCTGACCGTCGACGGGGTCGCCGGGCACCACCGAACCGCAGTGCCGGCAGAAACAGCGGTATGCACCAGGCGCTGATTCCCAGCGGGCCCGGTGAGTCGTGCCGGACAGGCGGAAGTTCGCCACCCGGCCGGCCAGATAGGTCGCAAAGGCCGACCCATGTGCCTTGCGGCACCGCGAGCAATGGCAATGCACCATCGACTCGAACGGCCCGTCGAGTTCCCAGGCGACGGCTCCGCACAGGCACTGCGCACTCGCCATGTCAGTCTCCGGTCTCCACAACGGACTCTACGTGGCTGCGACCGTGCTCTCAACGAGATCCGGCGGAGCGACTGCGCCGGCGCCCGGGTGGCGGCACGCTCACGCCCGATGCGCCCGCGCCAGGTACTCCCGCCCCTGCATCTCGTGCAATCGGCTGGCCGTGCGCCGAAACTCGAAGGCGAGGCGCTGGCCGCGGTACAGGTCATCGGGCGTGGCCGCGGCGCAGGACAACAACAGCTTGACGCCGCGGTCGTAGAACTCGTCGACCAGCGTGATCAGGCGCCGCGCGGCATCGTCGGCCAGCGCATCGAGTGCCGGCACGCCGCTGATCAGCACTGTGTGGTAGCAGCGTGCCAGCTCGATGTAGTCGGCAGCGGCGCGCGGCCGCACGCACAGCTCGTCGAAGTCGAACCACACGATGTCCTCGGTCGCCCCGCGCGCCCGCAGGGGGCGTCCGGCGATGACGATGCGCGGGTCGGCGGTCGCGCCGTCGGCGGCCAGTGCGGCGAATTCCGCGGCGAGGCGCTGTTCACGGTCGGCGACGGCGGCACCGAGAAAGGTCGGCAGCCGCTCGAGTTGCCGCAGCCGGTAGTCGTCGGGGCCATCCAGTTCGAGCACCAGGCAATGGCGCTCGAGCAGCGCGATCGCCGGCAGGAAGCGGGCGCGCTGCAGGCCGTCGCGGTACAGGTTGGCGGGAGCGACGTTCGAAGTCGCGACCAGCGTGACGCCGCGGGCGAACAGCGCCTCGAGCAGGCCGCCGAGGATCATCGCGTCGGCAATGTCGCTGACCACGAACTCGTCGAAGCACAGCAGGCGGGTGCTGGTGGCCAGATCGTCCGCGACGCGCGCGAGCGGCTCGGGCCGGTTGCGATGCCGGCGCAGGCCGGCGTGCACGTCCTGCATGAAGCGATGGAAGTGCTCGCGCCGCTTGTCCGGCAGTGGCAGCTCAGCGCAGAACTGGTCCATCAGGAAGGTCTTGCCGCGGCCGACCGCGCCCCACAGGTACAGGCCGCGCAACGGCGTCACGCGACGGCGCGGAGCGAGCGCGGCGAGTCCGCGTGCCAGCAACGTCGGCCGTGCGGCGCGCGCCAGCAGCCGCCGGCGCAGATCCTCGAGGCGGGCGATCGCCCGGCGTTGCGCCGCATCCGGCTGGTGGCCGTGAGCGGCGAGCGCGGCCGTGATCCGGGCCGCGAGCGGCGACGCGCTGTGCATCGGTGTCAGTCGGCCAGTTCCACGCGGTTGCGGAAGTGAGCGAGCGCCGCCGGATTGGCCAGCGCGTCCGTGTTCTTCACCGGCCGGCCGTGGATCGCCTCGCGCACCGCCAGCTCGACGACCTTGCCGCTGATCGTGCGCGGCACTTCCGGCACCGCAAGGATCTTCGCCGGCACATGCCGCGGCGTCGTGTGGCTGCGGATCTGCCGGCGGATCCGCTCGCGCAGCGCCTCGTCGAGTTCGACTCCATCGCGCAGCCGCACGAACAGCACGACGCGCACGTCGTTGTCGTGCTCCTGGCCGACGACGACGCTCTCCAGCACCTCGTCGAGCTGCTCGACCTGGCGGTAGATCTCGGCGGTGCCGATGCGGATGCCGCCCGGATTGAGCACCGCGTCGGAGCGGCCGAGGATGACGAGGCCGCCGCGCTCCGTGAGCAGCGCGTAATCACCGTGATGCCAGGCGCCGGGGAAGCGCTCGAAGTAGGCGGCGCGGTAGCGGCGGCCGTCCGGATCGTTCCAGAAGCCGACCGGCATGCACGGGAACGGCGCCGCGCACACGAGCTCGCCGCGCTCGCCGGTGACCGGCGCTCCGGCGTCGTTCCAGACCTCGACCTGGAGGCCTAGCCCGCGGCACTGCAGTTCGCCGCGGTATACCGGCAGCAGCGGGTTGCCGAGCGCGAAGCAGGAGACGATGTCGGTGCCGCCGGAGATCGACGAAAGCTGGATCTCCGGGCCGATCGCGGCGGCGACGAAGTCGTACTGCTCGGGCGCGAGCGGCGAACCGGTGGACAGGATCGTGCGCAGGCGCGGCAGCGCAAGCCGCTGGCGCGGACGGTAGCCAGCCTTCTCGAGCGCGGCGAGATATTTCGGGCTGGTGCCGAAGATCGCGACCTGCTCGTCCGCGGCCATCTGCCACAGCACTTCCGGGCCGGGGTGGAACGGCGAGCCGTCGTAGAGCACGACGGTCGCGCCGCTCGCCAGTCCGCTCGCCAGCCAGTTCCACATCATCCAGCCGCAGGTCGTGAAATAGAACAGCCGGTCGCCCGGATGCACGTCGGTGTGCAGCAGGTGTTCCTTGATGTGCTGCAGCAGCGTGCCGCCGGCGCCGTGCACGATGCACTTCGGCACGCCGGTCGTGCCCGAGGAATAGAGCACGTACAGCGGGTGGTCGAACGGCAGCCGCGTGAAGCCCGGTGCTGAGGCCGCGGCGCCGAACTCCGCCCACGGCACGGCATCGCGCAGCTTGCCGGTCGCCGGCGCCGCGCCGACGTACGGGATCACGACGACGCGCGACACCGACGGCAGTCGCTCCAGCACGCCGGCAATCGGCCGCAGCGAATCGACGATCTTGCCGCCGTAGAAATACCCATCGGCGGTGAACAGTACTTTCGGCTCGACCTGGCCGAAGCGGTCGAGTACGCCGCGAATGCCGAAGTCCGGCGAACAGGAGGTCCAGGTGGCGCCGATGCTGGCGCTGGCGAGCATCGCAATGATGGTCTCGGGCAGGTTTGGCAGGAAGCCGGCGACACGGTCGCCCGGGCCGACGCCGGCCGCGCGCAGTCCCGCCGCGATGCGTGCGACCTCGGCGCGCAATTCCGGGCGCGACAGCTCGCGCCGTGCGCCGCGCTCGTTGCGGAAGATCAGCGCCGCCGCCGTATCCGGGCCGCGCAGCAGGTTCTCGGCGAAGTTGAGCTGTGTGCCGCTGAACCAGCGCGCGCCGGGCATGCGCTCGGGCTCGCTCAACACCGGGCCATCGTCGTGGCCGGCGATCACGCCGCTGAAATCGAACAGCGCCTGCCAGAATGCGGCCGGCTCGTCGATGGACCAGCGATAGAGCGTCGCGTAGTCGCCGCCCGGCGCGCCGCGCGCAGCGGCAAAGCGCATGAAGCGGGTGAGATTGGCCGCGGCGATCCGTTCGGCTGACGGCTGCCAGATCGGGAGTTCGCCGTCCATCCTAGAGCTGGTTGTAGTTCGGTCCGGATCCGCCCTCGGGCGTGGTCCAGGTGATGATCCCGTACGGATCCTTGATGTCGCAGGCCTTGCAGTGCACGCAGTTGGCGGCGTTGATCTGCAGGCGGCGGTTGCCGCTGTCGTCGCTGACCATCTCGTAGACGCCGGCCGGGCAGAACTTCTCGCAGGGATTTCCGAACTCCGCGGTGCAGCGCGTCACGCAGATCGAGGGATCGGCCACCTTCAGGTGTACGGGCTGGCTTTCCTCATGCGCGTTGCCAGCATTGAAGACCGCGGCGAGCCGGTCGCGCGGCGGGAGTGTGCGCTCCGTCCAGCCGCGCTCTGGCGTGGCGCCCGCGTCGAGCTGCTGCAGCGCCGTGTGGTTCTCGTGGTTGGCGAGCGTCCACGGGCTGCGGCCGCCGAGCACGGTCTCGAGCCCGGCATTGGCAAGGCCCACCCACAGACCGCCGCGGAAACCGGGCTTGACGTTGCGCACGCGGCGCAGTTCCTGGCCGCCGGCCGACGCGCGCCAGCGCGCATCGAAGCCCTCGGTCGCGCCGCGCTCGACGAGATGCTCCGCGGCCAGCACGCCGGAGCGGATCGCCTGGTGCACGCCCTTGATCTTCGGCACGTTCAGCGTGCCGGCCGCATCGCCGACCAGCAGCAAACCCGGCGCGTCCATGCGCGGCAGCGACTGCCAGCCGCCCGCCGCGATCGTGCGTGCGCCGTAGCCGAGCAGTTCGCCGCCCTCGAGCAGCGGCCGGACGCTCGGGTGATGCTTGAACTGCTGGAACGCCTCGAACGGGCTGAAGCGCGGATCACGGTAGTCGAGCCCGACGACGAAGCCGAGGTACACGCGATCCTGATCGAGGTGATAGAGAAAACTGCCGCCGTAGGTGCGCGCATCGAGCGGCCAGCCGATCGTGTGGCGGATCAGTCCCGGCTCTGCGCGACCCGCAGGAAGCTGCCACAGCTCCTTGAAGCCGAGCCCGTAGGTCGGCGGCGAACAACCGTCCGCCAGCTTGAGGCGCGCGATCACCTGCTTGGTGACGCTGCCGCGGCAGCCCTCAACGAGCACGGTCGTGCCGGCATGGATCTCGGCGCCCGGCGTGTGATTGGGCCCGGGCGTGCCGTCCTTGTTGAGCCCCATGTCGCCGATGCGCACGCCGCGGACGCGGCCGTCGTCGGCGTAAACCGCCTCAGCGGCGGCGAATCCGGGGAAGATATCGACGCCGAGCGCCTCGGCGCGGGTCGCCATCCAGGCGGCGAGCAGCCCGAGCGAGACGATGAAATTGCCCGCGTTGTGCATCTGCGGCGGATTCGGCATCCACCAGCTCCGCCGCCGGGTCAGCAGGCGGAACTCGTCGCGCGCCGCCGGCACGCAGATCGCGGGCGGCGACTCGCGCCATTCCGGCAGCAGGGCATCGAGCGGTCCGGGTTCCATGACGCAGCCGGACAGGAGCTGCGCGCCGACCGCCGAGCCCTTCTCCAGCACGCAGATACTGAGCTCCGGTTGAAGCTGCTTCAGGCGGATCGCGCAGGCGAGACCGGCCGGGCCAGCGCCGACCACGACCACGTCGTATTCCATCACCTCAGTCATGGCGAAAGTATAGCGAAAAAGGGGACGCTTCCCTTTTTCACCGAGGACGGTGAAAAAGGGAAGCGTCCCCTTTTTCGCCCACCAGAACGGTGGTCATCGCATCAGAGCGCAGGAAGCGCTGCGCGGCGGCGCTGACCTCGGCCGGCGTCACGGCGTGGACACTGGCGACCCAGCGGGTCAGGTACTCGTCCGGCAGGCCGTGCAGGTCGAGGAAGGCAAGCTGCGCGAGCAGGCCGTCGGCGCTCGAGTTGACGACGACGAACAGGCCGGCGCGGTAATTCGCGATCGCGCGCAGCTCCTCCGGCGGCGGCGGCTCGCTGCGCAGCCGCTCGATCTCGCGGTTGATCTCCACGAGGGCTGCCGCGGTGTGGGCCGCGGTCACGTCCGCCTCGAGCACCCACAGCGCGGCGCCGCGGAACAGGCGGAGCGAGGAGCCGGGCGAGTACGCATAGCCCTTGTCCTCGCGCAGGTTGCTGGTGATCCGCGAGATGAACGAGCCGCCGAGCAGGGTGTTCATCACCGAGAGCGGAAACCACCCGGCCTGCGCCGGGCCGGTGACCGGCACGGCGATCCGCACGGTGGTCTGGTTCGAGCCGGGCCGCTCGATGAACTGCTGCCGGGCCTGCGCGCTCGCGACCGGCGGGTGATCGGTCGGCGCCGCGCCCGCCGGCCAGTCGGCAAAGACCTCGCGCAGCGCCGCTTCCAGTGTGCCGCGCTCGAAGCGGCCGGCGATGTACAGATGCGTGCGCCGCGCGCCGAAGTTGCGCGCATGGAATTCGCGCACTGCCTCGATACCGTAGCCCGCGAGCTGGCCGGGGCGCGGCAAGGTTCGCGCGAACGGATGCTCGCCCCAGATCATTGCGGCGAGCGCCTCGTCGGCGAGCGCATCGGGCTCGGCGCGCGCGACGCTCAGCCGGCGCTCGAAGTTCGCAAGCACACGTGGCAGCTCGCCGGCCGGGAAGCGCGGCTGCCGCAGCAGGTCGGCGATCAGGCGCACGGCCTGCGGCGCGTGCTCCGAGAGTACCGACAGGCCGACGCTGGTCTGCTCGGCGCCGGCGGCGAGCGCGAGGCTGCCGCCCATGCCGGCGACGTCGCGCGCGATGTCTTCGGCACTGCGCCCGCCCGCCCCTTCGCGCAGCATCTCGACCGCGACGTCGGCGAGCCAGGTGTTCTCGCCCTCGTCGACGTTGCCGGTGCGCACGACCGCGAGCACGGTGGTCTTCGGAATGCGGCCCCAGGGAACGAAGGTGATGGCGAGGCCGTTGTCGAGGCACACGGTCTCCTTCGCTGGCAGCGCGAAGTCGCGCGGCGTGCCGGGTGCTGGCGGAGACTCGGCGGCTCCGGCGCCGGTGACCAGCGCCGCAGCGAGGACCGCAGCCGCGAAGACGACCGACTTCATGGCTGGCCCGCCGTGCGACCCGGCGCGAGGGTCAGGATCGTACGATTCTCCGGCCTCAGCCAGTCCGCGGCGACCTGTCGGATCTGCTCCGGTGTGATCGCGCGGAACCGCTCCTCGAGGCGATTGATCCGGGCCGGGTCGTCGTCGAACAGCGCGAAGGCAGCCAGCAGGTTGGTCAGGCCGAAGCGCGTATTCGAGCCGGCGAGATCATAGAGACCGGCGCGCAGCTTGGTCAGTGCCCGCTCGAGTTCCGCTGCGGACGGCGGTTCACGTTGCATGCGGGCGATCTCGGCGTCGAGGTCGGCGAGGATCGCATCCGCGGCGGCCGGATCGTCGTGCACGAGATAGACCATCCACAGCATCGGGCCGTCGTAGTCGAACAGATTGCCGAGCAGGTTGACGCCGCCGGCGACCTCGCCGGCATGGCCGCGCTCGCGGACGAGGCGCTGCCACAGCCGGCTGTCCTCGCCCTGCAGCAGGATCTGGTCGAGCAGGCCGAAGACGTAGTGCTCGGGCGTGCCGCGCGGCGGCACGTGCCAGGCGAGGGCGAGGCCGGGCCGCGGCGCGAGCGCGTCCGTCTGCGTGTGGCGCTTGCCGGCCTGCTGGCGCGGCTCGGACACGTCCGGCCGCGGCGGTGTCGCGCGCGCCGGCACCGGGCCGAAATATCGCTCGATCCAGCCGCGGACCTGGTCCCGGTCGAAATCGCCGGCGACCACCAGCACCGCGTTGCCCGGCGCGTAGTAGCGCTCGAAGAACCCGCGCACGTCGGCCAGCGTCGCCGCGTCGAGATCGGCCATGTCACCGTAGAAGTTGTGCGCGTTGTGCCAGTTCTCGTTGGCGAGCTGCGGCAGCGACAGCCACGGGAAGCCACCGTACGGCCGGTTCAGCACATTGTCGCGGACCTCGTTCTGGACCACGCTGCGCTGGTTGTCGAGGTTGTCCTGCGTGATAGCCAGCCCGCGCATGCGGTCCGCCTCGGCCCACAGTACGGTTTCCAGCGTGTGTGCCGGTACGACCTGGAAGTAGTTGGTGTAGTCGAAGCGCGTCGAGCCGTTCAGGATCCCGCCGTTGCCCTCGACCAGCCGGATGAATTCCATCTTGCCGAGGTTGACCGAGCCCTGGAACATCAGATGTTCGAACAGGTGCGCGAAGCCGGTGCGGCCACGCGGCTCGTTACGGAAACCGATCCGGTACCAGACGCCGGCCGTGACCGTGGGCGCGCCCGGATCTCGCGACAGCACGACGCGCAGGCCGTTGTCGAGCCGGTAGTACTCGATCGGAATATCGATGCCGGTGACGGCGGCCGCTGCTTGTGCCGGGGCCGACTCCGCGGCCGGCCGCGGGCCGGCGGCGCAGCCGGCCAGCAACGCTGCGCCGAGCGCCGTCGCCAGCCACGCGCTGCGCCGGCTCGTCATCGCTGCCGGCCTTACTTCGGCGCCATGCGGATCGCGCCGTCGAGCCGGATGGTCGTGCCGTTCAGCATCGGGTTGGCGCAGATCGCCGCGACCAGGTCGGCGTATTCCTCGGGCTTGCCGAGGCGCGGCGGGAATGGCACCTGGCGGCCGAGCGATTCCTGCGCTTCTTTGGGCAGGCCTGCCATCATCGGCGTCTCGAACAGGCCCGGGGCGATGCCGACGACGCGGATGCCGAAGCGGGCGAGTTCGCGCGCCAGCGGCAGGATCATGCCGGCATTCGCGGCCTTGGAGGCCGAATAAGCCACCTGGCCGATCTGGCCTTCGTAAGCCGCCACCGAGGCGGTGTGGATCAGCAGGCCGCGTTCGCCGCCGGCATCGGGCGCGTTGTGCTGCATCAGCGCGGCCGCCGCGCGGTCCACGGTGAAGTGGCCGACGGTGTTGACGGTGAGCACGCGGGTGAACGCGGCCGTGGACAGCGGGCCGTCCTTGCCCAGCAGCTTCGCTGCCACGCCGATGCCGGCGCAGTTGACCGCGACGTTGAGTCCGCCGAGCCAGTCGGCCGCGGCACGGACCGCCGCCTCCGTCGCGGCCTCATCGGTGACGTCGCAATGCTGGAAGCGGGCGGCGGCGCCGAGCCGCGCGGCCGCGGCCTTGCCGAGCTCGTCCTGGACATCGAGGAGCACGGCCCGGCCGCCTTCGGCGACGATCCGCGTCGCGGTCGCCAGTCCGAGCCCCGATGCGCCACCGGTGATGATGGCCCTGATCTCTTTCATCTGCATGCTGCGCCAACCTCTGGTTCGCGTGGTCCGTGAATCTTACAGCCGCAGGCCGCCGTCCACCTCGAGTACGCGGCCGGTCAGGAAATCGTTGCGGGCGATGAAGACCGCGGCGGCAGCGATTTCGGCCGGCTCGCCGAGGCGCTGCAGTGGCACCGGGGCCGTGACCTTGGCCAGGGCCTCCGGCTTCATCGACGAGAGGATATCGGTCGCGCAGAAGCCCGGCGCGATCGCCGCGCTGCGAATGCCGTAGCGAGCGAGCTCCTTGGCCCAGACGACGCTCATCGCCGCGACGCCGGCCTTGGCGGCGGAATAATTGGTCTGGCCGGGATTACCTTCGCGGGACACCGAGGAGATGTTGATGATCACGCCGCCGTTGCCGAGCCGGATCATGCGGGAGGCAGCCTCGCGCCCGCCGAGGAACACGCCGGTCAGGTTGACGTCGATGACCGCCTGCCATTGCGCAAGCGTCATGCCGCCGGCGACCTCGCCGTCCCTGACCTTGACCAGCAAGGCGTCGCGGGTGATGCCGGCGTTGTTGATCATCACGTCGAGCCGGCCAAGATCGACGACGACCGCATCGAGACTTGCGATCACCTGGGCTTCGTCGGCGACGTTGGTCGGGTAGCCGGCGGCGCGGACGCCCTGGGCCTCGCACAGTGTGCGGGTCTCAGCGAGATCGGCCGCGTTGAGGTCCAGCAGCGCGAGGTTGGCGCCCTCGGCGGCAAAGGCGAGCGCCATCGCGCGGCCCAAACCGCGCCCGCCACCGGTAATTGCGACAACTTTCTGCTGCAGTCTCATAGAGGTGCCGGACGTTCGTTTGGAAATTCGGGCACGTTAGCGGGTTTTGCGGCGCAAAACAACGGTCCGGCCGGGGCAATCAGGTCGGAGCCAGCTCCAGCAGGAAAGCCTCGGCGTCGACCAGATCGCCCGCGGCGACCAGCACCGCGGTCACCCGGCCGGCCCGGGCCGCGCGGACGGGGTGCTGCACCTTCATGCCCTCGACCACCGCGAGGACCTGCCCGGCTTCGACGCGGTCGCCGGCGGCCACACGCAGGGAGACGATGCGTCCCGGCAATGGCGAGGCCGGATGCGCCTCGGCATCGTCGACGCTGCGCTCGAACGGCCAGGCCGGCGCCAGCGTGATCTCATCCGCGCGGTCGGCGACGACCTGCAAGGCCGGGCCGTCGCGAATCACTTCGACCTCGCGCGAGCCGTCACCGGCTGCGACCGTGAATTGCTGCCCGTCGCCGCGAACGCGGCCGCGCACCGGCCGCTCGCCGATCTCGAGATCAACCACATCGCCTTGCGAGCGAGCATAGGCGCGATGGAAGTCGGGCATCCGCAGCCCGAGCGCCTGACGGGCCGCGGCCCCGGCGCGCCAGCCATCGCCCTGCGCCCAGGGCGAATGCGACCCCGCGCGCCGCGCTGTGGCGGCGATGTCATCGAGGGCGACCCGCGCCGCGACCAGCAGCGCTGCATCGGCCGGCGCCGGCGGCGCGAGCAGGGCCGGCAGCTCGCGCTCGACGAAGCCGGTATCGACGCCGCTGGCCGCGAATTCCGGCCGTGCGGCGATTGCGCGCAGCAGCGCGAGGTTGGTCGTCACGCCGTGCACGGCCGTGCGGGCCAGGCGATGGTTCAGCGTCGCGAGCGCGGTGGCGCGATCCGGACCGCTGGCGATGACCTTGGCGATCAGACCGTCGTACCAGGGGCCGACCACATCGCCGTCGCTGACGCCCGCATCGATGCGCCAGTGATCATCCGCCGGCGGCGCGATGAAACGCCGGATCCGGCCGGTCGACGGCAGAAAGCCGCGCGCCGGATCCTCACAGCAGATCCGCGCCTCGACGGCGTGGCCCGCAGCGCGGATCTGTTCCTGCGCCAGCGGCAGCGGCGCACCGGCGGCAACGGCGAGCTGCCAGGCCACCAGATCGAGGCCGGTGATCGCCTCGGTCACCGGATGCTCGACCTGCAGGCGCGTGTTCATCTCCATGAAGTAGAAGCTGCCGTCGCCGGCGACGATGAACTCGACGGTGCCGGCATTCACATAGCCGACCGCCCGCGCGGCCCGCACCGCGGCGGCGGTCAGCGCTGTGCGCGTGGCGCTGTCGGGAAAAGGCGAGGGCGCCTCCTCGATGATCTTCTGGTAGCGGCGCTGCACCGAGCACTCGCGCTCGAACAGGTGCACGCAGCCGCCGTGCGTGTCGCCGAACACCTGCACTTCGATGTGACGCGGCCGCTCGATGAACCGCTCGAGCAGCAGGCGGCCATCGCCGAACGCGTTCTCGGCCTCGCCGCGCGCCGCGGCCAGCGCGTCGTTCAGCTCGCCGGCAGCGCGCACGACGCGCATGCCGCGTCCGCCGCCGCCGGCCGCGGCCTTGACGAGCAGCGGGAAGCCGAGCCGTTCCGCCGCGGTGCGGAGCGACTCCGGCGACTGGTCGGCGCCCGCATAGCCGGGCACGACCGGAACGCCGGCGGCCTCGACCAGCGCCTTGGCCTCGTGCTTGAGCCCCATCGCGCGGATCACACTGGCGGGCGGCCCGACGAAGCGAATGCCCGCTGCGGCGCAGGCCGCGGCAAAGTCAGCGTTTTCGGACAGGAAGCCGTAGCCCGGGTGGATCGCATCGGCCCGCGCCGCGCGGGCCGTGTCGAGAATCCGCTGGATGTCGAGGTAGGACTCGCGCGCCGACGCCGGTCCGATCGGCCAGGCCTCGTCGGCCTCGCGCACGTGGCGCGCGTCGCGGTCCGCCTCCGAGTACACCGCGATCGCGCGGATTCCGAGCGCGCGGCAGCCGCGGATGATGCGGCAGGCGATCTCGCCGCGGTTCGCGATCAGGAGCCGGCTGAGCGTCATGCGTCCGGGATCCAGTCGGGGCGGCGCTTCTCCAGAAAGGCAGCGAGTCCTTCGCGGCCCTCAGCGCTCGCCCGCAGGCGTGCCAGCCAGCGCGCGTTGTTCGCGTTGCGCGCGCGGTCGCTGGCCTCGTCGCGGCCGCAGCCCGCGGTGAGCAGCCGCTTGATCTCGGTCTGCGCGCGCGGCCCGCCGGCCAGCAGCTCGTCCACCAGCGCGGCGACCCGGGCCGGCAGCTCCGCGGCCGGCGCGGTTTCGTGCACGAGGCCGATGCGCAGCGCGGTCGCCGCGTCCATCGCCGCTCCGGTCAGGGACCAGCGCCGGGCCTGGCGCGGGCCGATCGCGCGCAGCACGTACGGCGAGATCATCGCCGGCAGGATGCCGAGCCGCACTTCCGACAACGCGATGCGCGCATGATCCGCGGCCAGCGCGATGTCGCAGGCCGCGAGCAGGCCGACGCCGCCGCCGAAAGCGGCGCCGTTGATGATCGCGACGGTCGGCTGCGGCAGGATCTCCAGCAGCTCGAGCATGCGGCTGAACCGCCCGGCATCGGCCTCATTCGCCGCCACGCTCGCCTGCGCGGCGGCGCGCATATCACCGATGTCGGCGCCGCCGCAGAAGGCGCTGCCGGCCCCGCTCAGCAGCACGATGCGGACGCCCGGGTCCGCGGCCAGGCGTTCGAGCGCCGCGCTCAATGCAGCGACCAGCGCCGCCGACAGCGCATTGCGGGCTTCGGGCCGCTCCAGCGTCAGCGTCACCACGCCGCGCCGGTCACGTTCTTCACGCAGCATGCGTCACATCCTGAATACGCCGTAGGCTTCGGGCGCGGGCGGCGGGCCCTGCGCGATGATGCCGAGCGCGAGGCCGAGCACGCGGCGGGTATCGGTGGGTTCGATCACGCCGTCGTCCCACAGCCGCGCGGTCGCGTAGTACGGGTTGCCCTGCTGCTCGTAGCGGGTGCGGATCCCGGCGACGAAGCGCTCTTCCTCGTCGGCCGGCCACTCGCTGCCGCGCGCCTGCAGCGCGTCGCGGCGCACCGTCGCCAGCACGCTGGCCGCCTGCTCGCCGCCCATCACCGACACGCGCGCGTTCGGCCAGGTCCACAGGAAGCGGCCGCCGTAGGCGCGCCCGCACATCGCGTAATTACCGGCGCCGTGCGAGCCGCCGATCACAATGGTCAGCTTCGGCACCGTGGCGCAGGCCACCGCGGTGACCATCTTGGCGCCGTCGCGGGCGATGCCGGCGTTCTCGTAGCGACGCCCGACCATGAAGCCGGTGATGTTCTGCAGGAACAGCAGCGGAATGCGCCGGCGGCTGGCGAGCTGCACGAAGTGCGCACCCTTCAGCGCCGACTCGGAAAACAGGATGCCGTTACTGGCGACGAGCGCGAGCGGATAGCCGCAGACGCGGGCGAAGCCGCAGACCAGGGTCTTGCCGTACAGCGCCTTGAACTCGTGGAACTCGGAGGCGTCGACCAGCCGCGCGATCACCTCGTGCACGGCGTACGGCTGGCGCAGGTCGCGCGGCAGGATGCCGCCGATGTCCGCGGCCGGATACAGCGGCTCCGCCGGCTCCTGCTGCGCCAGCCACTCCGGTGCCGGCGCATCGAGCGCAGCACAGGCTGCGCGCGCCAGCGCGAGTGCGTGCGCGTCGCTGTCGGCGAGATGGTCGACTACACCCGAAGTCCGCGCGTGCACGTCGCCGCCGCCGAGACTCTCCGCATCCACGACTTCGCCGGTGGCGGCCCGCACCAGCGGCGGACCGCCGAGGAAGATCGTGCCCTGGTTGCGCACGATGATCGACTCGTCGCACATCGCCGGCACGTAGGCACCGCCCGCCGTACACGAGCCCATGACCACCGCGAGCTGCGGAATGCCGGCGGCCGACAGGTGCGCCTGGTTGTAGAAGATCCGCCCGAAATGCTCGCGGTCCGGGAACACCTCGTCCTGCAGCGGCAGGAACGCGCCGCCCGAATCGACCAGATAGATGCAGGGCAGGCGGTTCTCGAGCGCGACCAGCTGCGCGCGCAGGTGCTTCTTCACCGTCATCGGCAGATACGAGCCGCCCTTCACGGTTGCGTCGTTGGCCACGACCATGGCCAGCCGGCCCTGTACGCGGCCGACGCCGGCGATGAGGCCCGCCGCCGGCGCCTCGTCGTCGTACATGCCATTGGCCGCGAGCGGGCTCAGTTCGAGGAACGGGCTGCCCGGATCGAGCAGCGCATCGACGCGATCGCGGGCCAGCAGCTTGCCGCGGGCGACGTGGCGTGCCCTGGAGCCGGCGTCGCCGCCCAGCGCCGCGGCGGCCTGGCGCTCGCGCAGCGTCGCGCACAGCGCCTGCATCGCGGCGGCGTTGTCGCGGAACTCGGCGCTGCGGCTGTCGGCGTGGGAAGTCAGTCGGGTCATTGTTGTGCCCTCGCCGGAAGCCTCAGGCGGTTGCCCGGAACAGTTCACGGCCGATCAGCAGCCGGCGGATCTCGGTGGTGCCGGCGCCGATCTCGTACAGCTTCGCATCGCGCAGGATCCGCCCGGCCGGGTAGTCGTTGACGTAGCCGTTACCGCCCAGCACCTGGATCGCGGCGAGGCCGGCGCGGGTGGCGCGTTCGGATGCGAACAGCAGGCAGCCCGCCGCGTCGAAGCGCGTCGTATGGCCGGCGTCGCAGGCGCGCGCGACCGCGTAGGCATAGGCGCGGGCCGCGTTGGCCTCGGAGTAGAGATCGGCGAGCTGCGCCTGCATGAGCTGGAAATTGCCGATCGGCTGGCCGAACTGCTGGCGTTCGTGCAGGTACGGGACGACGAGATCGAGCGCCGCGCGCAGCAGGCCGAGCGGGCCGCCGGTCAGCACGACGCGCTCGTAGTCGAGGCCCGACATCAGGATCGCCGTGCCTTCGCCGACGGCGCCGAGCACGTTGGCGGCCGGAACGATGCAGTCGTCGAACACCAGCTCGCTGGTGTCGGAGCCGCGCATGCCGAGCTTGTCGAGCTTCGCTCCGGCGCGGAAGCCCGGCATGCCGCGCTCGACGAGGAAGGCCGTGATGCCGGCCGCCCGGCTGCCGGGCGCGACCGTCGCGTACACGATCACGACATCGGCGACCGGACCGTTCGTGATCCACATCTTGCTGCCGTTCAGGCGGAAGCCATCGGCGCAGGGCTCGGCCCGCGTGCGCAGCGACAGCACGTCCGAACCGGACCCCGGCTCGCTCATCGCCAGCGCGCCGATGTGCTCGCCGCTGACGAGGCCCGGCAGCAGGCGGCGCTTCTGCGCGTCGGTGCCGAAGCGAACGAGCTGGTTCACGCACAGGTTCGAATGCGCGCCGTAGGACAGGCCGACTGCGCCCGAGGCGCGGCTGATTTCCTCCATCGCAATCACGTGCTCGAAGTAGCCGTAGCCGAGGCCGCCGTAATCCTCGGGCACGGTGAGGCCCAACAGGCCCATCGCGCCCAGCTCCGGCCACAGCTCGCGCGGGAAGCGGTTGTCGCGGTCGATCCCATCCGCCACGGGTGAAATGCGGCGGCGGGCGAATTCGCGCACGGCGGTCCTCAGTTCGTCCGCCCGCTCGCCTGACTGAAAGTCCAGCTCGATATCGAACACCAGGAGCCTCGAATAACCCGGTTCTTGCGGCTCCATGATAATTGTCCGACAATCCGACAATCAATACCCGGATCGCAGGATGTGACGATGTTCGAACCAGTCGGCCAATCGCCGGCCTACCGCCGGGTCTGCGAGGTGATCCGCGGGCGGATCCTGAGCCGCGACCTGCCGGAAGGGGCCGTTCTGCCGACCGAGACCGAGCTCGCCCGGCAGTTCGAGGTCAATCGCTCGACCGTGCGGGAGGCGCTGCGGCAGTTGCAGAGTAACGGTCTGGTCGGCCGGCGCCGCGGCGGTAAGCGGCTGGTGGTGACGCGGCCGACCAAGGAAGCAGTGGCTGGCGGATTCTCGCAGGCACTGGCGTTGCACGAAGCCCGGGTCATGGATGTCTGCGAGGCGCTGCTGGCCGTCGAGCCCGGCATCGCCGCCGCCGCGGCACGCCAGCGCGGCGACGCAACGGTGCAGCGCCTGCGCGCAGCCGCGCAGCGCTTCACCGGCGCCGGCGGCGACAGCGCGGAAGCCGTCGGGGCCGTCGCCGAGTTCTTCGATGCGCTGGCGGCCGGCAGCGGCAACCCGGTGTTCGTACTGCTGAACGAGCCGCTGATGGGGCTGCTGCAGCCGGGACTTGCGGACATCATCGACCGGGTACCGCAGGCGCGGCGCCGGATCGGCATGGCGCAGCAGCAGATCCTGCAGGCCGTCGCGGCCGCTGACGCGGACGCCGCGGCCGCCTGGATGTCACGCCACGTGCAGGATTTCCGTCGCGGTTACGAGGTCGCGGGCCTGCCGCTCGCAGCGGCGGTGGGCCACGGGCCGGGCTGAGCCGGGGATCAGAGCAGTTCGATCGCGACCGCGGTGGCTTCGCCGCCGCCGATGCACAGCGAGGCGACGCCGCGCCGGCCGCCATGGCGCCGCAGCCCGTGCAGCAGCGTCGCGAGGATCCGGGCGCCCGAGGCGCCGATCGGGTGACCGAGCGCACAGGCGCCGCCGTGCACGTTGACGCGCGCGTGGTCGAGCCCGAGCTCCTGCATCGCCGCCATCGTGACGACCGCGAAGGCTTCGTTGATCTCGTACAGGTCCACCTCCCCCGCTTGCCAGCCGGCGCGCTCGAGCACCTTGCGCAGCGCGCCGACCGGGGCGGTCGTGAACCACTCCGGCTCCTGCGCGTGCGAGGCCTGCGCGACGATGCGGGCCAGCGGGCGCAGCCCGGCCTTCCGGGCCGCAGCGGCACCGGCGAGTACGAGCGCCGCCGCGCCGTCCGAGATCGACGACGAACTCGCGGCCGTGACCGTGCCGTCCTGGGCGAACGCCGGTTTCAGTTGCGGAATCTTCTCGAGCGAGCAGGTGAATGGCGTCTCGTCGCGCGCGATGCGGCTCTCGCCCTTGCGCTCGCGGACGGTGACCGGCGCGATTTCCGCCTCGAATGCGCCCGACTCGATCGCGGCCAGTGCGCGGCGCACCGACTCGGCGGCGAAGGCATCCTGCGTCGCGCGGTCGTAGCCGTAGCGCCGTGCGGTGGCCTCGGCGAACGCGCCCATCATGCGACCGTCCCAGGGGCTCTGCAGACCGTCGCAGAACATGTGATCGAGCAGCTCACCGTGGCCCATGCGGTAACCGCTGCGGGCCTTCGGCAGCAGGTAGGGCGCGTTGCTCATCGACTCGATGCCGCCGGCCAGCACGAAGGCGGCGGCGCCGGCGGCGATCTGCTCGGCGCCCAGCATCACGGCCTTCATGCCGGAGCCGCACATCTTGTTGATGGTCATCGCCGGGACCGCGTGCGGCAGGCCCGCGGCGAGCGCGGCCTGGCGGGCGGGCGCCTGGCCCTGGCCGGCGGGCAGCACGCAGCCGAGGATCACCTCATCGACCGAGGCGGCGGCGAGGCCGGATTCCTCGAGGACAGCACGCAGCACGGCCGCGCCGAGCTGGGGCGCCGGGAGTGCGGCGAGGGAGCCCAGCAGCGCGCCGATCGGCGTGCGACGGGCGCTCAGTACGACGGGGGAATGATCTGGCATGTTGCTGATCCTGAAAGAAATAGTGACACCGGAACCGAAGACGGTTGCCCGGGGTCCCATTCGGTCCTGGTGGCTGATTTTGCCCTGCAAAATGAAAAAAGTCTCGCCTACCGGCGCGGTCGGAGACCGTCCTCGAAGAAGCCAATGAACCGGTCGGCGATGTCGGCCGCAGCCAGCGCCTCGGATTCGCGGTGCCAGTGCGCGATCCAGTTCAGGGCTCCGGCGATCGCAAATGCCGTGATCTTCGCATCGCAATCCCGAATCGAGCCATCGGCCGTGCCCTGCTGGATCAACGCGCGGATCTGCCGGTCGATTTCGCCCTTGCGGGCGCGGATCCGGGCGCTCATCGCGGCGTCGAGATCCTGGTCCTCGGCGCGGACCATGCACCAGCCGAATTCCGACGCGATCGCGAGTGCATAGCCGCGCAGGACGATGCGCAGCCGCTCGCGGCCGTTCCCGTGCGACCGGCGCGCTTCGTCGAAGGCCGCGCCGATGCCGGCGAGGCCGGCCTGGAAGCACTCGAACAGCAGGTCCTGCTTGTTGCGCACGTAGTAATACAGCGTCGGCTTGGTCACGCCGAGCGCCGCGGCAATGTCGTCGAGCGAAGTGTTGTGGTAGCCGCGTTCGCGAAAGGCGCGGGCCGCCGCGCGAATCACGGCATCGCGCTTCAGTGCGCGGTCGCGCCGGCGGCGCCCGCCGTGCCAGGGGGAAGCATGCCCGGCGGCGACCGTTCGCTGCTGCTGCGTCATCGGAACTCCACGCCTGCGCTTGACGGCCACCCCGCCGCGGCCGATACTGCTCGCAGTTATCTTACTCATGGGTAACATCGTGGGTCAACCGGTCCGGCGGGCGATCGGCGCTGGTGCGGCGACGGTGACCGCGGCGGACCGGCGCGGGCCGCTGCGCTTCGTCAGCGCGGCCTCGCTGTTCGACGGCCACGATGCCGCGATCAACGTCATCCGTCGCGTGCTGCAGGCGCACGGCGCCGAGGTCGTGCACCTCGGCCACAACCGCAGCGTGGCCGAACTGGTCGACGCCGCGATCCAGGAAGATGCCGACGCGATCGCGATCAGCAGCTACCAGGGCGGGCACAACGAGTACTTCCGCTACCTGGTCACGCAGCTTCGCGAGCGCGGCGCCGGGCACGTGCAGGTAGTCGCTGGCGGCGGCGGCACGATCGCGCCGGACGAGATCGCCGCGCTCGAAGCGGCCGGCGTGGCGAAGATCTACACGCCGGACGACGGCCTGAAGCTCGGCCTCGACGGCATGATCGAGGACGTGCTGCAGCGCGTCGGCGCGGTGCTGCGGCCGGCGTTCGCCGGCGACCGGGTCACGGTGGACGATCCGGTGGGGCTGGCCCGCGCGATCACGGCGCTCGAACTGGACCGCGACGGCCCGGCGGGAGCCCGCGTCCGCGCGCTCGCCGCCAGCGCTGCGACGCGGCCACCGGTGCTCGGCATCACCGGCACCGGCGGGGCGGGCAAGTCGACGCTGACCGACGAGCTGCTGGCGCGGCTGCTGCGCTGCTTCCCGGAGAGTCGTTTCGCGGTACTGGCCATGGATCCGACCCGGCGTCGCACCGGCGGTGCGCTGCTCGGCGACCGCATCCGCATGAATACGCTGGCCGGCGGTCGCGTGTTCATGCGCTCGCTGGCCACGCGGCGCCAGCATCTCGCGACCAGCGCGGTACTCGCCGACGCCGTGCGCCTGACCCAGGCGGCCGGTTTCGATCTGGTGATCGTTGAGACCGCCGGCATCGGCCAGAGCGACAGCGAGATCATCGATCGGGTCGACCTGTCGCTGTACGTGATGACCCCGGAGTACGGCGCCGCTACCCAGCTCGAGAAGATCGACATGCTGGACTTCGCCGATTTCATCGCGCTGAACAAGTTCGAGCGGCGCGGCGCCGAGGATGCGTTGCGCGACGTGCGCCGGCAGGTGGCGCGCAATCGCGGGCGCACCGGTGAGCCAGCCGAGCGGCTGCCGGTCTATCCGACGATCGCGAGCCAGTTCAATGACGCCGGCGTCAACGCCCTGTGTGCGGCATTGTGTGCGCGGCTCGACGCCGGCTGGGGCAGGCTGCGGTCGTGGCAGCCGGTGGATCTGGCGCCGCTCGGCCCGCCGCGTCGCGAGCCGATCGTGCCGGCGGAGCGCGGTAACTACCTGGCCGAGATTGCCGCCGGCGGGCGGGCCGCGCGCGAGCGCGCCGGGCAGGCCGCTGCCGCGGCCGCTCGCGCGCATGGTCTGTACCGCGCGCTGGCGACACTCGCGGACCCGGCGCTGCCCGCGCCTCTGGAATCTCATGCCGCGGCTGCGGCCGTAGTAGCCGACGGCACGCTCACCCGGCTGCGCCAGGAGTACGACGCGGCGCTGGCCGCGATCGGCGCCGAGGGCCTCGCGCTGCTGCGTGCCTGGCCGGAGCGCGCGCGCGCGGCGACGGCCGAGCGCTACCAGTACGAAGTCCGCGGCCAGCCGATGCAGGGTGACAACTACACGGCCACGCTGGCCGGACTGCGCCTGCCGAAGATCGCGGTACCGCGGCTGCAGGACTGGGGCGAGCAGCTCGCCTTCCTGCTGGCCGAGAATCTGCCGGGCTCATTTCCGTACACCGCCGGTATCTATCCGTACCGGCGTGAGGACGAGGATCCGACGCGCATGTTCGCCGGCGAGGGCATGCCGGAGCGGACCAACCGGCGCTTCCATTACCTCGCGCGCGGGCATCGCTCGGTGCGCCTGTCGACCGCGTTCGACTCGGTGACGTTGTACGGCGAGGATCCGGACGAGCGCCCCGACATCTACGGGCGGATCGGCAACTCCGGCGTGTCGATCGCGACGCTCGACGACCTGAAGCGCCTGTACTCCGGCTTCGACCTGTGCGCGCCGTCGACCTCGGTGTCGATGACGATCAACGGGCCGGCGCCGATGATCCTGGCGATGTTCCTGAACACCGCGATCGATCAGCAGGTCGAGCGCTGGCTGCGGGAGCAGGGGCGCTGGGCGGCCGCGGAGGCCGCGCTGCGGCAGCGTTGCGCCGGCCGCGAACGGCCGGTCTATCGCGGCGAGCTGCCCGCCGGACATGACGGCAGCGGCCTCGGCCTGCTCGGCGCCAGCGGCGCCGACATCGTCGACCGGGAGACCTATGAGCGCATCCGTGCGGACGCGCTGGCCCGCGTCCGCGGCACCGTGCAGGCCGACATCCTGAAGGAAGACCAGGCGCAGAACACCTGCATCTTCTCCACCGAGTTCGCGCTGCGGCTGATGGGCGACGTGCAGCAGCACTTCATCGACCAGCGGGTGCGCAACTTCTACTCGGTGTCGATCTCCGGCTATCACATCGCCGAGGCCGGCGCGAACCCGATCACGCAGCTCGCGTTCACGCTGGCCAACGGCTTTACGATCGTCGAGTACTACCTCGCCCGCGGCATGGCGATCGACGACTTCGCGCCCAACCTGTCGTTCTTCTTCTCGAATGGCATGGATGCGGAATACGCGGTGATCGGGCGCGTCGCCCGGCGCATCTGGGCGCGCGCGCTGCGCGAGCGCTACGGCGCCGGCCCGCGCAGCCAGATGCTCAAGTACCACATCCAGACCTCGGGCCGCTCGCTGCATGCCCGCGAGATCCAGTTCAACGACATCCGCACGACGCTGCAGGCGCTGTATGCGCTGTTCGACGGCTGCAACAGTCTGCACACCAATGCCTACGACGAGGCGCTGACGACGCCGACCGAGGCCAGCGTGCGCCGCGCGGTCGCGATCCAGCTCATCATCGCGCGCGAGCTGGGCCTGAACTTCAACCAGAACCCGTGGCAGGGCTCGTTCGTGGTCGGCGAGCTGACCGACCTCGTTGAGGAAGCGGTGTGGAGCGAGTTCGAGCGCCTGGCGGCGCGCGGCGGCGTGCTCGGCGCGATGGAGACGATGTACCAGCGCGGCCGGATCCAGGAAGAATCGCTGACTTGGGAACGGAAGAAGCACGATGGCAGCCTGCCGCTCATCGGCGTCAACACCTTCCTGCCGGAGCGCCCGGATGCGGACGAGAACCGCGTGGCCGAGCTGATCCGCTCGACCGGGGAGGAGCGGCAGGCGCAGGTGGCCGGCGTGCGCGCCTTCGATGCCGCCGACCCGGCGCGCCAGCAGGCGGCGCTGGCGCGGCTGCAGCAGGTCGCCGCCGCGGGCGGGAACCTGTTTGCCGAACTGCTGGACACCGTGCGCTACGCCTCGCTCGGGCGCATCACCCGGGCCCTGTACGAGGTCGGCGGCCAGTACCGCCGCGGGATGTAAGAAGGGCGCCAGAAAAGGGGACGCTTCCCTTTTCCGTGTTTCGGGGCCGAGCCTGGAAAAGGGAAGCGTCCCCTTTTCTGGCGCCCTTTTACAGCAGCCCTTCGCCGAGGGCGGCGCCCATGTTGCTGCGCGCGCGGTCGCGCAGCCGCGCGGCGGCGTCGTCGCCCGGCGGTGCCGGCAGCAGTTCGAGCACCTCGACTTCGAGCCGGCTGCGCCGCGGCAGCCACGTGCCCGAAGGCAGGATCCGGCGCGTGCCGCGGATCACGACCGGTACTACCGGGACCCCGGCGCGCACGGCCGTCGCGAAGGCGCCGGCGTGAAAGCGCGCGAGGCCGACGCGCGCGGTGAACGTGCCTTCGGGGAAGAACACCATCGACTCGCCGGCGCCGGCCGCACGCAGGATACGGCGCGTGTCGTTGGCGCCCTCGTGGCGGTTGAAGCGCTCGACGAACTGGTGGCCCATCCGGATCAGCAGCGGGCCGGCGACCGGCAACCGGGACGCCTCCTTCTTGATCACGAAGGCGAACCGCGGCGGCAGAGCCGAGAACAGCAGCGGCCCGTCCAGGTAACTCGAGTGATTGGCGACGACGATGCAGGGCCCGGCCGGCAGGTGTTCGAGGCCGCGGCAGTGCACGGGCAGGCCGGCCAGCAGGAAGAACCAGCGACCGGCGCGCCGGGCGGCGCGCCGTCGCCACGACAGTGACGGCAGCAGCAGCACGGCCAGCGCCGCCACGAGTACCATGACTCCGAGCAGCAGCCACAGCCATGCTGCCCAGAGCCGGCGCAGCGCTTTGGTCGTCACGGGCGACGGTCCGATGACCGGGGCACAATCTGTGATACAGGTCTGGTTATGTCAATGGCCATGGGGGTCTGTGAGGCATTTCACACCGGCCGTTGCCGGCGGCGCACGATACTGCCTCCGCATTCTGTCGAACAGACCCGCGGTTGGCCACCGGAGAGACGGTTTCCGGGCCGGAGCGAAGAGCACACCAGCGCATGAGCATCGCGATGAAGTCGTCGACGTCACTGCGGTCGTCTCCGCCGGTGGACCTTGCCGACGACGGTGGACCGGAGCCCGAGGTTCAGCGCTTCCTCGACGCGGTGTGGATGGAGCGCGGCCTGTCGCCGAACACGCTCGCCGCCTATCGTGCCGACCTCGGCGCGTTGTCGCGCTGGCTGCACGGGCGTGGTGCGGGCCTCGCGCGCGCATCCCGCAATGAACTGCTGGCCTTCATCGCCTGGCGGGTCGAGAGCGGGGCGCAGCCGCGCTCGACGGCGCGCCAGTTGTCGAGTTTCCGCCGCTTCTTCCGCCATCTGGTCCGCGAGGGCCTGCTGCGCGAGGATCCGACCGCGCAGATCGCGATGCCGAAGATCGGTCGCGCCCTGCCCAGGTCCCTGACCGAGAGCCAGGTCGAGGCGCTGCTCAACGCGCCGCTGACCACCGATCCGCTCGGTTTCCGCGATCGGACCATGCTCGAGGTGCTGTACGCGACGGGGCTGCGCGTTTCGGAACTGGTCGGCCTGCGCCACAACCAGGTCAACCTGAACCAGGGCGTGATCCGCATCGTCGGCAAGGGCAACCGCGAGCGGCTGATCCCGCTCGGCGAGGAAGCAGTGCGCTGGCTGTCGGAGTTCCTGCACGGGGCGCGCGGCGAAATCCTGCTCGACCGGCAGACCGACCACCTGTTCCCGACCCGCCGCGGCGACCGCATGACCCGCCAGGCGTTCTGGCACATCATCAAGCGCTACGCACGCAAGGCCGGCATCGAGCGCGAGCTGTCGCCGCACACGCTGCGTCACGCTTTCGCGACGCACCTGCTGAACCACGGCGCCGACCTGCGCGTCGTGCAGATGCTGCTCGGCCACAGCGACCTGTCGACGACGCAGATCTACACGCACGTGGCCCGCGAGCGCATGAAGGAACTGCACGCGCAGCATCACCCGCGCGGCTGAACGTCTCTGCTAGACTGCCCCGGTTCGAACGACCGGCGACCGGACCGGTCGAAGCCTCATGATGACGACCACCGCCATGCTCCACGGCCGTTCGCTGCTGCTGCTGCTGACCGCAGTCCTGGCGCCGGCGCTGGCCGAGTCGCCCCGACCGGCCGACCCACGGACCGCGATCGCCGAACGCCTGGACGTGCGCATCGAGGACATTCGTCCGTCACCGATACCGGGTCTGTACGAAGTCCGGCGCGGTGCGGAGATCGGTTACGTGTCGGCCGACGGCCGGCACTACATCGACGGCGACCTGTTCGACATCGGGACCCGCGACAACCTGACCGAACTGGCCCGCGAGCAGGGGCGCGTCGAGCTGTTGGCCGGCGTTCGCGACGACGACGCGATCGTATTCGCGCCGGACGGCCCGGCGCGCCATACGATCACGGTATTCACCGACATCGATTGCCAGTACTGCCAGAAGCTGCATCAGGACATGGCGGAGCTGAACCGGCTTGGTATCCGCGTGCGCTACCTGATGTTCCCGCGCGGCGGGCCCGACACCGCGTCCTGGCGCAAGGCCGAGGCGGTCTGGTGCAGCGCCGACCGGCGCGATGCGCTGACCCGGGCCAAGCGCGGGGAGGCCATCAAGGCCAGAACGTGCACGACGCCGGTCGCCGATCAGTACGAGCTCGGGCGCCGCGCCGGCATCCACGGAACCCCGGGCATCATCAGCGACCGCGGCGAGTACATCGCCGGGTACCTGCCGCCGGCCCGCCTCGCGAAGCTGCTGGCCGGCGCGAGCGTCAAAGCCGACGACTGAACCCGCGGCTCAGCGCTCCAGCAGATGCCGCTTCGGGCGGATGTCCTGCCACTGGTCGGCGTCCGGCGGCGGTTCGCCGCGACGGGTGATCGTCGGCCACTTCCGCGCCAGTTCCGCGTTCAGGGCGAGGAACTCGCGCTGCTCCCCGGGCACATCCTCCTCGGAGCAGATCGCGTCGACCGGGCATTCGGGCTCACACAAGGTGCAGTCGATGCACTCCTCGGGGTCGATGACCAGGAAGTTCGGACCTTCATGGAAACAGTCGACCGGGCAGACCTCGACACAGTCCATGTACTTGCAGCGGATACAGCTCTCCGTGACGACGAATGCCATCCCTGGGACTCCTGCGGAGGAAACGACGGGGGACGCGCATTCTGCCACAGGCCGGCGGGCCGGGCCGCTCAGCCGGGCCGGCGCCGGTCGATCGTCGTGAAGTGCAGGCCGCGGCTCCCGGCCGCGCGGTCCTCGAGATAGCGACGCAGCGCGAACGCGACGCTCGGGAACGCGATTTCATCCCAGGGGATCGCCGCTTCATCGTACAGGTCGACTTCGAGGCTCTCCTCGCCGATGCCGAAGCGCGGTTCGGTGAGGCCGGCCCGGAACATCACGTGAACCTGGTGCGCGTGCAGCACATGGACCACCGCGCACAGCTCGCCGATCTCGACCTCGGCCAGGGCTTCCTCGCGGCACTCGCGGGCCGCGGCCTGCTGCAGCGTTTCGTCGTTCTCCATGAACCCGGCGGGAATGGTCCAGAAGCCGTGGCGCGGCTCGATCGCCCGCCGGCACAGCAGGATTCGGCCGGCGTGCTCGACCACGCAGCCCGCCACGATCTTCGGGTTCTGGTAGTGGATCGTGCCGCAGGCGGCGCAGACGTGACGCGGGCGGTGGTCGCCGGAGGGAACCAGCAGCGCCACGGCCGACCCGCATTGCGAGCAGTACTTCATGGAGCGATTGTCGGGGCGCCGGGCCGCGCTGCCAAGCGCGGCCGGGGGCGGCACGGCCACGGCGGCGGGCCGGGCGGGGCTATATACTCGCGACCCGCAGCGCCGGGATGGCGGAATCGGTAGACGCAGTGGACTCAAAATCCACCGGTGGCGACACCGTGCGAGTTCGAGTCTCGCTCCCGGCACCAGCAGGTCGCTCCCGCCCCGGGGCCAGGACCTGCGACCTTTTTCCGGACCGGCGCATCTAAGGTGCCGATGGCCCGCCTCAGCGAACTCGAATTCCCGGCCGAACTGGTTGCGTCCGCCCGTGCAGGCGACCCGGCCGCACTGGCTGCGATCTACGACCAGGCCGCCGGTCCGATACTCACGCTGCTGGTCCGGCTGGTACGGCGCCGGGCCGTAGCCGAGGAATTGCTGCAGGAAACCTTCGTCGACGTGCTCGAGCACATCAGCGACTTCGCCGGCCGCTGTCCGCTCGCCGCGTGGATCCGCACGCTGGCGGTCAACCGGGCCCTGATGTACCTGCGTTCGCCTTGGCACCGCGCCGTCGATCGGCTCACGCCGGATCAGCACGCCGATGCCGGCCTCACGCTGGCCGGCAGCCGGTCGGGCGGCAACGACCAGGATCTGGAGCGGGCCCTGATGCGACTGCAGCCGCTGACCCGGGCGGTCATCTGGCTGCACGACGTCGAAGGCTATACCCATGCCGAGATCGGCGCGCTGCTCGGGCGGACGCCGAGCTTTTCCAAGTCCCAGCTCGCGCGCGCCCACCTGCGGCTGCGCGGCCTGCTGGAACGGGACACCGCTGTTCCCGAGGGGGCCGCATGCCGCCCCGTCTGAACTGTCTGGCCGCCCGGCTCGCGACGCTGCCGGAGTTCCGGCCGCCGGCCGGGGGCTGGCCGGCGGTGCTCGAGGCGCGCCGGCTCCGGCAGAGCCATGGCCCGCGGCAATGGCCGGCGCTGGCCGGCGTATTGGCGCTGGGTCTGGCGGGTGGACTGACGTGGCTGTCGACGCAGAGCGGTCCGGAGTCCCTGGCCGACCACCGCCCGGCGGCTTCCCTGGTGAGCGGCAGCGATGCGATTCGCCTCGAGAATGCCCGCCTCGAGTATCTGCTGGCGGCGATGCCGGAGCCCGGCTCGATGCGGGGCAGCACGGCCTTTACCGTCGTGGTCCTCGAGGACCGGCTGGCTGCGATCGATGACCGCCTGAGCGTGACCGTACTCGAGCCGCACGCTCCGGAAGCCGCCGACCAGCTCTGGCGGGAGCGGCGGGAACTGCTGGATTCACTGGTCCAGGTCCGCTACGCCGGCCTGGCCCGCAGCCGTTGAGCTGACGACTGGAGGTACCGATGAACATTCGACTGTTGTTCCTGACTCCGCTGGCCGCGGTTGCCGCCCTGGCCGCACCGGTGCCGCCGGCGCTGGCGCAATCCGATCCGCAGCCGGCGGTCACTGCCGAGCAGCGCCTGGAGGAGGCCAGCCGCCGCCTCGAGGAAGCCGCGCGCGAGGTGGCGCGCCTGTCGGCGGAGGTCCACGGCGCCCAGGACGTGGAGCGGTTTGAATTCCGGCTGGGCGGCCCGCCGCGTGCAATGCTCGGAGTCGTCCTCGGCGACAGCGACGCCGATCTGAAGGGCGTGCGGGTCACCAGCGTCAGCCCGGGCGGCCCGGCCGCCGAGGCCGGCGTACGCGCCGGTGACGTCATCGTTGCGATGGACGGCAACAAGGTCCGGACCGGTCGCGAAGTCGTGCGCGCGATGCGTGAGGTCGAGCCGGGCCGGAAAGTAGCGCTCGAGCTGCGGCGCGATAGTCGGCCGCTCCGCATCGAGGTCGAGGCCCGGGCGCGGGAAGGCGTCGGGCCGGGGCCGATGGGCGGCATGTTCGTACCGGATTGGACGCCGATGCCCCCCGATCATTTCGAGCACTGGCTGCTGGGCGGCTGGGGTGATGCGGAGCTGGCCACGCTGACGCCGGCCCTGGCCCGCTACTTCGGCACCGACAAGGGCGTGCTGGTCGTGCGCGCGCCTTCCGGCGTGAAGGAACTGCAGGACGGCGACGTGATCCAGTCGATCGGCGGGCGCGAACCGGCGGATGCACCGCATGCGATGCGGATCCTGCATTCGTACCAGTCGGGCGAGAACGTCGAGATGCGGGTTCTGCGCGAACGGCGCTCGCTGACCGTCCGTTTCGCCGTGCCGGAGCAGCACCGGCCCGGGCCGATGCGACGCCACCGGATCATCGAAGCGGTACCCGCGCCATTGGCGCCGCCTCCGCCGCCGGCACCGGAGGCGGACCGGACCTGAAGCCTGCCTGTGCTAGTCTGCGCGGCCCATGCGCCGCGCGGACTTTTTCTACGAGCTGCCGCCCGAGCTGATCGCACAGGAGCCGCTGCCCGAGCGCGGTGCGAGCTGGCTGCTGGCCCTCGACGGCGCGACCGGGGGCATCACCGACCTCCGGTTCGGCGATCTGCCGGGCCTGCTGCGGCCCGGCGACCTGCTGGTGCTCAACGACACGCAGGTCCTGCCGGCGCGCCTCGCCGGGCGCAAGGACAGCGGCGGCGCCTGCGAGCTGCTGCTCGAGCGGATCATCGCACCACGCCGGTTTCTGGCCCAGGCGCGCGCCAGCAAGGGGTTCCGCCCCGGCGCCGCGGTGCACTTGCCGGGCGGCGCGCGCGCCGTGATGCAGGCGCGCCGCGGCGAATTCCACGAGTTCGAGCTCGATCGCGACGCGGCGGCGTATTTCGCAGCGCATGGCTCGGTGCCGTTGCCGCCGTACATCGCGCGGCCCGCAGAGGAGGCGGACCGGGAGCGCTACCAGACCGTCTATGCCCGGAGCCCCGGCGCGGTGGCGGCGCCGACGGCGGGCCTGCACTTCGACCAGGCCATGCTCGCCCGGCTCGCGGCCCACGGCGTCACCCGTGCGAGCCTGACGCTGCACGTCGGCGCCGGCACCTTCCAGCCGCTGCGCAGCGACGATCTGACGAGTCACCGGCTGCACCGCGAGCGCTGCATCGTGCCGGCCGCCGCCGTGGCCGCGGTCGCGGCCACGCGCGCCCGCGGCGGGCGGGTCGTCGCGGTCGGCACGACGGTCGTACGCGCGCTCGAGGCCGCGGCGCGGGGTGGCACGCTGCAGCCGGCCGATGGCGAGGTCGACCTGTTCATCCACCCGGGCTGCCGTTTTCGCGTGGTCGATGCGTTGCTCACCAACTTTCACCTGCCCGAGTCGACGCTGCTGATGCTGGTCGCAGCCTTCGCGGGCCGCGAGCGCGTGCTCGCCGCCTATGCCCATGCGGTGGCGGCGCGCTACCGGTTCTTCAGTTACGGTGACGCGATGTTCGTGACCCCGGATCCGTCCGTGCTGCTGCCGCGGGACGGCGAACCATGAAGTTCGAGGTCGTCGCCAGTGACGGCGCAGCGCGCCACGCTGTACTGACCCTCGCGCGCGGGGTCGTGCCGACCCCGGCCTTCATGCCGGTCGGCACCTGCGGCACGGTCAAGGGCGTGACGGCGGAAGAGCTGCAGGCCTGCGGCGCGACGATCGTGCTGGCCAACACCTTCCACCTGTTGCTGCGCCCCGGCCCGGAGCTCGTCGGCGCGCACGGCGGGCTGCACGGTTTCATGCACTGGCCGGGCCCGATCCTGACCGACTCGGGCGGTTACCAGGTGTTCAGCCTGGCCGGGATGCGCAAGCTCAGCGAGGAAGGCGTCCGCTTCCGCTCGCCGGTCGACGGCGCCATGGTTTTCCTCGACCCGGAGCGGTCGATGGCCGTGCAGCGCGCGCTCGGCTCGGACATCGCGATGGTCTTCGACGAATGCACGCCGTACCCGGTGTCCGAGGCCGTGGCGCGCCGCTCGATGGAGCTGTCGCTGCGCTGGGCGCGGCGCAGCCGCATCGCCTGGGACGCCGCGGCCGGGCCCGGCGAGCTGTTCGGCATCGTGCAGGGCGGCATGCACGAGTCGCTGCGGCTCGCCTCGCTGGAGGGACTGCTCGACATCGGCTTTGCGGGACTCGGCATCGGCGGCCTGTCGGTCGGCGAGACCGCCGGGGAGCGCGCGCAGGTGCTCGCCGGCCTGTTGCCGCGGATGCCGCAGGACCGGCCGCGCTACCTGATGGGCGTCGGGCGGCCGGAGGACCTGGTTGCGGCGGTGGCGGCGGGCGTCGACCTGTTCGACTGTGTGATCCCGACGCGGCACGCGCGCAACGGCCACCTGTTCGTGCCCTGGGGTGTGCTCAACATCCGCAATGCCCGCTACGCCGGCGATACCGGTCCGGTCGATCCGGACTGCCGCTGCTACACCTGCCGCCATTTCAGCCGGGCCTACCTGCGCCACCTCGACCGCTGCGGCGAGATGCTCGGGCCGCGCCTAGCCACCCTGCACAACCTGCACTACTACCTGGCGCTGATGGCCGGCATGCGCACGGCGATCGCCGCCGGGCAGTTCGACCGCTTCCGCAGCGAATTCCTGTCCCGGCGGCAGCCGGATGGCGGCGCTGTGGCATAATCCCGCGCCTTTCCGGGGATCGGCGCTGGCCGGTTCCGCTGCACAGAGGATATACATGGACTTCTTCCTGTCTCCGGCCTGGGCCCAGGCCGCGGCGCCCCAGGGCAACGTCTGGGTCAGCATGCTGCCGCTGGTGCTGATCTTCGTCGTGTTCTACTTCCTGCTGATCCGGCCGCAGACGAAGCGGGCCAAGGAGCACCGCGAGATGGTCGGCCGGCTGGCCAGCGGCGACGAGGTCGTCACCAGCGGCGGCATCCTCGGCCGGGTCACCGAGGTCGGCGAGGTCTTTATCACGCTCGAGGTCGCCCCCGGCGTCGCGCTGCGCGTGCAGAAGGTGCAGGTCGGGCAGTTGATGCCGAAGGGCACGCTGAAGGGCGCCTGAGCCGGCTGGGGCCGCACCGCAATGCATCAGTTTCCGGCCTGGAAGAGCTGGACCGTGCTGGTGGTTCTGCTGGCCGGCCTCGTGCTGGCGCTGCCCAACGTGTTCGGCGAGTCCCCGGCGCTGCAGTTGTCGCGCAAGGACCGGGCGCCGTTCACCGAACCGGCGCTGGCGGAATTCGCCGGGCTGCTGGCCGGTGCCGGTATCGCCAGCGAGACTGTCTATCTGGACGACGGTGGCCGCCTGTGGCTGCGCTTCGGCGACGTGCCGGCACAACTCGCCGCGCGCGACCTGATCCAGCGCCAGTACGAGGGTCAGTTCGCGATCGCGACCACCTTTGCCTCGCGTGCGCCGCGCTGGCTCGGGACGCTCGGTCTCGAGCCGATGAGCCTCGGCCTCGACCTGCGCGGCGGCATCTATCTCGTTTACGAGGTGGACGTCAACGGCGCAGTTACCCAGCTCGTGCAGGTCATGGAGCGCGACCTGCGCAAGACGCTGCGCGACGCGCGCATCCAGTACGACGACGTCGCGGCCGAGGGCACGCGCGTCAGCATCCGCTTGCGCGACCCGGCGCGGCACGACGACGCGCTCGCGGCAATCCGCAAGTTCGATCCGCAGCTCGTGCTGAAGGACGGCGCGACGCCCGCGGAGCTGCTGACCGAACTGACCGAGGACCAGGTGCGCCAGCGCCAGGATTTCGCGATCCAGCAGAACATCACCGCGCTCAACAACCGGGTCAACGCGCTCGGCGTGGCCGAGCCGGTGGTGCAGCGGCAGGGCCTGAACCGGATCGCGGTGCAGTTGCCGGGCATCCAGGACGCCTCCGAGGTCGTGCGCGTGCTCGGCAAGGTCGCGACGCTGGAATTCCGGCTGGTCGATCCGGTGAACAGCCCGCTCGAGGCGGAGCGCAGCGGCCGCACGCCGCTCGGCATGCGGCTGTACCGGCAGCGCGACGGCGGCCCGGTGCTGCTGCGCCGCGACATCATCGCCACCGGCGACCAGCTCGTCGACGCGTCGTTTGCGCCGGCCCAGGGTGAGCCGGCGGTCAGCGTCGTGCTCGACAGCCGCGGCGGCGAGGAAATGCTGCGCACGACCCGCGAGAACGTCGGCCGGCCGATGGCGGTCGTGTTCATCGAGAAGGAGCGCGAGCTGGTCGAGCGCGACGGCCGCAAGGTGGTCGTCGATCGCTCGAAGGAGGAGGTCATCAGCGTCGCGACGATCCGCGGCGTGTTCTCCAGCCGCTTTCAGATCACCGGGCTGAGCGCGGCCGAGGGCCAGGAGCTGGCCAAGCTGCTGCGCGCCGGCGCGCTGGCCGCGCCGCTGTACATCGTCGAGCAGCGCCTGATCGGCCCGAGCCTCGGCCGCGACAACATCCAGCGTGGCTACCAGGCGCTGCTGCTCGGCATGGCGGTCCTGTTCGCCTTCATGGCCGTCTACTACCGGGTGTTCGGCCTGGTCGCCTGCGCGGTGCTGGCCGCCAACGTGGTGTTGATCACCGCGCTGCTGTCCCTGTTCAAGGCGGCCCTGACCCTGCCCGGCATCGCCGGCATCGTGCTGACGGTTGGCATGGCGGTCGACGCCAATATCCTGATCTTCGAGCGCATCCGCGAGGAGCTGCGCAACGGCAGCAGTCCGGTCGCCGCGATTACTGCCGGCTTCGAGCGCGCGTTCTCGGCGATCCTCGATTCGAACGTCACGACCCTGATCGCCGGCATCATGCTGTTCGCGTTCGGCACCGGGCCGATCAAGGGCTTCGCGGTGGTGCTGAACCTCGGCATCCTGACCTCGATGTTCACGGCGCTGGTCGGCAGCCGGGCGCTGCTGCACGTGATCTACGGCCGCCGCCGGCGCGTCGAGCGGCTGGCGATCTGAGGGCGGCGACATGGAGCTGTTCCACAAGGCGACCAACATCCGCTTTCTCGAGCGGCGCCGCTACTGGTATGCGGCATCGGCCCTGCTGGTCGTGCTGTCGCTGGCGGCGGTCGCGGTGCGCGGCCTCAATCTCGGCATCGACTTCACCGGCGGCGTGGTCGTCGAGATGCACTTCCCGCGGGCACCGGACCTCGACCGCCTGCGCCGGACGCTCGCGGAGACCGGGCTCGGCGAGGCCCAGGTTCAGAGCTTCGGCACGGCGCAGGACGTGCTGATCCGGGTGCCGCCGGCCGAGGGGGCCGCAGCCCGCGAGATCACCGAGCAGGTGCGCGCGGCGGCGGCTGCGATCGATGCCGGAGCCGAGCTGCGGCGTACGGAGTCGGTCGGTCCGCAGGCCGGGCGTGAACTGGCCGAGAAAGGGGCGACCGCGCTGCTGATGGCGCTGCTGTTCATCGGCGTCTATGTGATCGCGCGCTTCCAGTGGAAGTTTGCGGTTGGCGCGATCGTGGCGGTGCTGCACGACCCGATCGTCGTGGTCGGGGTGTTCGCGCTGTCCGGCCTGACCTTCGACCTGTCGGTGCTGGCGGCAATCCTCGCCGTGATCGGCTACTCGCTGAACGACACGGTGGTCGTGTTCGACCGCGTGCGCGAGCGCCTCGTGCAGATGCGCAAGGCGACAGCGCTCGAGGTCATGGATGTCGCGATCAACGAGACCCTGTCGCGGACCCTGCTGACCTCCGGCACGACGGCCCTCGTCGTGCTGGCGCTGATCGCCTTCGGCGGACCGGCCCTGCGGCCGTTCGGCATCGCGCTGCTGACCGGCATCGTCGTCGGCACCTACTCGTCGATCTACGTGGCCGGCGCGCTGGCGCTCGACCTCGGCCTGTCGCAGCGCGACCTGATGGCGCCGGAGAAGCGCGCCGAGGTCGACAACCTGCCGTGAAGCGGCCGCGGGATTGCCGCGGAGCGGAGTGCCACGATGCTCGAACTGCTGACCGACCCGGCGGCCTGGGTCTCGTTCCTGACCCTGACGGTGCTCGAGATCGTGCTCGGCATCGACAACATCATCTTCCTGTCGATCCTGGTCTCGCGGCTGCCGAAGGCGCTGCAGCAGCGGGCGCGGCTGCTCGGGCTCGCGTTCGCGATGCTGACGCGCATCGCGCTGCTGTTTTCGATCACCTGGCTGGTACGCCTGACCACGCCGTGGTTCACGGTGCTCGGCGAGGAGATCTCCGGGCGCGACCTGATCCTGCTGATCGGCGGTCTGTTCCTGCTGGTCAAGAGCGTCAATGAGATCCACTCGGCGCTGGAGGGGCCGGAGCAACCGCTGGGCCACGGCGTGCGGCTGCGCTCGCAGGTCACCGCGGTGATCGTGCAGATCGGCCTGATCGACATCGTGTTCTCGCTCGACTCGGTCTTCACCGCGATCGGGCTGGCCCAGCACGTCGAGATCATGGTCGCGGCGATCGTGCTGGCGGTGCTGGTGATGATGCTGCTGGCGCGGCCGATCAGCGAATTCGTCGACCGGCACCCGACCATCAAGGTGCTGGCGCTGGCGTTCCTGATCCTGATCGGCGTCGCGCTGGTGGCCGAGTCGCTGGACTTCGAGATCCCGAAGGGCTACCTGTACTTCGCGATGGCCTTCTCGATCGGCGTCGAGATGATCAACCTGCGCATCCGCCGCCGCGGCCAGCCGGTCGGGCTGCACGCCGGCCCGCGCGCACCCGGCGCGCCGCCGCCGGGCGGCTAGTTGGCGAGCTCCGCGGGCACGAGCGGCGCGAACGCATCGACCAGCGCGCGATAGACGGTCGGATTGCCGGCCACGATATGGGGACCGTCCCCATATTCGCGGCCGGCGGGCGTGCCGACCAGGCCGCCGGCTTCGGTGATCAGCAGCACGCCGGCGGCCGTATCCCAGGGCGCCAGGCCGATTTCCCAGAAGCCGTCGAAGCGGCCCGCCGCGACGTAGGCCAGGTCGAGCGCAGCGGAGCCGGCGCGGCGCAGGCCGGCCGCGTGCAGCGCCACGTGTTCGAACATCGCCAGATACGGCTGCATCCAGCGCCGGTTGTCGCGGTACGGGAAGCCGGTGCCGATCAGCGCGCCGTCGAGACCGCGATGGTTCGAGACGCGCAGTCGCCGGCCGTCGAGCAGCGCGCCGGCGCCGCGCGCCGCGGTGAAGAGCTCGCCGCGCAGCGGATCGAAGACGACGCCGGCTTCGAGCCGGCCGCGGTGGCGGCAGGCGATCGAGACCGCGAGATGCGGGAAGCCGTGCAGGAAGTTGGTGGTGCCGTCGAGCGGGTCGATGATCCACAGGTACTCGTGGTCGCCCTGCCGGCCGCTCTCTTCGGCGAGGATCGCGTGCTGAGGATAGGCCTTGCGGATCGCGGCGATCACCTGCTGCTCGGCGGCCTGGTCGATTTCGGTGACGAAGTCATTGCGGCTCTTCTCGCTGACCGACACGCCGCCGGCGCGGTCGAGATTGCGCGCGATCAGTTCGCCGGCCCGCCGCGCGGCGCCGACCGCGATGTTCACGAGGGGATGCATCGTCCGCTCCGGATGGCCATGGGCGCAGCACGGGCCCGCCGGGGCTGCTGCGCAGGGCGGCTAGAATAGCAGCATGCAGCAGGCGACGGGTCGGCGATGAACACGGCGGCGGGGCGGCCTGTCTACCTCGACTACGCGGCGAGCGCGCCGCTCGAGCCGCGCGTCGCCGAGCTGATGTGCGCGTGCCTGCGCGATCCGGCGTTGCAGGCCAACCCGTCCGCTGTGCACCGCCCGGGACGCGCCGCCGCCGCCGTCGTCGCCCAGGCCCGGGCCCGAGTCGCGGCGCTGATCGGCGCCGGGCCGGAGGCGATCGTGTTCACCTCCGGCGCCACCGAGAGCGTGAACCTTGCCGTGCTCGGCACCGTGCGCGCGGCGCCGGCGGGCCGGGGCCACGTCGTCACGGCGCGCACCGAGCATCGTGCCGGGCTCGAGGCCTGCCGCGAGCTGGAGCGGGCCGGACATCCGGTCACCTGGCTGCGCCCGGACGCCGGCGGCCGCATCAGCGCCGCGCAGGTCGGCGCGGCGCTGCGACCGGACACGGCCCTGGTGTCGCTCATGCATGCGAACAACGAGCTCGGCGTGCTGACCGACCTCGTGGCGATCGGCCGGGCCTGCGCCGAACGCGACGTACCGCTGCACGTGGACGCGGCGCAGAGTGCGGGGCGCGTGCCGCTCGACGTGCGCGAGTCCGGGGTGGCGCTGCTCAGCTTCTGCGCGCACAAGCTGGGCGGGCCGAAGGGCATCGGCGCGCTGTACCTGCGGCGGCGGCCGCGGCCGGCGCTGCGGCCGCTGCTGTTCGGCGGTGGTCAGGAGGGCGGCCTGCGTCCGGGTACGCTGGCGACGCCGCTGATCGCCGGCTTCGGCCTGGCCTGCGAAATTGCCGTGGGCGAGATCGTGAAGGAAGAACCGCGGGTGCGGGCGCTGCGCGAGCGGCTCTGGGCCGGGCTGCAGCCGGCGGCGCCGGTCTGGCGCAACGGTGCCGCCGAACCGAGCGTGCCCGGGATCCTGAACGTCTGTTTCCCCGGCATCGAAGGCGAGAGCCTGCTGTTCGCGCTCGACGGGCAGCTCGCCGCGACCAGCGGTTCGGCCTGCAGTTCGGCCAGTGGGGAACCGTCTCCAGTGCTGACCGCAATCGGCCGTTCGGAACTCGCGGCGCAGGCCTCGCTGCGCCTGAGCCTCGGGCGCCACACGACGGCCGCGGAGGTGGACGCGGCGGCAGCGCTGCTGATCGCCGCGGTGCAGCGGCTGCGCCGGGCGGCGCCGCCGGGCGCGATCGAGCGCATCGCCTGAGGCGCGCATGGAGTACTCCGAGGAAGTCCGCCGCCTGTTCGACACGCTGCCGCACTGCGGTGAACTGGCCGCCGGCGCCGGACCGATCGTCGCCGGCGAGGCGGCCGAGCTCGAACGCGGCGCGTGGCTGCGCTTCGAGGCACGGCTTGCGGATGGCGCCATCGTCGATGCTGCGTTCCGGGCCTGGGGCTGCCCGCACACGCTGGCGGCGGCCGCGCTGACCGCGGCGCGCCTGCCCGGCTGGCGGGCCGGTACGCCGCCGCCGGTCGATGCGCGCTCGCTGGCCGGGGAACTCGCCGTGCCGGCCGACAAACTCGGGCGGCTGCTGGTGCTCGAAGATGCGCTGCAGTCGCTGCTGCGCCGCGCTTCTGAGCTACAATCGGCGCCGCCCGGGGGCTGATTCCCCGCGGAGTGCCGCACCACCATGGCCATCACGCTGACCGCCGCCGCTGCCGATCGGGTCCGCCGCCATCTCGCCGAGCGCGGGCGGGGCGTCGGCCTGCGCCTCGGGGTCCGCAAGACCGGCTGCTCGGGCTTCGCCTACCTGGTCAACTACGCCGAAGAAGTGCGCCCGGACGACCGGGTGTTCGAGTCCGGCGGCGTGCAGGTTGTGGTCGATCCCGAGAGCCTCGCGCTGATCGACGGCACCGAGGTGGATTTCGTGCGCCAGGGCTTCAGCGAAGCCTTCCGCTTCCGCAATCCGAACGTGCGCGGCGAGTGCGGCTGCGGCGAGAGTTTCAACGTCTGACCTTCCGGTTTCCCTGTCATTCCTGATCTCGCGAGGTATCCATGGCGGTTGAGCGTACCCTGTCCATCGTCAAGCCCGACGGCGTGGCTGCTAACCTGATCGGCGAGGTCTGGCGCCGCTTCGAGCAGGCGGACCTGCGGATCGTCGCGGCGCGCATGCTGCAGTTGACGACCCCGCAGGCCGAAGGCTTCTATGCGGTCCACCGCGAGCGGCCGTTCTTTCGCGATCTGTGCACGTACATGTGCTCGGGGCCGGTCATCGTGCAGGTACTCGAGGGCGAGAATGCGGTCGCGCGCAACCGCGAGCTGATGGGGGCCACCGATCCGAAGAAGGCGGAGCCGGGCACGATCCGCGCCGATTTCGCCCGCAGCATCGAGGAAAACGTCGTGCACGGCTCGGACAGTGTCGAGAACGCCGCGCGCGAGATCGCCTACTTCTTCGCCGCCACCGATCTCTGCCCGCGCAGCCGCTGACCTCGATGGACGCCGCGCCGGTCACGCCGCAGAACCTGCTCGGGCTGCCCCGCCCGGAGCTGGAGGCGTACGTCGCGACGCTGGGGGCGCGGCCCTACCGGGCGCGGCAACTGCTGCAGTGGATCTACCGCCGCGGCGCCCACCGCTTCGCCGACATGACCGACCTGGCCAAGGACTTTCGCGCCACGCTCGCGGGCACGGCCGAGGTCCGCGTCCCGGAAATTCTGCGGGCGAGCGCCTCGGCCGACGGCACGCGCAAGTGGCTGCTGCGCATGCCCGGTGCCGCGACCGCGGAGCAGGCCATCGAGACGATCTGGATCCCGGAACCCGATCGCGGCACGCTGTGCGTGTCCACGCAGATCGGCTGTGCGCTCGACTGCGCGTTCTGCGCGACCGGGCGGCAGGGCTTCAACCGCAACCTGACCGCGGCCGAGATCATCGGCCAGGTGTGGCTGGCCAACCGTGAGCTCGGCCGCTGGCCGGACGGCCCGCGGCTGATCACCAACGTCGTGCTGATGGGCATGGGCGAGCCGCTCGCCAACTACCGCAACGTGCTGGCGGCGCTGCGCCTGCTGCTCGACGACCTCGGCTACGACCTGTCGCGGCGCCGGGTGACGCTGTCGACTTCGGGCCTGGTGCCGCAGATCTACCGGCTCGCGCAGGACTGCAACGTCGCGCTGGCGGTGTCGCTGCACGCGCCGAACGATGCCTTGCGCGACCGGCTCGTGCCGATCAACCGGCTGCACCCGATCGCCGGGCTGCTGGCGGCCTGCTGGCACTACCTCGAGCGCCAGAATGGCCGCAGCATCACCTTCGAGTACACGCTGCTCGACGGCGTCAACGACCAGCCGGCGCTGGCCCGGGAACTGGCCGCGCTGCTGCGCGGTCATCTGGCCAAGGTGAACCTGATTCCGTTCAATCCGTTCCCCGGCACTTCGTTCCGGCGTTCGCCGCCGGCGGTCGTCGCGCGGTTCCGCGACGAGCTGGTCCGTGCCGGCCTGACGACCACCGTGCGGCGGCCGCGCGGTGACGACATCGATGCGGCCTGCGGCCAGTTGCGCGGGCGGGTGCTGGACCGGACCCAGGTCCGGCTCGGCGAGCGCGCCGGGCGCGCGGCGGTGCCGGCATGAAGCGCGCGGGCTGGTGGCCGCTGCTCGGCCTGTGCTGCTGCCTCGCGGCCGCGGCGCAGGACACCAGCCCGGCGGATCCGCGCATCGAAGCGGCGCGCATCAACACGCGGCTGGCGATGGAATACCTGAAGCTCGGCCAGCTCGCAGTCGCCCGCGACAAGATCGAGCGGGCGCTGCTGCAGAACCCGCGCGATGTCGCGGTGCAGATCGGCGCCGGACTCGTGTACGAGCGGTTGCTCGACAACCGGCGCGCCGAGCGCCATTACCGCCAGGCGCTGAAGACCGATTCGAGCCACCCCGAGGCGCAGAACGCGCTCGGCGCATTCCTGTGCCGCAATGGCGACCAGCAGCGCGGCGAGACGATGTTCGTCAGCGCGGCGCGGAATCCGCTGTATCGCACGCCCGAGGTGGCCTATACCAACGCCGGTGTCTGCGCCCGCGGCGCCGGGCGGCTCGAGCAGGCCGAAGCCTATCTGCGCCAGGCGCTGGCGCTGCGCGCGAACCACGCCGAGGCTCTGCTGCAGCTCGCCGGCGTCGCCTTCGAACGCGGCAACTACCTGTCGGCGCGGGCCTTCGTGCAGCGCTTCCTCGACTCCACCCCGGTGACCGCCGAGGTGCTGCTGCTCGGCTATCAGGTCGAGAAGTCGCTCGGCGCCGCCCGCGCCGCCCTGGCCTTCGCCGAGCGCCTGCGGCAGGAGTTTCCCGAATCCGCGCAGCGGCGCGCACTCGACGCCCAGACCGCGCCGACTCCGGAATGAAGCGCGCGAATTCCGCCAGCGCGGCGCCATGGCCGGCCGCGCCGGCTGCTGAAGGCTGAGCGATGAGCCGGACCCTGCAGGCGGTGCGCGGCATGAACGACCTGCTGCCGGCGGCGCTGCCGCTGTGGCAGTTCGTCGAGCGGCAGGCGCGCGAGCTGTTCGCCGCGTACGGCTACCAGGAGATGCGCGTGCCGCTGGTCGAGCACGCCGACCTGTTCCAGCGCTCGATCGGCGAACAGACCGACATCGTTGAGAAGGAGATGTACACCTTCGAGGACCGCGGTGGCGACCGCCTGAGCCTGCGTCCCGAGGCGACCGCCGGACTGGTGCGCGCGGCGATCGAGAACGGCCTGCTGCACAACCAGCGGCACCGGCTGTGGACCAGCGGGCCGATGTTCCGGCACGAGCGGCCGCAGCAGGGCCGCTACCGCCAGTTCCACCAGATCGACTGCGAGGCCTTCGGCTACGAGGGCCCGGACATCGACGCCGAGATGATCCTGCTGTCGGCGCGATTGTGGCAGCGGCTCGGCCTCGGCGGCCTGCGGCTGCGGATCAACTCGCTCGGCACGCCGGAGTCGCGGCGCGAATACCGCGCGCAGCTCGTCGACTACTTTACCCGGCACCGCGACCAGCTCGACGCCGACAGCCTGCGGCGCCTCGACGGCAACCCGCTCCGGATCCTCGATTCGAAGAACCCGGCGCTGGCCGCAATCGTCGCCGGTGCGCCGGCGCTCACCGAGCACCTCGATCCGGCCTCGCGCGAGCACTTCGAACGCTTCCAGCAACTGCTCGCGGCCGGCGGCATCGACTTCACCATCGACCAACGCCTGGTGCGCGGGCTCGACTACTACTCGCGCACCGTGTTCGAGTGGACCACGACCGCGCTCGGTGCCCAGGATGCCGTCTGCTCGGGGGGACGTTATGATGGCCTCGTCGCGCAGCTCGGCGGCGAGCCGACCCCGGCGGTTGGCTGGGCGCTCGGTGTCGAACGACTGGTCAGCCTGCTGCAGGCCAGCGGCATCGCGGCGCCGCCGGGCCCGCCCGGGGTCTATGTCGTGCTGGCCGGCGAGCGCGCACTGCTTGCGGGTCTGCCGCTGGCCGAGCGGCTGCGGGCAGCGCTGCCAGGCGTGACGGTCGAGGTGAACCTCGGTGGCGGCGGTTTCAAGGCGCAGTTGCGGCGCGCGGACCGCAGTGGTGCACGGCTGGCCCTGATCCTCGGCGATGACGAGGTCGCGCGCGGTGTGGCGGCGCTCAAGGATCTGCGCGGCGCGGGCCCGCAGCAGGATTGCGCCTGGGACGAACTGCCGGCGCGGCTGCGCGCGCTGCTGGAGTAAGGGATGGTCGACGAATATCTGTCCGAGCGCGAACAGGCCGAGCTGCTGCGCCAGTGGCTGCGCGAGAACTGGCTGTGGCTGTTCAGCGGCATCGCACTCGGACTCGGCGGCCTGTACGGTTATCGCTGGTGGGAGGGCCATCACGAGCAACGCTCGCTGGCCGCGGAGCAGCGCTTCACCGCGATGCTCGCGGCGCTGGAACGCAATGCCCGCGATGAAGGTGTGCGCATCGCCGGCGAAATCACCGGCGAGTACGACGATACACCCTATGCGGACCAGACGACGCTGGTGCTGGCGCGGCTCGACGTCGAGGCCGGCGTGCTGGCGCAGGCGGCCAATCGTCTCGGCAGCGTCATGAATACCTCGCGCGACCCGGAACTGGCGCTGGTCGCCCGGCTGCGCCTCGCGCGCGTGCAGCTTGCGCAGGGTCAGTACGACGCCGCGCTGGCCACGCTCGACGGCGCGAAACCGGCGGCCGCCGCAGCGCGCGTGGCCGAGCTGCGCGGCGATGTGCTGCAGGCGCGCGGCGACCTGGCCGGGGCGCTCGCCGCCTACCAGCAGGCGCAGCAGGCCGCGGCCGGCGGCCAGGTCGACCCGGAGCTGCTGGCGCTGAAGATCGAGTCGCTGGCCGCGCAACAGAAGGTGGAGTGAGCGATGCGCATCACGAGACAGACGGGCCTGTTGCTGCTGTGTGCAGTCCTCGCGGCCTGCGGCAAGGGCAAGGAGAAGGATATCGATCCGCCGGCCGAGCTGGTCGGGTTCAGCGCGCGCATCGACGTCGCGCGCGCCTGGAGCGGCGGCGGCGGTGGTGGCGAAGAAGTGCTGCGCCTCGGCCTGCGCCCGGCGGTCGCGGATGGGGTCGCCTATGTCGCGGGCTACGGCGGCGCGATCGAGGCGTTCGATCTCGCCACCGGCCGCGCGAAGTGGCGCTACTCGGGCAAGCTGCCGTTCGGCGGCGGGCCCGGGATCGGCGAAGGCCTGGTCGCGGCCGGCTCCGTCGCGGGCGACGTCGTGGCGCTCGAGGCCGCGACCGGCAGCCAGCGCTGGCGGGTGACGGTCGGCGGCGAAGTGCTGTCCGCGCCGGCGATCGGCGGCGGGCTGGTCGTGGTGCGGACGGTGGACGGGCGAGTCCGCGGACTGCGTGCGGCCGACGGCAGCGAGGCCTGGAACTACGAACAGCCGGTGCCGCGCCTGACCCTGCGTGGCAGCGGCGGGCCGGTGATCCACGGCGACCTCGTGCTGACCGGCTTCGACAACGGCCGCGTGGCCGCGCTGGCGCTGGCGAGCGGCGACCTGCTGTGGACCGCGACGGTCGCTCCGGCCAAAGGTCGCACCGAGATCGAACGGCTGGTGGATATCGATTCGACCGTCGCCGTCGTCGGTGAGGACGTGTTCGTCGTCGGCTTCCAGGGCCGGGTCGCGATGCTCGCGCTGGAGTCCGGCCAGATCTGGTGGGCGCGCGAACTCTCGAGCCATCGCGGACTGGCCGCGGACGAGGACAAGCTGTACGTGACGCTCGCCGACAGCACGGTCGTCGCGCTGCGGCGCCGCGACGGCACCGAGGTCTGGCGCCAGGCGCAGTTCCTGAACCGGGCGCTGTCCGCGCCGGCGGTGAATGGCGAGCTGCTCGCGGTCGGCGACTTCGAGGGCCACGTGCACTGGCTCGACACGGCGACCGGCGCGGTGGTCGGCCGCGCCAAAGCCGGCGGCAGCCGGATCAGTAACCGCCCGGTGGCGGCCGGGGATCTGTGGCTGGTGCAGTCCGACTCCGGCGCCGCCCACGCACTGCGTACGCGACCCCGCGCCAGCGGGTGATCTGCGCCCGCTGGTCGCCCCGATGCTGCCCGTTATCGCGCTCGTGGGGCGGCCGAACGTCGGCAAGTCCACGCTGTTCAACGCGCTGACCGGGACCCGCGACGCGCTGGTCGCGGACGAGCCCGGCCTGACCCGCGACCGCCAGTACGGTTTTGGCCAGTCGGGCGAGGCGCGCTTCATCGTCGTTGATACCGGCGGTCTGGTCGAGTCACCGCGCGGCGTCGAGGAGCCAATGGCGCGGCAGACGCTGCGCGCGGTCGAGGAAGCGGATCGGGTCGTGCTGCTGGTGGACGGCCAGCAGGGTCTCGTCAGTGCCGACCGCTTCGTGGCCGAGGTGTTGCGCCGCAGCGGCCGGCCGGTGACGGTCGCGGTCAACAAGAGCGAGGACCGCGATCCGGTGCTCGCGGTGGCCGAGTTCCACGCGCTCGGGCTCGGCGAGCCACTCGCGCTCTCGGCCGCGCACCGCCGCGGGGTCGCGGATCTGCTCGAACGGGTGCTGGCGGGCTGGGAGTTTCCGGCCACCGCGCCCGCGCCGCAGGCCACGGACGCGATCCGGGTCTGCGTGGTCGGCCGGCCCAACGTCGGCAAGAGCACGCTGATCAACCGGTTGCTCGGCGAGGATCGCCTCGTCGCCTTCGACGAGCCCGGCACGACGCGCGACACCGTCGCGGTGCCATTCGAGCGCGACGGCCAGGCCTACGTGCTGATCGACACCGCCGGCGTGCGGCGCCGGGCCAGGGTCGAAGAGGGGGTCGAGCGGTTCAGCGTGATCAGGACGCTGCAGGCGATTGACGGTGCGCACGTCGTCATCGGCGTGCTGGACGCGCGCGACTCGGTCGCCGAGCAGGACGCGACGCTGCTCGGCCTGGTCGCCGAGCGCGGCCGGGCGCTCGCGATCGCGGTCAACAAGTGGGACCACGTCGCGGCCGAGCAGCGCGATCGGATCCGCGAGCAGCTGGCCGAGCGCCTGCGTTTTCTCGACTTCGCGCCGCTACACTTCATCTCGGCGCTGCACGGCAGCGGCGTCGGCGAACTGATGGATTCGGTGCGCCGGGCCTATGCGGCGGCGATGCGCGAACTGCCGACCCCGGAGCTGACCCGCGTCCTCGAGGCGGCGATCAGCCGGCACCAGCCGCCGCTGCTGCGCGGGCGCCGCATCCGCCTGCGCTATGCGCACCAGGGCGGGCGCAATCCGCCGCTCATTGTCGTGCACGGCGCGCAGGCCGAGCGCACGCCGGAGGACTACCGGCGCTATCTGATGCACTGCTTCCGCGAGGCTTTCCGCCTGGCCGGCACGCCGGTGCGGATCGAGTTCCGCACCGAGGGCAACCCCTACGCCGGGCGGCGCAACGTGCTGACGCCGCGGCAGCGGCGGCGGCGCGAGCGGGTGCAGCGGCACTCGCGGCGTTGACCGGCCCGGCACCGGCGGATTCCTCGCTGAACCCGGCAGATTTGCACACCATCCGCCACATGCTGAACCGGTAGCTTGGCTCCCGCGGCAGGAGGTCCTGCCCGGGAGGCCTGTTCTTGGAGACGAGCACCGATACCGGCCTGCTGGGCGTCGTGCTGCTGGCGCGCTGCCACGGCGTCGCGGCCGAGCCGGCCGGGTTGCGGCACCGGTTCGGGATGCCCGGCCAGCCGTTCGGGCTGAGCGAGATCCGGCGCGCGCTGCGCGGGCTCGGCCTGAAGAGCCGCATCATTCACTGCGACTGGGCCCGGCTCGGTCGGCTGCCGTTGCCAGCCCTGGTGCCGCTCCGGGACGGCGGCTTCGCCGTCATGGCCGCGGTCGCCGGCGATGAGGTCCTGCTCCAGGTTCCGGGCCAGTCCCGGCCGACGACCCTGAACCGGCAGCGGCTGTGCGAGTCCTGGGACGGGTCGTTGCTCCTCGTCACCCGGCGCGGCGCGCTGGCCGGTGATGGCGAACGCTTCGGCCTCGGCTGGTTCCTCCCGGCGCTGCGCCGCTACCGGCGGCTGCTGGCGGAGGTGCTGCTCGCCTCGTTCTGCATCCAGATGCTGGCGCTGGTGACGCCGCTGTTCTTCCAGGTCGTGATCGACAAGGTGCTGGTCCACCAGCGTCTCGCGACGCTGGACGTGCTCGCGCTCGGGCTGCTGCTGGTCGTCGTGTTCGAGGTGCTGCTCGCCGGTATGCGGAGCTGGCTGTTCGCGCACACCGGCGGCCGGGTGGACGTGGAACTCGGCGCGCAGCTCTACCGGCACCTGCAGGACCTGCCGGTCGCGTTCTTCCTGTCGCGTCCGGTCGGCGCGATCGTCGCCCGGGTCCGTGAGCTCGAGGGCATCCGCAACTTCATCACCGGCGCGACGCTGACGCTGCTGCTCGACCTGTTCTTCTCGGTGGTGTTCTTCGTCGTGATGTTCGCCTACAGCCCGGCCCTTGCCTGGGTCGTGCTCGCGACCCTGCCGCTGTACGGCGCGCTGGCGGCGATCGTGGCGCCGCTGCTGCGTCACCGGCTCGACGACCAATTCCGGCGCGGTGCCGAGAACCAGTCGTTCCTGGTCGAGGCCGTCGCCGGCGCCGAGACGGTGAAGTCGCTGGCCGTCGAGCCGCACATGCAGCGACGCTGGGAAGAACAGCTCGCCGGTTACGTCGCGGCCTCACTGCGCGCGACCAACCTCGGCAACGTCGCGGCCCAGAGCGCGGCGCTCGTCAGCCGCACGACGACCGTGCTGATCCTGTGGCTCGGCGCCCGCCTGGTCATCGATCAGCAGCTCAGCGTCGGCCAACTGGTCGCGTTCAACATGCTGGCCGGGCGGGTCAGCGGGCCGATCCTGCGACTGGTGCAGTTGTGGCAGGAGTTCCAGCAGGCCCGCATCTCGCTCGCCCGGCTCGGTGAGATCCTGAACCTGCCGGCTGAGCCCGGCAGCGGTCCGGTCCACACGGACCTGCCGCCGATCGCCGGCCGGGTGAGCTTCGAGCAGGTCACGTTCCGCTACGGGTCGGGCCAGCCGGAGGCGCTCCGCGACGTGTCGCTGGAAGTCGCCGCCGGCGAGATCATCGGCATCGTCGGGCGCTCGGGCTGCGGCAAGAGCACGCTGGCGCGCCTGATCCAGCGGCTGTATGTCCCGGAGCGCGGGCGGGTCCGCATTGACGGCACCGACCTGTCGCTCGCCGACCCGGCGTGGCTGCGGCGGCAGGTCGGCGTCGTGCCGCAGGAGAGCCGGCTGTTCCACCGCTCGGTGCGGGACAACATCGCACTCGCCGATCCGGGCCTGCCGCTGGAGGCGATCCTGCGCGCGGCGCAGCTCGCCGGTGCGCACGATTTCATCGTCGCGCTGCCGCAGGGCTACGACACGCTCATCGGGGAACACGGCGCCAATCTGTCCGGCGGCCAGCGCCAGCGCATCGCCATCGCGCGGGCGCTGGTCACCAACCCGCGGATCCTGATCCTCGACGAGGCCACCAGTGCGCTGGACTACGAGTCCGAGCGGGTGATCCAGGACAACCTGCGCGCGATCGCACGTGGCCGGACCGTGTTCATCATCGCCCATCGGCTGTCGGCGCTGCGCGCGGCGCGGCGCATCCTGGTGCTCGATCGCGGCGTTCTGGCCGAGCAGGGCACGCACGACGAACTGGTGGCGCGGCGCGGGCCGTATGCGCTGCTGTACCAGGACCAGGCGGCCTGAGCGATGCAGATCCGCTGCATCCAGGACTGGTTGACGCGGCGCCGGGCGCAACGGGCCGCGGACCGTCGCGACGAGCTCGCCTTCCTGCCGGCCGCGCTCGAACTGCGGGACACTCCGCCAGCGCCCGCCGGCCGGGCCGTGCTGTGGACGATCGCCGGCCTTTGTGTATCCGCGGTCGCCTGGGCCAGCGCGGGGCGGGTCGATATCGTCGCCGTCGCGCCCGGACGTTTGCTGCCCGCCGGTCATGTCCGGACGGTCCAGTCGCCCGGCAGCGGAACCGTACGCGCGATCCACGTCCGTGATGGCCAGCAGGTAGTGCAGGGCCAGGTCCTGATCGAGCTCGACCCGGCGCTGGCGGAGGCCGACCGGACCGCCAGCGAGGTCCGCCTGCAGGGTATGGAGTTCGAGCTGGCCCGCCAGCGCGCCTTCCTCCACTGGCTCGGGGCCGCCTCCGCGGAGCCCGGGTCGCGGCTCGGCGTGCGCGAGCTGCCGGCGCTGCAGCGCGCAATCCTCGAACAGTCCGCTGCGGAGTATCAGAGCCGGCGGGCGGCAAACCGGCAGGCCATGCTCCGGCGTGAGGCCGACCGCGAGGCGACGCGACGCCAGGTCGGCAAGCTGGAGCGGACCTTGCCGCTGGTGGCGCGGCGGACCGCAGCGGTCCGCGAGCTGGCCGAGCGCGACCTGCTGCCGCGGCTGCAGCATGTCGAGCTCGAGCAGCAGCGCATTGCAGTGGAAGAGGACCTCGCGGCCGCGCGCGCCGGGCTGGCCTCGATCGAGGCCGCGATCGCCGAGCTGACCAGTCAGCGACGCGAGCTCGAATCCGGCACGCGGCGCACGACACTGCAGCGGATCGCGGAACTCGAGCAGCTCGTGGCAGAAGCCTGGCAGCAGCAGTTCAGGACCGCGCGGCTGGTTGCACAACAGGCGCTGGTGGCACCGGTCGGAGGCGAAGTGCAGCAGCTTGCCGTACACACGATCGGCGCCGTCGTCGGGCCCGGACAGCCGCTGCTGGTCATCGTCCCGGCGGGCGAACCACTCGAGGTGGAGGCCCGGATCCTCAACCGCGACATCGGTTTCGTCCGCGAAGGTCAGGCGGCCGGCATCAAGGTCGAGGCGTTTCCATTCACCCGTTACGGAATCCTCCCGGGGCAGATCGTCGCGATCAGCGAAGACGCGACTCCGGACGAGCAACTCGGTCCGGTGTATGTCGCCCGGGTCCGGCCGCAACGCGCGGTGCTGGAAGCCGAGGGCCGGCCGGTCGCGCTGACGTCCGGAATGGCCGTCAGCGTGGAAATCCTGACCGGCCGCCGCAGTCTGCTCGACTACGTGCTGTCGCTGTTGTCACGGCACCTGCAAGAAAGCGTACGCGAGCGCTGAGCATCGGCATCGATGGCCAATCGGGGAGAGAGCCCATGTTGCGCAGTCTGAATGTGTTCGTTGCGATCCTGGTCACGGCTGGAACCGTCACCGTACTGGCCTGCGGCACGCTGCTGACCCTGCTGTTCACGCGGCTGTCGCAGATATGGCCCGTACTGGCACTGGGTTCCCTGTCCGCCGGGTACTACGTCGCTGGCATCGTCGGCCTCGCCGTTCCGACCTGGATATGGTGGCGGCATGGGCTGATTCCGCCGGCGGTGCTGCCCGGCTGTGAGAAGCGGCTGCGGCGCGGCGAACGGATGCTGGCCGTGGCGAATGTCGTATTCCTGGTGAGCTTCGTCGGACCGTTCGTGGCGTCCGCCATCATGAAGAACCCGCTGCTCCCCTGGCTGGCGATCTACGGCTTCCTCGCGCTGCCGCTGTGCGTGGTGGCCTGGTGTCTCGGCCTGCACTACATCAGTTCTTCACGCGATCGCTCGAGGGCCTGGCGACGCTGATCGCCGCTCACGGTGGCCATGAAGGCCGCCAGCAACCGCTACGGAGGGTGTCATGGTCACGAACGAAGAATATGCAGCGATGTCGGCGGCTGTGTACGGCGCCGCACCGGGCAACCGTCTGGTCGTCGAGGGCTGGACCGCCGACGAGGTCGGGTTGCCGCCCTGGCTGTTCCTCGGTTTCAAGTACGGAATCTATACGCGGGGCACCGGCAGCGAACGCGAGATCGTGATCGCCTACGCCGGCACGGATCGCGGCTTCAATCCGGACCTGCTGTCGGGCTTCTTCGGCGTCAGCGGTCAGCCTCTGCCATCGCAGTTGACTCAGGCCGCGGTCGTTTACGCAATGGTGCGCCGGGACTTCCCCGGTGTACCGGCCGAAAACATCTCGTTTACCGGCCACTCGCTCGGCGGCGGGCTGGCCTCGGTGATGGCGGTGTGGTTCGACCACCCGGCGACCGTGTTCGCGCCCGCGCCGTTCGAGTACTCGGCCCAGGGCAGTGCCGCGGAGTGGACCGCCGATCTGGCGCGATTCGCGCTGCTGATCACACCCGGGCTGCAGAATGCGGACGACCTGCTGGTCTTCGATCCGGACCGCGATTTCGCAGCGCGCGAAGCCAACGTGACCAGCTTATCGATCACGGGTGAAGTGCTCGAGCGATTCCTGAGCTGGCTGCCGACGATCGAAGGCACGGCTCATGAAATCGATCTCGGCGACAGCCCGCTCAGTCCGTTCCAGCGACATGGTATCGACCTGCACGCGGCAACGATCATGGACGAGGACTTCCGCCGGGCGCTGGCCGGACTGCCGGCCGCCGGCCCCCTGCTGTTCGACGAGTCACTCTATGCAGCCTCCATTGACGATGACCAGCGCCGCGACTTTCTGCGCATGCTGCTGCAACGCCATGCTGACGGCGCGCTGCACGGCTTCGCGCTCGACCTGCAGGCGCTCGGCGGTACTGGCCGCCCGGAGGCGCTGACCGAGGGGCTCGTGGCCGCGGTGATGGACCGCTACATGCTGGCGCCCGCGGGCGAGGTGGCGCCCGTTGCGACACCGGTCGCCGGCGGCGTGCATCTGGCGCTGCCAGCCTCCGACGCGCCGGGCGGACAGCGACTGGCCAGTGCGCTTGCGGAACAGATGGAGGGTGATGACCGCTACGCCGTGCTCGAGTGGCTGCCGTCGACGACGGACTGGTACGTGGCGAGCGACGGGGCCACACCGCTGCAACTGATTGCCGGATCCCGGAACGACGTGCTGATCGGCAGCCCGGTCGGCGATTCACTGGATGGCGGAGCCGGGCGCGACCTGCTCTGGGGCGGCTCTGGCGACGACCAGCTTGCCGGTGGTGATGACGACGACCTGCTGATTGGCGGCAGCGGCGCCGACGTACTCGACGGCGCTGCCGGCAACGATTGCCTGAGCGGCGGTCCGGGCGACGATCGGCTGATTGCCGGCCCCGGGCTCGACATTCTCGATGGCGGTGTCGGCACCGACACCTACGTCGTTACCGATGGCTACGGCAATGCCGCGGCGATTCACGACGCGGACGGGCTCGGCTCCATCCAGGTGCTGGGCACCGCCGGCACGCAGGTACTGAGCGGCGACCTCACGCCGATTCCGGGTACGGCCGGCGCGTGGCTGTCGACCGCTGGCGATCGCTGGTCCCTCGCGGGACCGAATCTCGACATCCGCCTCGTTGGCGGTGGGCGCATTCAGGTCGCGGACTTCGAATCCGGTGAACTCGGATTCGAATTGCCGGGTCCGGCTGTGGCGCAGCCGCCGGGACCGCCGGCCGGTGCGGCGCTGTACTTCGCCGACGGCGACGGGCCGCACAACGGCCTCGTCTGGGGCGGCTGGTACCAGACCTGGTACGAGAGTCCGGCGCTGCGCGATGCCGCGCTGATCGGAGCGGAGGACATCGACATCTCGGCGGCGCCACCGGCCGAGGGCCTGATCTCCATCGGCGCCTACGGCGGGGTCGGCGACAGCCGCATCAGCGGCGGGCCGTGGAACGACTATCTGTTCGACGATCGCTACTACGACGGGACGCGCTGGGTCAACGTGATCGGCATCGCCGGCCGCGACACGCTGATCGGCAACGGCGGTGACGACTGGCTCGAGGCCAGCGCCGGCGATGACGTCCTGTTCGGTGGCGACGGCAACGACATCCTGCTCGATTCCGGGCGCGGCAGCGAGGACGCCGGCTTCGGCGACGTGAGCTGGGTGCGGATCCCGGGCAATTCCAGCAACGACCGGCTGTACGGCGAGGGCGGTGACGACGTGCTTTCGGGCGAGGCCGGCGACGGCTTCTTCGATGGCGGCGACGGCGCCGATGAACTATACGGCGGTCCGGATGACGACCTGCTGTTCGGCGGTCCGGGTAACGACGTGCTGGGCGGAGACTCGCGCCTCGATGCGCCGCTCGGGACCAACCTGCTGAACGTCGGCCTCGATCCGGTCCACAGCTTCAGCGGCCAGTGGATCGAGGACGTGGACCATCCGGGTCGCGACCTGCTCGAAGGTGGCGACGGCGACGATATCCTGCTCGGCGGCGGCGGCGACGATCTGCTCGGCGGAGGCGCCGGCAACGATCGTCTCCAGGGTGACACGCTGTTCGTGCCGGCGGGCACCCGTGCCTTGCAGGCCAACCATGGTACGACGCCCATCGCGCTGCACGGCAACGACCTGCTCTCCGGCGACGCCGGTGCGGACACGCTGTACGGCGGCGGCGGTGACGACCGCCTGGATGGCGACGACGACGACGATGTCCTGTTCGGTGACGATCATCCGGGGCGCACCGGATCGCCGGCACTCGCCGACCCCGGTAACGACCTGCTCGACGGCGGCACCGGCAACGATTCGCTGTATGGCAACGGCGGCAACGACCGCCTGGTCGGCGGCGCAGGCGACGATGAGCTGTATGCCGGGCGCGGCGACGACCGTCTCGATGGCGGAGCCGGCGCGGACTATCTGGTCGGCGACGACGTCAGTGATGACGACCCGCTGAACGCCGGCCGCGACATCCTGCATGGCGGCGATGATGCGGACCTGCTCTTTGGCCTGGGCGGCGACGATCGGTTGTATGGCGACGCCGGGGACGACCAGCTGGTCGGTGGAGCCGGCAACGATCTGCTCGAAGGCGGGGAGGGCGACGACTGGCTGTTCGGCGAAGAAGGTAACGACACGCTGCGCGGCGGGCCCGGACAGGACCAGTTGCAGGGTGGCGACGGCGACGACGTCCTCGAAGCCGGTACCGGCGATCTGCTGGCGGGCGGTGACCGTCTGTTCGGCGACGGTGGTAACGACCGCTTCGAGCTGAATGCCGGAGCCGGCAATGTCCAGATCAGCGATACCGCTGGCGACAACCAGCTCGTCTTCGGGGCCGGCGTCGAGCCGGAGCAGGTCCGGGTCTCGATGTCGAACGGCATCGTCTTCGTGGACTACTCCGCTACCGACTATGCCTTCATGGACACGCCGACTTTCGAACATCTGGCGGCACTCGGCTTCGCCGACGGTTCGGCGCTCGCTGCGGCGCAGTTGCGCGAACGATTCGCTCCGGGTGCGGTGGTGGATGGCCAACTGGCACTGGCGGAGGGAGTCACGGCTGCCGAAGTCGGCTGCTTCCGGCGCGGCGACGACTTGCTGCTGACCTACGCCGGAGACGTAGCGGACTGGTGCAACGTCTCGACTCTGGGCCCGCGGAACATTCTGTTCGAGCGCCGCGATGGCAGCGAGCTGGGGCTCGACGCCGGGACGCAGATTCTCGTCCTCACGAACTGGTACCGCGCGGAGCCTTCGACCTACCTGCGGGAGTTCGGCGACTGGCAGGGATTCCGGCAGGACTTTACGGCCGCCGCGGCCGCGGCGGATCGCCTTGTCGCCGGTGGTGCCGGGCCGGACTTCCTGATCGGGTCGGCGGGCACGGACCTGCTGGTCGGCGGCGGCGCGGCCGACACCCTCGACGCCGGCGCAGGCGATGACCGCCTCGCCGGCGGTACCGGTGACGACATCCTGTCCGGAGGTGCCGGCGATGACCTCTACACGATTTCGACTGGCGACGGCCTGGACGTGATCGTCGATGCAGCCGGCGCACAGGATGTCGTGCGCTTCGGCGCCGGCATCGCGGCAGCGGCGCTGACTGTCACTGAATCACCGGCGGGACTGGTCGTGCGGATCGGACCGGAGGATGCGGGCAACGCACTGCTGCTAGCGGACTGGTCGTTGGGCAGCGAGCGCTCGATCGATCGTTTCGACTTCACCGACGGCACGAGCCTCGATCGTGATCAGGTCGATGCGCTGAACACCGGCAATCATTCGCCCCGCATGGTGGCCGCTGTCGCTGAACAGCTCGCCGGCGTTGGCCAGCCGTTCAACTGGACTGTGCCACCGGATGTGTTCGCCGACCAGGATGCGGGCGACTCGTTGTCCTGGAGTGCGGGCAATGCGGACGGCGCGGCCCTGCCCGGATGGCTGAGCTTTGATCCGGCCACACGCCGTTTCACCGGTACACCGCGGGCTGGCGATGCCGGAACTGTTCCGGTCCGGCTGCAGGTCACCGATACGGGCGGGCTCAGCAGCAACCTCGACCTGACCATCCGCGTGACCGCGGCGATCGTCGTCACCGGTACCATGGGCGGAGACACACTCAGCGCCGCGAGCGGAGCCGACCATGAGCTTTACGGCCTCGCGGGTAACGACGTCCTGACCGGGAACGCGGGCGATGACCGGCTCGTCGGAGGTGCCGGCAATGACCGTCTGGACGGCGCCGGCGGCGACGACACCTACCTGTACCAGCGTGGCGATGGCTCGGACACGATCGCGCACAACGACCCGTCCGTGAACAAGCTGGACACGCTGCTGTTCGGCAGCGGAATCCTGCCGGAGGATCTCGTGTTCGGATCGGAGCCGGACGGCGATCTGGTGATCCGCGTGCGCAATGCCGACGGCTCACTGGCTGCCGAGCCGGCCATCACCGTGGCCGGCGGTCTGGTCGGCGAATCCAGTGCGCGCAGGATCGACCGGATCACCTGGTCCGACGACCCCGCCGTCCTCGGGCTCGCCGATATCGAGCGGCTGGCGATGGTGCCGACCGAGGGCGACGACTATCTGCGTGGTTCCTCGGCCGCCGACGATTCGCTCGACGGGCGCGGCGGCGATGACGTCCTGCTCGGACTCGGCGGTGCCGACCTGCTTCACGGTCAGGACGGCAGCGACTTCCTGCAGGGCGGCGACGGCGATGACCTCCTCGAGGGCGGCGCCGGCCGGGATCAGTTGAACGGCGAGGCCGGGAACGACACCTGCCGCTTTGGTCGCGGCCAGGGATATGACGAGATCATCGACAGCGCCGGCAGCAACCGGATCGAACTGGACACCGGGATCGCAGCGGGCAATGTCACCCTGTACCGGACCTCATCGGTCGGGACACTGTCCTCGAGCCAGGAAGCCACGACCTTCGATGACCTGGTCCTGGTTCTCGACGGCGGTCGCGAGCAGATTCGCGTCGAGGGTTTCTACAACGGGCAGGTACAGCGCCCGCTCGACGAGATCGCCTTTGCCGATGGCAGCCGCTGGCTGGGGCCGGATATCGATGCCCGCGTCGTCAATCTCGGCGGAGCTGCCAATACGCAGACCGGCCGGAGCCGCAACGACACCTTCACCGTTGACCACCCGGACGACGTGATCGTGGAAAACGCGGGCGGCGGCTTCGATACAGTCAACAGCCGCGTGACCTGGACGCTGCCGGCCAACGTCGAGAACCTGACACTGACCGGCCCGTTCCATATCGACGGTTACGGCAACGCCGACGGCAACACGCTGACCGGCAATGCCCTCGACAACACGCTGCAGGGCTTCGGCGGGACCGACACACTCTATGGCGGCGCCGGCAACGACACGTTTCCGTTCATGGACGACGGTGCCTGGGACAGGCTGTACGGCGGCGCCGGGGACGACGTCTATTACATCGGCACCGAGTCGGTCAATCCCTTCACCACGCCGAACGACGAGGTCTGGGAGAATCCCGACGAGGGCTACGACACGGTCCATGTCGCCGCCTTCGCCTACACACTGCCGGCCAATGTCGAGGCGGCCATCTTCCACGACGTGCCCGGAACGTACTCCGGCAGCTTCACGCAACTGCAACTGACCGGCAATGCGCTCGACAATCTGATCGACGCGCGTGAGGCCGACCGCCAGCTCACCGCGCGCTTCGTCATCGACGGCGGCGCCGGGGCCGACACGATGTACGCGGTCAACGGTGGCGTGAACCGGATCCTCGTCGACCACAGCGGCGATGCGGTGATCGGTGCAGACGCCGACGACACGATCGTCGCCAGCATCGATTACCTGCTGCCCGCCGGCGCCGGTCAGCTCGAGCTGCGTGGTGCAGCGGACATCGCCGGCACGGGCAACGCACTGGCCAACCGGCTGGATGGTTCCACCAGCACCGGGGCCAACCGCCTGACCGGCGGCGCCGGCGATGACGTCTATCTCCTGGGTGCCGGCGATACGGTGGTCGAGCAACCCGGCGGCGGCAACGACACGGTGCAGGTGGCTTTCGTCGGAGCCGCGGGCCATGCACATTCGCTGGCGGATTACGCTGAGGTCGAAAACCTGACGGCGACCGCCGCCGCCGGTGCGGCGTCGCTCGGTGGCTCGGCCGCCGACAACGTGCTGACCGGCAATGCCGCCGACAACATTCTCGACGGTGGCGCCGGCAACGACACGCTGGTCGGGCAGGCCGGCAATGACTGCTACGCGGGGTTCGGCATCGCGAGCGGGCATGACCGGATCGTGGACAGTGGCGGCACGGACAGTCTGGTGATGGATCCGCTGACCGTTGCTCAGGTCAGTCAACTGAGTTTCAGCCGCAGCGCCGCTGACCTGCTGATTGCCGCAGGTACGGATGGCTCGGTTCGGATCGAGGGCTGGTTCGCCGATCCGGACGGCAGCAATGCGATCGAGTCGCTGGTGGTGCGCAGGGACGGAATGACCTGGGCCTACACCGCGGCACAGATCGAGGCGCGGGTGAGTGGTGACAACGGCGCGCCGGCGCGCAACGCTCCGCTCGCCGATCAGGCGCTCGACACTGGCGTCACCTGGTCGCTGCAGCTCCCGGCCAACCAGTTCAGCGACATCGAGTCGCAGGACGCTCTGCGCTGGAGCGCGACGCTGGCGGACGGATCGCCGCTGCCGCCGTGGCTATCGTTCGATCCGCAGAACCGGATGCTCGGCGGCATTGCCGGCGCCGCCGACCGCGGCATCGTCGAAATCCGCGTCACGGTAACGGACCAGGGCGGGCTCAGTGCGACTGACGACTTCCTGCTGGACGTCGGTCGGGTCGGCAGCTTCGGGACGGACGGGGACGACGTCCTGAGCGGCACCGATGGCATCGACTGGATCGATGGCCTTGCCGGTGACGACGTGCTCACCGGCGGTGCTGGCGCCGACCGGTTGTCCGGCGGCACCGGCAGCGACCGCTATGTCTTCGCTGCCGGCAGCGGCGCGGACACCGTGATCGAAGCAGGCGGCTGGGACCGCATCGAGTTCACCGCCGCATCCGGGATCGAACTCGCGGATCTAGCGGCGACTCGTGCGGGCGACGATCTGCACCTCGACTTCGCCGGCGGCAGCCTGACCTTGCTCGGGCAGTTCGCCGATTCCGGCCAACGGATCGACGAAGTCGTGACCTGGGCCGGCGGTCTGCCGTGGAGCTGGTCGTCGGCACAGATCGAGGCCCTCGCAACCGGGCAGAACACGGCGCCGTACGCCGCGACGCCGCCCGACCACCGGGCGACCCGCGCCAACGTGAGCTGGACGTACTCGTTGCCGGCCAACCTGTTTGCGGACACGCAATCGCAGGATCAGCTGGTTCTCAGCGCGAGGCTGACGGGCGGCGCTCCGTTGCCGTCCTGGCTCTCGTTCAATCCGGCGAGCCGCAGCTTCAGCGGCAAAGCGCCGAAGAACATGAGCGCCGACTTCGGCATCGAAGTGCTGGCGACCGACCCGGCCGGACTGTCGGCGGCGACGACGTTCACGCTGCACGTCCGCCGCAGTCTCGCCAACTGGAGCGGCACGGCGGCTGCGGATGCAGTGGCCGGAACCACCGGCGCCGACTATCAGCTCGGGCTGGCTGGCGACGATCTGCTGCACGGCAACGCCGGCGATGACATCCAGGATGGCGGGGAGGGCGCCGATGTGCTGCGCGGGCAGGCGGGGAACGACATCGGCTACGGTGGTCCCGGCAATGACCTCCTGGAGGGCGGCGACGGCAGCGACACGCTGAGCGGCGATGCCGGTCGCGACATCCTGAGCGGTGGCCCCGGCAGCGACCTGTTGCGCGGCGGCGCCGGCGCCGACGTCTACCGCTTCGCTGCTGGCGACGGCGCGGACCACATCGACAACACGACGGTCGACCTCGAACCGGACCTGCTCGAGTTCACCAGCCTGAACCGGGCGCAGCTTTCCTTCAGCCGCTCCGGCGCCGACCTGCTGATCGCGCGCCCGGGTACCGCGGACAGCGTACGCGTCGCAAGCTGGTTCTCCGCGCCGGGCAACCGCCTCGACGAAATCGTGACCGCCGACGGCTTACGGACCAGTGCCGACGAGATCGACACGCTGATCGCGGGCGGCGGAGCGGTGTTCGGCGGTGCGGCAGACGCGCCGGTGGCGGAGGATCAGACTCTGCGGCTGCTCGTCCAGTCGATCGCATCGTTCAGTGCCCCGGACGTGGCGGAGGCGCCGGCCAACGAAGACCCGCGGTGGCAGCGGTGGTTCGACGCGGCGATCTTCAGTCCGCGGAGCGAGGCCGTGTTCCATCTGCGGTGACAGTCGCCTGGAGCACCCGGGCCCGCAGCCGCCCGCGCGCGAGCCGGGCCTCGATCTCGCTGCCGGGCGGGGCCTCGGCCGGATCCCGGACCACAACGCCGTCGGCAGCCCGGCTGACGATCGCGTAGCCGCGCTCGAGTGTCGCCAGTGGACTGAAGGCCTGCAGCGCGGCGGCGCCGGCCTGCAATCGGCCGCGCCGTTCGACGAGACCGTGGCGGAGCGCGGCGTCCAGCCGGGCCCGGGCGTGATCGGCGGTCTGCAGCAACCGGCCGATGCGAGCCGCCGGCGTGCGACCGGCCAGCCCGGCCCGCAGCGCAGCCAGTCGCTGCCCGCGCAGGACCAGCCCGGCGCGGGCAGCCTGCGCCATCCGTCCCTGCAGCTCGTCAAGGCGCTGCATGCGCTGGGCGACCAGCGTGGCCGGGTGCAGGCGGACGAGCAGGCGCCCGCTGCGCCGCAGCGCCTCCGTGCGGGCGGCCAGCGTGCGCCGCAGCGCAAGGTTGAGCCGGCGCAGCGAGACCTCCAGCTCGCGGCTCCAGGCGGTGGCGTCCGGCACGACGAGTTCGGCGGCCGCCGATGGCGTCGGCGCGCGCAGGTCGGCGGCGAAGTCGGCAATCGTGAAGTCGATCTCGTGGCCGACCCCGACCACGACCGGCACCGGCGCGGCGACGATCGCGCGGGCGACGGCTTCCTCGTTGAAGGCCCACAGGTCCTCGAGCGAGCCGCCGCCGCGGACCAGCAGCAGCACGTCGGCGCCGGCGTTCCGGCCGGCAAACTCCAGCATCGCGGCGATCTGCGCGCCGGCCCCGGCGCCCTGCACCGGCACCGGGCAGAGCACGACCGGAACGGCCGGAAAGCGCCGCCGCAGCACCTGCAGCACATCGTGCAGGGCCGCGCCGTGCGGCGAGGTGACGACGCCGATCCGTCGCGGCAGCCGCGGCAGCGGGCGCTTGCGCGCCGCGTCGAACAGACCCTCGGCGGCCAGGCGCTGCTTCAGCAGCTCGAAGCGGCGGCGCAGCTCGCCCTCGCCGGCCTCCTCGAGGTGGTCCACGATGAGCTGGAAGTCGCCGCGCGGCTCGTACAGGCCGACCCGGGCGCGCAGCAGCACCTGCATGCCGTCCCGGGGCACGGTTCGGGCGAGCTGGTTGCGCTGCCGGAACATCGCGCAGCGCACCTGCGCGCCCTCATCCTTCAGCGTGAAGTACCAGTGTCCGGAGGCCGGGCGCGAGAAGTTCGACAGCTCGCCCTCGATCCACAGCGACGGCAGCCCGCCCTCCAGCAGTGCCCGTGCCTCGCGGTTCAGCCGCGAGACGGTATAGATGTCGCGCTCGCCCATGCGCCATGTTAGTGCCGGTGTCGCATTCCCTGCCACCGCATTACGCGGCGCGGACGAGACTCGAGCCTGACGCAGGTGATGGCGGCGCCGGGAACCATCGCTCGCTGCAGCAGGGCGGGCTGGGGACTGGGACACTCGCTCGCTCGCGCGGCCAGAACTTACGCGCTCGCTCGCGCCGCCCCAGCCCCCAGCCCGCTGCGATGCCAAGGGACCGCGAGCGACTGCTGCCGGCTCCCCGTCCCGGTGGCGAGTGCCGCGATGCCGCCCGGAACACCGGCACCCGGTATAATGCCGCATGCGCATAGCCCAGGAAGCACTGACCTTCGATGACGTCCTGCTGGTGCCCGCGTACTCCGCGGTGCTGCCGCGCGAAGTGGATCTGGCCACGCGCCTGACGCGCGGTATCCGCCTCAACCTGCCGCTGGTGTCCGCGGCGATGGATACGGTCACCGAGGCGCGGCTCGCGATCACGCTGGCGCAGGAAGGCGGCATCGGCATCATCCACAAGAACATGTCCGCCGCGGACCAGGCCCGCGAGGTCGGCCGGGTCAAGAAACACGAGAGCGGTGTCATCAAGGACCCGATCACGATCCGTCCCGACGCCACGGTCCGCGATGTGATCGCGCTGACCCATGCCCGCGGCATCTCCGGCCTGCCGGTCACGACCGACGGCAACGAGGTCGTCGGCATCGTCACCCACCGCGACATCCGGTTCGAGGAGCAGCTCGACCTGCCGGTCGCGCGCGTGATGACCCCGCGCGAGCGGCTGGTCACGGTGCGCGAGAACACGCCGCGCGAGGAAGTCATCCTGCTGCTGCACCGCCACCGCATCGAGAAGGTACTGGTCATCGACGACGCCGGGCGCCTGCGCGGCATGATCACGGTGCGCGACATCCAGAAGGCGCGCGAATTCCCGCGGGCCTGCAAGGACGAGCACGGGCACCTGCGGGTCGGCGCCGCGGTCGGCACGACACCCGACACGCTCGACCGCGTCGCCGCGCTGGTCGAAGCCGGCGCCGATGTCATCGTCGTCGACACCGCGCACGGTCATTCGCTCGGCGCGCTGCAGACGGTCACGGCGATCAAGCGCGCCCATCCCGGCATGCAGGTCGTCGGCGGCAACATCGTCACCGCCGAGGCGGCGCTGGCGCTCGTCGAGGCGGGCGCGGACGGGGTCAAGGTCGGCATCGGCCCGGGCTCGATCTGCACGACGCGGGTCGTGGCCGGCGTAGGCGTGCCGCAGATCACGGCCGTGGCCAACGTCGCGGCGGCGCTCGCCGATACCGACGTACCGCTGATCGCCGACGGCGGCGTCCGTTATTCGGGCGATCTCGCCAAGGCGCTCGCCGCCGGCGCGCACGCGGTGATGATCGGCGGTCTGTTCGCCGGCACCGAGGAGTCGCCCGGCGAGGTCGAGCTGTACCAGGGCGCCTCGTACAAGTCCTACCGCGGCATGGGCTCGCTCGGCGCGATGGCCCAGCGGCACGGCTCCAGCGATCGGTATTTCCAGGACACGGTCGAGGAGCTGGACAAGCTGGTGCCGGAAGGCATTGAGGGGCGCGTGCCGTACAAGGGCAGTCTGATCGCGATCCTGCAGCAGCTCAGCGGCGGCGTGCGCGCGGCGATGGGCTACACCGGCTGCGCCAGCGTCGAGGAATTCCGCAGCCGGCCGGTGTTCGTGCGCATCACCGGGGCCGGCATCCGCGAGAGCCACGTGCACGACGTGACGATCACCAAAGAAGCGCCGAACTACCGGATCGGCTGATGGCTGCCAGCGCAGCGGCGCCGGCCGCCGACATCCATGCCCACCGGATCCTGATCCTCGACTTCGGCGCGCAGTACACCCAGCTGATCGCCCGCCGGGTGCGCGAGTTCGGCGTCTACTGCGAGATCCTGCCGTGGGATGCCGGCGACGCCGCGGTACGCGGCTTCGGCGCGCGCGGCGTGATCCTCTCGGGCGGCCCGGAGTCGGTGACCGACGCGGCGCCGCCGCGGGCGCCGGATGCGGTGTTCACGCTCGGCGTGCCGGTACTCGGCATCTGCTACGGCATGCAGACGCTGGCCGCGCAGCTCGGCGGCCGGGTGCTGCCATCGTCGCACCGTGAATTCGGCTATGCCCGCGTGCGCCGCAGCGCGCCCTCGCGCCTGCTCGACGGCATCGCCGATGCGGCCGACACCGCCGGCGACGAGCTCGACGTGTGGATGAGTCATGGCGACCGCGTCGAGGTGCTGCCACCGGGTTTCGTCGCGATTGCCGCGACCGCCAACGCGCCGCTCGCCGCGATGGCGGACGAGCAGCGGCGCTTCTACGGCGTGCAGTTCCATCCCGAGGTCACGCACACGCGTTCGGGCGGGCGCATTCTCGAGCGCTTCGTGCGCGAGATCTGCGCCTGCGACGCGCTGTGGGACGCCGGCAACATCGTCGCCGACAGCATCTCCCGGCTGCGCGAGCAGGTTGGCGCCGACCCGGTGCTGCTCGGCCTGTCCGGCGGCGTCGATTCGTCGGTGGTCGCGGCGCTGTTGCATCGCGCGATCGGCGATCAGCTCACCTGCGTGTTCGTCGACCACGGCCTGCTGCGCCTCGGCGAGGGCGATCAGGTCATGCAGACATTTGCCCGGCACCTCGGCATCCGCGTGATCCGCGTCGATGCCGCCGAGCGGTTCTTCACTGCGCTCGGCGCCGAGGCCGACCCGGAGCGCAAGCGCAAGATCATTGGCCGGCTGTTCATCGAGGTGTTCGAGCAGGAGGCGGCGCGCCTGGCCGGGATCCGCTGGCTGGCGCAGGGCACGATCTACCCGGACGTCATCGAGTCGGCCGGGGCGAAGACCGGCAAGGCGCACGTGATCAAGTCGCACCACAACGTCGGCGGGCTGCCGGAGCGCATGCACCTGCGGCTCCTCGAGCCGCTGCGCGAGCTGTTCAAGGACGAGGTGCGGCGCCTCGGCCTCGAACTTGGCCTGCCGCGCGAGATGGTGTTCCGCCACCCGTTCCCCGGCCCCGGCCTCGGCGTGCGCATCCTCGGCCCGGTCACCGCCGCCGCCGCCGAGCTGCTGCGCCGCGCCGACGCGATCTACATCGACGAGCTGCACACGCACGACCTGTACGACCGCGTCAGCCAGGCATTCGCGGTGTTCCTGCCGGTGCGCTCGGTCGCGGTGATGGGCGACGGCCGCCGCTACGAGCACGTCATCGCGCTGCGCGCGGTCGAGACTGTGGATTTCATGACCGCGCACTGGGCGCGGCTGCCGTACGAGTTCCTCGACGTCGTCGCGCGGCGCATCGTCAACGAAGTGCCGGGCGTGTCGCGGGTGGTCTACGACATCTCCGGCAAGCCGCCGGCGACGATTGAGTGGGAGTAGGGGGACGAGCCGGCCCGTCGGGGCTGTCTCCAGCCTCGTTGCGTCGGGCGGCGTGCAAGCCGCGATAGGAAGGAGCGCCGCACGGGCGAAGCGCCTCACGAAGTGTTCGGTATCACCTTGATCGTTTCCTCGGGGCTGGTTGGCGATGGGTACGGGGACGCGCGTCGGGTCCTTGGCTGTAGATACGGACTCCCGCGGAAAAGTGTCGGATCGCGGCATGACGGGTTGAGGTTCCCGTCGCTTGCTGGCGTCTGGTTGGGTTGATCTTCACTGAACAGCGAATATCACCATCTCGTGAAATATCGGATGCCGCGCCTCCCCGAGGCGTGCAGGGCACAAGGTCGGGTGGCCATTCTTCGCACGCGCGGCCCGCTCTGTAATTGCGACTGGAAGCTTCGTGTGGGCGTCGGGTCACGTTGTCTCGCTCCGGGCCTGAGGCTTTGCGCGGCATCGAGATAACAAACTATTGCACGATAACAGGACTAGTGTTATCGTGCATTCACTATGTTAGATAAAGCCCGCGCCAAGCGTGACGACGACGTTGCCGTCCACGCGTATCTGCATGAAACCTTGGGAATCGCACCCAAGGTGCGAGCATGGGCGGGCGCTGGCAAGCTGCCCTATTTCTTGCAGGAAGCGTTCGAGGTCAGGGAACTGAAGCTCCTGGATCGCCAGATTCTCCTGGCGATCGATCAGCGGGCCGACCGACCGGGGCTGGCCAACGTTCGAGGACAGTTGGACAAGCTGCAACAACTTGCCGGGATGCCGGTGGTCTACGTCACCCGCACCCTCGCGTCCTACGAACGCAAGCGCCTCATCGAGCAGAAGGTGCCGTTCCTGGTGCCGGGCAACCAGCTCTATCTGCCGGAACTCGGGATCGACCTGCGCGAGTATTTTCGCAAGCCGTCGGTCGCTGCGCAG
>VGVB01000009.1 GCA_016882265.1 Gammaproteobacteria bacterium
ATGTGCGGGCGGGCCAGCGAGCTGCGCCGCATCGAAGCCGAACTGGGCTGCCTGTCGCCGCGGGAGCGCGAAGTGTTCAGCCGCCTGATGGATGGCGAGACCAGTAAGGAGATGGCGCGCGCCCTGCGGATCAGCCACAAGACCATTGACGTGCACCGCGCCGCGATGATGCGCAAGCTCGGCGTGCACTCGGCCAGCGAACTGATCAAGAAGTTCCGCAAACTGCGCCAGGTGGCCGCCGGCAACGGTTAACGGGGTTCGCGCGGCCTTACGGCCAGCAGCGAGTTCTTGTAGGCGCTGCGCGGAATCGTGCCGCGCGGGACCAGCGTCACCGCCACGCGCACCTGCAGCCGCTGTCGCACCTCCTCTTCGATGGCCCGGCCGAGCAGCTCCGGTTCCGCGGTCGGGGTGGCCGCAGCCGCTTCCACGTCGATGGCAATCGAGTCATCGAAGCGCCCGAGAATCAGGTCGGCGAGCGCGGATGGGAAGACGTTCATGCCCTTGTAGATCAGCATGTCGTCGGTCCGCCCGATGCAACGGATTCGCGGCGAGCTGCGCCCGCACCGGCATTCCGTGCCGATGACGCGCACGTGGTCGCGTGACCGGTAGCGCAGCATCGGTGTCGCGTCTCGCTGGAAGGTCGTGTAGACGACCTCCCCCTCGGCGCCATCGGCCCAGCGCTGCGGTGCACCGGTTGCCGGATCGACCAGCTCGATCGCGACATACTGCTGCGCGTTGAAGTGCATGCCGTCCTCGGCGTCACACTCAGCCCACATCGCCGGCAGCACGTCGCCCAGCCCCATCACCTCACGGAGCTGGCCGATGTCGAGACTGGCGGTGATGCGTTCGCGGACGTTCGGTTGCCCGAGCCCGGGCTCACCGCCGCAGAGCACGGTACGCAGCCGCGACGGCAGTCCGGTCTGCTGGCCGACCGAGTCCCACTGCGACGCCAGGTACTGGCCGAAGGACGTCGTAGCCAACAGCGCCGAACAGCGCAGCCGGCGCATCTCGGTCAGTATGCGCTCAGTCGCGAAGCCGCCCAGCCAGGCGAGCGTCGCACCGACGCGCCGGAAGCCATCGGCATACGGCAGACCGCCCGCCACCATCGGCAGGCCGACCAGGTGCGCCACGATGTCCGCTTCACGGATGCCGGCGGTGAACCAGGTATTGGCGATGGCATCGGCAAATGTGTCGCAGTCGCTCCGCGTCAGCGCGTAATACAGCGGCCGGCCGGTCGTGCCGGAAGAACACAGCACCTGCACGATGTCGCTGGTCGCCGCTGACTGGTTGCGGCCGAAGGGTTCGTGATCGGTCGCTGCCTCCTGGGCGGCACGCACGTGGTCTTTCGTCGTCAGGGGTAACTCGGCCAGTTCCACCAGCGAGCGGATCGGACGCCCGGCCGGCTGGTCGCGCAGCAGCTCGGAGTACATTGGCGACCGGGCACGTACGGCCGGCAGCCACGCCTCGATCCGCCCGGCCTGCCAGCGCTCGACCTCGGCCCACGGCCGGGTCTCCAGCGCTTCGTTCCAGTACCGGTCATCCAAACCAGGCACTCCGCACGCGCTGCACCGCGGCCAGCAGCAGCGGGATCCCGGTCGGCTCCGGCACTTCGCCCACCGTCGTCACAACGCGTCCGGTCTCCGACGAGCTGGTCGGAACCGGCCACTCGGCCGGCACCCGCTCCCAGGCCCGGCCGTGCGGCCGGGGCAGGGGTCCAGGCTGCTGTGCCGCAGCGGGTACGGCGACCATCTGCGCCGGCCACGCCAGCGGTCCCGGGTGGTCGACGACCAGCAGCGGCGGCACGCGATGGAAACGCGCGACATTGCCGATAGTGCCGAGTGCGCCCTTCCAGTAATCGCTCGCCGCGGCCGGTGGCAGCAGGGCCTCATGCACCTGCACGACATGCACGCCAGCTTCGCAATACAGCCGTACCAGCAGGGCCAGCGCCCGGCCCGCAGAGTCCAGGCCCGTCTCCTCGTCGATGCCATCGCCTGCACCGCGCAACTGTGCGCACAACGTAGCCGGACCGGTGAGAGCGGCCACGATCACCGGCTCGCTGGCATCCGCCTGCCACTGGTGCACGGCTCCCAGCGACGCGGCGGTGCGCTCATCGGCCGTCCACCGGACCGCATCGACATCCGGCCACGCGGCGGCGAGCACTGCCGCCTCGGCGCCGCGCGGCGCGGCGCAGAACACGGCGTCCGTATGCAGGATCTGGCGCAGCTCGCTGACGTTCTTGCGCAGTCGGGTGGCGTCCCGGGACATCGCGTCGGCGCTGATCGCCTCGATCTGCGCAGCCACGCCGAACAGCACCGGTGCGAACAGCGGCGGGTGCGCCCGGCCGACGCCGCGCGCCAGGTCCTGCATGCGCCGGCGCCACATCGCCGCTGCCTCAGGCACGCAACAGCGGCGCAACCTCGCGTGCGTCCGGCCAGGTGCCGTAGTAGACGAGGATTTCGTCGCGCGGCTTCTGTTGCAGCCACTCGGCCTCGAACTCGTCGTAACGGCGGCCGCGAGCCTTGCGTGCGGCCAGTTCCCCGGCCCGCAATTCGGCGGTCGCCGCCGCCTCGATGCGACGCTGGGACTCGTCCCAGACCACCCGGTAAACCTGGCGCGCCGACTCCGGTGACAGCACGCCCTTGATCAGATCCTGTTCGACAGCTTGCGGGTCGCGGTCCAGCGGATCCCCGTAACCGGTGCCGCCACAACTGAAGGCGAAAGTCGGGATGTCGCCGTCGGCATAGGGTCGCACCGGCCGGCCCTGGAACTCGATCTCGTACTGCCCCTCGATCGGCCGTTTGGTCAGCAGGTCGTGGATGTCGAGATCGAGCGCGTCGGCGCCGTCCGCCATCAACTTCTTGACATTGGCATTGCGAATGCCGATGCCGGGAACAGTGCAGGGCGCGTAGCCGCCGAACAGCGGCTGTGGCGTCTGCAGCTTGGAGTTGTCAGCGATCGCCATCATGTACACCGCCGGCACGCGGTGAGTGACCCACATCTGCACCGTGCCGACTCCACCACGGTACTTGCCATGCCCGCAGGAGTCCTTCCAGTGATTGGACAGCGGCACCAGCAGCGGGAACTCGTTCTCGACCTGCTCCGTGTTCGGCGCCCGCCCGAATACGCACCACGGAAAGCCGAAGGCATCCATGCCATCCTCGGTCGGCCGGGCCCCCTGGCCCTCGGTATTGATCGAGTACGCGAGCATGTCGGCGAACGGCATGCCCCACTGGTTCAGGCCGGCCAGGACCAGCGCGTTGCCGCCATTGCCCATCGAGGCGCCGCTCTGCCGCCACAACGACGTGGAGTACATCGCCTTCGCGCAGGTGTTGTGCACGGCGCTCATCACCCCGGTGGCAATCATCACCGAGCAGGAGGTCGCAGCGCGCGGATCCGGGCTCAGGCAGGTCCGCACGCCGAAGCGGAAGTCGATCGGCGCAAAGGTAGCGTTGCTGATCGGCAGCGCGTGGAACAGGTACTCGTAAATGTAGTTCGAGAAATGGGCGATCGCGGCCTGCGGGTGCGCATTGTACGGCGATGGCGTCTCCGGGCCGGTCTCGGACAGGTCGACCAACATGCGCTCGCCCGACTTTTCCAGCGTCATGTAACAGCTTCGTACCAGGCCCTGCTTGAGGCCGACGGCATCGCTGAAAGTCACGCAGCGGTACTTGCCGTCCGGCCACTGGGCGATCATGGCCCGGGCTCCGGCCTCAGCTTCCTGCAGCATCCGGCGGAACAGCCCGGTCAGATAGTCGGCGCCCTCGCGGTCGCACAGCTCGATCAGGCGGGTGCGAACCCGGTCCGCCGTCGTGCAGCGGGCCTTCAGGTCGACCGCGATCATCGACGGCGCGCGGATACCGAAGGCGACGAACATCGAGACGATGTCCTCACTGAGCTTGAAGTCACGGCCGATGCGCATCGGTGGCAGGTTCATGCCCTCCTCGAAACGGGAGGTCGCCGACACCGGCATGCCACCCGGTTCCACCGCCCCGGTCTCCGTGGTGTGCACCAGCGCCGCCGTCCAGGCCACGAGCTGGCCCTCGTAGAACACCGGCATGCAGACCAACTGGTCGGGGTTGTGCACGCCGCCGTAGACCGCGTCGTTGGCGAACCACAGGTCGCCGTCGCGGATCTCGTCGCCGAAGTTGGCCAGGATGTACTTGATCACCAGCGGCGGTATGACGGCGTGCAGGTAGGTGCCGCAGCTTCCGTTCACCAGGTCGCCGGCCGCGGTCATGATCGCTACCAGGGAGTCGCCGGCAATGCCCATCGCGCAGCGACAGCTTCGCACGAACACGTCCATGCCCTCGTCGAGTATGTCGTTGGTCCGCTGAAAACCGATTTCGAACGCGGCTGCGTCGAACTGCGCGGCGAGGTCGAGTTCGCGCGGCGTCGCCGGTGACGGCTTCAGCCACGCCAGTTTCTGCTCGAGGGTCGGAATGCCCATGAGGTGTCTCCTGTGCGGCCGCGGGTCAGGCCGCCACGGCCACGCGCGAGGCCACGCGGCGCCGCGGCGGCGGCGGCGTCACCGCTTCGAGGATGCCGAGTCCATGCTGATCGATGACGAACTTCTGTTCGGGTGGCACGACGATGGTCGTCAGCTCGGCCTCGACGATCGCCGGACCGATGACGACATTGCCAGGCTGCAGCAACTCGAACTGGAAGACCGGCGTCTCCGCCCAGCCACCGGCGTCGGGCCAGAAACACTGGCGCCGGCTGAGCAGCGCGGCGGCGGGGTCGGCGGCCTGCAACGGAAACTGCTGGACTTCCGGTTTCCAGGTCGGCACCGTGACGCGCAGCACGAAGTTGTCGAGGAACACGCCGCCGGGCCGGTTCACGACCAGGGGCGAGAAGGCCTCGCTGAACTCCTTTTCGAAGGCCGCGTAGACAGCCCTGGCATCGGCCTCGCCGTCCAGGCGCAGACAGGGCGACGCTGCCCGCTTCAGGTTGACCTGCCCCCCGTAGAGCATGTCGAGTTCGAGCGAATAGCGGGCCTCGGCCACGTTCAGACCCTCGCTCTGCAGATCCTGGTTGGCGCGGCTGATCAGCGCCTCGACCGTGGCGTTGAACTGCGCACAGTCGACGACCAGGCGCTCCGTGAGTGGCTCCATGAACACCATCCGCCGGCTCTGTTCGTAGAGGTGCACGATGTCCATGATCGAACTGCCCATGGCGCAGAACACCGGCGCGGCCGGGAAGACGACGGCCTTGGGCACGTCACCGCGCAGGCCGCTCATGTGCGTCGGGCCGGCGCCGCCGAAGGCGAACAGGACGAAGTCCTCCGGATGGTAGCCGCGCATGTGCACTTCCCGCTTGATCGCCCCGGCCATGTTCTCGTCGACAACCTGCCGGATCAGCGCGGCGGCCGCGATCGTGTCGATGCCGAGCGGCTGCGCCACGCGGTCGCGAATCGCCCGCTCGGCCCGCGCCCGGGACAGCACCATGCGGCCGCCGAAGTAGTTCTCCGGGTTGATATAGCCGAGGACCACGTCAGCATCGGTGACGGTCGCCTCAGTGCCGCCGAGGTCATAACAGGCCGGGCCGGGCATCGAGCCGGCGCTGCGCGGGCCGACGGTCAGCCGCCCCTGGTCGACCCGGGCGATCGAGCCGCCGCCGGCTCCCACCGAGATCGTCTGCATCATCGTCACGTTGACCATCCACCGGTCGATCACCGGCCGGAACGTGTAGTTGCGCACGCTGCTCTCGACCACCAGCGCGACGTCGAAGCTGGTCCCGCCCATGTCGCTGGCGATGACGTTCTGGTAACCGAGCCTGCTGGCGAAATGGGCCGAGCCCATCAGTCCCGCCACCGGTCCGCCGTTGAAGGTGCGACTGGCCGGCGTCTTGAAGATGTCGGCCGAACCGCCCGAGTTGTGGATCATCAGGAACGCGCCGCGGTAACCGCGCTCGCGCAGCTTGTCCCAGGTCGCGCCGATGTCGTTCTGCATCGAGCGCTGCAGGTAGGCGTCGAGCACGGCCGTCATGGTCCGCTCGTACTCGCCGATCTTGCTGACCACGCTGCTCGACAGGACCACCGGCACGAAGCCGATGTGGTACTCCTTGTATTCCTCGCGGATGATCTCGCGGACACGCTTCTCGTGTGCCGGGTTCATGAAGCTCCACAGCAACGACACGACGATCGCGCGGGCGCCGCGGTCCATGAGCTGGCGCAGCTTGTCGCGCACATCGTCCTCGTGCAGCAGACGGACGATGCGGCCGGCGGAATCGATGCGTTCCCTGACGCCGAGGATCAGGTTGCGCTCGATCAGCGGGTGCGGCTTGTTCTGCACCGCGATATTGCGCCGTTCGGCCACCCGCTGGCCGTCGGTCCACTGTGCCCCCCGGCCGATCAGTATGGCGTCCTCGTGCCCCTCCGTGGTCAGCAGCCCGATCCGCGGGCCCTGGCGCTGCAGCAGTCGGTTCAGCGCCACGGTCGTGCTATAGCGGATGATGTCGATGCGCGGCAGCAGTTCCTCGACCGACAGGCCCATCTTATCGCCGGCGGCTTCGATCGCATTCAGGAAACCGACCGAGAGGTCGTGTGGCGTGGTCGGACACTTGGCGATGATCCGATCGCTGCCCATGGTCAGCACGAGGTCAGTGAACGTGCCGCCGACGTCGATATCGATCGACCGGATCGCACCGCTGTCGACTGGTGCGCTCATGAGTCCGCTCCCTGGCGCGCCGCGCTGACCAGCTTGCCGTCCCGGATGACAAGGTCGGCACCGGCGAGGCGTGCCTTCAGGCTGTCGATGTCGACCTCGATGTCGTGGGTGATGGGGTGCCCCGGCGGCAGGTACTCGGTCTCGATCTGGCGCGCACAATTGGGGCAGTAGAACTCGAGGATCCGGATCCAGCCCGAGTCCGGAGCGAACGTATATTCGCCGGAAATCACCGGACGATGGACTTCCTCCGGCATGCGCTCCGCGACCAGGCAGCCACGCTTGTAGTTCTCCCGGGCGCCGATCAACCGGGCGCCGCAGTCATGGCAGTACCAGCACTCGTCGTTCAGGTCGAGATCCAGGTATTCGGTGAACCGGATGCGTTCGTACACTGCTGCACTCCCCACCATTACTGCCCGCGACTCAACACGGCATTCCCGTAGTCATCCACCGCCAGCCGCCAGCCCGGAGGCACCGGGCAGGTCAGCGTGTCGCCGTTGACCAGCGCCGGACCGGCAAGCCGGTCGCCGGCGTTCATCGACTCCCAGCACCACACCGGCACGACATCCGCGTCGCGACCGTCGAACCTTGCAGCCCGCTGGCCAGCCGCCTGCGTCCCGGTCCGTTCGCTGCGCCGGGTCACACCGTGCGCGCCAACGGCGAAGCGGGTCAGCAGTCGGATCGCCAGCGTCGCCTGGCCGGCCAGGCCGGCCGCACCGGCCGCCTCGGTCAGGGCGTCGAGCACTGCCCCCGGAGCGGCCAGTTCGCATTCCGCACGGACCGTGCTCGCCTCAGCCTCGACCGGTCCGAGATCCAGTTCCCAGGTATACCGGGCCCGCGCCGGATCGAATCCCTCGCCACGCAGGTCACGTTCGGCCTGGGTGCGCAGCAGGCGCACAACACCGGCGAATGCATCCCCGGCGGCCCAAGGCCCTTCGAGGCCGCGCTCGTAACGATGCAGGACATCGGAGATGGCCGATCCGAAGGCGCTGAACACCGGCCCCAGATCGAAGGCGTACGCCGCCGGGAGGCCCAGCCGGTCAGCCACCAGGGCGGCGAATACGGGTCCGTTGCCGCCATAGGCAAACAATGGTGTAGCCCCGGCCTGCAGCCCGGCCTCGCGCAGCAGACTGCCCACCAGATCGCTCATGATCGCTACCGCTTCATCGCGAATCATCAGTGCAGCCACATCGGCGGAGACCGCGAGCGGCCCGGCCACGTTGCGCTCGATCGCCGCCTGCGCGAGGTTCGCGCGCACCACCCGGCGACCGCCGAGGAACTTCGCCGGATCCAGGTAACCGAGTACCAGCAGCGCATCGGTCAGCGTGGCCTGATCGCCGCCCAGGTTGTAGCACGCCGGCCCCGGAGCTGCCCCCATGCTCTCCGGTCCGAGGACCAGCCCCCCGTCGCGGACGCGTGCTACCGAACCGCCGCCGACCACGGCCGAACGCAGCATCGCGAACGAGGTCCGGACCGGCACGTCCATCAGCTTGCCGCCGCGCTGGAACACCGGCGCCCCATCGCGCACCACAGAGGCCTTGGTGGTCGTACCGCCGACATCGAAGCAAATCACGTCCTTCAGGCCATACAGCCCGGCGAGATGCGCTCCGCCGAAAGTGCCAAAGACCGGACCGGACTCGATCGTATCGACGGCCTTGGTCTTGCCGATGCGGGCCACGCCGCCGCTGGTGTGCCCGATCAACAGGGCGCCATTCCAGCCATACTCGTCGCGCAGCAGGTCCTCGGCCTTGAACAGGGAGTTGGCGAGCTGCGAGTGCGTGTAGGCATTCATCACCGAATAGTGCGCCCGGGTCTGATCGTGGCGAAGCTGGGCCATGTCACTCCCGAGCAGCACCGGCACGGAACCGATGATGTGGTCCGGGTACTGGTCCTCGATGACCGTCTTGATCGCGCACTCCGCGCGGTTGTCCGGGAAGGCATCCGCCAGACACACGCAGATCCGGCGCACGCCGGCTTCCAGCAACTGTTTGACGCCGGCCAGTATGTCGGCCGGTGCCGGATTCCGCGGCAGGCCAATGACGACTTCCTCGCCCACCAGTTCACCAATGATCGGCGAGCGCCCGGCACCGTACAGGGCCTGCTCCTGCCCCTGCGTTACCAGCAGGCCCACCTTCGAGCCACGCCGCTCGCCCAGCACATTGGTCGTGATGGTCGACGACCAGCGCAGCAGGCTGACCCGGCTCAAGAAATCGCTGACGCTCGCATACCCCAGCGCCCGCGCCGCCTCTTTGAGGCACGCGACCAGAGAAACGGTGTAGTCGTGGGGCGTAGTGTCGACCTTGCAGGCGTAGCGCCTGGTCCCGTCGGAGACCAGCGCATCGGTCATCGTGCCGCCGGTGTCGATGTCAACGGTGAGCATGCAGCAACTCCTGTCGTGGCAGTACGGCCTCACGGCGTCGCCGCCAGACTGCCCCAGTTCGCCCATGTTGGCGGACGGCCTGCAGTGACTGTATCCGGGTCGACCCCCTAGTACCTAAAGCGATTGCGTAGGCCGGTGGCCAGCGCCGCGAGCATGGTCCATCATTCAGCGGTGCACACGAGCCGTCACGACCGCGAGCCATCGTCCGATCCCGCCACGGTGGCCGACCAGGCGATCCCCGCGTCCGGGCTGGACCTGCCGCTCGAGCTGGTGCTGGACAACACGATTGTTGGCATCAGCTACATGCGCCAGCGCCGGTTCATCTGGACCAATGTCCGCATGGCGGAGATCTACGGCTACGCCCCCGGCGAGCTGACTGGTCGCTCGGTCCGCGACCTCTACGCAACCGAGGAGGACTACCGGGAGGTGGGGCGCATGTATGCGACGCTGTCCACCAACAGGTTCTACACGCACGAACGACCGATGGTGCGGAAGAACGGCGAGCTGATCTGGTGCCTCATTTCGGGTCGCATGGTCGACAGCAGCGGTGCCGACTCGGCCTCCATCTGGGTCGTCCAGGACATCACTGATCGCAAGCACGTCGAGGACCAGATCCGGCGGGCCAATCTGCGTCTGGAACAGACCGTAGAGCGCCGGACGCTGAACTTGCGGCGGTCGTACGAGACGCTGCAGCGCGAAATCGAGCGCCGGCAGGCCGCACAGCTCGCCTCCGCGGACACCCGCCAGAAGTACCGTGCGCTGTTCACGCACATTCCGCTCGGCGTGCTGGTGATCAGCGAAGAAGGCGAGGTCATCGAAGCCAACGGTACGGTGCAGACCTGCCTGGCCGCCAGCACCCGTCGCGACCTGCACCAGTTGATTCAGGATCCCTCCCGGGCCATCGTCGGGGACGGCTGTACTTCCCTGGCCGGGATCATCAGGCAGCATCTGCCTGTCGACCGGCGCCGGGTCGAGCGCTTCGAAGTGATCTGGCGATCCAACCGCGGCATTCGGTACCTGTCAGCAGTGGCTGCGGCCCTGGCCCGCCATGGGCTCGGAGCCGTCGTCGTTTTCCAGGACGAAACGACTCAGCGCCTGGCCCTGCAGCGCGAGCAGGAACAGCATCAGGCGCTGGCGCATGCCAGCCGCGTGTCGCTGATGAGTCAGATGGCGATGACGATGGCACATGACCTCGGCCAGCCACTCAGCGCCTGTCAGAGCTACGTGATGGGGTTGCGACACCGCTTCGCCGGCGAACTGCGCGAGCGCCCGGAACTCGCCCATGCGGTCGACCGGATCGCAATGCACCTCGACGAAGCCGGCTCCATCATTGCCAACGCTCGCAGCTTCCTGTCGCGCCATACGCGCGAGTTCGAAACGGTCGACCTCGCGGAGCTGGCCCGCAAGACGCTGGATCTGCTGGAAATCCAGTTGCGCAGTGCCGGCGTACAGGCCATCGTCGAATCGGCGGAACTGGTGCCGCTGGCGCGCGGCCGGCCGACTGAGCTGCAACACGTTCTGGCGAATCTCGTGGTCAACGCGATCGAAGCGATGGCGTCGGTCCCGTCCGGGTCGCGGCAGTTGACGATCCGGATCGGCTGCGAGCGCCGTTCCCTGGTGCCAGTCCAGGTCGCCGACACCGGCCCGGGCATCGCGCCCGCCCGTGCCGAAACCATTTTCGAGTCCTATGGTTCGACCAAGGAGGCCGGGCTCGGGATTGGACTCATGATCTGCCGGACCATCATCGAATCCCACGGCGGAACGATCCGGCTGCTGCCGGAAAGGTCGTCCGGTGCCTGCTTCCGCTTCACCGTTCCGGTCGCCGGCGCCGACGACTGACCCGGCTCCCGTCAGCCGCGGGTTGTCGCCGACACCAGCGCTGCCGCCAACAACGCTGGCGTCGCGCCGGGCCGGCTGGCGCCCTCGGTCAGCGCGTGCCGCCAGGCGCGCGCACCCGGCCGGCCGCTGAACAGACCCAGCAGGTGGCGCGTGATCGCGCGCAACGGCGTGCCGGAGGCCACCTGTCTCTCGGCGTATTCCTGCATGGCCCGGACCACGGCCGCCGGCGCCGGCGGCTCGAACCCGTCGGCGAAGATCGCCCGGTGCAGATCAGCAAGCACGTACGGGTTGTGATAGGCCTCACGCCCGAGCATCACTCCGTCCACCTGCCCGAGCTGCACGGCCACTTGCGCCACGCTGCGCAGGCCGCCGTTGACGATGATCGTGAGTGCCGGGAACTCGCGTTTCAGGCGCCAGACGCGCGCGTGGTCGAGCGGCGGTACCTCGCGGTTTTCCTTCGGGCTCAGGTCGGCGAGTACCGCCTTGCGGGCATGAACAATGAAGGTCGCGCAGCCGGCCGCGGCGACTTCGGCCACGAAGTCGCGCAGGAACTCCCAGTGGTCGAGCTCGTCGATGCCGGTGCGGCACTTGACCGTGACCGGCACGGCGACCGCCGCGCGCATCGCCCGGATGCACTCCGCGACCAGCGCCGGGCGCGCCATCAGGCAGGCGCCAAAGCTGGCGTTCTGCACGCGGTCGCTCGGGCAGCCGACGTTGAGGTTGACCTCGTCGTAACCGGCCGCGGCACCAAGCGCCGCCGCGGCCGCGAGCCGCGCCGGATCGGCGCCGCCGAGTTGCAGCGCGAGCGGATGTTCCGCCGGATCGAAGCCGAGCAGTCGTGCACGATCGCCGCGCAGCACGGCCTGCGCCACGATCATCTCCGTGTACAGCAGCAGGCGCGGCGAGAACAGGCGCAGGAAGTACCGGCAGTGCCGGTCGGTCCAGTCCAGCATCGGTGCGACGCAGAGGCGGTGATCGACGCTATTCATGTTTGAGCATTCTCAGGTACCAGCTTCAGCTTCTCAAACCGTTGCTCGGCACCGTGAAGTGCAGTAGCGTGATGCCATCCGGCCGCGGGAGGTGCCATTCATGAACACTCGCATCGTCGTCGCCGACCGCGCCGGAGTGCGTTTCTTCGATGCCAGCGGCCGCGCGCGCCGGCGCTGTCGATCGGTTGATCCTGGTGGCCGCTCCGGCGGTGCTCGGCGAGCTGCGCCAGGCGCTGCCGCCGGCGTTGCAGCAGCGGGTGGTCGCTGAGCTGCGCAAGGATCTCGTGCGCGCGACGCCAGCCGAACTGCGCCGTCAATTGCCGCACGGCGCACTCAACCGGCCACTATGACCAGCGCCGCCGGCGGCGGGCTGGCCGGCTACATCTGGGAGACGCGCTACCGCGATCCCGGCGCCGATCCGCCGGAGACCGGGCTCGAGGATAGCTGGCGGCGGGTGGCGCGCGCTGCGGCTGCTGTCGAGCGCGATCCCGGAATCTGGGCTGGTCGATTCCTCGCCCTGCTGCGCGACTGCCGCTTCCTGCCGGCCGGCCGCATTCTCGCTGGCGCCGGGGCGAGCCGGGCGACGACCCTGTTCAACTGCTTCGTGCTCGGCCCGATCGAGGATGCCATCAACGGCGTGCACGCGGCCCTGGCGGAAGCGGCGCAGACGATGCAGATGGGCGGCGGCATCGGCCACGACTTCTCGACCCTGGCCCCGCGCGGGCAGTCCACGCCGCAGGGACCGGCGCCCGGCATCGTCGCCTGGCTGGAGCTGTGGGATGCGATGTGCCGGACCGTCACGGCCGCTGGCACCCGGCGCGGCGCGATGATGGCGACGCTGCGCTGCGATCACCCGGACGTGCTCGAGTTCATCCAGGCCAAGCGCCACGGCGGCGGCCTGTCCTGCTTCAACCTCTCGGTACTGGTCAGCGATGCCCTGCTCGAGGCGGTCGAGCGCGATGCCGACTGGCCGCTGGCCTTCCCCGCCGGCGGCGCGGTGCACCGGGTCGTGCGCGCGCGCGAACTGTGGCAGACGCTCTGCGACAGCGCGCACGCCAGCGCCGAGCCCGGCGTGCTGTTCATCGACCGCATCAACGCCGCCAACAACCTCGGCTACTGCGAGACGATCAGCGCCACGAACCCCTGCGGCGAGGAGCCGCTACCGCCCTACGGCGCCTGCAATCTCGGCTCCCTGAACCTGACCGCCTACGTGCGCGACCCGTTCACCGCCGCGGCGCAGCTCGACCTCACGGCGCTGGCCGCGGATGCCGCCGTGGCCACGCGGCTTCTCGACAACGTCATCGACCTGTCGCTGCTGCCGCTGGCGCGCCAGCGGGCGGTCGTCCACGGCGCCCGGCGCATCGGCCTCGGCATCACCGGGCTCGCCGATGCGCTCGCGCTGCTGCGCCTGCGCTACGACAGCGAGGCGGCACGCGCGGCGGGCGCGCAGGCGATGCAGACGATCTGCGTGGCGGCCTACCGTTGCTCGACCGAGCTGGCGACCGAACGTGGCCCGTTCCCGGCTTTCGACGCCGCCGCCTATCTCGCCCGCCCGTTCATCCAGGGTCTGCCGCAGGAGCTCCGCGGCCGGATCGCCGATTGCGGCATCCGCAACAGCCATCTGACGGCCATTGCACCGGCCGGCACGATCAGCCTGCTGGCCGGCGGGGTCAGCAGCGGCATCGAACCGCTGTTCGCGCTCGAGGGGTTACGCAACGTGCGGGCGCCCGATGGCAGCATCCGGCAGTTCACGGTCACCGACTATGCCTGGCGCCGGTGGCAGGAGCGGCAGCCAGAGGTGGCGCCGGTACCGGAGTGGTTCGTGACCGGCGCCGCGGTTGCGGCAGTCGATCATCTGCGCATGCAGGCGGCGTTGCAGCGCTGGGTCGACGGCGCGATCTCCAAGACGATCGCGCTGCCGCCGGATCAGCCGCCGGCCGCCACCGCGGAGCTGTTCCGGCGCGCGTGGACCCTGGGCCTGAAGGGCTGCACCGTGTTCCGCGCCGGCACTCGCTCCTGCGTCGTCGCCGAGGCCGCCCCGGTCAGTTGATGGTCTTCGACACGACGCCGGAGAAGCTGCTCTCGGCCCCGCTCGAGTCGTAAGCCGTCGCGACGAAGTACCAGGTCGCCCGGGCCAGGTTCTCGATGACCGCCGTGGTCAGGCCGGCGTTCGGGAGCTGCACGACGTTGGGATAGTTGCCGACCGCGGTACCGTAGCGGATCCGGTAACCGGCCAGGTCGAGCAGCGGAGAACCGTCGCTGCGGGTGGTTGGCGGCTGCCACGACAAGGTCGCGCTGCCGGTGGCGACCTGCTGCACTGCGATGCTGAACGCGGGCAGCGACGCGGTAAGCTGGCCGTCGCTGACCCGGATCGTGATGTTGGCGTAAGTGCCGGCGGAGCCGGCCGGCGGGGTGCCGGAGAGCGCTCCGCTGGCCGTGTTGAAGCTGGCCCAGGCAGGCCGGTTCAGGATGCTGTAGACCAGCGCATTGCCGTCCGCATCCGTTGCGCTCGGCCGGAACAGGTAACTCTGCGTCTCGACGACGCTGGTCGCCGGCGTGCCGCTGATCACCGGCGCCCGGTTCGCCTGATTCACGGCAATGCTGAACGGAGCGAGTGCCGCCGTGGCCTGCCCGTCGCTGACACTGATCCGGATGTCAATGTACTCACCGACATTGCTCGAGGTCGGCGTTCCCGACAGCCGACCGGTCGACGTGCTGAAGCTCGCCCACGCGGGACGGTTGACGATCGCGAAGGTCAGTGCGTCGCCATTTGCATCGGTTGCCGATGGCAGGAACGAATAGCTGCTGCCGGTCAGTACCGACACCGATGGAGTCCCCGAAATAGTCGGCGGGCTGTTCAGCGTCGACGTCCCGCCTCCATCGCAGAGGTTACGTCGGCCCTTGTACTTGCACAACGGCGCCGCGGCGTCCGCCGCTCCGCCGAACGTGACTGCCAGCACCAGCGCCGCCGCGACCGCCAGCCAGCCGGCGCCGATTCCCCGGTCACTACCCTGTGAGTTCATGACGCGACCCCGCTGACCGAATCTCCGGTCCGGCTCCGGGGTTACGAACAGCAGTTGCCGCTACAGACGCACGGACGTGCATCCTCTGGGTGGCAACCCCGCTATCGTAGGCCCGCAGGCCGACAGACCGGAAGCTTTGCGTCCCCGCCTTTCGACGGGTTTGCCCTGTTTCACTCGATTGGCACTATTGCGCAGCGCCCGGACGCTGACAAGTGCTCGCGGTCGGTGATTGCGTCGACCCGATCACACTCCGCGCAATCTGTACTGCGGGTCCGGCGTTGTCTGCCGCGCCAGGCGCGGCCGCGCGCCTCAGCACCGGTGTGGGAATTCGCTGAGCGGCGCCGGCGCGCCGCACAGGTAGCCCTGCGCATAGCCGACGCCGATCTGCCGCAGTGTCTCGAGCACCTCGGGGGTCTCGACTCGCTCCGCCACGGTCTCGATGCCGATCGCGCGTCCGATCTGCACGATGGCTTCGACCATGCTGCGGTCCACCGGGTCGCTGGCGACGTTGCGGACGAATTGCCCGTCGATCTTCAGGTAGTGCACCGGCAGCGTCCGCAGGTAGTTGAACGACGACAGCCCGCTGCCGAAGTCGTCGAGCGCGATATGGCAACCGCGGCTGGTCAGTTCGCGCATCAGATAGCTGGCGTGTCCGAGGTTGGTGATCGCCGCGGTTTCGGTCACCTCGAAGCACAACGCCCCCGGTACCGGGTCATGCGCTTCGAGTGCTTCGATCAGGAATTCGAGAAAGGTCGGATCCGAAATCGTCGTCCCGGACAGGTTGACGGCCAGCGTGAACGGCGCCGGGCCGGCGCAGGCGCGCCGACTCGGCACCAGGTCACGCAGTACCTTGCTGACGACCCAGCGATCCAGTGACGGCATCATGCTGTAGCGCTCGGCCGCGGGAATGAATTCGCTCGGCAAGACGGTGGCGCCGTTCTCGTCACGCAGCCGCAGCAGCAGTTCGTAGTGCGGTGGCGTCGCACCGGACCCGGCGACCCGCACGATAGGCTGGAACACGATGTCGAAACGGTCCTCGTCGCGGGCGCTGGTCAGGCGCGCCAGCCAGCGCATCTCGCGATGCCGGGCCGAGGCGCTGGCCGCGTCGTAGACCTGCACCCGGTTGCGGCCACCATCCTTGGCCGAGTAACAGGCGATGTCCGCCGCCGACAGCAGTGTGGCCACGCTCTCGGTATCGCTGTTGATCTCCACGATGCCGATGCTGGCGCCAATCTGCAGTACGTTGCCATCCCAACTGAAGCGCAGGTCGCAGATGGCCTGGCGCAGCGAATCGGCGATGCGCAGCGCCTGCTCCGGCGTACAGTGCTCGAGCAGCACGCCGAATTCATCGCCGCCGAGCCGCGCCAGCACATCGTTGGCGCGTACCCGGGTCTGCAACAGGCCCGTGACCTGGCGCAGCAACTGGTCGCCCGCCGGGTGCCCGCAGGTGTCGTTGACGACCTTGAACTGGTCCAGGTCGACGTAGACCAGCGCATGCCGGACCTCGGGATTGTCGCGCGCGGAGGCCAGCGCCGCGTTCAGGCGGTGTTCGAACTCGCGCCGGTTGATCAGGCCGGTCAGCGCGTCGTGGGCCGCCTGGTAGGACAGCAGTCGCTTCATGCGGCGCTCGCGGCTGACGTCGCTGAACACCATGACCGCGCCGGCCGTCTGGCCGAGGCGATCGCGGATTGGCGCGATCGTGGCCTGGATCGGCACCTCCGTGCCGCGCCGGCTGACCAGCACGGTCTGGTCGGCGAGGGTCTCCGCCGCGCCACCGCTCAGCACCCGGCTGAGCGGATCACCGATCGGTTCCCCGCCCGCCTCGACGATGAATCTGACGACCTCGGCGGCGGCTCGTCCGCGGGCCTCGGCGTCGGTCCACCCGGTCAGTTTGGCGGCCACCGGGTTCTGGTAGTCGATGATTCCGGCACGGTCGGTCGTGATGACCGCATCGGCGATCGACTGCAGCGTGACCTCAGCCCGCTCTTTCTCCTCGAACAGTCGCTGCTCGGCGCGCTTGCGCTCGGTGATGTCGCTGATCGTGCCTTCGAAGCCGATCGGCTCCCCGCGCGCGTCGCGGGTCAGGCGCGCGTTGTCGCTGACCGTGATCAGCGTGCCGTCGCGCCGCCGGATCTCGTATTCGGCGTCGACGATCCGCCCGTCCCGCAGCAGGCGTTCGATGAGCTGCTGGCGCTGCGTCGGTTCCGCATACAGTGCCCCGGTCGACCCGACGGCGTGCAGTTCCTCCAGGGACTGATAGCCGAGCATGTGCACCAGCGCCGGGTTCGCCGACAGCAGCTTGCCGTCGAGCGTCACCTGGTAGACGCCCTCGACCACGTTCTCGAACAAACCGCGATACTGCGCTTCGCTCTCGCGCAACGCATCCTCGCCACGCCGCCGCTCGATCGCGATCCGCACGAGCTGCACCATGCGCCCGACCAGGTCGAGGTCGCGCCGGGACGGCATGCCGGTACGGCGCAGGTAGATCGCAAAGGTACCGAGCAGTTGGCCATCACCGCCGCTGATCGGCGTGGACCAGCAGGCCCGCAGGCCGGCCCGCAGCGCCGCTTCGCGCCGGTGTTCCCACAACGCGTCCTTGGCGATGTCCGGCACGATGATCTGTCGCCGCAGGACGATCGCCGCGGCACAGGAACCAAAGCGGATCTCGGCTGGTACCCCATCCATCAGTGCGGTGTACTCACGCGGCAGGCTGGCGCCCGCCGCGTGCGTCAGGACGCCGCGCGCCGCGTCCAGCAGCCGGATACAACAGATCGCGTCCGGCAGGACCCGCTCTACCACGTCGGTGATCGAGCTGAGCGCGACGACGAGCGGCTCGCTCGAGGCGATCTTTTCGAAGGCCCGCCGCTCGCCGGCAGCAATCAGCTCGGCGCGTTTGCGATCGGTGATGTCGAGCACGCTAGCGCGGATCAGACGGCCGCGCGAACTCGGCAGACGCACGAAGCGCACTTCACAGGGAATCTCATGGCCGTCGGTGCCGCGGTACAGCCACTCGAAGACCGGGCTGTCACCGGCGAGCGCCCGCTCCATCTGCTGACGTCCGAATTCCGCCGACGAGGTGCCGTCGCTCTGCTGCGACGGGCTGACATCGTCCGGGCCGAGCCGCAGCAGTTCGTCGCGAGTGATCCCGAGAAAAGTCGCCGCGTTGCCATTGCAGTCGACGAAGCGGTTCGCATCGACGTCGATCACCAGCACCGCCTCGGGCGCGTTCTCGACCAGCACCCGGTTGCGTGCTTCGCTGTCCCGCAGGGCCTCCTCGGCCCGCGACCGCTCGGCCGTATCGCGGATGCAGATGATGTAGCTGGGCCGCTTGCGGATCAGCATCTTGCTGACCAGGATCTCGGCCGGCATGTTGTCGCCGCAGCGGTGCCGCGCCACCATTTCATGCGCGGCCAGGTCGAAGTGCGTGTTTTCCAGCGCGGTAGCCAGGTCCTCCAGGACCTGACCGACGTCGCCTTGCCGGGCCAGATCGGGCAGCAGCCGGTCCAGCGTCTCCGCAAGCACATCGCCCTGGCGCAGCCCGAAAAACCGCTCGGCGGTGCGGTTCATGCTCTCGATGCGGCCGAGATGGTCGCAGGAGACGATGCCGTCCTTGACGTGGTCGAGGATCGCCTGCAGCCGCACCGCGTTTTCGCGCTCGAGCTGCTGGCTCATCGCCGTGGCCTCGTCCGAGGCCAGCCGCATCACCGTCTCGAGACTCAGGCGCTCGCTCTCAAAAGTCCGGTACTGTTGACTGACAATCGCCAGCAGCTCGCGAAGCTGCAGTCGCCCGGCGGCGTCGGCTGCCTCGAGCAACTGGCGTTCCAGCAGCGGATGGACGGCACCCGCTGCAGCGGTCCGCGGATCCGGGCCGGGCGTGCTGGCGACCGGCGCTGCGGACGGCTCCGCGGCCGCCACCGGCTTCAGCCTGACCACCTTCCCTGATCGCTCAGCGGCCACTCGGTCCTCACGTCCTGCCGGTCGCACCGCGATGATGCGACGTAATGCGGCCGATGCTAGGGGAAGGCCGGGGCCGCGGACGTGACGGCAGTCGCGGATCCGCCGCAGGCCGCCGGGCGGCAAACCCGCTATCATTCGCGCGGTCTTCCAGCTCCCGGTATTTGCTCACGATGCTTGAACAGGCCTTCTTCCTGCCGCTGGAGACCGAGCGCCTGTTCGCATTCCTGCACCGCCCGGCCGGCGCCTGCCGCGGCGGCATCGTCCTGTGCGCGCCGCTGGCCGAGGAAAAGCTGTGGGCGCACCGGGTGTTCGTGAGCTGTGCCCGCGCGCTGGCCCGGCGCGGCTGGGCTGTGCTGCGCTTCGACTTCCGCGGTGAGGGCGACAGCGACCGCGACTTCGCGCAAGCGGACCTGACGACGCGGATTGCGGACACGGCCGCGGCGATCGCCGGCCTGCAGGCCGCGGTTCCCGGTGTGAACCCGGTCACACTGATCGGCCTGCGTTCCGGTGCCAGCATCGCGGCCCTGGCGGCCGCCGGGCGCAGCGACATCGGCCGGCTGGTGCTGTGGGACCCGGTGATCGACGGCGCCGAGTATGCGCAGGGGGTGCTGCGCGCCAACCTGATGGCGCAGATGGCGATCCATCACCGGGTCATCGAGACCCGCGAGCGCCTCGTCGAGCGCCTCGAGCAGGGCGGTACGGTCAACGTCGAGGGCTACGAGTTCGGCCCCGGTCTGTACCGCGAGCTCGCGGCCATGGACCTGCGCCGCTCGCTGCCCGCCAGCGCCGTGGACACGCTGCTCGTCTCGATCACGCCGCGCGCAGCGCCGGCGCGCGAAGCGCTGGTCGCGCTGGCCGCCACGGTCCCGCGCGCGACCGTCGCCGCGGCGGTCGAGGAACCGTTCTGGAAGGAGATCAGGACCTTCTACCAGCACGCCGGCGACCTGTACCGGATCACCCTCGACTGGCTGGAGGCGACGCCGTGACCCGCGCCGCCTCGGTCAGCTTCCCGAACCGTACCGGACTGATGCTGTACGGCATGCTGCATGAGCCGGAGCCGGCGAGCGCGCGCGGCGTCTGTGTGCTGCTGCTGTCGCCCGGCATCAAGGGCCGGGTCGGCCCGCACCGCCTGTACCTGAAGCTCGCGGCCCGGCTTGTGCCGCTCGGCTTCCACGTGCTGCGCTTCGACTATCACGGTCTCGGCGACTCCGCGGGCGAGTTCGACGAGCGACAGCTTGTGGACATGTACAACAGCATCCACGGCGGGCGCTACGTGGACGATACGCGCACCGCGATGGACTGGATGAGCGCGACCCATGGCATTCGGCGTTTCATCGGCTCCGGCCTGTGCGGCGGCTCGATCAGCGCGCTGCTGACGGCGGCGAGCGATCCGCGCATCGAGTCGCTGCTCGGCATCGGCCTGCCGAGCACGCTGGAAGGCGGCGTCGAGAACTTCGACCGCTTCATGAGCCGCGGTCAGTTGCGCCAGGAAGGGCGCGGCTATCTGCGCAAGCTGTTCCGGCCCGGCTCCTGGCAGCGTTTCCTGACCGGCCGCTCCGGCTACGGGCTGATCGTGCGCTCCCTGCGCGAGCTGCTGTTGCCACGCCGCCCGGCGCCAGCGCCGGCGGCCCCGCCTCCCGGCCAGCCGCCGGACAATGTCAACCCGCTGTTTGCGCCGGCGTTCCTCGCGCTGCTCGAGCGGCAGCGACCGATCCTGCTGTTCTTCAGCGCCCTCGACCGGCACCGGCACAACTTCGCGGAGAAATTCGAGGAACGCTACGCGGAGCGGAGCGCGCAGATCGGCCACCCGTACCAGGTACACCTGATCGAGCAGGCCAACCACGTGCTGTCGGATCCGGCCTGGCTCGCCGAGATCGGCGTGGTCATGACTCCGTGGCTGGACCGGCATCATCCGCCGCCGGCTCGATGAGCCCGCGGCGCCGGTCGGTATCGATCAGCTCCACATTGAGCCCGCAGCCGGCATAGCCGAACGCGATCAGCGCCTCGTCGAAGGCCTCGCCCGGCGCCGGGGCCGCCAGCACCCGCAGCCCGCGTCCCTGCATCTCGCCGAGGCTCGCGGCGACGTCGTCGACCCGGAAGCAGAGATGGTGCAGGCCCTCACCACGACGCAGGAACTGCCACAACGGCGAGTCCGCGCCGTGCGGTTCGATCAGCTTCAGGTCGAGCGAGCCGGCGCGCCGCAGAAACAGCACGTTGACCTGCTGGCGCGTGTTGGTGACCTTGCGCGTGCGCGGCCGGTAACCGAACAGTTCCGTGAACCGTGACAGCGCCTGGTCGATCGAGCGCACGGCGATGCAGACGTGGTCGAGCTTCATGGGTGCCGGACGTTCGCTTCGATTGAGACTCAGGCCGCGCGACCGGCCCGGCGGCGCTCACCCTCGCTGAGATGGCGCTTGCGCAGCCGGATGCTGCGCGGCGTGATCTCGACCAGCTCGTCGTCGGCGATGTACTCCAGCGCCTGCTCCAGCGGCATCCGCACCGGCGGCGTCAGCAGCACGTTCTCGTCCCGGCCAGCGGCGCGGATGTTGGTCAGCTTCTTGCCCTTCAGCGGGTTGACGACCATGTCACCCTCGCGGCTGGTCTCGCCGACGATCTGGCCCGCGTAGACCTCCTCACCGGGTCCGATGAACAGCCGGCCGCGCTCCTGCAGGTTGAACAGCGCATAAGCCAGCGCCGTGCCGCGCGCGTTCGAGATCATCACTCCGGCCGCGCGGCTGGCGAGCTCGCGTGGTACGACCGGGCCGAAGTGGTCGAACACGTGATACATCAGGCCGGTGCCGCTGGTCAGCGTGCGGAATTCGGTCTGGAAGCCGATCAGCCCGCGCGACGGAATACGGTAATCGAGCCGCACCCGGCCGCGGCCGTCCGGCACCATGTCGGCGAGCTCGGCACCGCGACTGCCGAGCGCGGCCATCACTGCGCCCTGCGCCGCAGTCTCGATATCCACCGCAAGCTGCTCCCACGGCTCGACCCTCTGGCCACCCTCGACCTTGACCACGACGCGCGGCCGCGACACCGCGAGTTCGTAGCCCTCGCGGCGCATGTTCTCGATCAGTACACCGAGGTGCAGCTCACCGCGGCCATAGACCGTGAAGCGGTCCGGATCGTCGGTTTCCTCGACCCGCAGCGCGACGTTCGACAGCGTCTCGCGCAACAGCCGTTCACGCAACTGCCGGCTGGTGACGAAGCGCCCCTCGCGGCCGAAGAACGGCGAGGTGTTGGTCTCGAAGCTCATGCTGATGGTCGGTTCGTCGACCACCAGCGCCGGCAGCGCCTCGGCCCGGGCCGGGTCGCAGACCGTATCCGAGATCTGCGGCGCATCGAGCCCGGAGAACGCGACGATGTCGCCGGCCCTTGCCTCGTCGACCTCGATGCGCTCGAGGCCGAGGAAACTGAACACCTGACCGATGCGCGCGCTGCGCACCGCGCCGCCGCGATCGACGACCGCGACCGGAGCGCCGCGGCGCAGCGTACCGCGCTTGATCCGGCCGATGCCGATCGCACCGACGTAACTCGACCAGTCGAGCTGGCTGATCTGAAGCTGCAGCGGCGCATCCACGTCCACGTCCGGCGCCGGGCAGCGCGCGACGATGGTCTCGAACAGCGGCGTCATGTCCGGCGCGAGCGCCGCCGGATCAACGCCGGCGACGCCGCGCAGCGCCGAGCAGTACACGACCGGGAAGTCGAGCTGCCGTTCATCGCCGCCGAGCCGGTCGAACAGTTCGAAGGTCTGGTTCAGCACCCAGTCCGGGCGGGCCTCGGGTCGGTCGATCTTGTTGATCACGACGATCGGCGCCAGCCCGTGCAGGAACGCCTTCTGCGTCACGAAGCGCGTCTGCGGCATCGGCCCGTCCACCGCATCGACCAGCAGCAGCACGCAATCGACCATCGACAGCACGCGCTCGACCTCGCCGCCGAAGTCGGCATGGCCAGGGGTATCGACGATATTGATCCGGTACTCCCCCCAGCGGATCGCGGTGTTCTTGGCCAGGATCGTGATGCCGCGCTCGCGTTCCAGCGCGTTCGAGTCCATGACCCGCTCCGCCATCGGCTTGCGCGCATCGAGCGTGCCGGACTGGCGCAGCAGCTTGTCGACCAGCGTGGTCTTGCCATGGTCGACGTGCGCGATGATCGCGATGTTGCGGAGGTTCTGGAGCACGGGTGGTGGCCGGCGGGGCGGGCGCGGATTGTACCCGAAGCCGTCTCAGGCCGCCTCTCCGGCGATGACCACGGCGCGCAACGCGGCGATCTCGTCGCGCACCGCCGCCGCCTGCTCGAACTCGAGGTTGCGCGCCAGCCGGTACATGTCCTGTTCGAGCTGGCGGATCCGGCGCAGCGCCTGCTCCGGCGCCAGACGCGGCGGCGGCCCGGCCACGGCGCGCGCCGGCACCTCGCGCGCGCCCTCTATGATGTCGCGCACCGCCTTGCGGATCGAGCGCGGCACGATCCCGTGCGCGGCGTTCCACTCGAGCTGCCGTGCGCGCCGTCGCTGCATTTCGGCCAGCGCGCGCTGCATCGACCCGGTGATCTGGTCGGCATACAGGATCGCCATGCCATGTTCGTTGCGCGCGGCGCGCCCGACCGTCTGGATCAGCGAGCCCTCCGAACGCAGGAAGCCCTCCTTGTCCGCGTCGAGGATCGCGACCAGCGCCACCTCGGGCAGGTCGAGGCCCTCGCGCAGCAGATTGATGCCGACCAGCACGTCGAACCGGCCGAGGCGCAGGTCGCGGATGATCTCGACCCGCTCGACGGTCTCGATGTCCGAGTGCAGGTAGCGGACCCGCACGCCGTGTTCGCCGAGATAGGTGGTCAGGTCCTCGGCCATGCGCTTGGTCAGCGTCGTCACCAGCACGCGTTCGTCGCGCGCGGCGCGCAGCCGGATTTCGGACAGCAGGTCGTCGACCTGGGTGGCGACCGGGCGCACCTCGACGAGCGGGTCCACCAGCCCGGTCGGCCGCACGACCTGCTCGACGACCTGGCCCGACTTCGCCAGCTCGCGCGGCCCGGGCGTCGCCGAGACACAGATCGTCTGCGGCTGCAGTCGCTCGAACTCGTCGAAGCGCAGCGGCCGGTTGTCGAGCGCCGACGGCAGCCGGAAGCCGTACTCGACCAGCGTCTCCTTGCGCGAGCGGTCGCCCCGGTACATGCCCTGGAGCTGCGGAATGGTCACGTGGCTCTCGTCGATCACCAGCAGCGCATGGCGCGGCAGATAGTCGAACAGGCAGGGCGGCGGCTCGCCGGCCGCGCGGCCGGACAGGTAGCGCGAGTAATTCTCGATGCCGGCGCAGTAACCCAGCTCGCTCATCATCTCGAGGTCGAAGCGGGTGCGCTGTTCGAGCCGCTGCGCCTCGAGCAGCTTGCCGGCGGCGCGCAGCTCCGCCAGACGTTCGACCAGCTCGGCCTTGATCAGCTCGAGCGCCGCGGTCAGCCGCTCGCGCGGCGTCACGTAGTGCGTGGACGGGAACACCGTATAGCGCGGCAGCACCCGCAACGTCACCCCGGTCAGCGGATCGAACGCCGCCAGCGACTCCACTTCCTCGTCGAAGAACTGCACACGCACAGCCTCGCGCTCGGACTCGGCCGGGAAGATGTCAACGACGTCGCCGCGCACGCGGAACGTGCCCTGCTGCAGGTCCAGTTCGTTGCGCGTGTACTGCATGTCGGCCAGCCGCCGCAGAAGCTGGCGCTGGTCGAGACGCTCGCCGCGGACGAGGTGCAGCACCATCTTCAGGTAGGCCTCGGGATCGCCGAGGCCGTAGATTGCGGAGACCGTGGCGACGATGATCGAGTCGGACCGCTCGAGCAGCGCCTTGGTCGCCGACAGGCGCATCTGCTCGATGTGCGCGTTGATCGAGGCGTCCTTTTCGATGTAGGTATCCGAGGCCGGAACGTAGGCCTCCGGCTGGTAATAGTCGTAGTAGGAGACGAAGTACTCGACCGCGTTGTCCGGGAAATACTCGCGGAACTCGCCGTAGAGCTGCGCGGCGAGCGTCTTGTTGTGCGCGAGCACGAGTGTCGGCCGCTGCACGCGGGCGATGACATTGGCGATCGTGTAGGTCTTGCCGCTGCCGGTGACGCCGAGCAGCGTCTGCTGCGCGAGGCCCGATTCGAGGCCCTCGACGAGCGCGGCGATCGCCTGCGGCTGGTCGCCCGCCGGCGTGTAGTCCGCATGCAGTTCGAAACGCCGTTCGCCGGCCATCGCAACGTCCGTATTGCAACGCAAAAACCGTTCCCGTACCTTAGCCGGGTTTCACCTGCAACGGTAGTCCATTGTGAGCATCCGCCTCGCCCGCCGCATCGGCCGCATCAAGCCCTCCCCGACCATGGCGGTGACCGCCCGCGCCGCGCGCCTGAAAGCCGAGGGCCGGGACATCATCGGTCTCGGCGCCGGCGAGCCGGACTTCGATACACCGCCGCACGTCGCCGAGGCCGGCATCGCCGCGATCCGCGCGGGGCACACACGCTACACCGCGGTCGAGGGCACCAACGAGCTGCGCGACGCGATCGTCGCCAAGTTCCGCCGCGACAACGGCCTCGAATACACGCGCGCGCAGATCCTGGTGTCGAACGGCGCCAAGCAGACGATCTACAACCTGTGCTGCGCGCTGCTGGATGCCGGCGACGAAGTGATCATCCCGGCACCGTACTGGGTCTCCTACCCGGACATGGTCCTGCTCGCCGACGGTACACCGGTGATCGTGCCGGCCGGTCGCGAGCAGGGTTACAAGATCACGCCGGCCCAGCTCGCGGCTGCCATCACCCCGCGCACGCGCATGGTGATCCTCAACAGCCCGAGCAACCCGACCGGAGCCGCCTACGGGCGGGCCGAACTCGCGGCCCTCGGCGCGATGCTCCGCGGCCATCCGGACATCGTGATCGCCACGGACGATATCTACGAGCCGGTCTGGTGGGGACCGGAGCCGTTCTGCAGCTTCGCCACTGCCTGCCCCGACCTGTTCCCGCGCACCGTCACGATCAACGGGGTGTCCAAGAGCTACGCGATGACTGGCTGGCGCATCGGCTACTGCGGCGGCCCGGCCGAGCTGGTCACCGCGATGGCCACGATCCAGGGCCAGAGCACCTCGAACCCGTCGTCGATCTCGCAGCAGGCCGCGACGGTCGCACTGAACGGGCCGCAGGACTGCGTCGCGGAAATGTGCCGTGCCTTTCGTGCCCGGCACGACCTCGTCGTCGCCGGCCTCAACGGGATCGCGGGCGTTTCCTGCCTGCCCGGCTGGGGCACGTTCTACGCGTTCGCGGACGTCAGCGCCGCGATACAGGCGCTGGGCTGTGCGGACGATGCGGCCTTCGCCGAGTTCCTGATCAGCGAGGCCGGCGTCGCGGTCGTACCAGGCTCGGCTTTCGGCGCGCCGGGCCATGTCCGCCTGTCCTTCGCGACTTCGAACGCCGTGCTGGAAGATGCGCTCGGCCGCCTGCGCCGGGTGCTCGGCCGCAGCGGCTGATCGGTTGACTTGGTCGGGGGCTTCGCCGACAATCCCGCGCCCTGACAGGCCCGCTTCCCCGATAGCTCAGCCGGTAGAGCAACGGACTGTTAATCCGTGGGTCGTTGGTTCGAGTCCAACTCGGGGAGCCATTTCCTCTGCCCCGCCCGCTCACCGCGCCCGCTGCTGGCCGACCGGTCGGCTGCCGATCACGCCGGCGGCCTCGAGTGCAGAGATCTCGGCATCACTCATCCCAAGCACTGAGGAGAGGATCTCCCGGTTGTGCTGGCCGAGCGTCGGCGCCGGCGCGCGATGGAAGCGCTGCGGCCCGGCGGAGAAGCGCCCGGGCCAGCCCTCGTGCAGCACCGGGCCGACGACCGGATGCTGCAGCGGTTCGAAGAAGCCGCGCGCCTGCAACTGCTGGTTCAGCCGCGTCTGGTACGGCAGCACGACCACAGCAGCCGGCACGCCCGCAGTACAGAGCATCTCGGCCGTCGCGGCCGCCGGCCGGGTCGCGCACCAGGCCGCGATTCCGGCATCGAGTTGATCCTGCGCGAGTCTCCGCCCGGCCGCCGTGCACAGGCTTTCGTCCCGCGCCCACGACGGGTCGCCGAGCGCCCGCCGCAGCGCCTGCCACTGGGCCTCGCCGCACACGGCGACCGCGATCCACTCCCCGTCTGCGGCTGACCCATCTCCAGCCGCGCAGCGGTAGATGTTCTGCGGCGCCGCTACGGGACTGCGATTGCCGCTGCGCTGCAGCAGCCGCCCGTAGGCCGAGTATTCGACGACCTGCTCCGCCGCAAGGTTGAGGGCGCTGCCGACCATCGGCACCTCGATGAACAGACCGCGGCCGGTGCGGCGGCGATGCTCGAGGCCGAGCAGCGCCGCAATCGTCGCGTGCGTGCCCGCCATCGCGTCACAGATGCCGTTCGGTGTCAGCGGCGGCTCGTCGGGTTCGCCGGTGAGCCAGGCCATGCCGGACACCTGTTCCATCGTGTACGCGAACCCGATGCGGTCGCGCCATGGGCCACCGAGACCGAAGGCCGGCATGCGCAGCATGATGAGACCCGGGTGCGCGTGGCTCAGGTCCGGGTAGTCGAGGCCCCATTGCTCGAGCACGCGCGGGCTGAAGTTGTCGAGCACGAAGTCGCAGCGCGCCGCAAGCTGCCGCGCGATTTCGCGGCCCGCGTCACTCTGCAGGTCGAGCGCCAGTCCACGCTTGTTCGTGTTCGGACCCATGAACAGCGGCGACCATTCCCACCAGAGTTCCTCGCCGACCGCGCGCAGCGTGTGGCCGCGCAGACCATCGATGTGCGCCGGAGACTCGACGTGGATCACCTCCGCGCCCAGCATCGCGAAGAACTGGCCGACCAGCGGCCCGGCCCAGAACGCGGTGAACTCGAGGACGCGCAGCCCGTGGAACGGTAACGACGCTGTCGCGGCGGTGCCAGCGGCAGCACTGCGCACCGCGGTCGCGTCCGCCTCGCGCCCGGGCCAGACACCCGCGCCCGATGCACACTCCAGCTCCAGTTCGCCGAGTGACGGCGCCGGCCCAAACGGCCGCGGCGCTGCTCCGCCGGACAGGCGATAGGGCACGACCGGCTGCAGGAATCCGCCGCTCGGGTTGCGGACATAGTCGCCGCGCTCAGCGAAATGATCGAACTGCGGGACCGTCGCGCCGTTGCCGACCGGGGCGACCGGCAGGCGCAGCAGCGCCGCCGTCTCCAGCAGTTCTGCGGTGCTGCGGGCCTGCGTCGCGGCCCGGATCGCGGGAATCAGCTCCAGCCAGCGCGCCCAGCGCCCTTTGTAGGTGTACAGCGATTCATCTTCGGCCCAGTCGGACCGGCCAATCAGCACGCAGAAGTCGTGCCAGTTCTGCGCCGTGACGACCGCGAGGCCGATGTAGCCGTCCGCGGTCGGCTCGATGCCCGGCATGTTCGGCGTCTTGCCCGCCCGCCATGGATGACCGGCCACCGAGCAGTACGTCACCGGGTACAGGTCCTGCGTCAGCAGCAGCGACTCGAACATCGACACGTCGAGCAACTCGCCGGCGCCGGTCGCCAGCGCGCGGTGCCGCGCCGCCAGCGTACCGAGCGCCGCGAACGTGCCGGCGACCCATTCGCTTGGCTGGCCGCCGGTCGCGATCGGCGGCCGACCAGGCAGACCGCGAATCGCGGGACCACCGGTCAGTGCCTGCAGCACGAGATCGCTCGACGGGCGATCGGCCCACGGTCCGGTCAGGCCAAACGGCGTGATCGCGGTGACGATGGCGCGCGGCAGCGCTTGCCGCAGCGCAGCCGGCTGCAGCTCCGGATGCGCGGCGAGCCGGGAGCCCGCGGTCCAGATCACGGCGTCCGCCGCGTCCAGCACGCCGCGAGCCTGAGCGATGCAGGCCGGGTCGAGCGGATCGACGACGACGCTGCGCTTGCCGGCGGCGAGGAACCGGAACAGCGCGCCATCCTCGTCGTTGCCGAGCGGCTGCCCGCTGGCGGTCCAGCGGCGCAGCGCATCCCCTTCGGGCGGCTCCAGCTTGACGACGGTGGCGCCACCGTCCACCAGCAGCTTCGTGCAGTAACCGCCGCCGATGCCAGTCGACAGATCCGCCACGCGGAAACCGGACAGTGGCGGCGTGCCGGCCGCAACGTCCGCCCCGGGACCAGCACCGCTGTTGCCGTCGCGCATTCCGCTCGCTCCGCTCACGCCCGCACGATACCGGATTCAGGCCAGCCAGACGCGCAGCGTCCGGCGGTCGACCTTCAGCATCGGCGTCAGCGGCAACTGCGTGACATAGCGGAACTCGTCGGGCGTCTTGTAGTCAGCCAGGCGCTCGCGGCACCACTGCCGCAGCTCGGCTTCCGCCGGCTGCGCCGCAGGGTCGGACGGCACGATGAACGCAACGCCGATCTCGCCGATGACCGGCGTGGTCCGGCCGACCACCGCGGCCCTGGCCACGCCCGGATGTTCCTCGAGCACTCGTTCCACTTCGAGTGGATGCACGTTGTAGCCGCCGCGGATGTACCGGTCGGAAGCGCGCCCGAGCAGGATCAGGTTGCCCTGTTCGTCGAGCCGGCCGATGTCGTCGGTGATCAGCCAGCCATCCGGCGTCAGCGCCCGGGCGGTGGCGAGTGGATCGTTCCAGTAGCCGCGCATCACGACCGGCCCGCGCACCCGGATCCGACCCGGTGCGCCCGCTACGACCGGCGCACCGTCGTCGGCCGTGATCTGGAGTTCGATCCCCTGCTGCGGCCGACCGACGGTCCGAAACAGCACTTCCGGCGGATCTTCGAAGCGGGTGCCGGTGATCGACGGCGACTCGGTCATCGCGTAGCGGACGATCATCGGGCAGCCGAGAGCGCGGGTCAGCGCCGCGATGAGTTCCGGCGGCGCCGGCGCCGTGGAAATGCCGCAGAAGCGCAGGCTCGACCGGTCGGCGGTCGCCAGCTCCGGCAATTCCAGCAGTTTTGCCCACTGCGTCGGCACACCGAAAGCCGCAGTGATCCGCTCGGCGACCATGAGCCGCAGCATCTCGCGTGCCGACCAGGGCACTGGCGTCAGCACGTAGGTCACGCCGAAGGCGACCTGCTGCCACTGCTTGGCCATGTAGCCGGCGTGCGCAAACGGCAGCGGCAGCAGGCAGCGATCGTGGGCGGCGACCATCACGCCGGCGGTATCGACCGCAGCGGCAAGGTTCGCATGATCGTACCAGGCGCCCTTCGGCTCGCCGGTCGTGCCGCTGGTCCAGACGATGCACGCCGGCGCGTCGCGGGCCACCGCCGCCGCGTCCACCAAGCCATCCGTCCGCCGGTACGCGGCGGCCAGTTCGCTGCGCCGCAAGCTCGGAATCGGGCCGCCGGTGTCGGGCAGCTCCTGTTCGTCCGGCGTGATCACGAGCGCGGGCGCGGCCTTTGCGAGGATTGCGCGCAGCTCGCGCGGGCCGAGTCGCGGATCGATGCCGGTCGCGATCGCACCGATCATCAGCACGGCGGCGGCGGCGATCGCGTAGTCCGCCGACGACGGCAACAGGATCGCCACCGGCTGGCCGCGGCGCACACCGCGCTCGAGCAGCAGCGCGGCCAGGCTGCGGGCGGAGCCCGCCCATGCGGCATAGCTCAGGCGCTCAGCGCCGACAACGAATGCCTCCCGAGCGCCGAAGCGCGCGCCGGCGGCGAGCAGCAGTTCGCCGAAATTGCGGCAGTCGCCGGTCAGGACCGGCCGGCCGGGTTCCGCCGTGCTCACGCGACCGCCCGCGGATTCAGCGCCCGGTGAACTGCGGCCGGCGCTTGGCGAGGAATGCCTGGATGCCCTCGCGCAGATCGGCCGAGCAGCTCAGATACGGCTGCAGGTCCAGTTCCGCGCGGAACGCGTCGTCGAGGCTGTGGATGCCGTTGCGCAGCGCGACCCGGATCCAGGCGACGACCATCGGCGCGACGTCATCGAAGCGCGCGGCCCACTGCTGCGCCACAGCCAGCGCCTGGCCCGGTTCGACCAGTTCATCGGCCAGTCCGAGCTGCGCGGCTTCCTCGCCGCTGACCGCCTCGGCCAGCATCAGCATGCGCCGCGTACGGGCCAGGCCGACACGGCGCTGCAGCGTGTGCAGCATGCCGGTGTCCGGCAGCACGCCGAGTCTGGCGAAGAACGCGCCGAGCCGCGCGTTCCTGGCGACGATCATGAAGTCACCGAGCAGTGCCAGCGCCAGACCCGCGGCATTGCAGTCGCCCTCGACCGCGCAGATCACAGGCTTGGTGCCATCCGCAACCGCGCGCGCGAGCGTTAGCGATTCCCGGTACCATTCCCGCGCCTCCAGCGGACCGAGGTCCAGCGCGCCAAACTTCGACACGTCGGCGCCGGCGCAGAAGTGCCCGCCCGCTCCAGTCAGGATGATGGCCCGCACCGCCGGGTCGAGCTGCAGCTCGTTGCACCGCGCCGCCAGCTCCCGCCGCATTTCCCGGGTGTAGGCGTTGCGGCGCGCCGGGTTGCACAGTGTCAGGATCGCCGCGTTGCCGGCGCGCTCGAGGGTAATGCCTTCGGTGTCGGCCACGCTACGCTCCCGCCGGCGTCGCCGCCGCGGGCGCCGGCGGCCGGATCCCGTCGCGGAACGGATACGGCGACTTCATCAGTCCGATCGGCTCCAGCAGCGGCCCGAGGTGATTGCGGAAATGCTGGTCCAGCGCCGCCACCGTCCAGCCGCCGGCCCGGTACATGCCGGTGCCGTAGCGCGGGTGCTCGAGAATCACGACGCGCTCGCCGCCGGTGCCGAAGATCTGGCCCGAAATGTAGTTGCCGCGATCGCTGGCCAGGTAGATCAGCATCGGGCCGTTCAACTCGGGGTCGAAGTACGGCAGCTCGACATCCTGGCCGTCCGCGCCCTTGAAGGTATCCGACATGCGCGTCGTCGCCAGCGGTGAAATGCCGTTGACGCGGATGCCGTAGCGTGCGAGCTCGAGCGCCAGCGTGTAGGTCAGCGAGGCGATCGCACCCTTCGCCGCGGCGTAGTTGGCCTGGCCGAAGTTGCCGAAGTGCGCCGCCGACACGGTCGTGATCAGTGCCCCGCCGGTGCCCTGGTCGCGCATCGCCAGCGCCGCCTGCTGCAGGCAGAAGAACGTGCCGAAGAAGTGCACGTCGAAGACCGCGCGCACGTCGTCCTCGCTCATCTTCAGGAAGGTCCGGTCGCGCACGATGCCGGCATTGGCCACCAGCACGTCGAGGTGCCCGAATTCGCGGCGACAGGTGGCGACGAGGTGTGTGGCACCGGCGGCCGTACCGATGTCGGAACCGTCGGCCATCGCGCGTCCGCCGCGGCCGCGGATCTCGGCCGCACAGTTCTCGGCCTCCGCGCTGTCGATGTCATTCACAACGACCGCGGCGCCCGCGCCGGCGAGTTGCAGGCAGTGCGCCCGGCCGATGCCGCGGCCACCACCGGTGACGACTGCGGCCTTGCCCTCCAGTTCCTTCATGCTGTTCGCTCTCCCTTCCCGGCAGCCGACACTCAGTCGCGCTCTGCCTTGCCAACCATGTCCGCCAGCTCCTCCGCCGTAACCCGGCAGCCGTCCTCGCGGGCGATCGCCGCCGCCGCCCGATACATCGCGTACGGCTGGCGCCGCAGTTCCTCCTGCGCCTCCGCCGGCAGCTCGGCGAAGTTGCCGCGCATCCAGGTCTGCACCAGCCAGATCGGCAGCAGCCGTCGTGAGGTTCGCGTGGCCTCGCAGCGCACGTTGATCAGCGACGGCAGACCCGAGTTGAACGAGCGCTCCAGCGCCGGGCGGATCTGGTCGGCCGTGGTCACATACTCCGTATGACAGCCAAGCTCGGCGAACATCCGGTCGTAGCGGACATCGGGCAGGTTGGCCCACGAACCGTGCTGCGGAAAATACAGCGGCCCGCCGATCGTGCGACCGCCCCACGAGTCGTTGTTCAGCAGCACGACGACCGCCGGCAGCCGGTAGCGCAGCATCGTCTCCATGTCCATGCCGGAGAGCCCGAAGCCGCCATCGCCGATCTGCGCGAGCACCTGCCGGCCCGGGCGCGCGACCTGAGCGCCGATCGCCATGCCGATGCTGTGGCCCAGGTGCTGGTGCAGTCCGGCATCGAGGACGTGGCCCTCGCGGGTAGCCACGACCTTGTCGGTCAGGTAATGCGAGCCGGTGTAGGAGTCGTAGATCAGCGTCGCGGACGGATCGAGGAAATCACAGATCTCGGCGCCGAGGACATCCGGATGGATCGGCTGCGAGTCCCACTGCCGGCGCACCTTGTCCGCGCGCCGCCGCGCGACTTCCGCCCGCGTCCGCGCCAGTTGCTGCACCCAGGTCGTGCGATCGGGGCCGCGCTGCGACAGGCTGCGCACACAGTCGATCATCTGCCGCAGCACCAGGCGGGGGGAGCCGACCACCGTCGCCGCGGTCGGCAGGCCGTACCAGATGAGTTCCGGGTTCTGCTGGATCTGGATGAACCGCGTACCGGCCGCCCACACCGGTGGTTCGAACCAGCGATCGAGGGCCGTGACCTGCATGCCGATCAGGCAGACGAGGTCCGCGTGCTCGGCGAAGCCGGTCCGGCATTCCTGCGTGAACGCCAGCGGATGGGTCTCCGGCAGCGCGCCCCGCGCGGTCCGGCGCGTAGTGGTCGGGATCTGCAGCAGCTCGGCGAGTTCCCGCAGCTCCGCGGCAGCGTCGGACCAGTACACGCCGTCGCCCGCGATCAGCAGCGGCCGCTCGGCGCGCAGCAGCGCCATCACCGCCTGCTCGACGAACGCCGGATCGCCGGCCGGCTGCGGGATCACCGGCGCCCGGTCGGCCGGCACGAAGTGTTTCTGCCGATCCGGGCCGGCGCCGCCCTGCGCCGTCTGCGGGACCGACAGCGCAATCGGTCCCGGCGGGAAATGCACCGCGTCGCGCAGCGCCTTGCGGATCCAGAACGCATCAGTGCGCCAGTCGAGGATGCGGTGCGTCCACTTGCAGGCGTCGGCGAACACCCGCTCCGCGTAGCCTTCCTGAATCGGGCTCAGGCCGTCCCGGCCCGGGTGATGCTGCGACACCATCACCACCAGCGGACTCAGGCAGCCACGCGCGTGATAGAGCGGTGCCAGCATGTTGGCCATGCCCGCCGCCATGGACACGAAACACACGCCCGGCTTGCGCGTGCAGCGCGCATACGCCTCCGCCGCGAAACCGGCGCTCGCCTCGTGGCGGAAATGATAGAGCTGCGCGCCGCCGCGGCAGGCCTCCTCGATGGAGCTCCACTGCGCCCCGTGGACTCCGAACAGGCATTCTACCCCCTCGGCGATCAGGGTCTCACCGAGCACGCGGCCGCCGAAGGTATGGTCACTGCGCATCCGTCGATCCTCGCCCGTCAGGTCGCGACGGGTCGGCTGCATGGTAAACGTCGCACCCCGGCATGCAAACGGTCCGGGGAATCCAGAACCGGCTGCCAACGGCTCCCATCCGGCCAGATCCCGCCCGCCGGTCCCGGGGTCACTGCCCTCGCTGGGCGGCCTCGTCCAGCGTACCGGCAGGTCGCCATGGAACACGAAGTCCGTCGGTGCGGCGATCGAGGGTGCGCCGAGCGTCATACTGATGATGCTGCCGGAATATCTGCAAGGCTGCAGCGTGCCCGCCGATAGTCCACTCGGTTGACCAACTTGCATTACAGACCGTTTCGCCGCTGTTGCCACGCCCTGTTTGACTCCAGCTCCACCCGCATCTACGATTGGCCACATTGATCCCAAATCCGGCCATACACAGATCCGATCCGGCATTGGCACCGATGCACGGCCCGCTCAAGAACAAGGTCCAGTTCTACCTCAGCCGCATGCGGGCGCGCGGCTTCGGTGCCGCTGCCGTGCTCGAAGGCACGGACCTCGACGAGCAGAGCATCGGCGCCGCGTCGTTCTATACGACACCGGACTCCTACCGCCGCATCATTGCCAACATGCTGCGGCTCACCGGCAATCCGCGCCTCGGCATCCAGCTCGGCAGTGAATTCAAGGTCAGCGATCTCGGCGTGCTCGGCTATGCCGCTCTCAGCAGCGCGACGCTGGCGCAGGCGCGCCACGTCATTCACCGCTACTACGCCCTCAACGAGTACATCCTGATTCCGTCGAACTTCTGTCGCGACGGGCGCTGGTACAGCGAACTCCGGGAGTCGCTGCCGCTCGGTCCGCTGCTGCCGTTTGCGGTCGAGGAGTTCATCAGCCGGACGATCGCGCTGTCCACCAGCCTGACCAGCCGCCCGTTCCCGATCCTGAAGATCGGCGTGACCTACGCCGAGCCCGAGCGCAGCGACGACTATCAGCGGGCGTTCCGCTGCCCGGTCTGCTACGACCAGCCGCGCAACGTGATCGAGTTCGACATCGAGCGGCTGCAGGATCCGGTCACGCTGTCGGACCATGATGTCTTCACGATCTGCGACCAGCAGTGCCGCCTGCTGATCGAGGAACAGGACCAGCGCGATCGACTGGCCGACACGATCCAGCGCATCCTGCTCAACATGCCCGGCCGGTTCCCGTCGCTGGCCGGAATGGCGGAGCGACTCGGCGTCAGCGCCCGCACCCTGCGCCGGCAGCTACAGCAGGAAGGCGTCACCTACCAGCAGACGCTCGATGCCACCCGCCGCAGTCTGGCCGAGCAGTACCTGCAGCACACGTCGCTGACGCCGAAGGAAATCGGTTTTCTGCTCGGCTACGCCAACGTCAGCCACTTCCGCCGTGCGTTCCGGAACTGGACTGGCCGGCGGGTCTCGGAGTACAGCCGGCACGGCAGCCCGCGGCGTGGTCTGCGGCGCCGGACACCGCTGATGCCGGCGCCGCGACTTCAGGACTGACCGGTCGCGCCGGAGTGCAGGTACAGCACCTGCAGGTCGTACAGCAGCGCCGGCTTGTCGCTGTCGCCAGCGTGTATCGCGATTTCGCTGGTCACCAGCGTGCCGCGCCGGTGGCGCTCGACCCGCTTGAGCCGCTGGCGCGCCCGGATCCGTGAGCCGGCGGGAACCGGCGCGAGAAAGCGCAGTCCGCCCGAACCGAAGTTGACCGCGCTCGCGTAATGGACCGGCTGCCACGCACGTGGCGCGGACAGCGCCGGCAGCAGCGACAGCAGCAGGAAACCATGCGCGACCGTGCCGCCAAACGGGCTCTCGCGCCGCGCGCGCTCGACGTCCACGTGGATCCACTGCCGGTCGCCGGTCAGGTCGGCGAAGCGGTCGATCATTTCCTGCGTCACCGTGACCGGCTGCGACCACGGGCCGAATTCCCCGGTGACGAAACCGGCCAGCGTCTCGACGTCGCGGACGTCCACCTCGTGCACGGCCAGTTCAGTCCCGGCCGAGAATGACGATACCGCAGGCCTGCGGTGCGCCGCCGATGTTGTGACTGAGGGCGAGCGTCGCGCCCGGTACCTGCCGGGCCCCGGCCTCGCCGCGCAACTGCAGCGTGTTTTCGTAGAGCATGCGCACGCCGGTCGCGCCGGTCGGATGCCCGAAGCTCTTCAGGCCGCCGTCGGTGTTCACCGGCAGCTCGCCGGTGAGGTGGAACACCTGCGCATCGATGCACTCCCTGGCGGCGCCGCGGGCGCAGAAGCCGAGGTCCTCATAGGTGAGCAGTTCAGTCAGCGTGAAGCAGTCGTGCACCTGGGCGATGTCGATCTGGCGGAACGGATCGGTGATACCGGCCTGGCGATAGCAGTCCCGTGCGGCGCTGCGCGTCGGCTTCCAGCCGAGGAAGTCGAAGTCCGGGTCGGACTGCGGATTCGGCCCCAGCATGATCGAGACGCCCTTCAGCCAGACCGGCTCCTTGCGCCAGCCACGGGCCCGGTCCGCCCGCGACAGGATCAGGGCGGCCGCACCATCCGACTGCGCCGCGCAATCATAGAGCCCGAACGGCCACGAAATGATCCGCGCCTGCAGCACATCGTCGGTGGTGATGAGCTTCTTCAGCATGCTCTTCGGCGCCAGCGTGCCGTTGGCGTGGTTCTTCACCGCGATCTTCGCCAGTTCCAGGCGCCCGGCGCCGTAGGTCTCGAAGTACTTCGCCGCGCACAGCGCGAACCAGCCGGCCGGAGTCATCGGCAGGCCGCGGGTCGTATTCAGCATCACGCTCGGCCCGGCGACGCCGCGGTCCTTGGGCTTGTCGAAGCCGACCACCAGCACCGTGTCGTACAGGCCCGCGGCGATCGACATCGCCGCGCAGCGGAAGGCATCGGTGCCGGTCGCGCAGAAGTTCTGCACCAGCGTGATCGGCAGGTCGAACAGCTTCAGCGACTCGGCGACCTCGGCCGTGCCGCGCGACGGATAGAGCGCGCCACAGAACACCGCATCGAGCTGCCGCTGCGGCTGGTCCAGGCCGGCGTCGGCGTAGGCCTCGAACGCGGCCTCGACGATCAGGTCCTCGGCCGACATCGTCCAGTTCTCGCCGAACACCGAGCAGCCGGCGCCGACGATGGCGACGCGGTCGCGCAGACTCTCAGGCATCGTGCGCCTCCGGCAGTGCGAGCAGGCGGCTCTTCCAGTACCAGGCCGGGCGGCCACCGGATGCGTGGATGCGGCGGCACACGAACTCGACCGGCAGTCCGGTACGCAGTTCCTCGCCGGCGTAATCCGCGAGCTGCAGATAGGCCCGCGCGCTGCCGCCGAGCGCGCAGACGCCGACGACCACCGGCGGCAGCGGCGACGGGAAGAAATAGTCCTTGCTGTAGCTCAGCAGCGTCCCGTGGCGGCGCGCAAAGCTCACCGACTCGAGACGATCGCGGGCGAAGCAGCGGTAACAGACGCGCGACGGCGGAAACTGCTCGGTGCCGCAGCTCTGGCAACGCACGCCGCTGAAACCGATGTCGGCAGCCTGGTCGCGGAAGCTGACCGTCGCCGAGATGCCGTCCGCCGAGCGGCGATCGGCCGCGCCGCTGTCGAGGCCGCGGCACTGCAGATACTGGCGGTAACTGCGCAGCACGAGGCGCCGCTGCAGTTGCGCGTCGAGCGTCGCGGTCCGCGCCAGCGGCCGGTCCAGCACCCAGCTCAGCAGCCAGGCACCGTCGCCGGCGAATCCGCTCAGGATCCGCTCGCCGGGTTGCGCGCGACCGGCCGCCTGTGCGAGCAGCAGCGGCGCGAAGGCGTTGCCGCAGTTGCCGATGCGGCCGAACAGCGGATCGACGAGCTGCTCCGCGCGGAATCCAAGCTGCTGCGCCAGTTCCCGATGGCTGCGACTGTCCGGCGCATGCAGCGCGACATGCCGGAACGCCGCGGCGGTGAGACCGCTCGCGCCGCGCCACTGCTCCCAGGCCGCGACCATCGGCTCGAGGAACCCATGGCGGACCACGAAGCGGTCCTCCCAGCCGCGCAGTGCCGCAGCTCCGTCCTCGCGCCAGACATCGAAGGCCTGGCGGCTTACCGCGCAGTCGCTTTCCAGCCGCAACGGGCCGTCGGACTCGACGACGAAGGCGACCGCGGCGTCGCCAAGGTCGGCTTCCATGGCCGAGTACGGCTCGGCGGTCCGCGCGTCGCTGGCCACCACCAGCACCGCGCGCGCCGCGCCCGCCGTGACGGCATTGACCGCGGCGCGCAGCGCCGCCGCGCCAGCGCGCAGGCTGCCACCGTGATCGACCGTGACGACATCGCCGCGCAGTCCCAGCGCCCTGGCCACGACCGCGGCGGTAGACTTTTCCGCGAAGAACGACGAAGCCGACGCCAGATAGAGCTGATCGATGCCGGCGGGGTCGCGCCCGGCCAGGCAATCGGTGGCGGCCGCGACCGCCATCGTGACCACGTCCTCGTCGGCTCCGGCGACCGCCTTCTCGCGGTTCGACGGCGGCTGCTCCGGCGCATGGATCAGGCTGAGCGGCAGCCGCATGCGCGGCACATGCACGCCGCAAGCTGAAATTCCTGCCATGTGCTTCCCAGGATCGGACGACGGCTGCATCTTATGTTCGATCGTCGTGCCGGGGAACCGGGTCAGGCTGCCGGTGCCGGGTCCGGGCACCAGATTGGCCGGATTTGGCCTTGCGCCCGGCTGCCTTCGGCTATCATGCCGCCCGTGACCTCCGCGGCCGCAACAGGGGACTGCCGCCCGAGCCGACTGCTGGCTCTGCTCGTCATGCTGGCGCTGGCGATGCCGGCACTCGCGCAGCAGGATGCGGCCGGCTGGCGCGAGCGCGCCGCGGAACGCTATGCCGCTGGCGACTTCGCCGCTGCCTTCGCCGCGGCCTCCCAGGCCCGGGCACTGGACGACGGCGATCCGTGGGCGCGCTACGCCTGGGTGCGCGCGCTCGCACGCCTCGACCAGGTGGCCGCCCGCGCGGCATTGCCCGGGCTGCAGGATCCGGCGCGGTTACAGCAACTCCCGGATGAGGAACGCGCGGAGCTCGATGCCGCACTCGGTTATCTCGCCCTCGATCTCGAAGTCGATCGCCTTGCGGCCGAGCACTTCGCCGAAGTACCGCCCGGCGCCACCGCTTTCGCACGCGCACAGGCAGGTCTCGCGATCCTGGCGGTGCGCCGAGGCGATTCGCGTGAGGCGCTGGTGCATTTTGCAGCCGCGCGGGCAGCCGGTCCGCTCGATCCTGCGCTCGCCGAGCTCGAACGCGAAACACGCTACCAGGCGGCACTGCAGCAGTTCCTGACGGCGCGCGATCTGCGCGATTCGAATGGCGCGGCCCGGGCCCTCGGTACGCTCGATGAACTGCGGCCGCTGCATCCGGCCACGTTGCGGGCCCGCGCCGATCTCGCCGGTCTGCGCGGCGACCCACTGGCGCGTGAGCACGCGTTGCGCGAACTGCTGCGGGTCGATCCGGAGGCGCCCGGCGCCGGCAGCCAGCTCGTCGATGCACTGCTCGATCAGCGCCGCCCGGAGGCGGCGCTCGCCGCGGCCCGCGAATTCGCGCCGGACCGGCTCGCCGTGGACCCGCGGCTGCAGGCCTACGAGCGGAACTGGCGGCGTCATGCCGAGGCAGCGCTGCAGTGGCGGCAGCGTGAGGGCCAGCCGGGGCTGGCGCGGCTGCACGCCCCGTCGCTGCAACTCGCCTTCGCCGGCAGCCGACCGGGCTGGGGCCAGTTCCGGCTGGCCGCTGACCTCGAACAGGCCTCGACCGGTACTGTCGCTGGCGGTCGCGCGTATGGCGCCTCGCCCGCCCTTGCTGCACCATTGCGCATCCATTCGAAGAGCGGTGCCGGTTGGCTGGTGCACTGGGCGCCAAAGAGCGGCCTCACGTTCGAACTCGGGCACACGCCGCATTCGTTTGTCGTGGACAACGCCTGGGGCGCCATGCGTCTCAACGTGGAAGTCGACGATTATCCGTTCGATCTCGGCCTCGAGCGCATGCCGGTCACCGATTCGCTGCTGTCGTTCGCGGGCGCGATTGACCCGGTGAGCGGCCGGCGCTGGGGCGGCGTCGTGCGCAACCGGGCCTATCTGCGCGGCGGCCTCGGCGACGACTCCTTCAGTATCCACGGCGGCGTCGCCGGCGCGCGAGTCGACGGGCGCCACGTCGATGCGAACGCGCAGTGGCAGGCCGATGTCGGCTTCCGCTGGCGTGCGGCGTCGGGGCCGGCCTGGCGCATGCACCTCGGCGGCGACATCGATGCGACCGGGTTTGCCGACAACCGCTCACAGTTCACGCTCGGCCACGGCGGGTATTTCAGTCCGCGGCGTTTCCTCGCCGTGGGCCCGACCTTCGACCTGCAGGGCGCGCGCGCGGCCAGCAGCTTCCGCATCGAAGGCGCTCTGAGCTGGCAGTTCCTGAGCGAGGAAGGCAGCGAATACTTCCCGACCGATGCCGCGCTGCAGACCGCCAGCGGCAATCCGCACTATGGCGGGTCGTCGCGTGACGGGCCCGGCGCGCGGCTCGCCGCGACCGTCGAGTGGCGCGTATCGGCCCGCGCGGTGACCGGCCTGCGGCTCGAGGGTTCAGTCGGCGAGGCGCACGATGAAGTCCGGCTGCAGGTGTACACGCGGCGCTGGCACGGCGCGCTCACCGAGCCGCTGCGCCGCCCGCCGGCGGCGGTGCTGCCGGCACGGTTTGACGAGTTGCTCTGAGCGGCCGCTCAGCCCGCGCCCCGCCGGCCCGCCAGGAACTCGACCAGGTAACGCGCGAACTGCTCGCCCAGCTCCGGGTGGCGCAGGCCGTATTCGACGGTCGCCTTGAGATAACCGAGCTTGCTGCCGCAGTCGTAGCGGCGGCCGCTGAAGCGGTAGGCGTACACCGGCTCGGCCTCGAGCAGCGCGGCGATGCCGTCGGTGAGCTGGATCTCGCCGCCGGCACCGCGGCCGATGTGTTCGAGCCGGTCGAAGATCGATCCGCACAGCAGGTAGCGGCCGACCACGGCGAGATTGGACGGCGCCTCGGCCGGCTTCGGCTTCTCGACGATGCGCGTGATGCGGGCGACACCATGGGTATCGGCCGCAGCCGTCGCGACGATGCCATAGCGGTTGGTCTGATCGCGCGGCACCTCCTCGACACCGATCACGCTGCCACCGGTCTCGAGATAGCGGTCGCGCATCTGTGCGAGCACCGGCACCGGCGCGTCGATCAGATCGTCGGCGAGGTGCACATAGAAGGGCTCACTGCCGACGATCGGCCGTGCGCACAGCACCGCATGCCCGAGCCCGAGCGGCGCCGGCTGGCGGATGTAGATGCAGGCGGCATCGGCGGGCAGGATGCCGCGCAGCGCCTCGGCCAGCTCGTCCTTGCCCTGTGCAGTGAGCGCGGCCTCGAGCTCCGGATCCGAGTCGAAGTGATCCTCGATCGCGCGCTTCGAGCTGCCGGTGATGAACACGAGGCTGCGCGCGCCCGCGGCCAGTGCCTCGTCGACCGCGTACTGGATCAGCGGCTTATCGACGATCGGCAGCATTTCTTTCGGGCTGGCCTTGGTCGCCGGCAGAAAGCGGGTTCCCCGCCCGGCGACGGGGAACACCGCAAAACGGATCGGTGCGGGGCTCACGGGCGCTCCCTGACTCCTTGCGTTGCCGGGCATGATACCGGAGCCCGGGCGACGCGACCCGCGCCGGCCTCAGCCGTTTGACGTTGACGGGCCCGGCGTTCGTGCGAACCGTACTTGACTGTCATCGCTGGTAGGTATACTAACCACCATGAAGAGCGCTGACCTGATGCGGGAACTGAAGCAGGCGGGCTGGATCGAGGATCGGGTATCGGGCAGCCATCACGTTTTCAGGCACCCCACGATTGCGGGGCACCTGACGGTGCCGCATCCCAGAAAGGACCTGGGCAAGGGGTTGGTGCACAGGATCAGGAAACAGGCACGATTGAAATGAAGTTCACCATTGCCATTGAGGCGGGTACGAAAAGAAGCGCATTCGGTGTCGTGGTACCGGACCTGCCGGGCTGTTTCAGTGCCGGCGATACCATTGAGGAAGCCTTCGACAAGGCGCGGGAGGCGATCGAAGTTCATTGCGAGATCCTGGCCGAGACCGGACAGGAACTGCCGCAGCCCAGGCCGATGACCGCATGGCAGGCGGAGCGTAAGTACCGGGGCTGGACGTGGGGGATTGTGGACGTCGCCGTGGAAAAATACTTCGGGCCGGCCGAGAAGATCAACATCACCGTGCCTGCATCGACGTTGCGGCGCATCGATGAATACGCGCGCACGCACGGAGAGACGCGATCTGGCTTCCTGGTGAAGGCGGCTGAACGCGTGATGCGGTCATAGCCGATCCGCTGGCCGGACCGGTCACAAGAGCGGGTTCCCCGTCCGGCGACGGGGAACACCGCAAGACGGATCGGTGCGGGGATCACGGGCGGCCAGCCCCGCACCGACGCACGCCGGCCTCAGCCGGCGGGCTTCGCGGTCTCGAAGCGCAGGTTGGCCTTGTTCTGTTCCACCAGCTTGCGACCAAGCCCCTTGACCTTGACCAGGTCCTCGCTGCTGTGGAACGGGCCGTTCTTCTCCCGGTGCGCGATGATCGCCGCCGCCTTCGCCGGTCCGACACCCTGCAGCTCGCGGGCGAGCGTGCTGGCATCGGCCGTGTTGACGTTGACGGGCCCGGCGATGGCAGCCGGCGCGATCAGCAGTGCGGCCAGCAGGGCCGCGCTCAGTCCCTTGATACGCATCGTGTGACTCCTTTCGCAACGCGCAGCGCCCATCGCCGCGCCCGGGAGTCAACGTAGCGCGGAGCGCGCACGGCCGCTGTGTGCTTATCGGCTGCGTTTGCGCAGATTCACACTGGTAGCGTCACGGCGTGGCCGGCCCGCCGCCGTGGTGACAACCGTCGCAGGCGCGCGGCGGACCCGCGGACCGGCCGGCCGCCTCCCGTTCCGCGTGACAGCCAAGGCACAGCCCATGGAACTGCTGCTCGAGGCGCGGCCACAGGTCCGGATCGGACACGTGACAGCCCATGCACATGCCGCTGCCGCTGTCATCGGCGAAATCGTGATGACATTCGATGCAGTTCACGTCGCCGTGGTCGTTGTGGTCGAAGATCATCGGCAGGATCGGTTCCGGCGCAGCGAAGTACCGATCCCGTACCGGTCGCGGGCCGGTCAGTGGCGAGCCGGATAGCACGACCAGTACGCCGAGTGCGAGCAGCGCCAGGAAGGCGTTTCTCATGCGGGCCAGTTCCGCACCGCCACGAACAGCAGCACGACCAGCGCGACGATGACCGGAAAGCCGCGTGGCCCGGGCCACACATGGCCCGGCCAATGGCGTTGCCAGTCACGCCCCCAGCCGGCGAGCGCCGCGACAGCGGCGAGCAACAGCATCTGGTACGGCTGCGGCAGGTAGAAGCCGCTATCGAGAACGTGCCAGCCCGCCGTCACGATCGCGCCGAGGGCCAGCGCGCGATGCCAGCGGCGGAACGCCGGATGCTCCCGCGACAGGCGCCAGCGCCGCGGCAACAGTGCGCCGGTCACCAGCGCGCCCTGCAGCAGCAGGCCGGCGACACCCAGCCACAGGCCGGCTGGCGCAGCGGACCGCAGATGAACGGTGACGGTGGCATCGCCGAGCAGGAACCAGAATGCGTGCAGCAGGGTCACGACCAGCACGTACTGCCCGAGCCGATGATGCACGCGCAGATCGGCAGTCCCGCGACCAAACGCGGTCAGGTACAACAGTCCGGCGCCAGCCGCGTAGCCGAGCGCGTTGCCCGCGTCCCAGTACCAGCCGGCCCCGAGCAGCGGCGCGGCAAGAAAAGTGACGAGGAAGACCGCTACGAACGCGAGCAGCATCGGCGGGGCGGTCAGGGTCCGTCCGTCGCCGGCTGCGCCCGGGCCTTGTCGAGTCCGGCGACCAGATCGAAGCGCAGCAGCGGCCGCTGGCTGTCCCAGTTCTTGCACGCGGGACACTGCCAGAAATGGCCGATGCTGGAGAAGCCACAGTTGGTACAGCGATAGCGCGGCGTCGTCGCCGCGAGCCGGCGCAGGACCGCGGCGATGTCGCGCACCGCCTGCGCATCGAGCGTCGCCGGATCGCGACCGCTGGCCCGCACCAGCCCGGCCACCGCCTCATCGCGCGCCAGGTAGTCGCGCACCAGCTGTTCGAGCGGCGCGAACTCCACCGTGTCGCCGATGATCGCGGCGAAGGCGATCTCCGCGCCGGCATCGGGCCGCGCCGCGACCAGACGCGCAACGCAGGCCTCGCCGCCAGCGCCGCCGGCGCGCGCGAGCTGGGCGAGCCGCGGCATGACCTCGATCATCAGCGCCGCCTCCTGCCCGACCACTGTGCCGAGCAGCCGCTCGGCCAGGGCGAGATCACCCTGTTCGATGGCGATCTCGGCGCGCAGCAGGGCGCCGCGCGCGCAGCGGCGCCGCTCGGCATGCGCGGCCTTGAGCTGGCGCAGCGCCTCCTCGCTATCGCCGGCCTCACGCGCAGCAATCGCCAGTTCGCAGAAGTAATGGGCGATGGCGTCCGGCTGCAGTGCGCGTCCGGCCCGCTCCAGCTCGCGGAACACCTCGATCGCGCGCGGCCAGTCACGTTCCTGTTCGTGGATCCCGATCAGCATGCGCAGCGCCGAGATCCGGTGCGCGCCGGAGGCAGCGAGCGGCTCGAGAATCTTCACGGCGCGGTCGAACAGTCCGGCGCGCAGGTAGTCCTGCGCCAGCGCGAAGCGCGCCTGGTCGCGCTGCGCCGGATCGAGCCTCTCGCGGGCGACGATGTTCTGGTGGATGCGGATCGCCCGATCGACTTCGCCGCGGCGCCGGTACAGGCTGCCGAGCGCAAAGTGCGTCTCGACCGTGGCCTCATCGAGTTCCGCGGCCTGCAGGAATGCTTCGAGCGCGCGATCCGGCTGGTCGTTGACCAGGAAGTTGACGCCGGCCAGGTAGTTGCCGCGCAGCCGCTCGGCGCCGAGCACGCTCGGCCGCGGCCGCCGCGCCGCGTAGAAACCGATGGCCCCGCCAACGAACAGCAGCGCCAGCAGCAGCCAGAAGGTGTGGGCAGTCATCCGACACCCCGACGGGTGACGGTCATGGCGGCAGGCTCAGTCTCGGATCGGATGCGCGTGGCCGGCATCCACCCGCTCGCGCAGGTCCTTGCCCGGCTTGAAGTGCGGCACGTACTTGCCGGCCAGCGCGACCGCCTCGCCGGTCTTCGGGTTGCGGCCCTGGCGTGGCGGCCGGAAGTGCAGCGAGAAGCTGCCGAAGCCGCGGATTTCGATGCGCTCGCCGCCGGCCAGCGCGTCGCTCATGATCTCGAGCATCTGCTTGACGGCCAGCTCGATGTCCTTGGCCGGCAGGTGTTTCTGCTTGGCGGCGATGATTTCGATCAGTTCTGACTTGGTCATGGCGCGGCCCGTGAACCCCGTGTTCTCGCTCCCATCCGACCGCCGGACCGGGGCGCCTGGATCCCGCGCCGCCGGCCCGCTGGTTTACTGTCCCGCGATCTGTTCCTTGATCAGGTCGCCGAGCGAAGTACCGGTCGGCGAGTCGCTGCCGCGGTACTGCTGCACGGCTTCCGCTTCCTCCCAGGCCTCCTTGGCCTTGATCGACAGGGAGATGACGCGGCTCTTGCGATCCACGCCGATGAAGCGCGCCTCGATTTCCTCGCCCGGCTTCAGCACGCTGCGCGCGTCCTCGACGCGGTCGCGGGCCAGCTCGGAGGCCCGCAGGTAGCCCTCGATCCCGTCGCCGAGATCGATCGTCGCGCCGCGCGCATCCACGTCGCGGACCACGCCCTTGACGATGCTGCCCTTCGGGTGATCGGCCAGATAGGCGGAGATCGGGTCGCGGGCGAGCTGGCGGATGCCGAGTGAAATGCGCTCGCGGTCCGGGTCGATCGCCAGCACCATCGCCTCGACGCTCTGGCCCTTCTGGTAGTCGCGCACCGCCTCCTCGCCCGGGCGATCCCAGGAAATATCCGACAGATGCACGAGGCCGTCGATACCGCCGGCCAGGCCGATGAAGATGCCGAAGTCGGTGATCGACTTGATCTGCCCGCTGACGCGGTCGCCGCGGTTGAAGCTGTCGGCGAACTCGCGCCACGGGTTCGGCTTGCACTGCTTGAGGCCGAGCGAAATGCGGCGCCGCTCCTCGTCGATGTCGAGCACCATGACCTCGACTTCCTCGCTGATCTGCCCCACCTTGGCCGGGTTGACGTTCTTGTTGGTCCAGTCCATCTCGGACACGTGCACCAGACCCTCGACGCCCTCCTCGATCTCGACGAAGCAGCCGTACTCGGCGATGTTGGTGACCTTGCCGAACAGCCGCGTGTTCGGCGGGTAGCGCCGCGCGATGTTCTGCCACGGATCGGCGCCGAGCTGCTTGACGCCGAGCGACACCCGCTGCCGTTCGCGGTCGAACTTCAGGATGCGCACGTCGATCTCGTCGCCGACCTTGACCACCTCGGACGGGTGCTTGGCGCGCTTCCACGCCATGTCGGTGATGTGCAGCAGTCCGTCGATGCCGCCGAGGTCGACGAACGCGCCGTAGTCGGTCAGGTTCTTGACCACGCCCTTGACGACGTCGCCTTCCTTCAGGTTGTCGAGCAACTGGCTGCGCTCGGCGCTGTATTCCTGCTCGACCACCGCGCGGCGCGAAACCACGACGTTGTTGCGCCGCTGGTCGAGCTTGATGACCTTGAACTCGAGCAGCTTGCCCTCGAGGTAGGCCGGATCGCGCACCGGGCGCACGTCGACCAGCGAGCCGGGCAGGAAGGCGCGGACGTTGTCCAGTTCGACCGTGAAACCGCCCTTGACGCGGCCGTTGATCACGCCCTGCACGATCTCGCCGTTCTGGAACGCCTGTTCGAGCCGCGTCCAGGTGCGGGCGCGCTTGGCCTTTTCGCGTGACAGCCGGGTCTCGCCGGAGCCGTCCTCGACGGCGTCGAGAGCGACCTCGACCTCCTCACCGATGGTGACCTCGACCTCGCCCCGCTCGTTGCGGAACTGTTCGGCCGGAATCACGGCCTCGGATTTCAGTCCGACACTGACGATCACGACATCCGGGTTCACGCCGACGACGGTGCCGGTCAGGATCTGCCCGGGGCGGATCTGCTGGCTCGCGATGCTCTGCTCAAACAGTTGCTGGAAGGATTCGGTCATTGAAGATCCCGGGCCCCCTTGGCCCTATGGGTTGTACTGCCTGCCGCGCGGCGTCCCGCCACGCTGGTCGTCCACTGCCGCAGCGCCAGCCTCCTGCCGCGCCGTCCCGCGCCGGTCGCCTGACCGGCCCGCTCAGTCTCCGCGCCCGACACCGGGGAATCGTTCGCGCGCGAGTGCCAGTACGCGCGTAACGACCTCCTCGATGGAGAGTGCGGTCGAATCCACGACGATCGCGCCTGCCCCAGCCAGAAGTGGTGCCACGGCCCGCGTGGCATCCCTCCGGTCGCGTTCAGCGATCTCCGCAGAAAGGGCGGCGAGATTACCACCCAACCCCTTTTCCTTCAACTGCTTATAGCGTCTGAGCGCGCGTTCTTCCGGGCTCGCCGTCAGGAACAGCTTCAGCCCGGCATCCGGGAAGACGACCGAGCCCATGTCCCGGCCGTCGGCGACGAGACCCGGCGGCCGCGCAAAGGCCCGCTGCCGGTCGAGGAGCGCAGCGCGAACCGCCGGCAGGGCCGCGACGCGGGAGGCCAGCTCACCGGTCTGCTCGGCCCGCAGTTCGCGGGTCACGTCGGCACCGTCGAGAAACACCTGCTCCGCGCCGCCGGCGTCCATCCCGAAGCGCGCCTCGAGCATCGCCGCCGCGCGGGCGTGGCCCTCCGCATCATCCGCAGCGAGCCCGCGACGCAGTCCGGCGAGCGCCACCAGCCGGTACAGGGCCCCGCTGTCGAGGAGCTGCCAGCCGAGACGAGCGGCAACCAGCCGGGCCACCGTGCCCTTGCCCGAGCCGCTCGGCCCGTCGATCGCGATGACCGGCACGGTCATCGGCCGCTGTCCTCGACGGCCAGTCCCGCCTGCCGCGCGGTCGCGACAAAACCGGGAAACGAGGTCTGCACATTGGCAACGTCGCGGATTTCGACCGCCGCGGCCGCCCGCGCCGCGAGCACCGCAAAGGCCATCGCGACCCGGTGATCGCCGTGACTGTCCACGCAGCCGCCATGGACCGCGCCGCCGGTGACCCGCAGGCCGTCCGGCAGCACGGCCACCCGGACACCGAGCGCCTGCAGGCCCTCAGCCATCACGGCGATGCGGTCGCTCTCTTTCACCCGCAACTCCGCCGCACCGGTCACGACCGTTTCGCCCTCAGCCAGTGCGGCCGCGGCGAACAGCACCGGGAACTCGTCGATCGCCGCGGCGACCAGCTCGCCCGGGACCTCGATGCCGTGCAACACGCCGGGATGCACTTCGAGATCGGCGACCGGCTCACCGCCGGACTGGCGCGGCGCCAGCACGCGGATGTCGGCGCCCATGCGCTCGAGGATGGCGAGCAGGCCGGTCCTCCTCGGATTGATGCCGACGTCCCGGATCCGCAGCGGCCCGGCCCCGGCGACGATACCGGCGACGATGAAGAACGCGGCCGAGGAGAAATCGCCCGGCACGTCGATCGCGCAGGCACGAAGCGCCGCCGGTCCGCGGATTGCCACGCTGCGCTCGCCACGCTCGACCGGCACGCCGAAAGCCTCGAGCATCAGCTCCGTGTGATCGCGCGTCGGCGCGGGCTCGTGGACCTCGGTGCGCCCCGCTGCGCCCAGCCCGGCCAGCAGCAATGCGGACTTCACCTGCGCGCTCGGCACCTCGAGCCGGTGGGTGCAGCCGCGCAGGCCCGGTGTGCCGCGGAGCCGGAGCGGCGGCCGGCCGGCCGTCGTCGTGATCGAAGCGCCCATCCGGCGCAGTGGTGCGGCCACCCGTTCCATCGGCCGGCGCAGCAGCGACGCATCGCCGACCAGCACCGTGTCGAACGTCTGCCAGGCCAGCAGCCCGGCCAGCAGGCGCATGGCCGTGCCCGAGTTGCCGAGATCGAGCGGGCCGGCCGGCGCCAGCAGGCCGGCAGACCCTGCGCCATCGACGAGCAGGTGATCGGCGGCGACGCGCTCGGCGCGCACGCCCATCGCCTGCATCGCGGCCAGCGTCGCGAGGCAGTCTGCGCCGGGCAGGAAACCGCGGATCTCGCTGCGGCCGGCGGCGATGCCGGCCAGCATGACGGCCCGGTGCGAAATCGACTTGTCCCCGGGAACCCGGATCGCACCGGCGACGCGCCCGCCGGGCCGCGCGACGAAGGCGCGCGCCGGAGTACTCACACCCCTTCCGCCAGAACGGCCGCGAGCGCCGCCAGCAGCCGCTCGTTCTGTTCCGGGGTACCGACCGTGATCCGCAGGTGATGCGGCAGATCGTAATTGCCGACCGGGCGCACGATCACGCCGCGCCGCAGCAGTGCCTGATTGACCGGGCCGACGGGCCGGCCGAGATCACAGAGCACGAAGTTGCCGGCCGACGGCAACACGAAGAGGCCGAGCGCCGCGAGCCCTGCGCGCAGCCGCACCAGACCCGCGCGGTTGTTCGCCAGCGATGCCTGCAGGTGATCGGCATCGTCGAGCGCGGCCGCAGCGGCGGCGAGGCCGGGTACCGAAACGTTGAACGGCTGGCGCACGCGGTTCAGCAGGTCGGCGACATCCGGGTGGGACAGCGCATAGCCGATGCGCAGGCCGGCGAGTCCCCAGGCCTTCGAGAAGGTCCGCGTGACGACCAGGTTCGGGAACTGCGCCAGCCAGCGCGTGCCGTCCGGGCAGCCGTGCTCCAGCGCGTACTCGTGATAGGCCTCGTCGAGCACGACGATGACCTGCTCCGGCACGGCCCGCAGCAGTTCGACGAGTTCGGCCTCGCCGAACCAGGTTCCGGTCGGGTTGTTCGGGTTGGCGATGAACAGCAGCCGGGTCTGCGGTCCGATCAACGCGCGCATTGCGGCGAGGTCGTGGCCCAGCGGCATCGCGTGCGCCGCCGGGTTGGCCGGCGCGACCCGCGCGATCGCGCTGGCGGCCTGCACCGCCAGCGGGTACACGGCGAAACCGTACTGCGAATACACGGCCTCGTGAGCCGGCGTCAGGAAGGTCTCGGCCAGCAGCACCAGCACGTCGTTGGATCCGTTGCCCAGCGTCACCTGTTCGATGGCGACGCCGTGGCGCTCCGCCAGCCGCGCGCGCAGCACGTGGCCGCTGCCGTCGGGGTACATCGCGATACCCGGTATCGCCGCGGCCAGCGCCGCGCGCGACCGCGGGCCCGGCCCGAGCGGATTCTCGTTCGAGGCCAGCTTGATGCTGTCGCGTACACCCAGCTCACGCTCGAGCTGCTCCGGCGGCTTGCCCGGTACGTAGGGTGCGAGCCGGCGGACGCCGGGCGCGGCCAGGTGCACGAAGCGGTTGTCCATCAGGTCCTCACAGTACCGAGCGCGGATACGAGCCGAGGACGCGGAACAGCGAGCTGCGGCCCTGCAGCTCGGCGAGCGCGGCCGCCAGTTTCGGCTCCTCGGCGTGCCCCTCGAGATCGAGGAAGAACACGTAGTCCCACTTGCGCCGCCGCGACGGCCGCGACTCGATCCGGGTCATGCTGATGCCGTTGCGCGCCAGCGGCTCGAGCAGCCGGTACAGCGCGCCCGGCGCGTCGGTGTGGGCCACCGAGACCAGCAGCGTGGTCTTGTCGTCGCCGCTCGGCTGGAACCGGCGCGAACCGATGACCAGGAAGCGCGTGGTGTTGTCGGCGCGGTCCTCGATCTTCGCCACCAGCACCTCGAGGCCGTACAGCTCGGCGGCCACCTCGCCGGCGATCGCCGCAGTGCCCTGCTCGTCGCGCGCCCGGCGCGCCGCCTCGGCGTTGCTGCTGACGGCGACGCGCTCGACCTCGGGCAGGTATTCGTCCAGCCACTCGCGGCACTGCGCCAGCGACTGCTGGTGCGAGCAGACCCGGCGGATCGACTTCAGCGCCTGCATGCGCCCGAGCAGGTACTGGTGGATGCGCAGCTCGACCTCGCCGCAGATCAGCAGCGGCGAACCGAGGAAGCGGTCGAGCGTGTGCATGACCGTGCCCTCGGTCGAGTTCTCGATCGGCACGACGCCGAAATCGGCGGTGCCGGCCTCAATCTCGTGGAACACCTCCTCGATCGACGGCAGCGCCAGCGCCCGCACCGAGTGGCCGAAGTGCTTGTACACGGCCTGCTGCGTGAACGTGCCCTCCGGGCCGAGGAACGCGACCTTCAGCGGCTCCTGCTGGGCCAGGCAGGCCGACATGATCTCGCGGAACAGGCGCGCGACTTCCTCGTTGCGCAGCGGGCCGCGGTTGCGGGCGAGCGCGGCGCGCAGGACCTCGGCCTCACGCTCGGGCCGGTAGTAATCCACGGTGCGCCCGGCGGCGTTCTTGGAGATGCCGACCTGCTGCGCCAGCGTCGCGCGTTCGTTCAGCAACTGCTGCAGCGCCTCGTCGATCGCGTCGATGCGGCTGCGGATCTCCTCGAGTGGCGGGCGCACCTCCGTCGCGCCCGGCCGTGCCGCGGTGCTCCGCCGCGCCCTGCCCTTGCCGCGCACGGCCACCGCTCAGACCCGGCGCGCGCCGAGCACGCCGTCAATCGCGCAGATCCGCGCGATCGTCTCGTCGGGGATCGGGCTATCGACGTCGATCAGCGTGTAGGCGACGTCGCCTTTCGACTTGTTCAGCAGATCGGCGATGTTCAGCGCCGCTTCGGCCAGACAGGTCGAGATCTGGCCGACCATGTTCGGCACGTTGCTGTTGGCGATCGCCAGCCGCGAGGTACCGGCCACGCGCGGCAACACCGCATCGGGGAAGTTGACCGAATGCCGGATATTGCCGTGCTCGAGGAACTCACGCAGCGTGTCGGCGACCATCATCGCGCAGTTCTCCTCGGCCTCGGCCGTCGACGCACCGAGATGCGGCAGCGCGACGACCCGCGGATGGTCCTTGTTGGCCGGCGACGGGAAGTCGCAGACGTACGCGGACAGGCGCCCGGCGTCGAGCGCGGCCAGCAGGTCGGCCTCGTTGACGATACCGGCGCGGGCGAAGTTCAGCACCGCGGCACCCGGCTTCATCAGCCGGATGCGCTGCGCGTTGACCAGCCCGCGCGTCGCGTCGGACAGCGGCACGTGCAGCGAGATGATATCGGCGCGGGCAAACAGGTCATCGAGGCTCAGCGCCTGGCTGACTCCCGACGACAACTGCCAGGCGCGCTGCACGGTGATCTGCGGGTCGTAGCCGAGCACCTGCATGCCGAGGTCGTGGGCGGCGTTGGCTACCTCGACGCCAATGGCGCCGAGGCCGACGACGCCGAGCGAACGGCCCGGCAGCTCGTGGCCGGCGAAGCGCTTCTTGCCCTTCTCGACCGCGGCCTCGAGCGCGTGCGCGTCGCCCTCGAGCCCGCGCACGTAGGCCCAGGCCGCGCAGATGTTGCGGGCGGCGAGGAACAGCCCGGCCAGCACCAGCTCCTTGACCGCGTTGGCGTTGGCCCCCGGCGCGTTGAACACCGGCACGCCGCGGCGCGTCAGCTCCGCGACCGGAATGTTGTTGACCCCGGCGCCGGCCCGGCCGACGGCCAGCACGCTGTCCGGAATCGTCATCGCGTGCATGTCCGCGGAGCGCACCAGGATCGCATGCGGGTGGCCGACCTCGGAGGCGACCTCGTAACGCTCGCGCGGCAGGCGCTCGAGGCCCTGGACCGAGATGTTGTTGAGGGTCAGGATGCGGTAGCTCATCAGCCGTTCCTGCGGGCGAAGTCGCGCATGAAGTCCACCAGCGCCTCGATGCCGGCCTCCGGCATCGCATTGTAGATACTGGCGCGCATCCCGCCGACGGCGCGATGCCCGGCGAGATTGGTCAGGCCGGCGGCGGCGGCCTCGGCCAGGAACGCCTTGTCGAGTTCCGGCCGCGGCAGCGTGAACGGCACGTTCATCCACGAGCGGCAGTCGCGTGCGATCGGGTTGGCGTAGAAGCCCGAACCGTCGATCGCCGCATACAGGCGCTCGGCCTTGCGCCGGTTGCGCTCGCCGATCGCGGCCAGCCCGCCCTCGTTCTGCAGCCAGCGGAACACGAGCCCGGCGATGTACCAACTGAAGGTCGGCGGCGTGTTCAGCATCGAACCGCTCTCGGCCATCGCCCGATAGTCGAGGATCGCGGGCACGTCCGGCCGCGCGCGCCCGAGCAGGTCCTCGCGCACGATCACGACCGCGAGCCCGGACGGCCCGATGTTCTTCTGCGCGCCGGCATAGATCAGCCCGAACCGCGTGACGTCGAGCGGGCGCGACAGGATCGTCGAGGACAGGTCCGCGACCAGCGGCACGCCGCCGGTGTCCGGGACGTAGGGAAACTCGACGCCGCCGATCGTCTCGTTCGGCGTGTAATGCACGTAGGCCGCGCCCGGGTCGAGCTGCAGCGCGGCCTGCGCCGGCGCGGTCGTGTGACGGGTCGCCGCGGTGGACGCCGCGACCTGCACTGTGACGAAACGCCGCGCCTCGGCCATCGCCCGCTGCGCCCAGTGACCGGAATCGATGTAGTCCGCCTGCGTCCCCGCCGGGCACAGGTTGAGCGGCACGCCGGCGAACTGCGCCGTGGCGCCGCCCTGCAGGAACAGCACTTTGTACGCAGCCGGGATCGCCAGCAGCTCGCGCAGGTCGGCTTCGGCCTGCTCGGCCACCGCGATGAACGGCTTGCCGCGATGGCTGACCTCCATGACGGACATGCCGCCGCCGCGCCAGTCGAGCAGTTCGTCCCGGGCCTGCTCCAGCACCGGCAGCGGCAGCGCCGCTGGTCCCGCGGAAAAATTGAATACACGCATCCTGTGGCTCACCCGGCCTCAGCCGGCTCCTTCCTGCTCCTGCGCTTCGTCGGCGGCGATGCGCTCGAGCCCGACGAGTTCCTCGCCGGCGCCGAGCCGCATCACGCGCACGCCCTGGGTGTTGCGACCGAGCACCGGGATCTCGCTGACCGGCACCCGCACCAGCGTGCCGCTCGAATTGATCAGCATGAGCTCGTCGTCGGGCTGGACCTGCATGGCCCCGACCAGCGCGCCGTTGCGCTCGCTGGTCTGCAGCGCGATGACGCCCTGCCCGCCGCGCCCGTGTGGCGGAAAATCGGCGACATCGGTCAGCTTGCCGTAGCCGTTGCGCGACACGGTGAGAACCGGCCCGCTGCCCAGCACGATCAGCGAGGTGACGCGCTGGCCCTCGGCCAGGCGGATGCCGACCACGCCGGCGGCCTCGCGCCCCATCGGGCGCACCTGCTGTTCGGCGAAGCGGATCGCCTTGCCGTCCGTCGTCATCAGCAGAATCTCGCGCTCGCCGTCAGTCAGCGCGACGCCGACCAGGCAGTCCGACTCGCCGAGCGACACCGCGATGATGCCGTTGACCCGCGGGCGCGAAAACGCCGCGAGCGGCGTCTTCTTGACCGTGCCCTGCGCGGTGGCCATGAACACGAAGTGCGACTCGTCGAACTCGCGCACCGGCAGAACGGCGGTGATCCGTTCGCCTTCGCCGAGCTGCAGCAGGTTGACGATCGGCTTGCCGCGCGCGCCGCGCGCCGCCAGCGGCAACTGCCAGACCTTGAGCCAGTAGCACTGGCCGCGGTCCGAGAAGCACAGCAGCGTATCGTGGCTGTGGGCGATGAACAGCTTGTCGACGAAGTCCTCGTCCTTGACCGCGGTGGCCTGCTTGCCGCGGCCGCCGCGTCGCTGCGCCTCGTAATCGGTGACCGGCTGCGACTTGGCGTAACCGGCGTGCGACAGCGTCACCACCAGATCCTGACGCTCGACCAGGTCCTCGATGGTCACGTCGCCGTCGTCGGCGACGATCTCGGTGCGGCGCGCGTCGCCGTAGCTCTCCTTGATCGCCAGCAGCTCGCCGCGGATGACCTCGCGCAGCCGTTCCGGCCGCGCCAGGATGTCGCCGAGGTCGCGGATCTGGTCGAGCAGCGCGGCGAACTCGGTGACGATGCGCTCCTGCTCGAGGCCGGTCAGCCGGTGCAGCCGCAGATCGAGGATCGCCTGCGCCTGGACCTCCGCCAGCCGATAACCGTCCGCGCCGAGCCCGCTGCCATCGGCGACCGGGTCCGGCCGGGTCGCGACCGCGCCGGCCCGCGCCAGCATCGCCGGCACCGCGCCGGCGCCCCAGGCGCGCGCCAGCAGCGCGGCGCGCGCCTCGGCCGGGGACGGCGCCGCCTTGATCGTCGCGATGATCTCGTCGATGTTGGCCAGCGCGACCGCCAGGCCTTCCAGCACATGAGCGCGCTCGCGCGCCTTGCGCCGATCGTAAATAGTGCGCCGCGTGACCACTTCGCGCCGGTGGCGCAGGAACGCATCCAGCATCTCGCGCAGCGACAGCAGCTTGGGCTGGCCATCGAGCAGCGCGACCATGTTGACGCCGAACACGGTCTGCATCGGCGTCAGCTTGAACAACTGATTGAGGATCAGCTCCGGGTTCTCGCCGCGCTTCAGCTCGATGACCACGCGCATGCCGTCCTTGTCGGACTCGTCGCGCAGCTCGCCAATGCCCTCCAGCTCTTTGGCCCGCACCAGTTCGGCGATGCGCTCGAGCAGCCGCGCCTTATTGACCTGGTACGGCAGCTCGGTGACCACGATCGCCTGACGGCCGCGCGGGTCGATCTCCTCGACGCTGGTCCGTGAGCGCACGACCAGCCGCCCGCGCCCGGTCTTGTAGGCGAGCATGATGCCGGCGCTGCCGTGGATGATGCCGGCGGTCGGGAAGTCCGGTCCCGGAATCCGCTGCATCAGCCCGGTCAGGTCAATGCCCGGGTCGTCGATCACCGCGAGGCAGGCATCGATGACCTCGCCGAGGTTATGCGGCGGGATGTTGGTGGCCATGCCGACCGCGATGCCGGCGGAGCCGTTGACCAGCAGGTTCGGGACGCGCGCCGGCAGCACCGCCGGCTCCTGCTCGCTGCTGTCGTAGTTCGGCGCAAAGTCGACCGTCTCGCGATCGATGTCGGCCAGCAGCTCCTGCGCCAGGCGCGACATGCGGATTTCGGTATAGCGCATCGCCGCCGGCGCGTCGCCGTCGACCGAGCCGAAGTTGCCCTGCCCGTCGACCAGCAGGTAGCGCAGCGAGAACGGCTGGGCCATGCGCACGATCGTGTCGTACACCGCGGCGTCGCCGTGCGGATGATACTTGCCGATCACGTCGCCGACGATGCGCGCCGATTTCTTGTACGGCTTGTTCCAGTCGTTGCCGAGCTCGCGCATCGCATACAGCACGCGCCGGTGCACCGGCTTCAGCCCGTCGCGCACGTCGGGCAGCGCCCGGCCCACGATCACGCTCATCGCGTAATCGAGGTACGAACGGCGCATCTCGTCCTCGAGATTGACGTGCAGGACTTCGCGCGCGATCTCGCTGGTCTCGGCCATGGGCTCCCGGCTGCGAACCCGGCACCCGACCGCCCCGCACCGGCCTGCGCACGGGTCGTAAAGGCACCGCTGGAAGGCGCGAATTCTACCACGGCGGTGCGGCCCCGACCTACGGCCAAGGGGCCATCCGGCGGCTATACTGCAATAACCCTCGACCGCGCCGGGCTGCCACGCTGATGTCCACCGCACGCAATGCCGATCCGGCGGAAGTCGCCCGCTTCGATGCCGCGGCCTCGCGCTGGTGGGACCCCGCCGGCGAGTTCCGGCCGCTGCACGAACTGAATCCGCTGCGACTGGAATATCTCGAACAACGCGTGGGTCTCGCCGGGCGGCGCGTGCTGGATGTCGGCTGCGGCGGCGGCCTGCTGGCCGAAGGCATGGTCCGGCGCGGCGCCCGCGTCACCGGCATCGACCTGGCGCCCGCGGCCATCGACGTGGCGCGCCTGCACGCGATCGAGAGCGGCCTGCACGTGGACTACCGACTGGCGAGCGCCGAAGAACTGGTCCGGGCGGAGCCCGGGGCCTTCGATCTGGTGACCTGCCTCGAACTGCTCGAGCACGTGCCGGATCCGGCAGCGCTGGTGGCCACACTCGCGCGCCTGGTCCGCCCGGGCGGCGACGTCGTCTGTGCCACGCTGAACCGCAGTCTGCGCTCGTTCGCGCTGGCGATCGTCGGCGCGGAATACCTCCTGCGGCTGCTGCCCGCCGGCACGCACCAGTACGCGCGCATGATCCGGCCTGCCGAACTGGCGCGCTGGGGACGGGCCGCCGGGCTCGAGCTCGCTGACGTCAGCGGGCTGCACTACGACCCGCTGGCGCGGAGCGCGCGGCTCGATCAGGATCCGTCGGTCAACTATCTGGCGCTGTTGCGCCGGCTGCCGCTGCCGGCTGCCCGATGAGCCGCCGGCGCGAAGTGGGCGCGGTCCTGTTCGACCTCGACGGGACCCTCCTCGACACCGCTCCCGACATGGCGGCCGCGCTCAACCGCCTGCTGGCCGAGGAAGGAATCGCGCCGCTGCCGTTCTCGACCATCCGGCCGCACGTGTCGCAGGGCTCGCCGCGCCTGCTCGAGCTGTGCTTCGGCCGGCCGGAGCCGGCGCAGTTCGAGCTGTTGCGCCAGCGCTTCCTCGACCATTATCAGCGCGGGCTCGCGGACCAGACGCGCGTCTTCGACGGCTACGACGAGGTGCTCGCGGCGCTGGAGCTGGCCGGGTTGCGCTGGGGCATCGTCACGAACAAACCGGGCTGGCTGACCGAGCCGCTGCTGGCGGCGCTCGGGCTGCTCGAGCGCAGCGGCTGTACGGTCAGCGGCGACACGCTGGCGGAACGCAAGCCGCACCCGCTGCCGCTGCAGCACGCGGCCCGTGCGCTCGGCCTGCCGGCGGCACGCTGCGTCTACGTCGGCGATGCCGAGCGCGACGTGCAGGCCGCGCGCAGCGCGGGCATGATGGCGGTGGTGGCCGGATTCGGCTATCTCGGCACCGACACGGATCCCGCCAGCTGGCAGGCGGACGCGATCCTCGCACGGCCGACGGACCTGCTGGCATGGCTGGGCCTGCAATGACCGAACCGACGACGCTGCTGCTGATCGCGACCGGGCTCGTGCTGGCTTTCGGCGCCGGTTACTGGTTCGGCCGGCGCCACCATCTGCGCCTTGCGACCGAACTCGCCGCCGTACAGGCGCGGCTGCGCTCCGAAGAGGCGCTCGAGGCGGAGCGCGCGCTGGCCCTGGCCCGGGCGATGGAACAGCTCGACCTGCGCTTTCATGACCTCGCCGGCCAGCAGCTTCGCGACAACCTCGAGCATTTCCTGCGCCTCGCGCGCGAGCACCTCGGCCAGCACCAGCAGACCGCGCTCGCCCGCCTGCGCGAGCGCGAAACGGCGATCACCGAGCTGCTGCGACCGGTGCACGAGTCGCTGGCCCGCACCGCCGAGTCGCTGCGCGAGATCGAAGGCGCGCGGCAGCGCGACTTCGGCAGCCTGCGCCAGTACCTGACCGACCTGCGCGAGGCACACGTGTCGTTGCAGCGCGAGACGCACAAACTGGTGCAGGCGCTGAGCAAGCCGCAGGTGCGCGGCCAGTGGGGCGAGATCTCGCTGCGCCGGCTGGTGGAACTCGCCGGCATGACCCCGCACTGCGACTTCGAGGAACAGGTGCACGTGGCGGGCGAGGACGGCGCGCTGCGGCCCGACATGGTCATCCACATGCCGGACCGACGCGATCTCGTGGTCGACGTCAAGACGCCGCTCGACGCCTATCTGGCTGCGGTCGAGGCGACCGCGGACGAGGCCCGCAAGGCGGCATTGCGCCGGCACGCGCAGCAGCTCGCCGAGCGCGTGCGGCTGCTGTCCTCGAAGCGCTACGCCGAGCAGTTCGCGAGCGCGCCGCAGTTCGTGATCCTGTTCGTGCCGGGGGATCAGTTTCTCGCCGCCGCGCTCGATGAGCAGCCGGAGCTGCTGGAGAACGCGATGCGCAATGGCGTGATCATCACCACGCCGTCGAGTTTCGTCGCGCTGCTGAAGGCCGTGCATTACGGCTGGCAGAACGTGAAGCTGGCCGAGGGCGCGGAACAGATCCGCCGTCTGGCCGAGGATCTGCACAGCCGCCTCGGCACGTTCCGCAACCATCTCGCGCGGGTCGGCGCTGCACTCGAGGCCAGTGTGCGCGCCTACAACGGCGCGGTCGGCTCGCTGGAACGCAACGTACTGCCCGGCGCACGCCGGTTCGTCGAGCTCGGCGTGCGCAGCGACCGCGTTCTCGAGGAACTCGAGGAAATCGGCACGGCCGCGCGCCCGGTCGCGCCGGCGGCGCCGGAACTGCCGCCCGCCGCGGACGAGCCCGATGCACCCGCGTGATTACCGGCCGGAGCCGGGCTCGCACGCGGGGCGCATGATCGTCGTGACCGGCGCCGGCGACGGCATCGGCCGGGCGCTGGCGCTGGCGCTGGCGCGGCAGGGCGCGACGGTCGGACTGCTCGGCCGCACCCTGCGCAGGCTGGAGGCGACCTACGATTCCATCGTCGCCGGCGGGGGCCCGCAGCCGGCGCTGCTGCCGTTCAATCTCGAGACCGCCGCGGCCGGCGAGTACGACGCACTGGGCGCGGCACTCGAACGGGAGTTCGGCCGCATCGATGGGCTGGCGCACGTGGCCGGCATCGCCGGCGACCCGACGCCGCTCGACCATTACGACGTGCCGACCTGGTGCCGCGTGCTGCACGTCAATCTGACCGCTCCGTTCGTGCTGACGCAGGCCCTGCTGCCGTTGCTGCGCCGTGCTGAGGATGCCAGCGTGCTGTTCACTTCCTGCGCGATCGGCCGCCGGGGCCGGGCCTACTTCGGCGCGTATGCGGCCTCGAAGTCCGGGCTCGAGGGTCTGATGCAGGTGCTGGCGCACGAGTGCGAAGGCACGACGAACATCCGCGCCAACAGTTTCGACCCCGGCCCGGTGCGCACGGCGCTGCGGCTGCGGCTGTATCCGGCCGAGGACCGGACCATGCTGCCCGAGCCGGCGGCCGTGACCGCACCGTTCCTGTACCTGCTCGGGCCGGCGAGTCGCGGCATCAACGGCCAGGCGCTGGCCGCCGGTTGAAGCGCCGGCCCGTCCGGCAGCGATCGGCGAGAAAGCAATCGGCGCAGCCGGGCCGTGACCGGCACAGCGCCTTGCCGTGCTCGACCAGCACCGCGTGCAGCGCCGCGAGGGCGCGGTGATCGTCGCCGAAGATCCGGTTCACGGCGCGGTGCACCGGCGCATAGCGCGACGGCAGCCGGACCCGGCCGAGCCAGCCGCTGCGCCCGAACAGGCGCAGTGCATAGGCGTCCGCTACGAACACGGGACGGCGGAACGCGTACAGCAGGATCGCGTCGGCGGTTTCCGGTCCGATGCCCGCGACTTCGAGCAGGGCATCGCGCAGCGCAGCGGTCGACCAGCGCGCAAGGCTGTTCAGGCCGCCATGCTCCGTCACGAACCGCGCGAGTGCCAGCAGCCGCCGGGCCCTGGTCCGGTGATCCCCGCAGGGCCGCAGCAGCGCCGCGAGCCCGGTCATCGAAGTCTGCTGCAGTCGTGCGGGGCTCAACAGTCCGGCTCTCCGCAGCCGCCGCGCTGCCGCCGCCGCGCGCTCCCAGCGCGTGCGCTGCGTCAGGATCGCACCCGCCATCATTTCGAAGCGGGTGCGTGCCGGCCACCAGCCGGTGCTGTCGTAACGCTGCGCCAGCGCGGCATACAGGCCGCGCAGTTCAGCCGCGCCGGCGGGCTCGATCATGCCCGGTGGGTCGCGGCCGGCGTGCTGGTGATCCGGTGACACCGGCGGCCTCGCGCAATGCCGCGAGTTCGGCCTCGGTGAGCGGCCGGCTCATGCCGCGCGCCAGGCGCCGCTCCATCACCACCGGTCCGAGCCGTGTGCGCAGGATCCGGTTGGCGGCGAGGCCGGTCTGCTCGAACAGGCTGCGCAGGTCGTGTGGCCGCAGCCCGTGGCAGCGGAGCTGCAGCCAGCGATTGCTGCGCTCGCCGCCTGCCGGCTCCACTGCATCGAGAGTGCCGCGTGCCTGTGGCAGCGTAACCGCGGCGGCGGTGAGTCGCGCGAGAGCTTCTTCGCCGACTTCGCCGTGGATGCGGACACTGTAGTCGCAGGGCAGGCCGGCGCCGCGGCGGGTCAGCGCGGCGGCCAGCGCACCGTCGGCGACAAACAGTTCGAGGCCGCCGTCGCCGACCGGCAGCGGGCGCACCGGCACCCAGCGTCGCCCGGCCGCCCCCGGCAGGCGCTCGAGCGAGCTGCGCTCCGTTGCCCCCGTGCCCCGCACCGGCTCGCCCGGCGGGCGGTGATAGGCCTGCGCCGCAACGCTGCGCTGCGGCCGCTCGCGCAGGCGCAGTCGCCGGCCGTCGAGACGCACGTCGTCCTGCTCCGTGACCGGCTGGCCCGCCGTCGCCGGCCGGCCGTTGACGCTGATCCGGCCCGCCGCGATCCAGGCCTCGACCTGGCGCCGCGAACCTACGCCGCGGGCCGCGAGCAGCTTCTGGATTCGCTCCGCCATTCTGGTGCCGGCCGGCGCGCGCGGCGCGCCATCAGCCGGCGGCCGGCCCGGCTGCCTCCGCCGCTGCGACCGGCTCCGGCGCCGATTCGGGCACCGGCTCTACGACCGGCATGACTTCGCCGAACTCGAGCTGCACGCCGAGGTGGTCCATGTCGCGGAGCGCGGCGAGCGTCGGCAGATCATCGAGACCGCGCAGCCCGAAATAGTCGAGGAACTCGCGGGTCGTGCCGAGCAGCTCGGGCCGGCCGGGAACCTCGCGGTGGCCGACCACGCGGATCCAGCCGCGCTCGCTCAGCGTGCGCACGATATGCGGGTTCACGGCGACACCGCGCACGTCCTCGATTTCACCGCGCGTGATCGGCTGGCGATAGGCAATCAGCGCCAGTGTCTCGAGCAGCGCGCGCGAGTAACGGCCCGGCCGTTCCTGCCACAGCCGCGACACCGGCAGCGCAAACTCGCTGCGCACCTGCAGGCGCCAGCCGCTGGCGACCTCGACCAGTTCGATCGGCCGGCCGGCACAATCCTCGGCCAGCGCCGCGAGTGCCGCACGCAGCTCGGCCTCGTCCGGCCGCTCGCCTGCGTCGAACATCTCGCGCAACTGGCCGACTGACAGCGGCTGGCCGAAAGCCAGCAGCGCCGCCTCGACGATATCCCGCAATGGTTTCTGTTCCATGCCGTCCACCCGCTGCTCAGATGACCGTCGTCACGGTCAGTTCGTCCACACCCGGGGCGTCCGGCGGCGGCGTGACTCGCCGCAGGTGCACCGGCGCGTACGGCTCCGCCTGCACGGCCTCGATCAGCCCCTCGCGCAGCAATTCGAGCAGCGCGACGAAGGTGACCGTGACGCCCATGCGGCCCTCCTCGGCACGGAACAGGCGCACGAACTCGACCAGCCCGCCACCGGCCAGTGCAACCAGCACCTCGGACATGCGCTGGCGCACCGACAACGCCTCGCGGGCGACGTGCAGGTGCGCGAACATCGTCGCGCGCTGCACCACGTCCTTGAACGCCAGCAGCATCTCCTGCAGCGTGACCTCCGGCAGCAGGCGCACGACCCGGCGCCCGGCCAGTTCCGCGTGTGCCTGGTGCAGGTCGCGTTCGAGCCGCGGTATCTGATCGAGATTCTCGGCGGCGAGCTTGAAGCGCTCGTATTCCTGCAGCCGGCGGACCAGCTCCGCGCGCGGATCCGCTTCCTCCGCGAGCCCGGCCTCCTGGCTGCGTGGCAGCAGCATCCGCGACTTGATCTCGGCCAGCATCGCCGCCATCAGCAGGTATTCGCCGGCCAGCTCGAGGTCCAGCTCCTGCATGAGCTGGATGTACTCCATGTACTGGCGGGTGATGTCCGCGATCGGAATGTCGAGGATGTCGAGGTTCTGCCGCCGGATCATGTACAGCAGCAGGTCGAGCGGGCCCTCGAAGGCCTCGAGGAACACCTCGAGCGCCTGCGGCGGAATGTACAGGTCGCGCGGAATCTCGGTGACCGGCTCGCCCTCGACGATGGCGAAGGGCATCTCCGCCTGCTGCGGCGGGATGCTGGCCAGCGCGTCGTGGGCTGTCACGGCCAGTTCGTCCGGCCCGTTCATGGCGCCACCAGTCCCATGGCCTGGCGGACCTCGGCCAGCGTTGCGCCGGCGACCGACCGGGCCCGCGCGCAGCCGGCGCTGATGATCGCCTGCAGCACGGCATCGTCGCGCTCGAACTCGCGCGCCCGCGCGCGGAAGCCCTCGACCTGCGCGACGACCGCCTCGGTCAGCGGCTTCTTGCAGTCCAGGCAACCGATCCCCGCGCTGCGGCAGCCGCTCTGTACCCATTGCCGGGTCGACTCATCCGAATACAACTTGTGCAGGTCCCACACCGGGCACTTGTCCGGATCGCCCGGATCGGTACGACGGACCCGCGCCGGATCGGTCTGCATCGTGCGCAGCTTCTTCGCGACGCTGGCCGGATCCTCGCGCATGCCGATCGTATTGCCGTAGGACTTCGACATCTTGCGCCCATCGGTGCCCGGCACGCGCGCCGCGCGCGTCAGCAGCACCGCCGGTTCGGTCAGGATCGCACGACCGCCGCCGGTGAGGAAGCCGAGCAGCCGCTCGCGATCCAGCGCAGCGAGCCCGGTGGCCGCACCGATCAACTGGCGCGCCTCCGCCAGCGCCGCGGCGTCGCCCTGCTCCTGCCAGGCCCGGCGCAGCGCGGCATAGCGCGCCGCACCATCGGCGCCGCCGAGTCCCGCCGCGGCGGTCCGGCAGCGGGCCTCGAAGTCGGGCTCACGCCCGTAGATGCCGTTGAAGCGCCGGGCGATCTCCCGCGTGATCTCCACATGCGCGACCTGGTCCTCGCCGACCGGCACGCAGTCCGGGCGGTAGATCAGGATGTCGGCGCTCTGCAGGACCGGATAGCCGAGGAAACCGTAGGTGCCGAGGTCGCGGTCCTTGAGCTGCTCGATCTGGTCCTTGTAGGTCGGCACGCGCTCGAGCCAGCCGAGCGGCGTGATCATCGACAGCAGCAGGTGCAGCTCCGCGTGCTCCGGCACGCGGGACTGGACGAACAGCGTGCAGGCCGCCGGGTCGAGGCCGGCGGCGAGCCAGTCGATCAGCACCTCGCGGGTGTGCGCCGCGATCGAGCCGGTGTCCTCGTAGCCGGTGGTCAGCGCATGCCAGTCGGCGATGAAATAGAAGCAGTCGTAGTCACGCTGCATCGCGACCCAGTTGGCCAGCGCACCGTGGTAGTTGCCGAGATGCAGGGCCCCAGTGGGTCGCATGCCCGATACGGCCCGACGCTGATGTCCGGTCCCGCTCACTGCCTCACTCCTACAGGCCCCGTACGCCGAGCGCCGACTGCAGCAGCCCCTGCAGATACTGGATCGGCGGGCCGATCAGCACGACCAGCAGGCCGGTCGCGATCAGCGCCAGCACGATGATGAAGCCGAACGGCTGGATCCGGTCGAGCAGCGTCGCCGCCGGGCCCGGCGGCAACAGGTTGCGGACGAGCTGGCCGCCGTCGAGCGGCGGGATCGGCAGCAGGTTGAGCAGCGCCAGCACCAGGTTGATCGTGATGCCGTAGGCGCCCATCAGCAGCAGCCAGTGCGACAGGACTCCGGCGTTGAGCGAGCGCGCGAGGACCATGACCAGCGCCCAGCCGATGACCATCACGAAATTCGCGGCCGGTCCGGCCGCCGCGACTGCGGCCATGTGATGGCGCGGATGGCGCAGGTTGCGCGGATCGACCGGCACCGGGCGGGCCCAGCCGAACAGGAAGCCGCCGAGCAGCAGCAGCACGGCCGGCACCAGCACCGTGCCGATCGGATCGATGTGGCGCAACGGGTTCAGGCTCAGCCGGCCCTGCATTTCGGCCGTACGATCGCCGAACCAGCGCGCCACCCAGCCGTGGGCCACCTCGTGCAGCGTGATCGCAAACAGCACCGGAATCGCCGCAATCGACACGATGGTCAGGAACCTGGCAACGTCCATGGAACTCCGGGGGAACGCGGGCGGCTGAAGCAGGGGCGATTATACGTGGCGCGTCGCCGGCCCGGGGCTTACTGGAACGGCCGCGGGTCACCGCGGCCCGCGCGCAGCAATACCGGCTGGTCGCCGGACAGGTCCACGATCGTGCTCGGCTCGAAGCCGCAGCTCCCACCGTCGAGGACCAGGTCCACGGCGTGGCCGATCCGCGCCTCGATGTCGCGCGCCTCGGTGAGCGGGGCATGGTCCCCGGGCAGCAGCAGCGTCGTGCTCATCAGCGCGGCGTCATGCTCGCGCAGCAGCTCGCGCACGACCGGATGGTCCGGTATGCGGATGCCGACGGTCCGGCGCCGCTCGTCGAGCAGCCGTCGCGGCAGCTCGCGGGTCGCGCGCAGCACGAACGTATAGGGCCCCGGCGTGAACGCGCGCAACAGGCGGTACTGCCAGTTGTCCACGCGCGCGAAGCGGGCGATCTCCGACAGGTCGCGGCAGACCACGGTGAAAAAGTGCCGCTTGCCGGTCTGCCGGATCTGCTGGATGCGTTCCATCGCCTCCTTGGCGCCGATCGCGCAGCCGAGCGCGTAGCAGGAATCGGTCGGGTAGACGATCACGCCGCCCGTGCGCAGGCAATCGGCCACGCCGCGCAGGATGCGCGCCTGCGGCGTGGTCGGATGCACCTGCAGCAGCGTGGCCATGCCGCATTATGGACCGGCGGCGGCTTCCGCTATCATGGCGCCCCACCGCCCCGGGTCCCGGCATGCAGCTCCTGTTCGATTTCCTGCCCGTCATCGCTTTCTTCGTCGCGTACAAGCTGGCCGATATCTACATCGCCACCGGCGTGATCATCGTCGCGACGGTACTGCAGGTCGCGATCCACTGGCTGCGCACCCGCTGCGTGAATCCGATGCACGTGGTGTCCGCGGTGCTGATCCTGGTGTTCGGCGGCCTGACCCTGGCGCTGCACGATGCGCTGTTCGTGATGTGGAAGCCGACCGTGGTCAACTGGCTGTTCGCGCTGGCCTTCCTCGCCAGCCAGCTTCCGGTGTTCGGCGGCCGGCCGCTGGTCGAGCGGCTGATGAACCTGGGCGATGCGAAGCTCGAGCTGGCCCCGGCGCTGTGGCGCCGGCTGAACCTGATCTGGGTCGGTTACTTCGCCCTGATGGGAGTGGCCAACCTGCTCGTCTTCCGCTATTTCGACGAGGCCACCTGGGTCAACTTCAAGCTGTTCGGCATGCTGGGCCTGACGCTGGCCTTCATCGTCGGGCAGGGCTTCTGGATCGCCGCGCAGATGCGCGACCACGGGACGGCCGGCCATTGAGCGCCGCTGCCGCAGCCCGGTCCGAGCAGATCCGCGCCCGGCTCGAGGCCGCCTTCGCATCGGCCCGCGTGCAGGTCATCGACGACAGTGCGCAGCATGCGGGCCACGCCGGCGCCCGCGGCGGCGCCGGTCACTACAGCGTCCGGGTCGAATCGGCGGCGTTCAGCGGCCGGACCCGTCTCGAGCGCCACCGCCTCGTCTATGGCGCCGTGGCCGACCTGATCCCGCATGAGATTCACGCCCTCAGCATCGAGGCACTTTCACCTGACGATCACGGAGTCGAGTCATCACCATGAACAAGTTCGCCACGGCGGCACTCGCCAGCCTGTTTCTCACTGCCGGCTGCTCCAAAGCCGGCGACAGCCCCGCGGCGCCGCCGCCCCCGCCGCCCGTTGCCACGGTCAACGGCAGCGCGATCTCGCAGGAGGTCTGGGAGTTCTTCGTCCGTGCGCGCCACAACGGCAAGAACCCGGGTGAGCTGACGGCCGAGGAACAGGGTCAGGCGCTGGACGACCTGGTCCGCATGTACATCGGCTCGCAGGAGGCCGAGAAGCAGCAACTCGTGACCGGCGAGGCACGCGCGCGCCTCGAACTCGTGCGCCACAGCTCGCAAACCGAGCTGCTGTTCCGAAAGTTCAATGAGGGCAAGACGGCGACGGAGGAAGAGCTCAAGGCCGAATACGACCGCCGCATCGCCGAGCTGCCCGCCGCGGAATTCCACGCCCGCCACATCCTCGTCGACGACGAAGCGCTGGCGAAAGACCTGATCGCCCAGCTCGATCAGGGCGGGAACTTCGAGGAGCTGGCCCGCAAGCACTCCAAGGACGGCTCAGCGCAGGAAGGCGGCGACCTCAACTGGTTCATTCCCGGCCAGATGGTCAAGCCGTTCGCGGACGCGGTGCAGCAGCTCGAGAAGGGCAAGTACACGGCGACGCCGGTCCAGAGCGAATTCGGCTGGCACGTCATCCGCCTCGAGGACACACGGCCGACGACACCGCCGCCGTTCGAAGCGGTCAAACAGCAGTTGGAGCCGCTGGTCCGGCAACGCCAGTTCAACGATCACCTGGACGGCGTCCTGAAGACCGCCAAGGTCGAGCGCTCGCTGCCGGCTTCAGCGACCGCTGCCGCCCCCGCCACCGGCAGCGGGCCGGAAGTACAGTGAGTAGCTGCGGTTGAGCGGATTGAGGCCGGGCGCCTGCAGGCCCGGGCCCACGAGGCGCCGCGCGACGTAAGAGTAGAGCGGCAGCACCGGGTGCTGCTGCAGCATCAGCCGCTCGGCCTGCTGCAGCAGCTCGCGCCGGCGCGCGACGTCGGCCTCCGTGGCCGCGGCGGCCAGCAGTTCCGTGTAGCGCGGGTCGGCCCAGCGCCCGAAGTTCTGCGGGCTGTCGGCGGCCAGCGTGTCGAGGAAACTGCTGGCGTCGTTATAGTCGGCCGTCCAGCCGACCCGCACGACGTCCCACTGCGCCGGATCCGAACGGGCCACCAGGTACGCGCGGAACTCCATCGGCACCAGCTCGGTTTCGACGCCGAGCAGGCGCCGCCACTCGGCCGCGACCGCGACGCAGATGCGCTGCACGAGCTGGTTCTCGTTGTACAGCAGCCGCAGGCGCAGCGGGCGTTCGGCCGAGTAGCCGGCCTGCGCGTAGAGCTGGCGGGCGCGGGTGAGCCGCGCGGCGGCATCGAGGCTGTGCCAGTCCGGAACCGCGGGCGTGTAGTTCCAGACGCCGTCCGGCACCAGCGTATAGGCGGGCACCTGGCCGGCGCGCGCGACATGCGCCGTGATCGCCTCGCGATCCACCGTCAGCGACAACGCCTCGCGCAGCTCCGGGTGATCGTGCAGCGGACCGCGAGCCGTGTTCAGCGTGAACCACGAGGTCCCCAGCAGCGCGCGGTGCTGCAGGCCGGAATCCGGCTGGCCCGCGAGTTCCAGGAACCGCTGCTCGGGCACGCCGTAGGTGACGTCCAGTGCGCCGGCCCGGAAGCGGTCGAACTCCGCGTTCTCGTTGGCGACGAATTCGTAGCGCACTTCATCGAAGGCCACCGCCTCCGGCTCGCGATACGACGGATTCCGCGTCAGGCGCAGATGGTTGCCGGGCACGAACTCCGCCAGCACCCACGGCCCGTTCGTCACCACGCTACCGGGCCGCGCATAGTTCTCGGTGCCGGCCGGCGACGGTTCGTACACCGGCGAGGCGACCGGGTTGGTCAGGATGTCGGGCAGATACGGCAGCGGCCTTGTCAGCGCGATCTCGAGCACGCGATCGTCCACGGCCCGCACGCCGAGCCGGGACGGGGGCAGCGTGCCGCGCAGGATCTCCGGCGCATTCCCGATCGGCCGCAGCAGGTCGGCGCCACCCGACGCGGTCGCCGGATCCACGGCCCGCTGCAGACCGGCGACGAAGTGCCGGGCCAGGACCGGCTCGCCATTCGACCAGCGCGCCCCGGCCCGCAGCCGGAACGTGTAGACCTTGCCGCCCGGATCCGCCGACCAGGACTCGGCCGCGGCGGGTACGACCGCACCATCGGGCGCACTGGCCGTAAGCTGCTCGTGCAGGTCGCGCAGCACCGTGATCGAGAACTCGTCCTCGGCCTTCTGCGGGTCGAGCGACGCGGGTTGGCCACCAAGTCCGCGCCGCAGCACGGTCGTGGCCGCTGCCGTCGCTCCATCGACCTGCGGCCGTTCGGAGTCACAGGACAGCACCAGAACCGAGATCGCCGCCATCAGACAGCGGGCCCGACCCCGGGCGATCGGTGAATATCGGCTCGAAGGCATCAATTAACCACCGCACCCGCCACATGGCGGGAGGGCAATATTAGGGGGCGGCGGGAAGACAGGTTCACACTTCGCGGGAATATTGCGCGGCGCCAGCCGAGGTAGGCGGCGCACCCGGAAGTGTTCGAGCAGCTTCTCGACCTCAAGGTCGATGCTTGCGCCACCGCGCAGCCGGGCCCGGGGACTGACAATGCGGCCCCGTAAGGCGGTGAGTGCCTTGCTGGCTGCCGCGATGCGCCGCTGCCGGCCGGCCCGCTGCCGCTGAGTCAACAGCGTCGACCAGACCCAGACGATCGGCCAAGCCTCCATCGAGCCGATCGGGTCACGGTACACGAACCAGCGATCCGGAGGGCCGCCCCGGTTCCGGGGATCCGGCCGGTCCAACACCAGCTGCCAGTCCGGGGTGGTGGTCTGCACGCGCTTGCGGAACTGCCGGTCCTCCTGGCGGGAGCGCGGAAGGACGGTGACAAAGCGGCCGCCGGAGCGGTGGATGGCATCGAGGGTGTCGTGCCCGCAGAGCTTTGAGTCGGCTACGTACAGGAAGTCGGGCCGCCCGGCCACCGCCCTGACGGTGTTCCAGGTCTCGAGGTGGCTGACCGAGTCGTTGGTGTTGCCGTCCATGCAGCGGAACTTCACCGGTACCCCGCCGTCCTCGGCGGTGGTCAAGATGAACAACAGCTGCCGCAAATCAGGCCGGTGGTCCTTGCTGTAACCGAACACGAGCCGGGCCGGCCGGCGGCCGCGGACGGTCTCGGGCTGGTGGCGGTACTGGCCGCAGAAGCGGATCGAGGTCGAGTCGTTGTGCAGTTCATCGAAGCGGACGCCGAAGTACTGGCCGAGGCCGAGCATGACGGCGGTGAGCAGCGCGCCGCGGTCGGCATCGAACAGCCGGTCCAGCGCCTGGCCGAGATGATCGTCACTCAGGTGCTGCAGGTCCTCCGCCGCCAGGTCGTACAGCGCCGGGGCAAAGCCATGGGCGGTCTCGACCGCGCGGCAGATCGGCTCGCGCTCGACGACGTTCGAGCGCAGCAGCACGCCCAGGGCCAGCGCATGCGGCACCGCACAGCGCCGGTCGGTGGTCGGCACATACCGATCGAGCAGCTCGATGAGCCCGAGGCGCACGAGGAAGTGGCTGACGAGCGGCAGCGGTCCCAGCCGCCCGGTGGTCAGAGCGAAGGGCCGGGCGGGTGGCTGCCGGGGTTGCGTTCGCACTCTGGCGATAATACTATCGCCAAATCACCCACGAGTCAACCATGTCCGCACCATGTCCGCACCATGTCCGCACCATGTCCGCAGCCAAATCCAGGGCCCGCCAGCGCGCCGCACAGAAGATCGCCGACATCCAGCAGGCGCTCGCGGCCATGCAGTACCTCGCCTCCGGTACGCTGCTGAAGCGCACCAAGGTCTGCGGCAACCCCAGCTGTCGGTGTGCGCAGGATCCGGCGGCCCGCCATGGACCGTACTACGAATGGAGCTATCTGCAGGACGGCCGGCTCCGCCACCGCTCGCTCACGCCGCAACAGGCCGAGCTGATGCGCCAGGCGATCGCCAACTACCGCAAGGCCCGAGAACTACTGCGTACCTGGAAGGCTCATACCCAGCGGCTGATCGAGCTCGACACCTCGGAGTAACCCGTCAGCCGCCCCGACTCGGGTCGAGATTACCTAGAAACCACCCGGCGATGTGCGGAAAGCGAGTTAAGTTAAGCGCGTAACAAATTGACATAACGCAATATATCGTCGGACCTATGGCTAGTAGACATCGGCGCGCCGAGGGACTGGCACCGCGGAGTTCCGCGGACCGTACCAGCAACGACCGACTCAGGACTTACTTATTTTAGTTCAATATGTTATGATTTAATTATTTACCTCCTATTAACTATATTACTTAATATATTGATTATTATAATATTATTGATCTAGCAGGGCTATCTCCAAAATTAATGAAATACGCCCCAACCCCCATTTCCTCATAGCAGCCTGACGGGCTCTGATATCTCGAGTTTCTCTCTAGCCATTCGTCCATTGCGTCAATGAACTCTTGCCCCCTAGTTCGCACCAACTGGGAAAAGATCGGCTCTAATTCCACCGCCACCCTTACCGAGCAAGCCCTTTCGAACCGGGAGCTATCGCTGCCCGACACGCTGCGAACATTGCGGTGAATGACCTGCAAGAAGCCAGCCAATTGGTGCACGACCCCATCCACGACCAATCGTCCACTCCCGGATCGACCGGCCAGGAAAGTCGGTGTCAAGGAGACAACCTTGGCGTCCTGGTCAATGTCAACGGCGCCAAACTCAACCAAGGTATGCAAGACCACCGTTGCATCACTCCGACAACGGGCCTTCCTGCAAAGTCCTCCGAATTCGCTGCCCGCATCACCCTGAGCCAAAGGCAAAGGCTCGCCAGCTTCATCTACGAACTCCGGATGTCGCCTCCACGCGCACATCACCTCCATGCAATCACGCATGACGGGGCCAAGGCGTGACTTCAAGACCAGGTTACTTCCGCTACTTTGTCTTGACATTGCCTGGTCCGCAGCGTCTCTAATGATCTCAATGCGCGTACCGCTAGCAATTATTGAGCCTTGCATAAATGCCTGACAGTTTCACAATGGCAGTTCAGCCTGTTGCCAGAAGGCGCGGATCAGGCTCGGGCGGCGTTGCATGGAGCACAGCCGATTGCGCGCAGTGGTTTTGAGGTCAGCGAAGGTGCTGGCA
>VGVB01000010.1 GCA_016882265.1 Gammaproteobacteria bacterium
TGCCAGCACCTTCGCTGACCTCAAAACCACTGCGCGCAATCGGCTGTGCTCCATGCAACGCCGCCCGAGCCTGATCCGCGCCTTCTGGCAACAGGCTGAACTGCCATTGTGAAACTGTCAGGCATTTATGCAAGGCTCAATAGTCCGTAGCATGGCTGCGAACTGATGGCAGGAGTCCGACCGTGAACCCCAGCAAGATCTGCACTGCGGCCCGCATCTCTCTCCAGGGACGTCTGGCACTGATCGCACTCGCGCTCAGCGCGGGCCTGACGCTTGCCGCCTGCGATCGCGCGAATGGCAACAATGGCGCCAAGGGCGTCAAGGATGAGCTGCCAGCCGTGCCGGTCGAGGTGGCGGCGACACGGCGGGCGGAGATGGCCGCGATGTATACGGGCACCGCCTCCCTTGAATCCGAGCGCAAGGCCTTCGTGATGCCGAAGGTCAAGGGCGAGATTCGCGCGGTGCTCGCCGACGAAGGCCAGCGGGTGCACGCGGGGCAGGTGCTGGTGCGCCTCGACGGTGACCAGGTCCGGCTCGAGGTCGCACTCTACGAGGCGACCATGCGCAAGCTGGAGCGCGACTACGCGCGCAACCTCGAACTGCAGCAGAAGGGCCTGGTCAGCGCCACCGCGATCGACAACCTCAAGTACGAGCTCGAAGCGGCGAAAGCCAACTGGGACCTCGCCCGGCTACAGCTCTCGTACTCGGAGATCCGCTCGCCGATCGCCGGCACCGTCACGCAACGGCTCGACGTGGTCAAGGTAGGCAATACCGTGACGCCGGTCGGCGGCGTCATCGAGAGCGCCGACTCGGCGCTGTTCGTGGTCGAGGATCTCGAGTCGCTGATCCTGCGCGTCAGCGTGCCGGAGCGCGAGCTGGGCAAGTTGTCGGTCGGCCAGGTCGCCGAGCTGTCGTTCGATGCCGTGCCCGGGCGCGCGTTCCAGGGCCGGATTGCGCTGATCAGCCCGTACATCGACGCACAGACCGCTACGTTCCCCGTGCGGGTGCGCGTCACCGACGCCGATGATCTGCTGCGTCCCGGCATGTTCGCGCGCGTCGCGATCGTGTACCAGCGCAAGTCCGACGCGCTGCAGATCCCGCGGACCGCGCTGCTCGACGACGATGGGCCGCCCAAGGTCTTTGTGGTGGTGGACGGCAAGGCAGAGGAGCGCGCCGTGGAGCTCGGTCTCCTGAACGGGGCCATGGTCGAGGTCGTGGCCGGCCTCGCCGACGGTGACCGGGTCGTCGTCGTCGGCCAGGGCGCGCTCAAACCCGGCGCCGCGGTACGCATCGTCAACACGCCCGAGCGCCCGGTGGCGCGGCAGCAGGCCGCTGCCCCTGCTGTCGGCTGAACCCGGCAGCTCGTCATACGCATCGTCGAGTTCGCCACGCGGCGGCGCATCACCATCCTGATGGTGACGGTGGCCGTGGTGCTGTTCGGCTTTGTCTCGCTGTCGCGCCTCAGGCTCAACCTGCTGCCCGAGCTCTCCTACCCGACGCTGACCGTGCGCACCGAGTTGCCGGGCGCTGCGCCGCTCGAACTCGAGACGCTGATCGCGCGCCCGATCGAGGAGGCGGTCGGCATCATCCGCAACGTCCGCGAGGTCCGCTCCGTGGCGCGCGCCGGCCAGGCCGACGTGATCCTTGAGTTCGCCTGGGGCACGGACATGGATCTCGCCGGCATCGACGTGCGCGAGAAGATCGACCTGCTGCAGCTTCCGATCGAGGCCAGCCGGCCGATTCTGCTGCGCTTCGATCCTTCGGCCGAACCGGTCATGCGCCTGGCGTTCGCCGACACCGAAGAGTTCGCCGGCTTGAACCCGCGCGAGGCCGGCTCGGTCGAGCGCCTGAAAGCACTGCGGCGCTTCGCCGACGACCGCCTGAAGCCCGACCTCGAGGCGGTGGCCGGATCCGCCGCGGTCAAGGTCAGTGGCGGCTACGAGGACGAGATCCAGGTGTACGTGGACCAGGCCAGGCTGGCCCAGCTCAACCTGTCGATTGAGCAGGTCGCGCGGCGCCTGCGCGAAGAAAACGTCAATCTCTCGGGCGGGCGCCTCGAGCAGGGCACCCAGCGCTTCCTCGTGCGCACGCTGAACGAGTTCACGACCGTGCCGGAGATGGCCGACGCGATCATCGCCAACGTGGCCGGCAAGCCCATCTACCTGCGCGATGTCGCGACCGTCACCAGCGGCTACAAGGACCGCGCGGCGGTCACTCGCCTCGACGGCCGCGAGTCGGTGGAACTTGCCGTCTACAGGGAGGGCGACGCCAACACGGTGCAGCTCGCCGCGGGCCTGCGCGGGCGCATCGAGGAACTCGGCAAGTCGCTGCCGGCCGGCAGCGAGCTGCAGGTCGTCTACGACCAGTCCCGGTTCATCTCCTCGGCGATCGGCGAGGTGCGCGACGCCGCGATCATCGGCGGTCTGCTGGCGGTGCTGGTGCTGTACCTGTTCCTGCGCGACGCGCGCTCGACACTGATCATCGGCCTGGCGATCCCGGTGTCGGTGATCGGCACCTTCCTGCTGATGCACCTGTTCGAGCTGTCGCTCAACATCATGTCCCTCGGCGGTATTGCGCTCGCGGTCGGCATGCTGGTGGACAATGCGGTGGTCGTGCTCGAGAACATCGTCCGCCACCGCGAAGCAGGCGAGTCTCGGGTCGCTGCCGCGCGCGCCGGCACGAGCGAGGTCGGCACCGCCATCATCGCCGCGACGCTGACCTCGGTCGCGGTGTTCTTCCCGATGGTGTTCATCACCGGCATCGCCGGTCAGTTGTTCCGGGATCAGGCCCTGACGGTCAGTTTCGCGCTGCTGTTCTCCCTGGTCGTCGCGCTGACGCTGGTGCCGATGCTGGCGGCCGGCAAGACGGTGAAGCTGCCGCCCGATCCGGAGCGCCGGCCCGGGCGCGGCGGGCGCGCGATCGGCCGGACGCTGGCGTGGCTGCGCCGGCTCGGCTCGTGGATTTCGCGCGTCCTGGCCCGGATCCTGTCGTTCCCGGCCGGCTGGACGCAGTCGGCGTTCGAGGCGCTGGCGCGCGTCTACACACCCGCGCTCGCCTGGTCGCTGGCGCACCGCGCGCGCGTGTTGCTGATCGCCCTCGCCGTGCTGCTGGCGACGGCGGCGCTGGTGCCGCGGCTCGGCAGCGAGCTGATCCCGCAGCTTGCGCAGGGCGAGTTCATCGCGGACCTGCGGCTCGCCCCGGGCACGCCGCTCGAGCAGACCGACCGGGCCGTGGCGGCCGCGCAGCGCTTCGCGATGGAGCTGGACCGGATCGCCCTCAGTTACGCGGTCACCGGCACCGGCAACCGCCTCGATGCGAGTCCGACCGATGCCGGCGAGAACACCGGCCGCCTGGCGGTGACGCTTATACCGGGCGCCGGCGCGGACGACGAAACGCACGTGGTCGGGGCGCTGCGCGAGCGCTTCGATTCGCTGGCGGGCGTGCAGTACCAGTTCAGCCGGCCGGCGCTGTTCAGCTTCGCCGCGCCGCTCGAGGTCACGGTTATGGGCTACGACCTCGACCGCCTGCGCCAGGTCGCCGAGCAGGTCCGGCTGGGCATGCAGGCGGGCCCGCTGTTCAGCGACATCAAGTCAACAGTCGAGGCCGGCAACCCCGAGATTCAGATTGTGTTCGACCAGGAGCGCGCGGCACAGCTCGGCATCACGGTGCGCGAGCTCGCCGATCGGGTGGTGTCCTCGGTGCGCGGCAACGTCGCGACCCGCTACAAGCTGCGCGAGAAGAAGATCGACGTGCTGGTGCGCAGCGTCGACACGCGCGCCTCATCGGTTGAGGAGATCCGCGCGCTGATCGTCAATCCCGGCAGTAGCCGGCCGCTGCCGCTGTCGGCAGTCGCCGACGTCACCGTGGCGACCGGCCCGGCCGAGATCCGCCGCACCCGGCAGCAGCGCGTGGCGGTGGTGACCGCCAACCAGTCATCCGGCGACCTCGGCAGCGCGGTCACCGAACTTGAGCGCATCGTCGCCGGCATCGAGATGCCGGTCGGGACGACCGCTGCGGTCAGCGGCCAGAGCGACGACATGAAGGATTCGTTCCGCTCGCTGCAGTTTGCGCTGCTGCTGGCCGTGTTCCTCGTCTATCTGGTCATGGCCTCGCAATTTGAATCGCTGCTGCACCCGTTCGTGATCCTGCTCACGATCCCGCTGGCGCTGACCGGCTCGGTGTGGGCGATGTTCGTCACCGGAACGACGGTCAACGTGGTGGCCTACATCGGCCTGATCATGCTGGCTGGCATCGTCGTCAACCAGTCGATCGTACTGATCGACGCGGTCAACCAGGGACGCGAGCGCGGGCTCGCCAGGCACGAGGCGATCATGGAGGCGGGCCGGTTGCGCCTGCGCCCGATCATCATCACCAAGCTGACGACCATCCTTGGTTTGCTGCCGATGGCGCTCGGGCTCGGTGAGGGGGCCGAGATCCGCCAGCCGATGGCGATCACGGTGATCGGCGGCGTGGCCATCGCGAGCTTCTTCACATTACTGGTGATTCCGGTTGTCTACTCATTGCTCGACCGCAAGCATTTTCCGGCGGCGGCCGCCAGCGTACGCTCGCAGCCGGTGCCGGCACACGGCGGGGGCTGACGGATGATCCACACCCGGTTCGCGCTGCGCCGGCCGGTCACGACGCTGATGAGCTTCGTGGCGGTGGTGCTGGTCGGCGTGCTGTCGACGAAGCTGCTGCCGCTCGAGCTGTTCCCGGAGATCCGCTTCCCCGGCATTCTGGTCAACATCCCGTACGAAGGGTCGACGCCCGAGGAGGTCGAGCAACTCATCACCCGCCCCGCCGAGGAGGCGGTCGCGACGCTCTCCGGCATCAAGGAGATGCGGTCCACGTCGTCCGAAAACGGTCTGGAGATGATCGTCTTCTTCGAGTGGGGACGCGATCCCGCCGCGGTCGGATTCGAGGTCCGCACCAAGCTCGAGTCCATCCGCCACGAACTCCCGCCAGCCGCCAACCGCGTGCTGACGCGCATGTTTGCGGCCGGCGACGACCGCATCGTCGCCGTGCGCATCTCGAGCCAGGAGGATCTGTCGCGCCAGTACGACATGCTCGACCGCTATCTCAAAAAGCCGATCGAGCGGCTCGACGGCATTGCCCGCGTGTCGCTCGAGGGCGTCGAGCCGCTGGAGCTGCGCATCCTCGTGGACCCGGCCCGGCTGGCGGCGCACGGCGTCGACGTCGTACGCCTGCGCGACGCGCTCGAAGGAGCCAACTTCTCGATCAGCGCCGGCGAGGTTACCGGCGGGCAGCAGCGCTTCCTGGTGCGGCCGGTGGGGGAATTCCGCACGCTCGACGATGTGCGCGACTTCATCGTGGCCGGCGGCGTGCGCCTCCGCGACATTGCCGACGTACGCATGGTTTCGCCGGCGCCGGCGATCGGGCGCCACCTGAACGGCCGGCCCGGCGTCGGGCTCGACGTATTCAAGGCCACCGGCGCCAACATCGTTGACGTCGCCGACCGCGTGATGGCGGTGATCGAGGCGGCCCGGCAGGTGCCGCAGTTGCAGGGCGTCGACGTGATCGTGCTGACCAACCAGGCCGAGAACATTCGCGACTCGCTGGCTGATCTGCGCAATGCCGGCCTGATCGGCGCCGCGCTGGCGCTGGTCGTGCTGTTCGCGTTCCTGCGCGACTGGCGCACGACGCTGATCGTGAGCCTCGCGGTGCCGTTCTCGCTGCTGATGACGCTGGCTGCGATGTTCTTCCTCGGCTTCTCGCTCAACATCCTGACCATGATGGGCATGATGCTGGCGGTCGGCCTGCTGGTGGACAACGCCGTGGTCGTGACCGAGAGCATCTTCCGGCACCGGCAGATGAACGGAGCCGACCCGATCGCCGCGACGCTGGCCGGCGTCGACGAGGTCGGGCTCGCGGTGCTTGCCGGGACGCTGTCCACGATCATCGTGTTCCTGCCGATCGTGTTCGGCGAGGAAAGCCAGATGTCGGTGTTTATGGTGCACGTCGCCGTGCCGATCGTGGTCGCCATGATCGCCTCGCTGTTCGTCGCGCAGACCATCATTCCGACGCTGACCGCGCGCTTCCCGGCGCCGCCGCCGATCGCCGCGGGCTCGCGTTTCGCGCGCCTGCAGGACGGGTACGTGCGGGCGCTCGACTGGCTGTTCCACCACAAGTGGAAGGGCCTGCTGTTCGTGCTGCTGACACTGCTGTCGCCGATCGCGCTGTTCGCGACCGGATTGCTGAAAGTGGACATGTTCCCGCAGGACGCTTCCGACCGGCTGTATCTGCCGTACCACATCGAGGGCACCTACCCGATGGCCCGCATCGAGGAGGTGGTCACGCGCGTCGAGAACTACCTCGAGGAGAACCGCGAGCGCTTCGGCATCGAACTGGTCTACAGCTTTTTCACCCCGTCCGAGGCCAACAGCGTGATCAAGCTGCTGCCGCGCGAGCAGATGCCGCTGGAGCCGCGCGAATTAATCACGGAGATCGAGAACGGCCTGCCCGAGATCATCATCGGCAAGCCGTCGTTCCGCTTCGAGGAGAACCAGGGCGGGACGGGCGGATTCAACATGCGCCTCACCGGCGAGTCGACGGAGCAGCTCGTCGCGCTGTCGCGCACCGTCGTGCAGCGGCTGCGTGACGTGAAGGGGTTCGACTCGGTGCGCACGACCGCCAAGGCCGGCGAGCAGGAAGTGCAGGTGATCGTCGATCGCGACCGCGCGGCGCGGCTCGGGCTGACGGCCGGGACCGTCGCGCAGACGCTGGCCGCGGCGATGCGCGGCGACCGGCTCAAGGAGTTCCGCGCCGAGGACCGCGAGATCCGGATGCGGCTCGCATTCCGCGCCGACGACCGCCAGACGATCGAGGACCTGGCGGCCACGCCGCTGTACCTGCCGGACGGCACGCGCAGTACGCTGGGTGCAGTCGCCAACTTCCGCATCAGTCAGACCGCGCGCACTATTGACCGCGTCGACCGGATGACCTCGGTGGTGATCGAGGGCATCGTGGCGCGCGACTCGTCGCTGGACGCAGTCAAGAAGGGCGTCGAGGCGGCGATGAAGGACTTTCCGCTGCCGCCGGGCGTGTCGTGGAAGTTCGGGCGCAGCGTGCAGGAGAACGACGACACGGCGGCCACCATGCAGGTCAACCTGCTGCTGGCCGTCGCGCTGATCTTCCTGGTGATGGCGGCGCTGTTCGAATCCCTGCTCTACCCGGTCTCGATCATCACCTCGATCCTGTTCGCGGTCGTCGGCGTGTTCTGGGGCCTGACCATCAGCGGTACGCCGCTGACCTTCATGGCGATGGTCGGGATCATGATCCTGACCGGCGTCATCGTGAATATCGGCATCGTGCTGATCGCACACGTCATCGACCTGCGCCGGGCCGGCATGGACCGCCAGGCGGCCATCCTCGAGGCCGCGCGGCACCGGCTGCGCCCGATCCTGATGACCTCGCTGACGACACTGCTGGCGATGCTGCCGATCGCGCTCGGCGACACGCAGATCGGTGGCGAGGGGCCGGCCTATTACCCGATGGCGCGCGCGCTGATCTCAGGGCTGCTGTTCGGCTCGGTGACATCGTTGTTTTTCGTGCCGTTGTTCTACGTCTGGCTCGACGACTGGAATCACTGGCGCATGCGGGTCGGGCTGTACGCGCGCGGCCGGCGGGGCAACCAGGCCGGCATGATGCAAACCATTTCCTGATTACCAGGAATCCTCAGCCGGTCTTACGCGCCCATGCGGCATGGGCGGCAGCGGCCACTACCGTACAGGGCCTGTGCGCACCCGCCGCGAGCGGACCATCCAGATAATTGATTCTATTGATTTTTCTGGCGTTGGCTGCGACGGCTACCCGCCTGGCCCAAGGGCCTTCAAGGCCCGGCCAGCAGCCTTTTCAGCAACTCGTTGACCTGCGCCGGATTGGCCTTGCCGCCGGTCGCCTTCATGACCTGGCCGACGAAGAAGCCGAACAGCTTGTCCTTGCCCGCGCGGTAGCCGGCGAGCTGCCCGGGATTCGCCGCCAGCACCGCCGCGATCACCGCCTCGAGCGCGGTGCTGTCGGTGATCTGGCGCAGGCCGCGGGCTTCGATCACCGCGTCGGCACCCTGCCCTTCACTCCACATCGCCTCGAGTACTTCCTTGGCGATCTTGCCGGAGATCGTCCCGTCGACGATCCGGCCGAGCAGACCGGCGAGTCCGGCGGCCGTGACCGGCGCGCCGCTGATTTCCAGGCCGTCGCGGTTCAGGAGTCCGGCGAGGTCACCCATGACCCAGTTCGCCGCCAGCTTCGGTTCGCCGCCCAGGGCAGCGACCACTGCCTCGTAGTAATCGGCCAGCTCGCGGCTCGCGGTCAGCACGCCGGCGTCGTACTCGGACAGGCCGTGGTCGGCGACGAAGCGCGCCGCCTTGTCGTCCGGCAGCTCAGGCAGCGTCGCGCGCACGCTCTCGACGAAGGCCGGCTCGAGCACCAGCGGCAGCAGGTCCGGATCGGGGAAGTAGCGGTAGTCGTTCGCTTCTTCCTTGGTGCGCATCGGGCGCGTCACGCCGCGGTCCGAATCGTAGAGCCGCGTCTCCTGCACGACCCGGCCGCCTCCCTCGATCAGCTCGATCTGGCGCCCGACTTCATACTGGATCGCCTTGTCGACGAAGCGGAACGAGTTCAGGTTCTTGATCTCGCAGCGCGTACCGAACTCGCTGGCGCCGACCGGCCGCACCGAGACGTTGGCGTCGCAGCGGAACGAGCCCTCCTGCATGTTGCCGTCGCAGATGCCGAGGTAGCGTACCAGCGTGTGGATCTTCTTCATGTACGCGATCGCCTCGCGCGCCGAGCGCAGCTCCGGCTCGGAGACGATCTCGAGCAGCGGCGTGCCGGCCCGGTTCAGGTCGATGCCGGTCCACTCGCCGAGGCCCTCGTGCAGGGACTTGCCGGCGTCCTCCTCGAGGTGCGCGCGGGTGACGCCGATGCGCTTGCGGCTGCCGTCCTCGAGCACGATCGTGACCGCGCCGCCGCTGACGATGGGCAGCTCGTACTGGCTGATCTGGTAGCCCTTCGGCAGGTCCGGGTAGAAGTAGTTCTTGCGCGCGAACACCGAGCGCGGCGCGATCCGCGCACCGATCGCGAGGCCGAAGCGCACCGCCATGCGGACGGCCTCGCCGTTCAGCACCGGCAGCACGCCCGGGTAGCCGAGATCCACGAGACAGGCCTGCGCGTTCGGCGGCGCGCCGAACGCGGTCGCCGCGCCGGAGAAGATCTTCGCCCGCGTCGCGAGCTGCGCGTGGATCTCGAGGCCGATGACGGTTTCCCAGCCGCCGCTCATGCCGTCCCTCCGGCCGGTTCCGGCGGCCGCCGCTGGTGCCAGTCGGTCTCGCGCTGCCAGGCATGGGCGACCGCGAGCAACAGCTCCTCGGCGAAATGCGGCCCGATCACCTGCAGCCCGACCGGCAGGCCTTCGACCAGCCCGCAGGGCACGGAGATGGCCGGCAGGCCGGCCAGGTTGGCGCCGATCGTGTAGATGTCGTTCAGGTACATCGTGATCGGATCATCGACCTTGGCGCCGAGCGGGAACGCCGGGGTCGGCGAGGTCGGCCCCATCAGCACGTCCACCGCGGCGAACGCGCGGCGGAAATCCGCATTGATCAGGCTGCGCACCTGCTGCGCCTTCAGGTAATAGGCATCGTAGTAACCGGCCGACAGCACGTAGGTGCCGGTCATGATCCGGCGCTTGACCTCGGCGCCGAAGCCCTCGCCCCTCGAGCGTTCATACAGGTCGCGCAGATCCTGCGGGTCGGCGCAGCGATGGCCGAAACGCACGCCGTCGAAGCGCGACAGGTTGGACGAGGCCTCGGCCGGCGCGACCACATAGTAGGTCGGCACCGACAGCGGCAGGTTCGGCAGGCTGACCTCGACGAGCTCGGCGCCAAGCGTACGGAAGCCGCCGAGCGCCGCCTGCACGGCCGCGCCGGTACCGGGCTCGAGGCCCGGGCCGAAGAACTCGCGGATGATGCCGATGCGCAGGCCGCGCATCGGCCGCTCGAGACCGGCGACGTAGTCCGGCACCGGACGCTCAATGCAGGTCGAGTCGCGCGCATCGGGGCCGGCCATCGCCGCGAGGACCAGCGCCGCGTCCACGGCGGACTGCGCCAGGACACCGCCCTGGTCGAGGCTGGAAGCGAAGGCGATCATGCCGTAGCGCGAGACGCGGCCGTATGTCGGCTTCAGGCCGGTCAGGCCGGTGAGCGCCGCCGGCTGCCGGATCGAACCGCCGGTGTCGGTGCCCGTCGCGACCGGGGCAAGGCCGGCCGCGACGGCGGCCGCCGAACCGCCGGAGGATCCGCCGGGCACCCGGCCCGGGTCCCAGGGATTACGGACCGGGCCGTACCCGCTCGTCTCGTTCGACGAGCCCATCGCGAACTCGTCCATGTTGGTCTTGCCGAGCAGCACCATGCCGGCGGCGTCGAGCCGCTCGACGACCGTCGCGTCATAGGGCGCGACGAAGTTCCCGAGGATCCGCGAGCCGCAGGTGGTCAGGATGCCGTCGGTGCAGAAGATGTCCTTGTGCGCGAGCGGCACGCCGGTCAGGGGCCTGCCCTCGCCGCGGGCGAGGCGCGCATCCGCGGCCGCGGCATCGGCGAGTGCGCGCCCGGCGGTCACCGTGATGAAGGCGTTCAGGGCCGGGTTGCGCGCGGCGATCCGGTCGAGGAAAGCGCGCGTGACCTCGACACTGCTGAACTCGCGCTCGCGCAGGCCCCGGCCGAGCGCCGCCACGGACAGCTCGTGCAGTTTCATTCGATGACTTTCGGCACCAGGTACAGGCCGGCCTCGACCGCCGGGGCGTTCTGCTGGTAGCGCTCGTGCCGGTCGGTCTCCGTGACGACGTCCGCGCGCAGGCGCTGCACCTCGCCCTCGAGCGGATGCGCCATCGGCACGACGCCGGCGGTATCCGCGGCGGCGAGCTGTTCGACGAAACCGAGGATCCGGGACAGGTTGTTGGCGTACGCGGGCAGCTCCGCCTCGCTGATGCGCAGGCGGGCCAGATGCGCGATGTTCTCGACGTCGCGGCGGGTCAGCGTCACGATCGCTCCAACGGGCGGGGCAGGCGGAAAAACCGGCCCGAAATCATACACGTCGGCTTGTGCAATGTCGCGCCCGCGGCTACACTCCCGGCCCCTGTTTTCGCCCCTGCGCACATTCGCCGCCACCTGATGTTCAAGAGCCTCCGGGGATACTTCTCGAGCGACGTCTCGATCGATCTGGGCACGGCCAACACGCTCATCTATGTGCGCGGCCGTGGCATCGTGCTGAACGAGCCTTCGGTGGTCGCGATCCAGGACGAACCGGGACGCGGCGGCAAGACCATCGTCGCGGTCGGCGCCGAGGCCAAGGGCATGATCGGCCGGACGCCGGGCCACATCACCGCCGTGCGGCCGATGAAGGACGGCGTGATCGCCGACTTCACCTACACCGAGCGGATGCTGCAGCATTTCATCAGCAAGGTGCACGGCAACCGCTGGCTGCGCCCGTCGCCGCGGGTCCTGATCTGCGTGCCGTTCGGCTCGACCCAGGTCGAGCGCCGCGCCATCCAGGAGTCCGCCGAGGCCGCCGGCGCCCGCCGCGTCGACGTGATCCCGGAACCGATGGCCGCGGCGGTCGGCGCCGGATTGCCGGTCAACGAGGCTCGCGGTTCGATGGTGCTCGACGTCGGCGGCGGCACGTCCGAGGTCGCCGTGATCTCGCTGAACGGCATCGTCTATGCCGAATCCGTGCGCATCGGCGGCGACCGTTTCGACGAGGCGATCACCAACTACGTGCGCCGCAACTACGGCATTTTGATCGGCGAGGTCACCGCCGAGCGCATCAAGATCGAGATCGGCTCAGCCTACCCGGGCCAGCAGGTCCGCGAAATCTCGGTCAAGGGCCGCAACCTGTCCGAGGGCGTGCCGCGCAGCTTTACGCTGAACTCGAACGAGATCCTCGAGGCCCTGCAGGAGCCGCTGCAGGGCATCGTGCAGGCGGTCAAGAAGGCCCTCGAGCAGACGCCGCCGGAACTCGGCGCCGACGTCGCCGAGCGCGGCATCGTGCTGACCGGTGGCGGCGCGCTGCTCAAGGACATCGACAAGCTGCTCTCGGAGGAGACCGGCCTGCCGGTCCTGATCGCCGAGGACCCGCTGACCTGCGTCGCCCGCGGCGGCGGTCGCATCCTCGAACTGTCGGACGAACACCCGGGGATGTTCGGCCTGAGCTGAGCCGCGTCGCGGCACCCATCGGATCCCACCCAGCGGCCCGCGGCAGCGCGAACAACCACCCGCGGCAGCACGGCGGGCTCGGGGGCTGGGACACTCGCTCGCTCGCGCGAGCCCGATTTACGCGCTCGCTCACGATGTCCCAGCCCCCGGCCCGCTGTGTTGCCGCGAGCACGACCACCGCATCACGCGGTGCGGGCGAGGCGGACGGGGCCCGCGAGCGAACTCGTAAAGATCGGCCGGGTTCACGAGCGGGACCCCGGGCAGCCGCGCCAGCGCCGCGGGGTCGACCTCCCGCGCTCGCTCACGATGTCCCAGCCCCCGGCCCGCTGTGAGGCCGCGAGCACGACCACCGCATCACGCGGCGCGGACGAGGCGGACGGGGCCCCGTGAGCGAACTCGTAAAGATCGGCCGAGTTCGCGAGCGGGACCCCGGCAGCCGCGCCAGCGCCGCGGGGTCGACCTCCCGCGCTCGCTCACGATGTCCCAGCCCCCGGCCCGCTGTGTTGCCGCGAGCACGACCACCGCATCACGCGGCGCGGGCGAGGCGGACGGGGCCCGTGAGCGAACTCGTAAAGATCGGCCGAGTTCGCGAGCGGGACCCCGGCAGCCGCGCCAGCGCCGCGGCTGCGGCGAGCGCGACCCCAGCCGTCGCGCATGCCGGGGGGCTGGTGCCGCGTGACCGGTCGTGTACATTGACGGCCGATCCACTGCGGAGCCGGCGTTGCCACGTCACGAGCCCGAGACCAGGCCTCTGCTGCTGGGCGAACGGGCCCGCGGCCTGCCCCTCGTCGTCCTCGCACTGCTGTCGGTCGGCCTGATGGTCGCCGACCATCGCCAGCACCATCTCGCGGTCGTGCGCCAGTGGCTGTCGGTCGCGGCGTTCCCGTTCCAGTGGGCGGCCCAGGCGCCGCTGGCCGGCTGGGCCGCGCTGCAGGAACGGTTCGCGATGCGGACCCGGCTGCAGGCCGAGAATACGCGGCTCGCCGCGGACAACCTGGCGCTGCGGCTGCGCCTGATGCGCTTCGCCTCGCTGGAACAGGAGAACTACCGCCTGCGCGGCGCCCGCGAAAGCACAGCGCGGATCGTGCAGCGCTCGCTGATCGCCGAGATCGTGCGTGCCGATCTCGACCCCTTCCGGCAGCGGGTGCTGGTCAACAAGGGCACACGGCACGGCGTGTACCTTGGCCAGGCGGCACTCGACGCCGCCGGCATCTTCGGCCAGGTCGCGCGGGTCGGCCCGGTCTCGGCCGAGGTGATCCTGATCTCGGACCCTGCCCACGCCATTCCGGTGCAGATCAATCGCACCGGCGTTCGCACCGTCGCGGTCGGCACCGGTCGCTCCGGGCAGCTCTCGCTGCCATGGCTGCCGCAGAGTGCCGATGTCCAGGTCGACGACCTGCTGGTCAGCTCCGGCCTCGGCGGCGTGTTCCCGCCCGGCTATCCGGTCGCCCAGGTCACGCGCGTCGAACGCGACCCGACCCGGCCGATGCTCGCGATCGACGCCACGCCGCTCGCGGCGCTCGACCGCGACCCGGAGATCCTGCTGGTCTGGTTCGACAACGTCATCGTCGAGCCGGAGCCACAGGCGGAGCCGGCACCGCCGGCCGCGGCCCCGGCCGCAGCGGCGCCATGACGGTCGCTCGCTCGCTCAGTGCGTCCCGCGTGGCGGTACTGTCGCTCGCCGCGCTGATTGCGAGCGTCGTGCCGCTGCCGGCCGCCGTCGGCTTCCTGCGCCCGGACTTCGTCGCGCTGCTGCTGTTGTGGCTGGTGCTGCTGGCACCACGCCACAGCGGCCTCGTGTACGCCTGGTGCATGGGCCTGCTGCTCGATGCTTTTCGTGGCGTACTGCTCGGGCAGCACGCGCTCGCGCTGGTGCTGATCGCCTGGATCGCACTGCGGCTGCGGCTGCGGGTCCGCGCTTTCCCGCTGCTGCAGCAGACCGCCGTCGTGTTCGCCCTGCTGTGGCTGAACGAATTCGTCGTGTTCTGGATCGACGGGGTCGCCGGCCAGCCGGTGACCGACTGGATGCGCTGGCTCGCCGTTCCGGTCGGCGCGGCCTGCTGGCCGCTGCTCGCGCGCCTGCTCGAGCGCACGACGTCGCGGACCTGAGCAGGCGATGCGCCGGGTCCGGGTCAAGGACGAAGTCCTCGAACAGCGCATCTTCCTGCGGCGCGCGCTGGTCGCCGGCCTCACCGCCGCGCTGCTGCTGCTGCTGCTCGCCGGCCGGGCCTGGTGGCTGCAGGTGCTGCGCCACGAGCACTTCTCCGAGCTGTCGCAGGACAACCGGGCGCGGATCGAACCGTTGCCGGCGAACCGCGGCCTGCTGCGCGACCGCGCCGGTCGGGTCGTCGCCGACAACACGCCGGCCTACCAGCTCGAGCTGGTCCGCGAGCAGGTCGGGGACCTGGACGCGACGCTCGCGCGGCTGGTCGGGTTCGGGCTGCTGGATCCGGACGACACCGGCCGCGTCCGCCAGTTACTGCGTTCACGCCGCGCCTTCGAGGCGGTGCCGATCCGCCTGCAGATCACCGACGCCGACATCGCGCGCTACGCGGTGCACCGCCACGAACTGCCGGGCGTCGCGCTCGAGACTCGAATGGCCCGGCACTATCCATACGGGTCGGTCGGTGCGCATGCGCTCGGCTACGTCGGCGCGATCGGCGAGGACGATCTCGCGGCCATCGACCAGACGCGCTATTTCGGCACCGGCGTGATCGGCAAGCTCGGCGTCGAGCGCGCGTGGGAGGACGAACTGCTGGGCCGGGGCGGCTTCCGCGAAGTGCTGGTCAACGCCGCGGGCCGGCGTGTCGAGGCGCGGAACGGCGACGCGCTGCCGCTGCGCAGCCGCATGCCGGAATCCGGGCACGACCTCGTGCTGACGCTCGACATCGAGCTGCAGCGCGTCGCCGAGGCAGCGCTCGCCGGGCGGCGTGGTGCCGTGGTCGCACTCGAGCCGGCGACCGGCGATGTGCTGGTGCTCGCCAGCACTCCATCCTTCGACCCGAACGGCTTTGCCCGCGGCCTGTCGCGGCGCGACTACCTCGCGCTGACCGAGGATCCGAATCTGCCGCTGTTCAACCGCGCGCTGCGCGGCACCTATCCGCCCGGCTCGACGATCAAACCGCTGATGGCGCTCGCCGGGCTCGAATACGCAGTCATCGAGCCGGAGGAACGCGTCTGGTGCCGCGGTCATTACTCGCTGCCGGGATCCCGGCACCAGTTCCGCGACTGGCGCCGCGAAGGCCACGGCAGCGTCGACATGCGCGACGCGGTGATGCAGTCCTGCGACGTCTATTTCTACCGGCTGGCCCATGCGCTCGGCATCGAGCGCGTGCACGAGGCCATGCGGCGGATGGGCTTCGGCGCTCCGACCGGCATCGACATCGGCGGCGAACGCAGCGGCATCATGCCATCGCCGCAGTGGAAGAAGGAGACCTTCAGCCAGCCCGAGCAACAGGTCTGGTTCCCGGGCGAGACCGTGATCGTCGGCATCGGCCAGGGCTACTGGACCGCGACACCGCTGCAGCTCGCCCATGCCACCGCACTGCTGGCGCTGCGCGGCCGGCATTTCCGGCCGCGGCTCGTGCGCGGCGTCATCGATCCGGTCACCGGCGCCACGCGCGAGATTCCGCCACAACCGTTGCCGGCAGTCGAGCTGCGCGACCACGCGCACTGGGAGGTCATCGTCGAGGCGATGGTCGCGGTCACGACCGGCCCGCGCGGCACCGCGGTCCGCGCCGCGCGCGGCGCCGCCTACACGATCGCCGGCAAGACCGGCACCGCTCAGGTGTTCTCGGTGGCCCAGAGCGAGCGCTACAACGCTGCGCAGCTCGACGAGCGGCTGCGTGACCACGCGCTGTTCGTCGCCTTCGCGCCGGCCGGGGCGCCGCGTATCGTCGTGGCCGTCGTCGTCGAGAACGGCGGCCATGGCAGCTCCGCGGCCGCGCCGGTCGCCCGCGCCGTGTTCGACGCCTGGCTGGCTCCGGAGGCCGGCTGATGTACGAGGAATATGCCGCATCCCGCACGCGGCGCACCGTCACCGCGACCGCACGGCTGCTGCGCGCGCTGCACCTCGACGGCACGCTGCTGGCCGGGCTCGGCATCGTGCTCACGTTCGGGCTGTTCGTGCTGTTCAGCGCTGCCGGCGACAACCAGGCGCTCTGGCTCAGCCAACTCGTGCGGATCGGGCTCGGCGGCCTCGCCCTGGTTGCGGTCGCCCAGGTGCCGGATCGCTTCCTCCGCCTGCTGGCGCCGGCCATCTGGCTGGCCGGCCTGCTGCTGCTGGTCGCGGTCGCCGTCATCGGCGACGTCGGCAAAGGTGCGCAGCGCTGGCTCGACCTCGGCGTGATGCGCTTCCAGCCCTCGGAACTCATGAAGCTCGCGGTGCCGCTGGCCTGTGCATGGCATCTGCACGCCCGTCCGCTGCCGCCCGGCCCCGGGGCGATCGCCGTCGCGCTGGGCCTGATCGTCGTTCCGGTTGCGCTGATCGCGGCGCAGCCCGATCTCGGCACCGCGCTGCTGGTTGCCGCGTCCGGCCTGCTGGTGCTGCTGCTGGCCGGCATCCAGACCCGTTACATCGCTGGTGGTTTCGTCGCCGGCGCCGCGGCGGTGCCGCTGCTGTGGCTGGTCATGCACGACTATCAGCGCCAGCGCGTGCTGACGCTGCTCGATCCGCAATCGGACCCGCTCGGCGCCGGCTACCACATCATCCAGTCGCAGATCGCGATCGGCTCCGGCGGCGTATTCGGCAAGGGCTGGATGAACGGCAGCCAGGCACAGCTCGAGTTCCTGCCCGAGCGTTCCACGGACTTCATCTTCGCGGTGGTTGGCGAAGAACTCGGCCTGCTCGGCGTTCTGGCGCTGCTCGGCGCCTACCTGCTGATCGTCGGCCGCGCGCTCGTGATGGCCGTTCAGTGCCGCGATGCGTTCGCGCGGCTGCTGGCCGGCAGCATCGCGCTGACTTTCGCGATCTACGTGCTGGTCAACGCCGGCATGGTCATGGGACTGCTGCCGGTGGTCGGCGTGCCGCTGCCGCTGGTAAGCTACGGCGGAACCGCGATGGTGACACTGCTGACTGGTTTCGGAATCCTGATGTCGCTGCACGCCCGGCGCCAGTTACTCGGCTCGCGATGAACGCTGCCGGGCGCCGGGCGCGGATCCTCGTCGGCCTGCTGCTGTCGCTGTGCGCTGCCAGCGCCGTGGCGCTCGAGCGCCAGCGCGAGGACGTGCGCCGGTTCATCGACCTGATGCAGCAGCGCCACGGTTTCGAGCGGGCCTGGCTCGACGAAGTCATCGGCGCGGCTGCCAGCCAGCCACGGATCATCGAGCTCATCAGCCGCCCGGCGGAACGGGTCATGACCTGGCCGGAATATCGCAGCCACTTCATCACCGCCGAGCGCATCGCGGCCGGGCTCGAGTTCTGGACCGCGCACCAGGAGCGTCTGGCTGAAGTCGAGCAGCGGACCGGCGTCGATGCCGCGGTGGTCGTTGGCATCATCGGCGTCGAGACGTTCTTCGGCCGCATCACCGGCCGCTACCGCGTACTCGACGCGCTGGCGACGCTGGCCTTCGACTACCCGCCGCGGTCCGGGTATTTCCGCGACGAGCTGGAGCAGTTCCTGCTGCTGGCGCGCGAAGAACGGGTGGATGTGCGCACCGCGCTCGGCTCCTATGCCGGCGCGATGGGCGCCCCGCAGTTCATGCCGCGCAGCTACCGCGCCTATGCCGTGGATGGCGACGGCGACGGCCGGCGTGACCTGTGGTCGAACTGGGACGACGTCATCGCCAGCGTCGCCAACTACCTGGCGCGGCATGGCTGGCGTGCCGGCCAGCCGGTGTCGGTCCCGGCCGCGCCGTGGTTCCCGCAGCTCGCCGGCCTGAAAGCCGGCAGCCTGACACCGAACGAGACGGTCAAGTCGCTGCGCGACAAGGGTCTGGGCTTCACGACCGGCCAGGATCCGGCGGCTCCCGCCCTGTTCATCGATGTCGACGGTGACGCCGGGCGCGAGTACCGCGCCGGCTTCCACAACTTCGGGGTCATCACCCGCTACAACCGCAGCGTTCTCTACGCGCTGGTCGTGCAGCAGCTCGGCGAACGCGTCGCCGCCAGCCGGCCGCCGGCTGCCGGAACATGAGGGCCGCCGCCGCACTGCTGGTGGTTGCGCTGGCCGCGGCCGGCTGCGCGCGCGAGCCACGCCGCGCCCCGCTGCCAGAGCAACCGGTCGGCGTACCGCCGGCTACCGCACCAGTGCCGCGGGCCGAACCGCGCGCCACGCGCGGCAACCCGCCGTTCTACGACGTCGAGGGCCAGCGCTATTACGTGCTGCCGAGCGCCGACGGCTATGTCGAGCGCGGCATCGCCTCCTGGTACGGAGCCGACTTCCATGGACGGCGCACGGCGACGGGCGAACCCTACGACATGCGGGCGCTGACCGGTGCGCACCCGACGCTGCCGCTGCCGGCCTGGGTCCGGGTCACGAACCTGCAGAACGGCCGCAGCGTGCTGGTGCGCCTGAACGATCGCGGGCCGTTCCGGAGGAACCGGATCATCGACCTGTCGCAGGCTGCCGCCGAGCAGATTGACATGATCCGCGAAGGCACCGCGCTGGTCGAAGTGCGCAGCGTAGCGGTGGCGACGACTGCGCCCACCGGCGTCGCACCCGCGGGCACTGCGGCTGTCGTCCCGCCGCCCGCCGCGCCCGCGCGGCGGTTCTTCGCGCAGGCCGGCGCCTTCGCCGATCCGGCCAACGCGCAGCGACTCGCCGCGCGCCTGCGTGGCGCGGGTCTCGGACCGGTCACCATCGTGCCCGTCGTGCTCGACGGGCGGCGGTTGCAGCGCGTGCGGGTCGGCCCGGTCGCGACCGTCGGCGAGTTCGACCAGCTCATCGAGGCGCTGCAGCGCGCCGGCATCGAGGCCCCGCGCCTGGCGCTCGACTGACGCAGGCGCGCGAACCAGGCCTCGGTGAGCCGGGACACTCGCGCGCCTCGGCAAGGCGGACCGGGCGCTGGGACACTCGCGCGCTTCAGCAAGGCGGGCTCGGGTCTGGGACCCTCGCTCGCTCGCGCGCGCCCGATTTACGCGCTCGCTCGCGAGGTCCCAGCCCCCTGCCCGCTGGGTTGCCGCGGGCCCGACCACCGCATCACACGGCGCCGGCGAGGCGGACGGGGCCCGCGAGCGAACTCGTAGAGATCGGCGCGAGTTCGCGAGCGGGACCCCGGCAGCCGCGCCAGCGCCGCGGACACGACATTCACCTGGCGCTCGACTGATCCGACGGCCCGGATCACCGGGAACAAGCGCTCGCTCGCGAGGTCCCAGCCCCCTGCCCGCTGGGTTGCCGCGGGCCCGACCACCGCATCACACGGCGCCGGCGAGGCGGACGGGGCCCGCGAGCGGACCCGTAAAGATCGCCCGGGTTCGCGAGCGGGCCCCGGCCGCCGAACCGGCGCCGCGGTGGCGCGCCGCGCCAGCGCCCCGGGTAGGACGGACGGGGTCGCGGAGATTCGCGGCCACACCGGACTGTGCTAGCGTGATGGTCATCTTGATGACCACCCGGAGGGTGCCATGGACTCCGTCACTGTGGCCCAGGCGAAGGCACGCCTCAGCGAGATCCTGGATGAGGTGCTGCGCGGACGGCAGGTCACGATCACGCGACGCGGCCGGCCGGTCGCGACACTGCAGCCGCTGCAGCGGCCGAGGAAGCCGATTGACCTGAGTCGGATCGATGCCGTACGCCGGCGCCTGCCGGCGGCGCAGACCGACGCGCTGGAACTCGTGCGGACCGTACGCAGCGAGCGCAGTTGATGTTCTATGTGGACTCGGCGGTGCTGGTTGCGCTGCATTGCGAAGAAAGCGTGACCGCTGCGATACGGCGCTGGATCGCCAGACGCAGAGGGCCCTGGTATGCCAGCGAGTGGGTGCTGACCGAGTGTGTGAGCGCTTTCGGACTCAAGGTACGGCGCAAGGAGATTCAGGCCGCTGCGGCGGAACTTGCCGTGGAGTCGATTACCGAACTCATGGCCGAGTCGTTCACGATGATTCCGATCACGCCGGATCATCACGCCCAGGCCAGGGCCTGGCTGCGCGACTTCAAGCTGCCGCTGCGGGCGGCGGATGCACTGCACCTTGCCATCGCGGCGCAGAGCGGGTGCCGGCTGGCGACCTATGACACCGCGCTGCTGACCGCCGCGCAGGCGCTTCGCGTCGCGGCCACCAAGACATCCTGACTCTGCATCGCCGGCTGGGACACCCGCTCGCGACAGCCACGCGGGCTGGGGGCCGGGACACTCGCGCGCCTCGGCAAGGCGGACCGGGCGCTGGGACACTCGCTCGCTCGCGCGCGCCCGATTTACGCGCTCGCTCGCGAGGTCCCAGCCCCCTGCCCGCTGGGTTGCCGCGGGCCAGACCACCGCATCACACGGCGCCGGCGAGGCGGACGGGGACCGCGAGCGAACTCGTATAGATCGGCGCGAGTTCGCGAGCGGGACCCCGGCAGCCGAACCGGCGCCGCGGTGGCGCAGCGGACGGTGCCGCGGACGAGATTCGAGCCTGACGCACGCGACGGCGGCGGCTAGAATGACGCGCCGGTTGCCGCGCGGCGACCGGATCCCCCGCGACGAGGCCGATCTTGAAGAAGACGCTGTTCTGCCTGTTTGCCTTCGTGCTGGTGACCGTGCTGCCCGCCAGCGCGGCGACGCCGATTCCGCCAGCGCCGACGATCCCGGCACGCTCGTGGATCCTCATCGACGCCGCGAGCGGCCAGCCGCTCGCCCGCCACGCTGCCGACCAGCCGGTCGAACCGGCGAGCCTGACCAAGCTGATGACCGCCTACGCGGTGTTCGACGCGCTGCGCGACGGCAAACTGCGGCTCGACACGCTCGTGCCAATCAGCGAGCGGGCCTGGCGCGCGGAGGGTTCGCGGACGTTTCTCGACCTGAACTCGCGCGTGCCGGTCGAGGTGCTGCTGCAGGGCATGATCGTGCAGAGCGGCAACGATGCGAGCATCGCCCTGGCCGAGGCCGCGGCCGGCAGCGAGGACACCTTCGCCGCGCTGATGAACCAGTACGCGACGCAGCTCGGCATGCGGGGTTCGCACTTCCAGAACGCCACCGGCCTGCCGGGCCCGCAGCATCGGGTCACCGCCGCCGACATGGCACGCCTCGCGCGCGCGATCGTGCGCGAATTCCCCGAGTATTACCGCTGGTACTCGCAGCGCGAGTTCACCTGGAACAACATCCGGCAGGGCAACCGCAACGGCCTGCTGGATCGGGATCCGAGCGTGGACGGCATGAAGACCGGCATGACCGATGCCGCCGGCTACTGCCTCGTATCCTCGGCGCGGCGTGACGGCATGCGCCTGATCGCGGTGGTCATGGGCACTGCGGGCGCGAGCGAGCGCGAGGATGCGAGCCTCGCCTTGCTGAACTGGGGCTTCAGTTTCCATGAATCGCGACACCTGCATGCCGCCGGCGACAAGCTCGCCGACGTACGCGTGTACCGGGCCCGCGGCGGGCGCGCCGCGCTCGGCCTGCGCGAGGACCTGGCGGTCGTGCTGCCGCGCGCCTCCACCGGTACTGTCGAGGTCAGGGTTGAGCCGGCCCCGAAGCTATTCGCGCCCCTGACCGTGCAGGACCAGGCCGGTACGGTGCGCGTGCTGCTGGACGGCAAACCGCTCACCGAGGCGGGCCTTTACCCGCTGGCCGATACGCCGACCGGCGGCTTCCTGCGCCGCCTCTGGGACACGATTTTGAGCTGGTTCGCATGACGCTGCCGCTGCCCGTCGTCTGGCTGGACGGTCGCCTGCTGCCGCTGGCCGAGGCGAAAATCTCGCCGCTCGACCGTGGCTTCCTGTTCGGCGACGGCGTCTATGAGGTACTGCCGATCTACCGCGGCCGCGCCTACCGGCTCGATGCGCATCTCGAGCGGCTCGACCGCAGCCTGCGCGGCATCGGCATGGATCCGGTCCTGGACCGGGCCGGCTGGATTGCCGTATTCAGCCAGCTCGTGCAGGCCAACGGCGGTGGCGATCAGTTGCTGTACGTACAGGTCACCCGCGGGGTCGAGCCTGAGCGCAACCATGTGCCGCAGCCCGGCACCCGGCCAACGGTGTTTGCCTGCGTCGCGCCGCTGCCGATGCCGGGGGCGGAAGTCCTCGAGCGCGGTACCCGCGCGGTGACCGCCGCCGACCTGCGTTGGGGCCGCTGCGACCTCAAGACGATCGCCTTGATCGGCAACGTGCTGGCCCGCTCGCAGGCCGCGACGGCCGGCGCCAGCGAAGCGATTCTGCTCCGCGACGGCTGGCTGACCGAAGGCAGCGCGAGCAGCGCGCACATCGTCGTCTCCGGCGAGCTGGTCACGCCGCCGCAATCGCAGCGCATCCTGCCAGGCACCACGCGCGGAGCCATCTTCGAGATCGCCGAACGGGCAGGCATCGCGCACCGCGAGCGGCCGGTATCCGAGTCCGAGCTGCGCGGCGCCGACGAGATCATCCTGGCTTCTGCCGGCGGCGGCATCCGGGCAGTCACGATGCTCGACGGTACGCCCATCAGCGACGGCCTGCCGGGCCCGATCTTTCGCCTTCTGTACGATGGCTTTCTGGCGACCCGGCTGGAGTTCTCGACCACCCTGCCCGCTTGATTCGGACACTGACGGGCCGAATGTAGCGCCAAAGCAACAGTCAGAGCGCCATCGGCTCTCTGAATTGGCCGGACCTGTTGCTTTCGTGGCCGAAAACCCAGAAACTGCCGCGCACCAAACCCATGCACCCGCCGGGTTGATTCATAAACGCGCAGTGGTTTTCCTGCGCCAGGGAGGGTCGTGATGCGAATTCGTGATCTGTATCCGCATGGTCGGCGGTTGCCCGGCCTGTTCGTTGCTGCATCCGCGCTCGTGCTGGTGGTTCCGCCGGCCGCGGCGCAGCTCGAGGAAGTGGTCGTCACAGCGCAGAAGCGCGAAGAGAGCCTGCAGGAAGTCTCGGTCGCGATCACTGCGGTCGGCGGGGAATTCATCCGCGACAACGACATCGCCCAGTTCGGCGAACTCGCCGAGACCACTCCGGGCATGGTGTTCAGCGCCTTCTCCGTGGGCCAGCCGGAAATCGCGATCCGCGGCATGTCCACCAAGGAAGACGGCGCCGCCGCCTCCGATGCGACCGTCGTTTCGGTCGATGGCGTCTACATTGCGGCCCGTACCGCTCAGGTGTTCGACATCTTCGACCTCGATCGCGTTGAGGTGCTGCGCGGACCGCAGAGCACGCTGTACGGCAAGAACACGGTCGCCGGAGCGATCAATTTCGTGACCGCGAAGGCCACCGCGGATACGGTCGTGCGCCTGCGCCAGACCGCGGGCAGTTACGGCCGCTTCGACACCGCCGGCCTGGTCTCCGGCAAGATCGCCGGGAACGTCTACGGCAAGTTCTCGTTCTCGCGTCGCAAGCACGATGGTTATCTGACCAACATCCTGCCGTCGTGGACCGACCCGAACTCCGGCTTCGTCGTACAGAACCCGGAGTACGGCAGGCGCCAGGGCGAGAGCGACACCTTCAACTGGCGCGCACACCTGCGCTTCGAACCCAATGACCAGCTCGACCTGACGCTGATGCTCGACGGCGCCGATGACAAGAACGGTGCCACCAACCGCGAGCCCGTTGGCTCGATCGGGCCGCTGCATAACTGCGGCTGCGCCTCGGACCCGATCGCCGTCAACGTCGCGCTCGGCGGCGCCGGTAACCTGCACACGACGCTGGCCGAGACTGAGGGCTTCATGGACCGCGAGGTCCTCGGCGTCAGCCTGGTCAGCAACTATCGTTTCGACTTCGCGACCTGGACCAACACGGTGTCCTGGCGCGACAGCGACTTCGACTGGGCCGAGGATTCCGAGGGCCTGCCACCGTTCGCGCCGTGGATCGACCTGACCGGCGCTTCCGGTAACCCGGGGCCGCTGCTGAAGGCTGCGGCCAGCCGCGGCTTCACCTTTGACGTCACCAACAGCGCGACCGAGGAGTCGAAGCAGTTCACCGTCGAGAGCCGGCTCGTGTCACCGGGCGGCGCGACCGTCGACTGGCTGGTCGGCCTGTTCTATTCGAGCGAGGACATTGAGCGGCGCGAAGGCTTCAACTTCCCGACCCTCGGCGGCACCGGTCCGAACGCCAATTCGAATTACAACTCCTTCCAGGATCTCGATGGCGAGAGCTGGGCGGCGTTCGCGCAGGCGACCTGGAACGCCACCGAGCGTTTCGCGCTGACCGGCGGCGTACGTTACTCGAACGATGACAAGACCTTCACCGCCTCGAACCAGGCGATTTCCGGCATCCCGCTGCTGATCCGGGTGTTCAGCCCGGTGACGGCCTCGGAGAGCTGGAGCAGCGTGGACTGGCGCGTGGCGGCTGACTTCCGGGCGACCGAAAACATTCTGCTGTACGGCAGCATCGCGACCGGCTACAAGGCTGGCGGCTTCCCCGGCTCGCCGACCACGGCGCTCGCCGCGACGACGCCGTTCGACGAAGAAACGGTGACCAGCTACGAGCTCGGCATGAAGTCCGATCTGCTCGGACGGCGGCTGCGGCTCAACGTCGCGCTGTTCCAGACCGACATCGAAGATCTGCAGGTCACCCGCTTCTTCCAGCCGGCCACCTCCACGTTCGGCGAGTTCCTGACCGAGAACGCCGGCGAGGCGGAGTCGAAGGGCGCGGAGGTCGAGGTCACCTGGCAGGCGACCGACGCGTTGCGCTTCGGCGGCTCCTATACCTATCTCGATGCCAAGTTCACCAACTTCACCGGCCTGCCGTCACGCGAGCCGGACGGGACCGTTCTCGACCCGGCGGCGTTCAACGGCAAGCGGCTGCGCCAGTCGCCGGAGAACATGTACAACCTGTACGGCCAGTTCTCGGTCGACGCCGGCAACGGCAAGATCACGGCGCGGGTGGACTTCAGCCATACGGACGAGTACTTCTTCGACCCGTCCAACCACCCGATCACGGCGAGCTGGGCGCACGACATCTGGAACGCCCGCGTCGCTTACGAGACCAACGACGGCCGCTGGCGTTTCTCGCTGTGGGGCAAGAACCTCGGCGACGAACAGTACATCACGCACCTGTTCACGCAGCGCGGCGGGCGTATCGCCTTCGCCCTGCCGGGCGACCCGCGCACCTGGGGTGTGACCGTCGACTACTCGCTCTGACTCAGGTCAGCCCTGGGACCGGACCAGTTCCGGTCCCAGGGCAGGCCGAGCCGCTCGCATAACAGCGGCGCAAGCTCCGCAGCCACGCCGCGGACGCTGGCCGTCACGCCGAGGTCGGCGAGCTGCGTCATTTCGAGCCCCGCATAGCCGCAGGGATTGATGCGCTGGAACGGCGCGAGGTCCATCGCCACGTTCAGCGACAGGCCGTGAAAGCTGCAGCCGCGGCGGATCCGCAGGCCGACGCTGGCCAGTTTGCGCGCGCCGACGTAGACGCCGGGCGCCGCGCGGGAGCCGGCGGCGGCGATACCATATTGCTCCGCAAGTGCCATCACGGATTCCTCCAGCGCGATGACGAGGTCGCGCACGCCGAGGCGCAGCCGGCGCAGATCGAGGAGTGGATAGACGACGAGCTGTCCCGGACCGTGATAGGTCACCTGACCGCCGCGGTCGATGCGCACGACCGGGATGTCGCCCGGCGCCAGCAGGTGCTCGGCGCGGCCGCTGACGCCCAGCGTGAACACCGGCCGGTGTTCCAGGAACCAGATCTCATCCGGCGTGTCCGGCCCGCGCGCCGCGGTGAAGTCCTGCATCTCCCGCCAGACGGGCTCGTAGTCGCTGCGCCCGCGCCAGCGGCAGAGAACGGTCATCCCTCGGTCACGACCTCGCACTCGAGATGGCGCTCGGCACTCAGCGAGTTCGAGATCAGGCAGATCTTCTCGGCCTTCTCGAGCAGCAGGCGCGCGCGGTCCTGGTCGGCACCGGCCGGCACGACGAGGCGCGCGCGGGTGTCGAAGCGCGTGAAACGACCGCCGCCGTCGGCGCGCTCGAGCAGCCCCTGCACCTCGGCCGAGAGCGTCCGCCATTCGAGCTTCGAGGCCCGCGCCACGGCGCGGAAGCTCAGGATGAAGCAGTCGCCGACCGCGGCGGTCAGCAGCGTCTCCGGTGACCAGTAGCCGGGCGGTCCGTCGAATTCCGGCGGCGGCATTGTGCTGAGTTCCGGCAGGTCACTGCCGCTGATCCGGACCTCGCCCTCCGCCGCGGCGCTGGCCGCAATCTGGTAACGATGGGGATACGGATGCATCAGACGGTCGCCTGGCCGCCGGTTCCGGCCGGCAGGCCGCAGTTGTTCCGTTCCAGGGCGCGTTCGGCCCGGTAACTCGAGCGCACCAGCGGCCCGGCCACGCATTCGAGGAAGCCGCGCGCCAGCGCCGCGTCACGATAGCGCGCGAACTCCTCGGGCGTGACCCAGCGCTCCACCGGCAGGTGGCGGGCCGTCGGCCGCAGGTACTGGCCGAGCGTCAGCAGCTCGACTCCGGCCGCGCGCAACTCGTCCATGGTCGTCAGGATCTCGGCGTCGGTCTCGCCGAGACCGAGCATCAGACCGGTCTTGGTCAGCACCTCCGGCCGATGCCGCTGCGCGTGCGCGAGCACAGCGAGCGTCTGGCCGTAGCCGGCGCGCGCATCGCGCACCTCGTGGGTCAGGCGCGCGACGGTCTCGAGGTTCTGGGCGAACACCGCGATGCCGGAATCGACGACGGTCGCGACGTCGGCCTCGACCCCGGCGAAATCCGGGGTCAGCGCCTCGATCACGGTCGCTGGTGCCGCGGCCCGGATCGCGCGCACGCAGGCGGCGAAATGCGCCGCGCCGCCATCCGCCAGATCGTCGCGATTGACCGAGGTCAGCACGACATAGGACAGCTTCATCAGTGCCACCGTGCGGGCCGCGTTCGCCGGTTCCTCCGCATCGAGCCAGCCGCGCGGGTTGCCGGTATCGACGGCGCAGAAGCGGCAGGCGCGCGTGCAGACGGAGCCCATCAGCATCAGCGTCGCAGTGCCGGCGTTCCAGCATTCGCCGATGTTCGGGCAGTGGGCCTCCTCGCAGACGGTACTGAGCCGGTGCTCGCGCACGATCGCCCGCACCGACTCAAATCGCTGCCCGGCCGGCAGCGGCGCACGCAGCCAGCGCGGCTTGCCGCCCGGTACGCGCGCGGGCTGGCCGGCGGTACGCTTGATGCCGTCGCGGATCGCGTGGAAGCCCTGCGGCGTGCGATATTTCTCGCCGCTCACGACCGGCGCACAAGGCTCGGCGCAGGCACAGGACTCAGGCTCGCTCATCGCGCGGTCCGCAGGGGCTGGGCCGCCATTCTAACCGGGCGCCGCAGCCAGCGCCGGATGCCGCCAGCGGCCGGCGCGCAGACCAGCGTCCAGTTCGGCCAGGCGTTGCGGCGTACCGACATCGATCCAGGCGCCGGCATGGTGCTCGCCGGTCAGCCGGCCGGCGGCGAGCGCCCGGTCGAGCAGCGGGCGCAGCGGAAAATCCCCCGGCTCGCAGCCGGCGAACAGCGCCGGATCGAGGATCGCGACCCCGGTGTAGGTACAGCGCGGCGGCTCGTGGCGCAGCCGACCTTCAGCGCCCTGGCCGTAGTCGCCCTGCGGATGGTGCTCCGGGTTGTCCGCGAGCACGAGATGCGCAAGCGACCCGGCCGGCGCGCGCAGCGGAGCCAGGCGAAGATCGGTCCAGATATCGCCATTGACGAGCAGGAACGGCTCGCTGCCGAGCAGCGGCAGCGCGCGGAACAGGCCGCCACCGGTGCCGAGCGCGGTGGCGCCCTCGTCGCTGTAGCGGATGACAACGCCGAAGCGCCCGCCCGCGCCGAGTGCCGCGCGGATCTGCCCGCCGAGCCAGGCGACATTGATCACGAGTTCACGAACACCCGCCTGCGCGAGCGCGTGCAGGTGGTACTCGATCAGCGCGTGGCCGCCGACCTCGAGCAGCGGCTTCGGCCGGTGATCGGTCAGCGGCCGCATCCGCTCGCCGCGCCCGGCGGCAAGGATCATCGCCCTCATGGCGCGCGGCGCTGCGCCGGCGCAAAGGCCGGCACGACGCGCTCCTGCAGCCAGCCGTTGAATGCGTGGAACAGCGGGTCGCGCTGCGTCGCCGCGAGCACGTAGTCGAGCACCAGCGGCAGGTCGGCCAGGTAGCCGGGCTTGCCGTCCCGATACCACAGCCGGGCGAAGATCCCGAGCACTTTCAGGTGGCGCTGCAGTCCCATGCGCTCGAACCATTGCAGGAACGCCGGCCGGTCCGGACCCGGTTCCAGCCCGGCCTGCTGCGCGAGTTCGCGATAATCGTCGATCCAGCCCTCGATCCGCGCCCGCGGCCAGGCGATGTAGCAGTCTTTCAGCAGCGACACGAGGTCGTAGCTGATCGGCCCGCACACCGCGTCCTGGAAATCGAGGATGCCGGGACTGGCCGGCGGACAGACCATCAGGTTGCGCGAATGGTAGTCGCGGTGCACGAACACGAGCGGCTGCGCGAGTGCCGCGTCGCAAAGCTGCCGGCACGTCTGTCCGATCAGGCGCTGCTCCGCCGCCGACAGCGTCAGATCCAGATGGCGAGCGAGGAACCACTCCGGGAACAGGTTCATCTCCGCCTGCAGCCGCGCCTCGTCATAAGGCGGCAGTTCCCGCGCAGCCGCGCTGCCCGCAGCCTGCAGGCGCACCAGCGCCCGGATCGCCGCCTGGTACAGCGGCTCGGGATCTTCCCCGTCCGCCAGCGCCGCGAGATAGGCGCGGTCGCCGAGATCGGACATCAGCACGAAGCCCTGGTCCGCAGCGGCAGCGAGGACCTCGGGCACGTGCACGCCGGTCGCGGCCATCATCCGGTTGATCCGCAGCCAGGTGCCGGGATGCTCGCGCGGCGGCGGGGCATCCATCGCGATCAGGCTGCCGGGTCCGCGCCCGACGCGGAAGTAACGGCGAAAGCTCGCGTCGCCGGAGGCCGGCGTCACGCTCGTGACCGCTGGCCCCGGCAGCGTCTGCAGCCACCGCTCCAGTTCGGCGCGGCGTGGATCGGAATCAGGATGGGAAGTCATGCGGATGGGACGGCCCGGCCGCGCGCATTATAGACTTGCCACCGGATCCCTCATCACGGCGACCCGGCCCCGCGTGCGTTTCCCAAGCCCTTCTATCCTCCCGGCGCTGCTTCTGGCCACGACCATCGCGCCGGCCGCCGCGCAGGAGTGCCGCTGGCCGAGCCTGATCGACCAGCCCGCCGGCAGCGAAACAGCGCCGGCGACCGGCACCGAAGCCGCGGCTGGCGAGCCGCCGTTCGAGATCACTAGCGCCGGAGCCGAGGTCAGCCGCGCCGGCGATGCCAGCATCAGCGGCGACGTCGTGGTGCGTCAGGGCGCGCGCGAATTGCGGGCGGAATCGGTCGCCTACGAGGCCGCTACGGAACGGTTCTCCGTGCAGGGCGCCGTCGAGTACGTTGCTCCCGACCTGCGGCTGAAGGCCGGCGGCGGCACCTGGAGCACGGATGGCGGCGGCCGGTTCGACGATACTGAATTCGAGCTGCCGGCGCGTCCGGCGCGCGGTGCTGCCGAGACACTGGCCGTATCACCGGACAGCAGGCTGTCGCTGCGCGGGGTCGGTTACACGACCTGCCCGCTCGGCAACGAGGACTGGTTCCTGCGCGCGGCGGCGATCGACATCGACCAGCGCCGCCAGCTCGGCACCGGTCGCAACGTGCGGGTCGAACTCAAGGGCGTGCCGATCCTGTACCTGCCGTGGCTCTCGTTCCCGGTCGGCAGCGCGCGCAAGTCAGGTTTCCTGTTCCCGTCCTTCGGCACTTCGGAAAAGAACGGCTTCGATCTGGGCATACCGTACTACTTCAACCTGGCACCGCAACGCGACCTGGTACTGACGCCGCGGATCCTGACCAGCCGCGGACTCGGCCTCGACGGTCGCTTCCGTTACCTGACCACGCGCAGCGGAGGTCGCCTCGATTTCCAGTTCCTGCCGAGCGACCGCGAGGCCGACCGCGACCGCAGTTACGCCAGTTTCCGGCACCGCACCGACTTCGGTCCGGCGCTGCGACTCGAAGTCGATGCGGCTCACGCGAGCGATGGCGCCTGGTTCGAAGACTTCGGCCTCGGCCCGGACGGCACGACGGTCATGTTTCTCGAGCGCCGGCTCAGCCTCGGCTGGCTCGGGCACGGCTGGCGGCTCGACGGCCGCGTGCAGCACTTCCAGACCATCGACCGCACGATCACGGATGCCGAGCGTCCGTATGCGCGGTTGCCGCAACTCCTGTTTGCGGGCGGCTGGCCGCTCGCTGGCGGCGCAATCGCGGCCGGGCTCGAGGGTGAGGTCGTGTGGTTCGAACGGGATACCGGCGTGACCGGACTCCGCTTCGACCTGGCGCCGCGCCTCGCCTGGCCGTTGCGCGGAGCCGGCTGGCATGTCGAACCCAGCGCAAGCTGGCGCTACACGGGCTGGGAACTCGAGGACGCGGCGCCGGCGACCGATGCCTCACCACGGCGCTCGGCGCCGATGCTGGCGCTGGATACCGGGCTCGTGTTCGAGCGCACCGCTCATCGCGGCCGGCTGGTGCAGACGATGGAACCGCGCCTGCGTTACGTCTGGATTCCGTACCGCGACCAGGACGGGCTGCCGTTGTTCGACACGGGGCTGCCGGATCTCGACGTGCTGCAGCTCTTTCGCGTCAATCGCTACGTCGGCGCGGACCGACTCGGTGATGCCAACGAACTGGCGGTGGGCCTGACGACGCGGCTGCTGAACGCCGGCGACGGCTCGCGCTTCCTGACCGCGACCATCGGCCAGCGCTTCCTGTTCGAGCGCCCGCGCGTGCGCCTGCCGGGCGAGCGGCCCGAGACCCGCCATGCCTCGAATCTGGTCGGCGAGATCGAAGCCGGTCCATGGCGGAACTGGAGCGTGCGCGTCGCGATGGAATGGGACCGGCAGGCCGCGAACACCGTGCGCGGCCAGGCCGGCATCCAGTACCGGCCGCGCGCCGACACGGTCGTGAATGTCGGCTACCGCTACCGCGAGGGCCTGCTCGAGCAGTGGGAGTCCTCGGCGGCCTGGCGCCTGAACCCGCGCTGGCAGCTTTTCGCGCGCCAGGTCTGGTCGCTGCGCTCCAGCCATTCGATCGACCGTTTCGCCGGGATCGAGTACGGAAGCTGCTGCTGGCGAATCCGGCTCGTCGGCAGGCGCTACCTCTCCAACCGGACCGGCCAGCAGGACACGGCGGTGCTGCTGCAACTGGAACTCAAGGGCCTGTCCTCGGTCGAATCCGGCGACGAGACTTTCCTGCGCCGCAGCATTCGTGGATACTCCGCCGACTCCATCGTTTCCCTACCCTGACCTGGTCCCCTCATGATCCGTGTCCTTCTCTGCCTGACCGCCCTGCTCTGTGCCGGCTCCGCCCTGGCGCAGACCCGCGAGCTGTCCAGCCGCGGCACACCGCTCGACCGCGTGGTTGCCGTCGTCAACGACGGCGTCGTGCTGCAGAGCCAGCTCGACAGCCAGATCCGCGCGATCCTCGAACGGCTGCGCGGCCAGGACGCGCAGCTCCCGCCGCGCGAAGTGCTGCACCAGCAGGTACTCGAGCGGCTGGTGCTGCAGGAGATCCAGGCCCAGCGGGCTGAACGGCTCGGCATCCGGGTCGCCGATGAGACCCTGAACGAGGCACTGCGCGAGGTGGCGGTGCGCAACAACGTGGCCTTCGAGCAGATGCCGGCGGTGCTCGCCGCGCAGGGTCTCGACTACGCCACCTACCGCGAGGAGATGCGCCGGGAGATCGCGCTGACGCTGCTGCGCCAGCGCGATGTCTATGGCCGTATCTACGTGTCGCCGCGCGAGCTCGAGCAGGCGGTGCAGCGCCAGGCGCTGCAGCCGGACAGCAGTACCGAATTCGATGTCTCGCACATTCTGCTGTCGGTGCCCGAGTCCGCGACCGCCGACCAGGCCGCGCGCATCGAGGCGCTGGCGAACGAACTCCACGCCCGCGCCGCCGCCGGCGATGACTTCGGCCAGCTCGCGCTCACGTATTCGCAGGCCCAGTCAGCGCTGGAGCGCGGCAAGCTGGGCTGGCGGCAGCTCGGCCAGTTGCCGCAGTTCATCGCCGAGCTGATCGCCACGATGCAGCCCGGTCAGGTCAGCCGGCCGGTGCGCACGCCGACCGGCTTTCACATGGTGCGCCTCGACAGCACGCGCGGCGGCAGCGGACCGATGGTGGTCGAGCAGATCAACGCCCGGCACATCCTGCTGCGCCCGAACGAGGTGCAGGACGATGCGACTACGCGCCAGCGCCTGGACACGCTGCGCGAGCGCGTCCAGGCCGGCGAGGATTTCGCGGCGCTGGCGAGCGTCACGTCGGAGGATCCGGGCTCCGCGAGCCGCGGCGGCGACCTCGGCTGGAGCGCGCCTGGCACCTTCGACCCGAAGTTCGAGGAGGTGCTGGCGGGGCTCGAACCGAACCAGATCAGCGAGCCGTTCCGCACGCAGTTCGGCTGGCACATCGTGCAGATGCTGGGACGGCGCTCCCACGACCAGAGCGACGAGGTGCGGCGCCAGCGCATCTTCACCGCGCTGCGCGAGAGCAAGGTCGATGAGGAGACCGAGCTGTGGCTGCGCCGGCTGCGCGACGAGGCCTACGTCGAGGTGCTCCACCCCTGAACGGGGGCAGCGTTATCTTGGTTCCGCGCATCGTCGTCACAACCGGTGAGCCCGCGGGTGTCGGCCCGGATCTTGCGCTGCTGGCGGCCGGGCGCGACTGGCCGGGCGAACTGGTCTTTGCCGGCGATCCGGCGCTCCTCGCCGAACGCGCCGCGCTCCTCGGCCTGACACCGGTCATCCGGAGCTGGAGCCCGGACCAGTCGGCCGCCCCGCACCGTGCCGGGCAGATGCCGCTGCTGCCGATCCCATTGCGCCGGGCCGTCGAACCCGGCCGTCCCGATACGGCCAACGCGGGCTACGTGCTGGAGCTGCTCGATGCGGCGGTCGACGGCTGCAGCACGGGTCGCTTCGCTGCGGTGGTCACGGCGCCGGTACACAAGGCCACGATCGCCGCGGCCGGCCATGCCTTCACCGGCCATACCGAATACCTCGCCGCGCGCACCCGCTCGCCCCCGCCGGTCATGCTGCTGGTCGCCGGCTCGTTGCGCGTCGCGCTCGCGACGACGCACCTGCCGCTGGCCGCAGTGCCGGCCCGGATCACCGCCGCCGGGCTGCGGCACACGCTGGCGGTACTCGCCGCAGGCCTGCGTTCCGCTTTCGGCCTCGCCGCTCCGCGCATTCTCGTCTGCGGACTGAACCCGCACGCCGGCGAGGCCGGCCATCTCGGTCGCGAGGAACTGGAAATCATCGGCCCCGCGGTCGCGGCAGCCGTCGCCGCAGGAATCGCGGCCCATGGGCCGGTTCCGGCGGATACGGCCTTCACTCCCGCGGCACTCGCCAGCGCGGATGCGGTGCTGGCGATGTACCACGACCAGGGTCTGCCGGTCATCAAGCACGCCGGCTTCGGCCGCTGCGTCAACGTCACGCTCGGCCTGCCGATCCTGCGAACCTCCGTGGACCACGGCACGGCGCTCGATCTGGCCGGCACCGGCCGGGCCGATCCCGGCAGTCTGTTCGAGGCCATCGGGCTCGCGCTGCGGCTCGCGCGGCGATGATCCGGGCGCGCCGGCGCTTCGGCCAGCACTTCCTGCACGACCCCGGCGTGATTGCCCGGATCGTGGCGGCGATCGACCCGCAACCGGGCGACCGGATCGTCGAAATCGGTCCCGGGACCGGTGCGCTGACCGCGCCGCTGCTCGAGCGCTGCGGCCGCGTCGAGGCCATCGAGATCGACCGCGACCTGGTCGCACCGCTGGAGCAGCGCTGCGCGGGCCTCGGCGAGCTCGTGGTCCATGCGGCCGACGTGCTGAAGTTCGACTTCCGGGCACTGCACGCCGGTGGCCGGCCGCTGCGCATCTGTGGCAACCTGCCCTACAACATTTCGACGCCGGTCCTGTTTCAGCTCCTCGCGGCCCGTGACTGCCTTGCCGATCTGCATTTCATGCTGCAGAAGGAGGTCGTCCTGCGCATGGCGGCAGCCCCGGGCGGCCGCACCTACGGGCGGCTCACGGTCATGCTCGCGGCAGCCTGCCGGGTCGAGCCGCTGTTCCAGGTCGGGCGCGGCGCCTTCCAGCCGCCGCCGGCGGTGGACTCGATGGTCGTCCGGCTGGTCCCGCATCCAGCCCCACCCTTTCCGATCCCGGACCCGGTCCGGTTCGAGCGTTTGGTCGCCGCCGCGTTCTCAGCACGGCGCAAGACGCTGCGTAACGCCCTGAGGCGGCTGATCGGGCCGCAAGGCTGGGCGGAGACCGGCATCGACCCCGGGCGGCGCCCGGAGACTCTGGCCCCGGCGGAATTCGCCGCGCTCGCTGCGCTGCCGGCCGCGGCCGCCGACCCCCTATAATGCGATCAGGCGACAGCGGCCGCGGGCAGAGAGCATGTACCGGAACATCCTCGTAGTCGTGGACCTCGGCGAGGGCAGTGACCTCGTCGCCGAGCGCGCCCGCGAGATTGCGGGCGCCTGTGGCGCCGAACTGGCGCTGCTGCACGTCGTCGAGTACGTACCGGTCGAGCCGATGGGCGAGACGCTGCTGCCCGCCGTGCAGATCGAGGAGGAACTGCGGCAGCGCGCCGAACAGCGGCTCGCTGAGCTGGCCGGGCGCGTCGGCCTGCCGCACGTCCGGCGTGACGTCACCGAGGGCAACATCAAGGCCGAAATCGTCCGTGCCGCGCAGGAACGCCACGCCGACCTGGTCGTGCTCGGCAGCCGCGCCCGCCGCGGGCCGTCCATTCTCGTCAACTTCACCGAGGACACGGTGCTGCATGCCGCTCCCTGCGACATCCTCGCCGTGCGCCTGCGCTAGGTGGCTACCGTGCCCCGGCCACGCGAGCACCGCATCACGGTCGACGTCGACACGCGTTACCTGCCCGACCAGTCGGACCCGGACGAGCGCCGCTTCGTGTTCGCCTACACGATCACGATCCGCAACCGCGGTGCCGTGCCGGCGCGGCTGCTGGCCCGCCACTGGGTCATCACCGATGCGAACGGCAAGGTCCAGGAGGTCCGTGGCGAGGGTGTGGTCGGCGAGCAGCCGCACCTGCTGCCCGGTCAGGGTTTCCGCTATACGAGCGGCGCCGTGCTCGAGACACCGGTCGGCGCGATGCAGGGCAGCTACGAAATGCTGGCCGACGATGGCGAGCGCTTCGCCACACCGATCGCACCGTTCACCCTGGCGATCCCGGGCACGATTCACTGAGCGGATGGCCGTCTACGCGATCGGCGACGTGCAGGGCTGCCAGGCCGAGTTCAGCGCGCTGCTCGAGCAGCTTCGTTTCGACCCGGCCTGCGACCGGCTCTGGCTGACCGGCGACCTGGTCAACCGCGGCCCGGATTCGCTCGGCGTGCTGCGCAGCGTCCGCGCACTCGGCGACACCGCCACCGTCGTGCTCGGCAACCATGACCTGCACCTGCTGGCGATGGCCTGGACACCGGCCACTGCGCCGGTGTGTGAACCGGCGCTGCGGGCCGTGCTCGAGGCACCGGATGCGGCGGAGTTGCTCGACTGGCTCGCCGCCCGGCCGCTGCTGCATCACGACGCGGCGCTCGGCTGGACGCTGCTCCACGCCGGCCTGCCACCGCAGTGGGATATCACGACCGCCGCGGCCTGCGCGCGCGAGGTCGAGCAGGCGTTGCGCGATGACCCGCGGGCCCTGCTCGCCCGAATGTATGGTGATCAGCCGGCCCGCTGGTCGCCGCAGCTCACCGGCATGGATCGGCTGCGCTTCATCGTCAACAGCCTGACCCGGCTGCGCTACGTCGATGGCGGCGGCAACCTGCTGCTGTCGCTGACCGCCCCGCCCGCCGCGGCGCCCTCGGGTGCACTGCCGTGGTTCCGGCATCCCGAGCGTGCGTCGCGCGGGGCGCAGCTCGTGTTCGGGCACTGGGCCGCGCTCGGTTACCTCGCCGAGCCGGGGCTGCGCTGCCTGGATACCGGCTGCGTCTGGGGCCGCTCGCTGTGCGCGATCCGCCTGGATCGCGAGGCCGAGCCGGTGTTCCTGCCCTGCGGGGCCGCGGCGGCCTGATCAGCGCGGCTCCGCCGCGGCCAGATCCGGCGGCGGCAGGCCCTCGAGCACCTCGAAGGCGAGATCGATGCGCGTGCCGACGAGCTGGTGCGGCACGCAGTTGATATCGCCGCTGACCGCCCGCGTCTTCAGCTTCGGCAGCAGCCGATCGCGAAACTGCTCGACCAGCTCGCAGTCGCCGGCCTCGAGACCGCGCGGCTGGCCGCGCCGCACGACGACTGGTCGCCAGCGCGCAATGGCGGGCTCACCGACATCGCGACGACCCGCCTCGGGCAGCTCGGGCGCCCAGAACACGACCTTGAGTCCCGGCATCCGCGCGACCCGATCCAGGCCCACCTCGCAGCCGCTCAGCGAGATCTTCACGTCCTTGCGCACGCCGGCATGCAGCAGCAGGCGGCGGACCTTGTCGCGCAAGCCGTCACAGGAGTAGTGCGTCGTAAAGCCCACGTAGTAGAAGCGCACTTCGTAGCGCTTCCAGGTCGCGGCCACGTCCTCCTCGTCGGCAGCCGCGGCCAGTCCGGCCCACAGGGCCACCACGCACAGTGCCGCCAGACCGATCGGACGCCCGGACATCCTGCCCCGTCCTCCGTTCACTACCACGGCCTCAGACCCGATCCCCATCCGGTGGTTCCCGCCGCCGCAGCGTCACGAAGCTGAACGCGGACGCATGCCGCGAATCGGCCGGATGCCACTCGCGGGCGATCTCGTCCCAACCGGCGCGATCGAATCCGCGCAGCCGGACGTCGCCGTCCACGGCTGCGTGGACCTCGGTCAGCTCGATCCGGACCACGCGGTCCCAACAGACGGCATACACCTGCGCGCCGCCGATCACGAACAGCGTCACCCCGGTATCGAGCAGCTCGCAGGCCGCATCGACCGACGACACGGCCGTAGTCCCCGGCGCACTCCAGCCCGGATTCCGGGTCAGCACCAGATTGCGGCGCTCGGGCAACGGCCGGCCGAGCGATTCGAACGTCCGGCGCCCCATCAGCACGGCATGGCCGGTGGTCAGTCTCCGAAAGCGCCGCAGGTCGTCCGGCAGACGCCAGGGCAGCGCATTGTCGCGGCCGATCACACCGTTGTCGCCCATCGCCACGACTGCCGTCAGCGCCACGTTCACCGCCGCCGCCGCGGCCTCCGCCCGACCAGCATCGTCCCGCGGCAGCGCCCGGAGCCGCAGCAGCAGCGGAAGATCCGGTCGGCGTCCGGCGGGTCGTCCTGCTCCCGGCCGATGCGATAGTCGTAGTGCAGTTCTTCGCCCGGCTCGATGTCGCGCACCGACTTGATCCAGATGCGCCCGCCGGTCACGACGGCCTCGCAGTTCGGCGCGCAGGAATGGTTGATGAAACGGGCCGCGTTCCCGCCGGCACCGGCATCGACGACGGTTTTCGCATCGACGGTGAACAGAAACGTATGCGCGTCATCACTCGCCTTGTCCTCGTAGCGCCGGTCGGCCTCGGCGTGCGAAACGCGCTCGCCGACGTACTCGATGATCCGGCGGCCGCGCCGGATCGGCCGGGTCGCGAACACGCCGCGCCCATGGATGCTCGACCGCCGCACGCGGAACGGCGGCGCCTCGGCTTCATACTGCGACCGGGGCGCTGATTTTCGGGTGGTGCGTGTAGTCGGCAATTTCGATGTCCTCGTATTCGTAGGCGGTGATGTCGGGCGGGTGCCGCCGCAGGATCAACCGCGGCGGCGGGAATGGCTGGCGGCTGAGCTGCAGCTCGGCCTGCTGGAGATGATTGAGGTACAGGTGGCAGTCGCCGCCGGTCCAGATCAGCTCGCCCGCGGCGAGCCCGGCCTGTTGTGCGAACAGGTGCGTCAGCAGCGCATAGGAGGCGATGTTGAAGGGCACGCCGAGGAAGAAATCGGCGCTGCGCTGGTACACCTGGCAGGACAGGCGCCCGCCGGCGACGTGAAGCTGGAAGAATGCGTGGCAGGGCGCCAGCGCCATGCGTTCGAGCTCGCCGACATTCCAGGCACTGACGATGATGCGGCGCGAATCGGGATTCTCCCGAAGCTGGCGCAGCGCGCCGGCGATCTGGTCGATGTGGCGCCCGTCGGCGGTTGGCCAGGCCCGCCACTGGCGCCCGTAGACCGGGCCGAGTTCGCCGTCGGCATCGGCCCACTCGTCCCAGATCGTCACGCCGCGCTCGCGCAGCCAGCGGACGTTGGTCTCGCCGCGCAGGAACCACAGCAGTTCCAGGATCACGGACTTCCGGTGCACCTGCTTGGTCGTCACCAGTGGAAAGCCGGCGCCGAGGTCGAAGCGCAACTGCTCGCCGAACAGCGACAGCGTGCCGGTACCGGTGCGGTCGGCCTTGCGCACACCGGTGTCGCGGATCCGCCGCAACAGGTCGAGATAGGCCCGCATCAGGCGTAATTGCCGGAAGGCACGCGGCTGCGGGCCGACCAGCCGAGCAGGGCGAGGCCGGCCAGCAGCATCGGCAACGACAGTAACTGCCCCATCGTCAACCAGCCGAAGGCCAGGTAGCCGATCTGTGCATCCGGCAGCCGAAGGAACTCGACCGCGATACGGAACAGGGCATACAGCGTCAGGAACAGGCCGGCCGGCGCGAGGCGCGGCGGCCGCCGCGACGTGTACCACCACAGCACCGTGAACAGCACCAGCCCCTCGAGCGTCGCCTCATAAAGCTGCGTCGGATGGCGCAGCTCGCCATCGACGAGGAACCCCCACGGCAGGTCGGTGGGCTTGCCCCACAACTCGCCGTTGATGAAGTTACCGATGCGCCCGGCGCCGAGTCCGATGGCCGGCAGCGGCGCGGTGAAGTCGAGCACGTCGGCGATGCGGCGTCCGCCGCGGCGCGCGAAGATCGCAATGGCGATCAGCACGCCGGCCAGCCCGCCGTGAAAAGACATGCCGCCCTCCCAGACGCGGAACAGCGACAGCGGATCGGCGGCGAGACCGGCATGACCGTACACGAGTACCCAGCCGAGGCGGCCGCCGGCGATCACGCCGAGCGCCGCGTAGAAGATCAGGTCGTCCACCGCGGCCGGCTGCCAGGTCGAACCCGGCGCCGCGGCGCGCCGCCGCGCCAGCCACCAGGCGCCGAGGAAGCCGAGCACGTACATCAGGCCGTACCAGTGGATACGCACCGGGCCGAGCTGCACGGCGACCGGATCGATCTCCGGGTAGATCAGCATGCGTCGGTGACCCGGAACAGAAAGGCGCGCAGGTAGCGGGTCTCGTCCACGGCCGGATGCACCGGGTGGTCCGGCGCCTGGGCGCCGACTGCAATGAGCTGAGCGAAGCGGCCGAGCTGGCGGCTGCCGCGCTGCACGGCATCGGTGAGCTCGCCGGGCTGCAGATGCCAGGAACAGGAACAGGTCAGCAGCAGACCGTCGCGATCGATGAGCTGCAGCGCGAGCTGGTTCAGGCGGCGGTAGCCCGCGAGTCCCTTCGGATGGTCCTTGCGGCGCTTGATGAAGGCCGGCGGGTCGAGCACGATCGCGTCGAATCGCCGGCCTTCTGCGTACAGGGCTTCGAGCACGGCGAAAGCGTCACCTTTCCGCGTCTCCAGCGCAAGGCCATTGGCCGCGGCCGTCTCCACAGCGGCGTCGAGGGCCGCCTCGGATGCGTCGACACAGGTCACCTCACGCGCCCCGGCCCGCGCCGCCTGCAGGCCGAAACTGCCGGCGTAGCTGAACACGTCGAGGACGCGCGCGCCGCGCGCGTGATGCGCGAACAGCGCGCGGTTCGCGGCCTGGTCGAAATACCAGCCCGTCTTCTGTCCCGTGGCCAGCGGTACGCGGTAGCGCACGCCACCTTCCGGGATCACGACCGTGTCCGGCACCGCGCCGCTGGCCGTCGCCACGTAGCGCGGCAATCCTTCGAGCTCGCGCACCTGCGCGTCGTTGCGCCACTGCACGGCGCGTGGCGCGATGACCTCGGTAAGCGCCTCGAGGACCGGCTCCTTCAGCGCCTCCATGCCGGCTGTGCCGACCTGGGCGACCAGCACATCGCCGTAGCGGTCGACGACCAGACCCGGCAGCAGGTCCGCCTCGCCGAACACGAGCCGGTAGAACGGCTGCCGGTACAACCGTTCGCGCAGCGCCAGCGCCATCGCGATGCGCTGCCGCAGCAGCGCCGGCCCCGGTGGCCAGGCCGGGTCGCGGCTCAGCAGCCGCGCGCTGATCAGCGTCCGCGGATTGACGTAGGCATAGCCGAGGAAGCGATCGCGGCTCGAGCGTACCTGCACGAGCTGGCCCGGCGTAAAGCCGGCGAGCGGGCTGACCGCGACGTTGATCTCGTTGGAGAACACCCACAGGTGGCCGGCCAGCAATCGCCGTTCCTCCTGCGGCTTGAGGAACAGCGCCGGCAGCTCATTGGTGGCGGGAATCAGCGGTTCGGCGAGGTTCGACAAGAACGGGCGCGCTTTGGCTATAGTGGGCCGATTCTACCCGAGCAGGACGCGACGGACATGCAGGCCACGGACCCGCCGCACGGCCGCAATGCTCTCGCCGGCGAAACCAGCCCGTACCTGCGGCAGCACGCCGGCAATCCCGTGGACTGGCTGCCGTGGGGACCGGAGGCGCTGGCCCGGGCCCGCGAACTCGACCGGCCGATCCTGCTGTCGATCGGCTACTCGGCCTGTCACTGGTGCCACGTGATGGCGCATGAGTCCTTCGAGGATCCGGCGACCGCCGCGGTGATGAACCAGAGCTTCGTCAACATCAAGGTGGACCGCGAGGAACGACCGGACCTCGACCGCAACTACCAGATCGCCCACCAGGTGCTCACGCATCGCGGCGGCGGCTGGCCGCTGACGATGTTCCTCGCGCCCGACGACCTGACGCCGTTCTTCGCCGGCACCTATTTCCCGAAAGCGGCCCGTTTCGGGATGCCTTCGTTCGTCGGGGTTCTGGAGCGCGTCGCCGGGTTCTACCGGACACGGCGCGACACCGTCCGCGAGCAGAACCGCGCGCTGCAGGCGGTGTTCGCGGATCTGGTCCCGCCGCGCGGCGCGTTGCCGGCGCGTGCGCCGCTCGACGCGGCCCGCCGCGAACTCGAGATCAGCTTCGATGGCGAGTACGGCGGTTTCGGCAGCGCGCCGAAGTTCCCGCACCCGACCAGCATCGAACGGCTGCTGCGTCACTGGCAGGCGACCGCGGCGACGCCGGAGCCGGATCTGCAGGCGCTCTTCATGGCGACGCTGACGCTGAAGCGCATGGCCGAGGGCGGTCTGTACGACCAGCTCGGCGGCGGCTTCTGCCGTTACTCGGTGGACCGCTACTGGATGATCCCGCATTTCGAGAAGATGCTGTACGACAACGGCCCGTTGCTGGCGCTGGCCGCACAGGCCGCCGTCGCGACCGGGGATCCGTTCTTCCGCGAGATCGCGCTCGGCACCGCCGGCTGGGCGCTCGCGGAAATGCAGTTGCCGGAGGGCGGTTTCTGCGCCGCGCTGGACGCTGATTCCGAGGGCCACGAGGGGCGCTTCTACGTCTGGGATCGTGCCGAAGTCGAAGCGCTGCTGCCCGCCGATGAATTCGCGGTACTGGCCCGCCGCTACGGGCTCGATCGCGAGGCGAACTTCGAGGGCCGCTGGCATCTGCACTGCTGCGTGAGCCTGGCCGACGTCGCGCAGGAACGAGGGCTCGCGCCCGACGCCGCCGCCGCGCTGCTGCAATCGGGCCGCGCCAGGCTGCTGGCCGGGCGCAGCCGGCGCGTGCGTCCCGGCCGCGACGACAAGGTGCTGACGGCCTGGAACGCGCTCCTGATCCGCGGCCTCGCTATCAGCGGCCGGCTGCTCGGTGAACCGGCGCAGCTTGCGGCGGCGACCCGGGCCGTGGACTTCCTGCGGGCGCAGTGCTGGCGCGAAGGCCAGTTGTATGCCGCGTGGAAGGACGGCCAGGCCCGCTTCCCGGCCTACCTCGACGATCACGCCTTCCTGCTCGACGCCCTGCTCGAGCTGCTGCAGGCGCGCTGGCGCGACGCCGATCTCGACTTCGCCTGCGCTGTCGCCGAGGTGCTGCTCGAACGCTTTCGCGACCGCGCCGGCGGCGGCTTCTGGTTCACCGCGGCAGGTCTCGACCCGCCGCTGGGCCGTTCCCGCAGTTTCGCCGACGAGGCCATGCCGTCCGGCAACGGCGTCGCCGCGCTCGCGCTCGCCCGGCTCGGCTGGCTGCTCGGCGAGACGCGCTATCTCGAGGCCGCCGAGGACACGCTGTGCGGCGGCAGCGCGGCTCTCGAGCGCGCGCCGGTCGCGCATACGACCCTGCTCAATGCGCTCGACGAGTGGCTCGACCCGGTCGGGATCGTCGTGATCCGCGGCGCCGAGGCCGGCGCCTGGGCGCAGGCCCTCGCCCCGCTCTACGCGCCGCGCCGGATGGTCTTCGCGATCCCGGCCGCGGCCCGGCTGCCGCCAGCGCTGGCGGCGAAGCAGCCCGCTGCCGGCACGACCGCGTGGATCTGCCGCGGCCCGCAGTGCTCGCCGCCGGTCCCGGACCTCACGCAGCTCGTGCGGGAGCTGCGCGATGGCATCGTTCCGGCACCGGCCTGAGTCCGGTCAGGAACCGCGCCCGGGAACCGCCCGGAACTTCGCCAGACCCGGGTGATCGGCCGTGTACTGCGGCAGCGCATCCGCGTTACCGATCCAGTCCACGCGCTGGTCATGGAACACATGGCAATCGGGGGCGCGATCGACCGGCCCGTCGATCGTCGCGCGGGCGACGTGCATCTCGCCGGGGCACAGCGTCGAGGCATAGAACAGCGGCGTGCCGCAGCAGCCACAGAAGCCCCGCCGGCTCTGCTGGCTCGATGCGTACCAGCGCGGTTCCGCGGACCCCGGCAACAGGCGGAACCGCTCCAGCGCGGCGCCGATCCAGCTCACGAACGCGGCACCATGCGCGGCCCGGCACCAGCGGCAGTGGCAGTGCGCGCAGAACAGTGACGGCGGCGTGACCGCGAAACGCACGGCTCCGCACAGGCAGCGGCCTTGCATCTCATTCATGGCGATTCGACCTCCCGAGCGTCGCCCGCGTACGATACCGCAGGCATGGGGAACCCGGACGACCAACCTGATTTCGAGGCCGTGCGCGCCGCCGCCCGGCGCCTCGCAGGGGTGGTCCGGCGAACGCCGCTGCTTGCGGCGACGGCGCTCGATGCATTGACCGGCGGCCGCGTGCTGCTGAAGCTCGAGTCGCTGCAGCACACCGGTTCGTTCAAGATCCGCGGCGCCTGGAACCGCCTGGTCCAGCTCGATACAGCCGCACGCAGGGCCGGCGTGGTCGCGTTCTCCTCGGGCAACCATGCCCAAGGCGTCGCGGCCGCGGCCCGGACACTCGGCATCCCGGCCACGATCGTGATGCCCGCCGATGCACCGCGGGTGAAACTCGACGGCACGCGCGCGCTCGGCGCCGAGGTCGTCACCTACGACCGGGCCCGCGAGGATCGCGAAGCGCTCGCGCTCGGCCTCGCCCGCGAGCGCGGCGCGACCCTGGTGCCCTCGTTCGACGATCCGGCGATCATCGCCGGTCAGGGCAGCGTCGGCCTCGAGCTGATCGAACAGGCCAGCGAACTCGGCCTGGCGCCGCAGCTCGTGCTGGTGCCCTGCAGCGGCGGTGGCCTCGCCGCCGGAGTGGCCCTCGCGGTCCGCGGGCTCGGCGCCGATTGCGCGGTGTACTGCGTCGAGCCGGCGGGATTCGACGATACGCGCCGTTCGCTGGCAGCCGGCCGGCGCCTGGCCAATGAACCGGGCGGCCAGACGATCTGCGATGCGCTGATGGCGAGTTCGCCGGGTCGCCTGACCTTCCCGCTGCTGCAGCGTCTGGCCGCCGGCGCCGTCGCGGTAACCGATGACGAGGTGCGCCGCGCGATGGCCTGGGCCTGCCGCAATCTGCGGCTCGTGGTCGAGCCCGGCGGCGCGATCGCACTGGCCGCAGTGCTGGCCGGGCGCGTGCCACTGCGGGACCGCTGCGTCGCGGTCGTCGTCTCCGGCGGCAACGTCGATGCGCCGGTGTTTGCCGAACTGGCGCTGTGGGATAATCCCGGCCCCGCAGCGTGACCGGCGCGGCACGCGCGGCGACTCCTGCCACGCGAGGCCCTGCCGATGCCCAGCTACCGCTCACGGACGACGACTCATGGCCGCCACATGGCCGGCGCCCGCGCCTTGTGGCGCGCCACCGGCATGCGCGAACAGGATTTCGGCAAGCCGATCATCGCCGTCGCCAATTCGTTCACGCAGTTCGTGCCGGGCCACGTGCACCTCAAGGATCTCGGCCAGCTCGTCGCGCGCGAGATCGAGGCCGCCGGCGGTGTGGCGAAGGAGTTCGATACGATCGCGATCGACGACGGCATCGCGATGGGCCACGGCGGCATGCTGTATTCGCTGCCGTCGCGCGAACTGATCGCCGACTCGGTCGAGTACATGGTCAACGCGCATTGCGCCGATGCGCTGGTGTGCATCTCCAACTGCGACAAGATCACGCCGGGCATGCTGATGGCGGCGCTGCGGCTCGATATTCCGGCGGTTTTCGTCTCCGGCGGGCCGATGGAGGCCGGCAAGGTCGAATGGCGCGGGCAGACCGTGAAACTCGACCTGATCGACGCGATGGTGCAGGCCGCGGACGAGCGCCGCTCCGACGAGGAGGTCGTGGCCGCCGAGCGCTCGGCCTGCCCGACCTGCGGCTCCTGCTCGGGCCTGTTCACGGCCAACTCGATGAACTGCCTGATGGAGGCGCTCGGTCTGGCGCTGCCCGGCAACGGCACGCTGCTCGCCACGCATGCCGACCGCCGCGCGCTGTTCGAACGCGCCGGACGACTGATCGTCGCGCTGACACGGCGCTGCTACGAGCAGGACGATGCCACCGCCCGCCCGCGCACGATCGCCTCGCTGGCCGCGTTCGAGAACGCAATGAGCCTCGACATCGCGATGGGCGGATCCACCAATACGGTGCTGCACCTGCTGGCGGCAGCGCAGGAGGCCGGTGTGTCATTCGGGATGGCCGATATCGACCGCCTGTCGCGGCGCATCCCGACGCTGTGCAAGGTGGCGCCGTCCTCGACTCTGTACCACGTCGAGGACGTGCACCGCGCCGGCGGCATCGCCGGCATCCTCGGCGAACTCGACCGGGCGGGACTGCTGCACCGCGACTGCCCCACGGTACACAGCCCGACGCTCGGTGCCGCGCTCGACACCTGGGACGTGCGCCGCACGGCCGATCCGGCCGTACAGCAGTTCTTCCGGGCGGCCCCGGGCGGCGTGCCGACGCAGCAGGCGTTCTCTCAGGAGCGCCGCTGGCCCGATCTCGACCTCGACCGCGCTGGCGGCTGCATCCGCGACACCGCCCACGCCTGGTCAGACGACGGCGGGCTGGCGGTGCTGTACGGCAACCTCGCCACGGATGGCTGTATCGTCAAGACGGCGGGCGTGGATCCCGGCATGTACGAGGCCGCCGCTCCGGGCGGCGTGGCATCGGGCCGGATCCGCGTGTTCCGTGGTCCGGCCCGCGTCTGCGAGAGCCAGGAAGCGGCGGTAGAGGCGATCCTCGGCGGCCGGATCCGGGCGGGCGACGTGGTCGTGATCCGCTACGAGGGGCCGCGCGGCGGGCCCGGCATGCAGGAAATGCTCTACCCGACCTCGTACCTGAAGTCGAAGGGCCTGGGCCGGGACTGCGCGCTGATCACGGATGGCCGCTTCTCGGGCGGTACTTCCGGCCTGTCGATCGGACACGTCTCGCCGGAAGCGGCCGCGGGCGGCACGATCGCGCTGGTCGAGGACGGCGATCCCATCGAGATCGACATCGCGAACCGGCGCATTCATCTCGACCTGCCGGACGAGGTGCTGCGCCGGCGCCGCGCGGCGATGGAGGCCCGCGGCGCGGACGGCTGGAAGCCGCAAGGCCGTGACCGCAGCGTATCCGCCGCGCTGCGTGCCTACGCGGCGCTGACCACCTCCGCTGCGACCGGCGCCGTACGCGACGTCGGCTGGCTGGAGCAGGTCCGGCGGCCGACCGCCTGAGCCAGCCGCGGCGCCACCTGCGGCGCGGGCGAGGCTGCCGGGGTCCCGCTCGCAAACTCGGCCGATCTTTACGAGTTTGCTCGCGGGCCCCGTCCGCCTCGCCTGCGCCGCGCGCTGTGACGGCGGACACCGCGGCAACAAGGGCCGGACGGGGCGGCGGGAACGTCGCGGGCGAGCGCGTAAGTTCGGGCGCGCGCGAGCGAGCGATTGTTCCCGACGCCCCGGACTGCTGCCGTGCCGGGGTCGAGGTCACAGCATCACGCTGCACTCACGAGCGCCGCGTGGCTATGCCCGCGGCATCAGGGCTGGTCGTCGAGCCACTGCACGACTCCGCTGCCGAGTCCGTACACGGCCCCGACCACGCGCAGGCCGTCGGCGTCGATCAGCGCTTCGATGATGCGCGATCCATGGCAAAGCTGCCGCACCGAGGCCCGGACGTTGGCCAGCACTGCGCGCTGCACGAGGTCCTCGCCGTCCGGCACGGGCCCGGCCACGAGCGGCTCCAGCGCCGGGCGGATGCGCTCGACGATCGAGCGCAGGTTCGGCGACTGCAGACCCGCCGGCTGGTGCATCTGCTCGAGCGTGGCCTGCACGGCGCCGCAACCGGTATGGCCGAGCACGACAACCAGTCGTGTCCCGAACTGCGCAGCGGCGAACTCGACGCTGCCGACCAGCGAGGGCGCCACGACATTACCGGCCACGCGGATCACGAACAGGTCGCCGATGCCCTGGTCGAAAACGATCTCGACCGGCACCCGCGAATCCGAGCAACCGAGCACGATCGCGAACGGTCGCTGTGCGGCGGCGACCTCGGCGCGGCGCGACACCGCCGCCAGCATGCCGGCCCCGGCCGTGCCGGCCACAAAGCGCGCATTGCCGGCCCGCAACCGTGCCAGCGCGGCATCCACATGGTCGCTGGTCGCCATCATGCCGGCTCCCGGAAGATGAAGTACACCGCGCCCACCAGGCACAGGGCAGCCCACAGGTAATCGAGCTTCAGTCCCGGCTTCATGTACAGAACCACGAACGGCGCGAACACCAGCAGCGTGATGATCTCCTGCATGACCTTGAGCTGCGGCAGGCTCAGTACCGTATAACCGACCCGGTTGCCCGGCACCTGGAACAGGTACTCGACCAGCGCGATGCCCCAGGACACCAGTGCCGCGACGTACCACGGGCGGTGATTGAGTTCCTTCAGGTGCGCATACCAGGCGAAAGTCATGAACACGTTGGACAGCACGAGCAGGCCCGCAGCCTGCCAGAACGCGGTCGGCATGGACAGCTCCTCGACGGTCGCCGGGATTGTCCCAGCCGTCGTAATGCAACGCTAGTGGCGCAGTCGCCGCTCCGCCCCGACCATGGCCGCCGTCACCGGCGTAGAGCCGTTACCGAAGGCACCTCGGACGTGCGTCAGAATCGCGGCCACCTCGTCGTCAGACAGCCAGCCGAAGACCGGCATTACCGAAGCGCGGCGCTGGCTCACGAGCGCCGGCGGTCTTTCGCCGAACAGCACCCAGCGGATCAACGGCTGCAGATCGCCTGCGACCGTCGGGGCGCCGGCCAGCGCCGGCTGCACGCCCTCGATGCCGCGACCGTCGCGCTGATGACAGGCGCTGCAGTGCAGCGCATACAGCCGCTCACCCGGAGCGGTCGCCGCGGTGGAATCGGGGGCGCCGCCGCAAGCCGTGAGTGAACCGCAGAGGAGCAGCGTGGCGAGGCCGCGCCCCGTCATCCGTTCCAGCTCCGTACGCGGCCGAGATCGAGATGCACGAAGTCCGAACCGCGGTAGTAACCGACGCCGCCGGCGCGCAGCCCGAGCGCCAGTCCGGAGAGCCGCGAGGTGGCGCAGCCTGCCAGGCGCACGTCGAGCGCGAGCCCGTCCATGTGCAGGCTGTGCTGCGCCACACCGCTGCTGCGCGCATGCAGCAATGCGTTGGTGGCCGGCGAGCGGTAACCCGAGATTACCGCGTAGCGCGCCACACAGCCGGCACCCACGGCCAATGCGTGCAACAGGTCGAACAGGCGTAAGTCGATCAGCGCCACATCGCCGGTGCGGTGATCGCGCAGCAGGTGGTTCAGTGCGGCGAGCGCCGCGGGCTGGTAATTGCCTGCCTGAAAGTAATCGAGCTCCAGCTCCTCGCCGGTGTGCGTGCTGACGAGCGCGAGGCGTCGCACTTCCACCAGCGTGGCCAGCGCGGGGCCGCCGGCAGCGGCGCCGGCGAGCGCGACGACGCCACGCAGCAGGTGTCGCCTGTTCAACGATCGTGCCGCCTCAGCTCGCATCAGCGTCCACGTTGACCGCGAGCACCCGCGCCCGCGGCAGGAAATTGAAGTCGGTGGCGGTGGCGCTCGTGTAGGCGCCCATCTGGCGCCCGAGCACGAGGTCGCCCACCTGCAGTTCGGGCAGCGGGATGTCCTCGGCGACCACGTCGATGCTGTCGCAGGTGGGGCCGGCCACGACACAGGGCTCGGGCATCCCGCCATGCGGCAACAATGGCTCGAGCGGGTAACGCGAGCCGTCATAGAGCTGGCCGCTGAACGAGCCGTACAGGCCGTCGTCGAGGTAGTACCACCAGCGGCCGTCGCGCCGCGCCCGACCAATCACCGTCGCCAGTCCAAGACCCGCCGGTCCGCACAGGAAGCGGCCCGGCTCGGCGATCACGCGCACGTCCACCGGCAGTTCCGCCAGCGCGGCACGGATCGGCCGGCAGAACGCCCCGATTTCCGGCGCGGCGCGCAGGTAGTCGATCGGGAAGCCGCCGCCGATATCGAGCACGTCGAACGGCCCGAGGCCGCGGGCGCGGCCCGCACGGAGCAGCTCGTCACAGGTACTGATCGCCCGCTGATACATGTCCGGATTCGCTACCTGCGAACCGACGTGGAACGAAAACCCGGCGATGGTGAGACCGGCCGCCGCGGCCTGTTCGGCCAGCGCCGGCGCGGCCGCCGGGTCGCAGCCGAACTTGCGCGACAGATCAACGGTGGCCTGCGGGCTGCGGAACGAGAGCCGCAACAGCATGCGAAGCTGCTGCCGGTAGGGTTGCAGCTTGATGAACTCGTCCACATTGTCGGCAACGAAAGTCGAAACGCCGAAGTCGAGCGCGGCACGGATATCCGCGTCGCGCTTGATCGGATGCGTGTGGATGCAGCGCCCGGCCGGGATGCCAGCCGCGCGCACCAGCTCGATCTCGCCGCTGGTCGCGAGGTCGAACCAGCTTCCCTCCTCCGCCAGCGCGCGCACGACTGCCGCTTCCGGCAGCGGTTTCAGCGCATAGTGCAGGTCCACTCCGGGCAGCGCCGCGGCGAGCGCTCGGTACTGGCGGCGTACGACGGCACAGTCGATGACGAGCAGCGGTGAACCGAAACGCGCCACCAGCGCTCCGGCCTGAACCGGATGCTCGAGCCGGATTCCGGCCGCCCGGCCGGGCTCGTCAAGCAATGCTGCGGGTGTGGCCATCGGGCGATTCCAGGTAATCCGGACCGCGGTGCCTGAACTGGGTATGGACGTTACTCTCGACCCTCATCACCTGGATTCGGCGCGGTCGGCGCAGGCGAGCGCGCGCAACTCCTCCCAGGACAGGTTTCTGATTCCGGCCTGCAGACCCAGCCCATTGACGGATGCATCCCGGAGCCTGAATTCCCGCACCTGGCTGCGCGGCGCGCAGCGGTGGATCCGCGGTTTCGATCGTTGTCTTCGTGGCACGGCAGGTCGACTCGGTTGCTCCTGGTCGCCAGTATCTTGGTCATCAGGGCGGCGCATATTCAAGCGGAATTCACGCGCTGGTCGCCCGCCCCTGCCCGCTGCTTTCCAGCAGCAGCTCCATCAGCCGCAGCAAACGGCCGAGCGAACCGCGATTCTCGTCCAGCACCCGGCGCCCGGCGGCGCCCATGGCCTCCCGCTCCGCGTCGTTGCCGAGCAGCCCGATGACCTGCCGCGCGAGGTCGCGGCTGTCGCGCACGACCCGGGCCGCGCCGGCCTCAACCATCAGCCGGAGCACCGCATCGGCGTTGAAGCAAAACGGCCCGGTCAGCACCGGGCAACCGGCTGCGGCCGGCTCGAGCAGGTTGTGCCCGCCGACCGGTACCAGGCTGCCGCCGACGAAGGCCACGTCGGCGGCAGCATAGAAGGTCATCAGGTCACCCATCGTGTCGCCGAGCAGCACGCTGATCTCCGCGCCAGTTGCGGTCGCTTCCGAGCGGCTCACATGAATCTCGCCGCGGCGCAGCAGCAGTTCGCGCACCGGTGCGAAGCGCTGCGGATGTCGTGGCACCAGCACGAGCAGCGCGGCGGGCAACTTCTCACGCACCCGGCGGTGCGCGTCCAGCACGAGCACCTCCTCGCCCTCGTGCGTGCTCCCCGCCACCCAGACCGGGCGCGCTGACGTGATGGTTCGGCGCCAATCGCGGCCCTGTCCGATCACGGCCGCTGGCAGCTCGAAGTCGAACTTGATATTGCCGGTGACGTGGCTTCGTTCCGGCGCCGCGCCGATCGACAGGAAACGCGCGACGTCGCGCTCGCTCTGCGCCGCGATGATGATTCCGTGCGACAGCGTCTGCCGGAACAGCGGTACCAGCCGTCGATAGCTGCCGACCGAGCGCGGCGAAATGCGCGCGCTGGCGAGCACCAGCGGCACATTGCGCCGGCCGCATTCCGCATACAGGTTTGGCCACAATTCGGTTTCCAGGATCAGCGCGAGCCGCGGCTGGACCCGATCGAAAAAGCGCCGCACCGAGCCGGGCAGATCGATTGGCACGTAACGCAACTGCACCGCCTCACCGAACAGTTGCCGCGCACGGTCCGCCCCGGTCGGCGTCAGTGTCGAGATCACCACCGGGTATTGCGGGTAGCGGTCGAGCAGCGCCCGTACCAGCGGCGCCGCCGCCTGCATTTCGCCGACCGACACGGCGTGGATCCAGATCGTCGGCCCGGCGAGGAAACTGCCGAAGCCGAGCCGGCCGGCCAGCCGCGCGCGCCGGCCCGGAATGCGGCGATTGCGCCAGAACTGCCAGGCCAGTCCGGGAATCGCCGCCACGTAGATCGCCAGGTTGTACAGGAACCGCACGGATTTCAGCCGGTCGGAGCGTCGTGCGTCGCGCGCAGGATCGCCAGACCGCCGCGCCAGTCGCCGCGAGGACCCGCAATCTTCGCGAGGCTGCGGCCGAGTCGTGCCAGCACTGCCTCACGCCAGAGTCCGGGGCGGCGCAGGCGGCCGCGGTCGAAATCGACCAGCCAGACGGCACCGCGTTCATCCAGCAGGATATTGCCGGCCGCGAGGTCCGCATGCTGGACGCCGGCATCGTGAAATCGGCGCAGAGTCCGCCCGATCGCGGCCCAGTGCCCGTCATCCACGCTGCCGGCACCGAGCAGCTCCGCCAGCGACTGTGTTCGCGGCAGGCGCTCGGTCAGGATCGCGGCGACATAGCTGAATCGGTCGCGCCGGAATCCGGCCGCGACCGGTGCCGGCACCGGCAGGCCGAGTTCGCTCAGCCGCGCGAGCAGTCGCAGTTCGCGGAACGGCCGGGTCCGTTCCTCGCCGAGAAAGACGAAGCGCTCGCGCACCAGACGCGCCGGCAGACCGCCGCGCAGGTAGCGGCGCAGGGCCCAGCGCTGCGCGCCGTCCTCGATGAAGTGAATGGAACCGCGCCCGCCGCGGTGCGCGGACAGTGCCGCACGCGACCGCCAGTACTCGGGCTCGAAAAGCTGCCAGCCGGCGGCAGCGACTTGCGCGGGGTCGAACAGGATCGCGCCGCGCTCGACTGCGAGCCGCTGCAGCATCAGGCGTCAGCGCACCAGCACGAACTCGGCGCTGCAGTAAGGACACAGGGCCCGTCCGCTCTCCGCGACCGGCAGGAACACGCGCGGATGGCTGTTCCACCGCGACATGCCCGGCATCGGGCAGGACAACGGCAGATCTCCTGCCTTGACTTCGTAGCGCCGCGCCGCGTTCGGCGGCACCGCTGCGCGCGCGACTGCATCGTCGTTTCTCACCGGGGAGGCTCCTGCGTGCACGCCGGGGATTATAGCGATTCGGGCGGCAGCCCCGCGACCATGACCCGCTCCCACACCGCGGTGACCCGCGCGCGCTCGGCGGCCAGCAGCTCATCCGCGGTCACCGCCGGCTGTTGCTCCAGCGCCAGACGGTGCACCGCCTGACGGTAACGACGGTAGGCATCCACGAGCAGATCGATCACCTGGTGGTCCACGAGCGCGGCCGAGCCCACCGACTCGAGCTGGCGGATCGTATCGGCGAACTCGAGCAGCGGCGGAAAACGGTCCGCCTGGCTGAGCACCCAGTACTGGGCGAGAAACTCGATATCGGTGATGCCGCCCGGATCCTGCTTCAGGTCGAAGCGACCCGGCTGACCTCGCCCATGCTCGGCCCGCATGCGTTCCCGCATCGCCCGCACTTCCTCGCGCAGGTGTTCGCGGCGCACGGCTTCGCCGAGCACCGCGCGCCGCACGCGCTCGAACTCGGCGCCAAGGACGGCGTTACCGGCAACCCAGCGCGAATGCAGGAGTGCCTGGTGCTCCCAGGTCCAGGCCTCCCGGCGCTGGTAGTCCTCGAAGGCCCGGATCTGCGTGAACGCGAGCCCGCCCTTGCCGCCGCCGGGCCGCAGGCGGATATCCACCTCGTACAACCGTCCGGCCGCGGTGTGGACCGTCAGCAGGTGCACGAGCCGCTGGCCAAGCCGGCCCAGGAAGACGCCGTTGTCCACGACCTTCGGTCCACTGGTCTGTTGAACTTCGCCGGCGGAGTCGTGCAGGAAGACGAGGTCGAGATCCGAGCCATAGCCGAGTTCCATGCCACCGAGCTTGCCGTAGCCGACGACCGCGACCCGGACCGGCCGCTGTTCAGCCCCGTCGCCGCAGCGCGGCTCGCCGTGCAGCGCGGCGGTCTGCCGCCACGCGAGCTGCAGGGCCGCGGCGATCAGCAGTTCCGCGACGTCGGTCAGCCGGTCGCTGACCTGCATCAGCGGCAGCCGTCCGGTCAGGTCCAGCATCGCGATATGGAAGGTCGCGGCACGCCGGAAATGGCGCAGTGCGTCCACCTGGCGCTCAGGATCGTCGCCGGCCTGGGCGATGCGCACGGCGAGCTCGCCGGCAAACTGGGCGCCATCGGGCAGTTGCTCGAACAGGCGCTCGTCGAGCAGCTCATCGAGCAGCAGTGGATGCGCCGCCACCTGCCCGGCCAGGAAATCACCGAGCGCGCAGACGCGGACGAGTCGCGCCAGAGCCGGCGCATTCTCGATCAGCAGCGCGAGATAGGCGCTGCGGCCGCCGATCGCCACGAGGATCCCGAGCAGACGCCGGGTGAGAACAGCCGCCTGCGCAACATCGGCGCTGGCCGCGATTTCACGCAGCAGGCGCGGCAGCAGCGTCGCCAGCCGGCGCCGGCCCGACTCGTCGAGCCGACGGAAGTAGCCGGAGTGACGGAACTCGAGCAGCAGCGGCAGCACCGCCGCCGGGTCCGGCAGACCAAGCCGGGTCAGCTCGCGCCCGACCTGCTGGTCATCCGGCTCCGCGTGCCACAACGCAGCGAATTCCTCCGCGGCATCCACCTGCGCGCGCGGGCCGAATACGACTTCATTGAAATGGCCGGTCACGATGCCGCGCCAGTGCTCGAGCCGGGCCGCGAACCCGCTCCAGTCGCGGTAACCCATCGCACCGGCCAGCCGCGCGCGGCTGAGCGGATCGCCCGGCAATGCGTGCGTCTGCTGATCCGCCACCATCTGCAGCCGGTTCTCGGTCCGGCGCAGGAACTCGTAGGCCTGACCAAGTTCCGCCACGGTTACGGCTGGCAGCAGGCGCGCGCCGGCGAGCTGCGGCAGCACCTGCTGCAGCGCGCTGCCCTGCAACCGCGGCTCGGCACCGCCGCGGATGAGCTGGTGCGCCTGCACGATGAACTCGATCTCGCGGATGCCGCCGGGCCCGAGCTTGATGTGGTCGGTGAGCTCGCGCCGCGCGACCTCGCGCCCAATCAGCTCCTTCATGCCGCGCAGGCTCTCGAACACGCCGAAGTCGAGGTAGCGGCGATAGACGAAGGGCCGCACGACCTCGGCAAAGAGTCCCGCGTAGCGTTCGGCGCCCGTGATCGCGCGGGCCTTGATCCACGCGTAGCGCTCCCAGTCGCGGCCGTGCACCTGCAGGTACTGCTCGAACGCGGTGAAACTGACGACCAGCGGACCCGACTCGCCAAACGGCCGCAGCCGCAGATCCACTCGGAACACAAAGCCGTGTGCGGTCGGCGCATCGAGCAGCCGGATCAGGGCCTGGCCGAGGCGCGTGAAGAAATCCTCGTTGTCGATGCCACGGCGGCCGTCGGTCTCCCCGGCCCGCGGATACAGCAGCACCAGGTCGATGTCGGACGAGAAGTTCAGCTCGCGGCCGCCGAGCTTGCCCATGCCGAGCACGACGAGCTCCTGCAGCTCGCCGTCGGTGGCGCGCGGCTGGCCGTACCGCTCCACGAGCGCGCGCCGGGCGAATTCGACGGCGACGCTGATCGCGGCGTCGGCGAGGCTGGAAAGGTCGTCGAGGACTTCGGCGAGCGGCGCCGCGTCCGTCAGATCCCGCCAGGCGATCCGCACCATTTCACGCCGGCGCAACCCGCGCAGCCCGTCCATGAACCCGGCCTCGCCGCCATCGCCCTCGAGCAGGTTTCGCACAGCGGCGAACATTTCGCCGGGCTGGCGCACTCGCGTGAGGTCGCCGCTGTCAGCGAGGCCGGTGAGCAGCGCGGGTTCGCGTGTGACAGCATCGGCGACGAACTCGCTGGCCGCGAATACGCGCTCGACCTCAGCGGCGATCGCCGCGGGCAACCGCGCCGGATCGCCGCCGGCCTCGCGCCAGCGGGCGAGCAGCGCAGCAGCACGCTCGCGCGGTGGTTCACAGGCCGCCACACCCTCGGCGACCTCGAGTGCGCCGTCGTGGCACAGGCCCTGAATGCGGGCATCCAGGTACGCGCGCGCGGCGGCCGGGCCGAGATGCGGCGGTACTTCGTCGGAATCGGGATCGGTCGCGTCGCTCATCGCGCTGGCAGGCCCGGACCACAGTCGCCACCGATCATGCCGGACCGGCGTGTCGCGAACAATCGCGCTGCGGCCAGGCGGGCTGGGGGCTGGAACACTCGCGCGCTGCAGCCAAGCGGGCTGGGATCCGGGACACTCGCTCGCTCGCGCGAGCCCGATTTACGCGCTCGCTCACGACGTCCCGGCCCCAGCCCGCTGCGATGCCGCGGGCGAGGCCGCCGCATCACACGGCGCAGGCGAGACGGACGGGGCCCGCGAGCGAACTCGTAAAGATCAGCCGAGTTCGCCAGCGGGACCCCGGCCGCCGAACCGGCGCCGCGCACGCGACCTTCGCCTGGCGCTCGACCGATTGCCACGGAACGGAGAGCCGGAATCCATCCCCCGCCACAGCCAGGCGGGCTCGGGGCCGGGACACTCGCGCGCTCGCGCGAGCCGGAACTTTACGCGCTCGCTCGCGACGTCCCGGCCCCCAGCCCGCTGCGATGCCGCGGGCGAAGGCCGCCACATCACGCGGCGCCGGCGAGACGGACGGGGCCCGGGAGCGAACTCGTAAAGATCGGCTCGAGTTCGCGAGCGGGACCCCGGCCGCCGAACCGGCGCCGCGGGTGAGGACCCCGGCAGCCTCGCCAGCGGCGCGGTGTAGAATCGCGCCTCCGACTGCCTGCCCCCGCTCCCCGACGATGGTTCATCTCGCGTACCGGCGCCGCCCCGCTGCCCTGCCCTATGTACTGCGCGCGCTGTGGCCCGGGCGTCGGAGTGGCGCGCTGCCGCCGGCGCTTTCGGCGAGCTGGAGCGGCCACCGCGCCGACCCGCGCGAGCTGACGGAGTACGCGCGCATCACCGGCCTGCCGCTCGGCGACACCCTGCCGCTGCTGTATCCGCTGACCTTCGGTTTCCGGCTGGTGATGGCGATCCTGACCCACCCGGCCTTCCCGGTGCCGATCTTCGGGCTGCTGCAGATCCGCAATCACGTGCGGCAGCACCGGCCGATCCCGGCCGGCGCGCGGCTGGACTTTGCGACGCGCACCGCCGCAGTCCGCCGGGTCGACAGGGGTGCCGAGTTCGATCTCGCGACCACGGTGCGACACGGTGATGAAATCGCCTGGGAAAGTGTCGTGACGATCCTCGCGCGTGGCCGCTTCGGCGAGCCGGACTCACCGTCGCCGCTGGCGCGCGCTCCGGAGGTGCCCGGCCCGATCGCCGCGGAGTGGACGCTGCGCGATGCCGACCACTGGCGTTTCGGCCGCTTCACCGGCGACTACAACGGCGTGCATTTCGCCGACGCCTACGCGCGGTTCTTCGGCTTCCACCGCGCGCTGTATCATCCGCCGCGCGTGCTGGCCGAGTGCCTCGGCCGGCTGGCTGCCGGGGTCAACGGCCCAGCCTGCTTCGATGCGTGGATCAAGGGGCCGGTGCCGCACGGCGCGAGCGTGCGGCTGCACGCGGACGCATGCGCCGGCGCCAGAACTTTTGCGTTGTTCGCCGAACCGGAGCGGCCGGCTCTGGTCGGCCGTCTGCAGGCCCTGGAGCACCGATGCAGAAACTGCTGCTGATCGCAGTACTGGCCGCGGCCACAACCAGCGCCGAACCGCTGGCCCCGGCGGCTCAGGCCGAAGCTCGCGCGTTGCGCGAGAAGGCCCTCGCCGACGATACCGCACTCGACCTCGTGCGTTCGCTGACGACGGAAGTCGGGCCGCGCTCGGCCGGCTCGCCGGGCGACGCACGGGCCGTCGCCTGGACAGTCGCGAAACTGAAGTCGCTGGGCTTCGCCAATGTGCGCGCCGAGCCGGTCACAGTGCCGCGCTGGGTGCGCGGCGAGGCGCGGGCTGAAATCACCGCGCCGTGGCCGCAGCCGCTGGCGGTGACTTCGCTCGGCGGCAGCCTCGGCACGCCGCCGGAGGGTGTCGAGGCGGAAGTCGTGCCGGTGACGACGCTCGCGGATCTCGCCCGCCAGCCGCCCGAGCGCATCGCCGGGCGCATCGTCTTTTTCACCGGGCGCATGGAGCGCACGCGGGACGGTGCCGGCTATGGTCGCGCGGTCGCCACGCGCGGCCAGGGCGCGGCCGAGGCAGCGAAGCTCGGCGCGGTCGCGATGCTGATGCGTTCCGCGGGAACCTCGGCAAGGCGCACGCCACACACCGGCGCCATGTCGGTCGCGGATGGCGCACCGCCGATCGCGGCGCTGGCGCTGTCGAACCCGGACGCCGACCTGCTCGAACGCCAGCTCGCGAGCGGCCTGCCGGTGCGGGTCCGGCTGGCGAGTACCGCCCGCTACGACGGCGAGGCGCAGTCGGCCAACGTGATCGGCGAGATCCCGGGTCGCGATCTGCGCGACGAAATCGTACTGCTCGGCGCGCACCTCGATTCCTGGGATCTCGGCACCGGCGCGCATGACGACGCGACCGGCGTCGGCATCGTCACTGCGGCGGCGCGCATCGCCGGATCCATGCGCGAGCGGCCGCGGCGCACGCTCCGCGTGGTGCTGTTCGCGAACGAGGAGTTCGGCTTGTCTGGCGCGAAGGCCTATGCGGCCGCAAACGCGGCGGCGATCGAACGGCACGTCGTCGGGCTCGAAGCCGACGCCGGGGCGTTCCAGCTCAACGGCCTCGCGGCGCGGGTGGATCCCGATCGGCTGCCGCTGGTACGTGCGATCCAGGCACTGCTCGAGCCGCTCGGCATCGGCTACGCCGGGACGGAGGCCAGCGGTGGCGCGGATCTCGGTCAGTTGCGCGAGCTGGGCATGCCGGTCATCGATATCGACAGCGACGCGGCACCGTATTTCGATCTGCACCACACGGCCGACGACACCTTCGACAAAGTCGACCCCGAACTGCTGCGGCAGCACGTGGCGGCCTACGCGGTCGTGGCGTGGCTCGCGGCCACAGTTGAGGGAGGATTCGGGCGCCTGCCGGTTGCAGTCGCGGCGCCCGCAGCGATTCGATAGACTGCACTCCTGGTCGCGGCAGGTAGTCCGGGGCCAGCGGTGCGGGCTGCGGAAATCCATGGAGGGATTGCTATGCGCCCATTCGACATGAGCCTGGTCCAGCGCGGCGCCCGGTTGCGCCGTTCGCCGTTCTTCGAGGCCCAGCAGCGCTGCGGACCACGCGGCTACACCGTCTACAACCACATGCTGTTTCCGATCAACTTCGACGACTTCGAGGCGGAGTACCGACATCTGCTCGAGCATGTGACGCTGTGGGACGTCGCGGTGGAGCGCTGCCTCGAAATCGACGGGCCGGATGGACTGCGTTTCGCCCAGTTACTGACGCCGCGCAACCTCTCGGCGTGTCAGGTCGGGCAGGCGAAATATGTGCTGATCTGCGCGCCCGACGGCGGCATCCTCAACGATCCGGTGATGACCCGCATGGGGGAAAACCGTTTCTGGTTCGCACTCGCTTCGAGCGACGTGCTGTTCTACGCCAGGGGTCTCGCAGCCCACGCAGGTCTCAATGTCACGATCCGCGAGACCGAGGCCTGGCCGCTCCAGATCCAGGGCCCGAAGTCCCGGGACGTCGTCCGCGACCTGTTCGGGCCGGGAATCCTGGACCTCAGGTATTACTTCTTCCGTGAGGCCACGGTGGACGGCATTCCGGTGCTGGTCACGCGCGCCGGCTGGACCTCGGAAGTCGGGTATGAGGTGTACTTGCTCGATGCCACCCGTGGCGGCGAACTGTGGGACCGGATCCTCCAGGTCGGAGCCCCGTACAACATCCGCCCGACCGGGCCCTCCGACATCCGCCGCATCGAGGGCGGGATCTTCAACTGGGGGGCCGACATGACCTACGAGAACAATCCCTTCGAAATGGGCCTCAACCGGCTCGTGGATTTCGACCTGCCGGGTCACTGCGTCGCGATGGAGGCATTGCGCCGCATTCGCGAGCGCGGCGTCGCCCGCCGCATCGCCGGTGTCGAGATCGACGGTGCGCCGTTCCCGGCACTCAACTTCACCAAGTGGCCGGCCTACCACCGCGGCGAGCACGTCGGCAAGGTGACCTCCGCGATCTACTCCCCACGGCTCGGCCGCAACATCGGTTATTGCTGGCTGCCCACTGAACTCGCGACACCGGGCACGCAGGTCCGGGTTGCGAGCGAATGGGGTGAACGGACCGCCACCACCGTACCGATGCCCTTTGTCGATCCGGGCAAGAGGATTCCGGTCTCCTAGCCCGGCCGGCAGCCGTTACTTGATCAGGGTGATGTGCCCTTTCAGGCTCATCGTGCGCTGGCCCCCGGACAGCGCGCAGGAGGTCACGACGACTTCCTTCAGTTCCCAGCGCTCGGTCGCCGAAGCAAAGGTCGCGTCCTGGATCGGCGCGCCGCTGGCGCAGCGCTCGAGCAGGACCTTGAGCGTCGGGTGGTCGGATTCGGCGACCACGAAGTCCAGCGTCTTCCGGAATATGATCGGGTTGTGCTGCCGCTTCGCGCCGGTCGCTTCCGTTGTCGCACCGGTGTCGACTGCAGGCTCACGCTTGCCGCTGGCCTGGCCGGTCTGGGGCTCGCGCGGCGCGACCACGCGTGCGGTGGACGGCTTGCTGGCGCCGAAGGACCACGACACGACCGACAACGGCTCGGCGGGCGTGCCGTCGGCCAGCTCACCCTCGACGCCGCCAAGTTTCAGGTAGACATCGGAAGCCGACCACGCCGGCAGGCCCGCCAGCACACCGGCGGCGACCAGGGCACTCATTCCGCTCTTGTTCACTTGGCACTCCTCGCTGCTGGGAAAACAGAGTCTGCCACGGGCAGCTCACGAGGAGATCTGACCGGCTGCCGTCTGCCGGGTTCCGTGGTCCGACCGCAGCGCAGAAAACGAAACCCCCGCCGGAGCGGGGGTTTCCATCAGCCGAAGAGTGCCTGTCTCTCAGCTCTTGCGCCGGCGCGCGAAGCCCATACCCATCAGGCCGAGGCCGAGCAGCGCGAGCGTGCCGGGCTCGGGGACGTTTGTGCCGCCGGTGTCGTAGAAACTGATGTGCGACCAGCCATTCAGCGCGTTCCAGGTTCCGCCGGTCATCGGGTCCGCACAGGCGACCGTCATCTGCTCCAGAAGTCCAGTGGCACCGCAGATATTATCCCAGTGCACAACGACGGCGTCGTTGCCCTGCTTGATGACCCAGAATCGGATCAGCGGGTCACCGGCTCCGGGAGTATAGGTCCAGCTCAGCGGAATTGAGCCATCCGTGTTGCTGAACCAGAACTCACTTCCGTCGATTGTTGGGAAATCGGTTCCATTGAAAGTGAAGCTTCCGCCGGTATCAGTCTGGTCAAACTTCGCGATCCGCGGAGAGCCGTCGATCGTGCAGGCCGGGAACGCCGGATGCTGGCTGCCACAATCGTTGGTCGCCTCAAAGGTGTACGAAACGAGCACGGCATGTGCCGGCACGCTGAGCGCCAGCAGCGCTGCACCCGCCGCCGCCAGCCCTGCAATTTTCTTCATGGTTCCCATTTGGCACTCCTCGGCAATTCCGTGAACCCCGACTCTCGGGCTTCTGCACAATCAGGATGCAGCGGTCGTGCCAGAAATCGTAACCTGTTGTTCTGGAATGACCACAGGAATCAAAATTGAACATAACACCACCTGAAGGGATGGTGACCGTAAGGTTTCTCGACACGGCCGCCGGCGCCTTCCAGCGGGCGGATCCCGGCAGACCCTGTCAGGCCGAGGCCTCTCCGATTCAGGCAGGATTCAGTTCGCGCATCTAAGATACCGGGCCGGCGCTGGATCGGGCGCCCGGCAGGCGGAACCGAGGGCGGAAGATGCCGGCATCTACGGCGTGGCGTGCTGCCATTTACCACAGACACCAACGTGTCCGCCACCGCTGGCCCGCCATCGCCAGTGTGCTGCTGCTCGCCGCGTTCGCGCCGGCGAGCCATGCACTCGGTACCGGCGAACTGGTCGATGTCGTCATTCAGGCCGTCGAGCCGCAGCTCGCGCCGGCCAAGCCGCTGGTCGTCTGCCTGATCGGCGGCAAGAGCATGGAGCAGTGCGTGCAGGTCGAGCTGCAGAAGCAGGCCGGCGGGCTGCAGCAGCAGGCGGCCGGGCAACTGCCGTTCAACCCCAACGACAACCGCATCCAGCAGATCATCGTGATCGCCAAGGCCGCATCGGCCGGCCAGTGGCTGGAGGTGCTGAACAAAGGCGGGCCGACGGTGGCGAAGATCGTCGGCTGCGCGGCGCTGCCGCCGGGCGTCAAGAGCGTCGGCTGCCCGATCGTCGAGTACGTCGTCGACCACAACAAGAACCTGCTCGACAAGGCTCATGCCGCCGTGCAGGGCCCGGACTGGTGGGCGCTGGTCGAGCTGCTCGGGCCGCAGACCGCCTGCAGCTTCATCCCGATTCCGGAAATCAAGTCGACATTGTGCGGGCCGTTCGGCGAGGCGCTGGCGGCGCTCGCCGGCTTCGCGGAAGGCGGCGTGAACGCGATCGGCAATTTCCTCGGCGACCTGGCCGGCGCCGTCGTCAGCTTCACCGAGGACCTGGCCGGACAGAGCCCGCCGATGCCAGCGGACAAGTTCTACGCCGAGCACTGGCTGCCGCACGTGCACCGCTATGTGATGTCGGCCCTGTGGGAACCATCCGGAATGAAAGGCGTGGAGGCCGATTCCTGGGTCTTCGGCAACTGCGTGAGCTACTTCGACAGTCACAAAGCCTCGGAGGCCACCGCGAAGAAAGTCTGCAGCCGGATGCAGAGTCATGCGATGGCACTGGTCAACAGTTCGGCGACTGCCGTCAAGGCGGCGGTTCCCGCCTACCTGGCCGCGACGTTGCGGCCGCAGCTTCCGCGCCTGCGGATCCTGCACTTCGAACCCCAGCCCGGCGAGGCGGTCAAGCTGGGCGAGAAGAACTGGCCGTATCTCAAGCCTTACGACCAGCTTTATTCCCAGTGCGTGATGGACCTGCGCAAGCGCATCGGGGTCATGGGATGGCTGCCGAACCAGTATCCCTACGGCAAGTGGACCACGCAACCCGACAATGCCTGGAAGTGGGCCTGCGACCAGGCAATGCTGGCGATCGTCAAGGAGTTGAATGGCTGGCGCCAGCAGGGCGCCCAGCAACTGCTGGCGAAGATGTCCGGCGTCGGCTGCCAGCGCAGGATCCCCAACGACAATCAGTTCCAGAACACAAAGACGTTCAACGCAAAGCTGTATCTCGTCTGCGCGACTTACGACGGCTACGACACCTGCCGCCGCGAGATCACGGCCCACGGTGTCCCGGGCCACGAGCAGTGTGAAATCGGACAACAGGCCGGCGTCAAGCTGGCGGCACAGGTCGCCGCCGAGCTCGGCACGAAGCGCTGCGCGCTGACGCCGAACTACGCCAACATCCGCTGCACGCGGCCGTGGAAGTTCGAGCAGTGCCTGGCGCGTGCGCTGCCGCCGGAGGACGCGCCGGCCTGGCATGGCCAGCGGATCAACTGCGAACTGAAGGAGGATCCGCAATTCACGGCCGGGCTGCAGCAGGTCCGGCAGATCCTGTTCCAGGTGAACGGCGGCGTCGGTTCGAAGACCGACGCGATCGGCAGCAAGCAGGGACAGGCCGGCGCGTGGAAACCGGCGACCGGCCAGAACTGTTGGGCGACCCAGGATCCGCTGGCGATCCGCTGCAAGTCCGAGGAAACCCTGGCCGCGCAGGGCCTCAGCCTGCCGGCCTGCGCGCTGCACGATCCGAACCGCGACGGCGCCGATGAACCCTGCGTGCAGCAGATCGTGCGGGCACGATCGGCCATCGAGCTGGCGCAGGGCGGCCAGCCCGTGCAGGTGCCGATCCAGTTGCCGGCGGCAGACCGACCGCCGGCGGGTGGCCGGCTCAGCAGCGGCGCGCTGGCCGGACTGGTCGGCCAGATCCGCGCGACCGTGCTGCGCATCGAGGCCGAAGGGCTGTTCCGAGACGGTGCGTTCCAGCTTCGCGGCGGGCAGATCACGGCACAACCGATGAGCGGCTTCGGTCCGGACTGGGGCGGCAACGCCCAGCTCTTCTGGCACGGTGGCGGCGTGGGCGCCGTGCTCGATCTGATGATCGACGTGCCGCAGGACGGCGCCTGGGTCGTCGAAATTGACCTCACGCGGGCGCCGGACTATGGTCAGCTCGCCTTCGAGGTCGACCAGCACCGCGTGGCCGCGTCGTTCGATGGCTACGCGCCCGGTGTCGTCGGGCCGGTGACCGTTACGCTCGGCACGTTCGCGATGCGCCAGGGGCGGCGACCGGTGAGCCTGATGATCACCGGCCGCAACCCAGCCTCGACCGGATTCCTGGCCGGCGTCGATCGGATCCTGCTGAAGCCATCAGGGGGTTGACATGAGAATCGGGCAAGTTGGCGCCGTGGCGCTGGGCGGTCTGCTGGTCGCGGCGGCGGTTGCGGAAGAGAAGATGTTCGAGCCGCCCATGCATGCCGGCTATCGCGTCGACATCTGCCGGGTCTGGGGCAGCGAATGCGGCCAGCCCGCGGCGGACGAGTTCTGCCGATTGCAGGGTTTCGAGCGCGCCGACTTCTTCATGGTCGACAACGACATCGGCGCCGCAACACCGACCAGGATCCTCGCCGACGGCAAGGTCTGCGACCAGGGCTTCTGCGACGGCTTCGGCGCGATCCACTGCGTGCGCGCGGACGCTGCGCCGCAGGGCAGTACGACGCCGGCGACTCAGCCGGGACGAACAGGACGGCTGAAGATGCCAGGGTGGTCCAGCGGACCGGCGACGTCGCCGAATGAGCAGCCGCCACCACCGCCGCCCGCAGCGTCGCCGCCCGCTGCGCCATCACCCGCCGAGCAACCGACTGGCCCGCCGTGGACGCCGAAGGACGTCATGGACTCACGCATCGACGTACAGGGTCAGTACGCGCTGTTCCGCCTGTTGAAGGGTGATCCGGTGCAGCGCATCGACGCCTCCAACCTGCTGAGCGCCGTCAAGGCCGGCGCGCTGAAGGGCATCTACCAGGAAGATCAACAGGTACCGGCAATGCGCGCCGTGGAACTTGGCAAGTGGTGGGGCCAGCTCCTGCCGAAGGAAGTCGATGGCGTGTGCCTGACCGAGCCCGCGGGCAAGCCGCCGATCATCGCCATGCGCCGCGGCACGCCACCGGACAAGGCTCGCTACGACGCGGCACTGGTCACTGCCTGGCGCCAGTGCGGCATCGCGCCGATCTGGCCGCTGCGCCCGTACGATCCGTCAGCGACTCCGGGCGATCCACCGGGAACGAGTGTCTTCAAGTGCAGCGGACCCGACGACGAGATCCGGCTGCGCGCGATGTGCGAATACAAGCAGACCTACGACATGATCGGTTGTGACATTGCCGGCGAAGTGGGTGCGGTCGTTCTCTACGGCACTCCGGTTCATGGCTACGAGGAGTGCGCCGAGCGCGTCGGCGAAATCCTCGAAAGCTGCAACGAGGCCGTCGCGAAGATGTGCGGCAAGTAAAGGGGACGCTTCCCTTTTTCACGTCCGCAATAAAGGGAAGCGTCCCCTTTTCCTGAGCCGCCAGAGGCCGATGGTCAGCAGCGGCAAGTGGTACACCGCGAGAGAGACCCAGGCCAGCGTGCCGTAGCCCCTGGCGACCAGGTCGATGACGCCAATTGCGGACAGCAGGCCGCTGCTCACGATCAGCACGAGCGCGGTCAGGGCGTGGCGCGAGCGGGTCAGCGGCGGCCGGCCGCGGTCGAGCCGCCAGCCGTCGATGCGTTCGATCAGGCCCTGGACCAGGCCGATGCCGGTCTGGATCAGCGTGCCGAACAGGCCGAGCAGGAACAAGGCCATGAACCAGCCGGCGCCGAGCAGGCCGATCATCCAGTAGGTCGGCAGCGGCTGGGCGACGATCTCGGCGTGCCGCGCGCTGAAGGCGGCGTGGAACAGCAGCGCCGGCGCGACTGCGGCGAGCGCGGCGATCACCGCCGACAGGATCACCTCGCGGCGGCTGCGGAACGCGCGCACGGCGAACAGCACGGCCGGCGCGAGCGCGACGTTGTAGAGCCCGAACTGCAGGCCCTTGCGGGCCCAGCCCGGCCCGACCTCGGCGGCCGCCAGCGCCGCGCGGATGTCCGGGCCGAACTGCGCGACCACCAGCAGGAAGAACAGCACGAAGATCGCGGAGAGCAGCACCGCCCACGCCGTCATGATCCGCGCCACCCAGTCGCGGCCGTAGAAGGCCATGACCGTCACCGAGACCAGGATCAGTGCCGTGTTGGCCCAGCGCGGCCAGCCGAGCTGATCCTGCAGAATATTGCCGGCGACCGAACCGATGATCGCCAGCACCAGCGTGATCCCCACCAGGTAGGTCGCCTCGTAGACGACCCAGGCCGGGCCGATCAGCAGCTTGAAGAAATGCCGGTAGTCATAGCTGGCGAAGACGCGGGCGAATTCCCAGGTCACGGCCAGAATCACCGCAAAGGCCAGCGCCGCGACGGCGAGGCCGAGCAGGCCGCCGCCGACGCCCTGCAGCGTGAAGAACTCGACGACTTCGCGACCGGAACCATAGCCGCCACCGATCAGCAGCGACTGGAACACCGCGGCCGGCACGACGTAGACGCGAAACCAGCGCGCCCGGTCCGGCCCGCCGCCCGCCGCGGCTGCATCCTGCTGGTGCGCCTCGTTGTCGCTCACGGATGCCCCCCCCTGAATTACTCGCCGCGCGCGGCCAGCCGCCGGCGCAGAAAATCCTCCATCGCGCGCGCGACCGCCAGCCAGCTCGCGTGCCGGCGCAGGTCGTGCTCCTCGTCCGGCAGCAGCAGCGTCTCGACCGCGACGCCGCGCTCGCGCAGTCGGGCGACCAGGTCGACCGACTGGCGTACGTTCACCGCGCTGTCGTCGTCGCCGGTCACGACGAGAACCGGCGAGCGCCAGCCGTTGACATCGGCCACCGGCGAAGCCGCATGCAGCATACGCTGTTCACCGGCATCGAGCGGCCATGGATTGAGTCCGACCTGGCTGAAGCCGTACTGCGACCAGTCGTGGACGCCATGCAGGTCGACGCCGGCGGCGAACAGATCGGAGCTGCGCGCCAGCGCGAGTGCCGTCAGCAGTCCGCCATACGAGCCGCCCCAGATCGCGATCCGCGCCGGGTCCACGTCCGGGCGGGCGCGCAGCCAGGCCGCTGCCGCGAGCAGGTCCCGGTGCTCGGACGCGCCGAGCGCGCCGCGTCCCGGCGCCTGGCGGAAATCGCGGCCGTAGCCGACGCCGGAACGGAAGTTCAGCGCCAGCACCACATAACCGTTCGCTGCGAAGTACTGGTTCAGTGCATACGTGATGCTGTAGTAGCGCATCGGATGCCATCCCGGCAGCATCTGCCGGTGCGGGCCGCCGTGTACGAACACCAGCGCCGGCCGGCGTTCACCCGTGCGCGCCCGCGCCGGGAAAAGCTGGGCGTGCAGTTCGAGTCCATCGTCCGCGCGGAATGCGACTTCCTGCGGCGGCACCGTCAGCTCCGCTGCCCGCGCTGCGCCGGAGATCCGGCGCGGCCCCGCGCCCGGCGCGGCCGGCTGCACCGCTACGCCGAATGGTTCCGCAGCCGTACTGACCAGAAACGCAACGCCGCGCCCGGAACCGAGCGCCACCGGCTGCCATTCGATGCCGCTGCCGCTCGTGAGTGCCGTCATGCGCCCGGTCGCGAGGTCCGACTGCCAGACATGCCGCCGCGCCGGGTCGCCGCAATTGCCGGCATGCAGCAGGCGCTCCGTGTCGGGGTCCAGGCTGGCGGCGTCGGTCTCGCAGGGACCCTGACTCAGCGCGACCAGGTTGCGGCCGTCCGGATCGATCGCCCATGGGCGCAGCCAGCCATCGTGCTCGGACTGGAACACGATGCGCCCGCCCGCCGACCAGGCGAGCGGCAGGCCGGTCTCCTGCGCGTAGCCGCCATCGGCGCCGGGCGACGACCAGATCGCGCGCGCAGCCGCGCTGCGGACATCGGCAACCCACAGCGAGAACGGCTCGACCTCGAGGATCATCGGAAAGCGGTCGGCGAAGCGGCGCCCGGGAAACCGCAGGAACGCGACCCGCGTGGAGTCCGGCGACCACGCCGGGAAATCGTCGCGCGACAGGTCCGGCGCAAGCCAGCGGATCGCCGGCGTATCCGGCGCGAGCACCCCGACCAGCGAATGCGCGCCGCGCGCCGAGACGACCGCGAGCGACCGGCCATCGGGCGAGAAGACGACCCGCGCGATCCGGGCAGTGGCCTCGATCAGAACCCGCGTGCTGGCTTTCGGCTCGTCGAGCCGCCGATGCTGCACGGCGCCGGCCGCCAGCCAGACGAGCGCGCCGCCATCCGGCGCGAGCACCGGCTGCGTACCCTGCGCGATAACCTCGGCATGGAATGCGCCGCCCGCGCCCAGCCGCGCCAGCCAGATCTTCTCGGCCGGCGGCTGCACGCGGCTCTCGACGTTGACCGGACGGCCGGGGCGTCCTGCATCGGCGTTGCGCGAGAACACGACAATGCGGCCATCGGCCGACAGCGCGAGATCGGCGAGCGCCGCGCCATCATCGCCCTCGAATGCGACGATCCGCTGCGGCGTGTAGTCCGGGGACGCGGCAGTCCACACGGCGCGCGTGCCGAGCTCGTTCGTGGTCCAGGCGATGCGGCCGCTGGCCGGCGCGGCGACGAGGTCCTGCGCATGTTCGAACGCGAGCGCCGCAGCGATATCGCCCGCAGCGGCCGGCTGCACCGCCACCAGCAGAGCGGCCAGCGCGAGGCCGCGACGGAGCAACATCACGGTCCCTCTGCCACTTTGGCGAACGAGGCGTCCTCCGGGTAGAGCTGGTACTCGCCGGCCGATTCGAGTCCGAGTCCGCGAACGCCGCCGTCGGCGGCAGTGCGGAAAGTCAGGACGAGCACCGGCAATGCCGGGTTGTCCCAGGCGACAGCGTACTGGTCGCCGCTAAGCCGCCGCAGATCCGCCTCGTGGCCCGTGCGTGGAATCCGCAGCCGCAGCGTATCCGCAGCCGCGCGGATCTCGAGCAGACCAAGCCGGTTGCGGTACTGGCCGGCGACCACGGCCGCGGGCAGCAGCGCCGGCCGCGGCTCGCGGACCTGCGGCAGCACCGGCCCCTGCGTGATCGCGTCGCGGGCCGGCAGTAGCCGGCCGAGCACGTCATCCGCCGGCAGGCCGAGGAGCTGGTTCACCGCCGTGAACATCAGCATCGCCGGCACCAGGATATTGCCGCCGTTGCTCAGCGCGACGAAGCCGACGTCCGCCGGCCGCGACCAGGCCATCCACGAGGTCATGCCGTCGATACCGCCGCCGTGCATCACGAACGGCTGGCCGGCGTAGTTCACGCGCGCGAGACCCAGTCCGTAACCTATTGAGCCTTGCATAAATGCCTGACAGTTTCACAATGGCAGTTCAGCCTGTTGCCAGAAGGCGCGGATCAGGCTCGGGCGGCGTTGCATGGAGCACAGCCGATTGCGCGCAGTGGTTTTGAGGTCAGCGAAGGTGCTGGCA
>VGVB01000011.1 GCA_016882265.1 Gammaproteobacteria bacterium
CAGCTCGCGCGGCAGCGGTCGGTCGCCACCGCGGGCGCTGCCGCCGCGGCGGCGACCGGAACCCTCGTCCGCACGCCGGCCGGGCGCGCACGGCGACAATGGCTCGATTTCCAGCACGACGTCACGGTCGCGGACGTCGAACTCGCGATCCGCGAAGGCTTCGCGCACATCGAACACGTGAAGCGCTATACGACCGCCGGCATGGCGATCGATCAGGGCCGCACCTCCAGCCGCAATACGATGCTGACGGTGGCGGAGCTGACCGGCCGCGATCCGGCCGCGGTCGGGGCGACGACCTGCCGCCCGCCGTATACGCCGGTGACGCTCGGAGCGCTGGCCGGTCGCCAGACCGGCCCGCGCTATGCGCCGCGCAAGCTGCTGCCGGCGCATGCCGAGCACGAGGCACTCGGCGCGCACTGGTGGGAGGCCGGCGGCTGGCTGCGCCCGAGCTGCTATCCGCGCGCCGGCGAGACGCCGGCGGAGGCGATCCGGCGCGAGGCGCTCGCGGTGCGCGGGGCCGCCGGCATTTATGATGCCTCGCCGCTCGGCCAGCTCGAAATCACCGGTCGCGATGCGGCCACGTTCATCGACCGCTGCTACTGCAACAACATGCGCACGCTCGCGCCCGGCCGGGTCCGCTACGGGCTGATGCTGAACGAGGCCGGCGTGATCATCGACGACGGCACGGTCGCCTGCCTCGAGCCCGCGCGCTGGCTGGTGACGACGACCAGTGGCGCGGCTTCCCGCATCGCGCTGTGGCTCGAGGAATGGCGCCAGTGCGAGTGGCCCGAACTGGAGGTCTTCATCACGCCGGTGACCACGCAGTGGGCCACCGTGGCGCTGTCGGGGCCGCGGGCCCGCGACATCCTCGCCCGACTCGGGCCCGACTTCCCGATCGACGGGGCATCGCTGCCGCACCTGTCGGTTCGCGAAGGGCGGATCGCCGGCGCGGCGGCGCGGCTGTATCGCGTCAGCTATTCCGGTGAACTCGGCTTCGAGATCAGCGTGCCGGCACGCTATGGCGCAGCGCTCTGGCGCCGGCTGCTCGAGACAGGCAGTGATGCGGGCCTCACGCCGTACGGCATCGAGGCCGTCCTGCTGCTGCGCCTCGAAAAGGGCTTCCTGCACGTCGGCGTCGACACGGATGGCACGACCGCCCCAGCCGACGTCGGCTGGGGCGCGATCGCCGCGAAGAAGCAGGCGGATTTCATCGGCCAGCGCTCGCTGATCCGCGCCGACAACCGGCGCACCGACCGCCGGCAGCTCGTCGGTCTGGTCGCGAACGATCCGCGGGTGCTGGTGCCGGGCGCGCATCTGCGTCTGCCCGGCACTCGCGCCGGCAGCGACGGCTGGGTGACCTCGGCCGCGGTGTCGCCGGCGCTCGGGCATCCGATAGCGCTCGCGCTGCTCGCCGGCGGCCAGGCGCGGCTCGGCGAACACGTCACGGTCCACGATCTCGACCGGCAGTGCGAGGCCGAGATCGTCGCGACACCGTTCTATGATCCACAGGGGGAGCGCCTGCATGCCTGAACCGGCGGCATTGCGCGAACAAGCCGTGCTGCCACCCGGTGTGAGCACGCTGTCATCGCGCCTGCGCCTCACCGTGCCGCCGCCGCGCGCCTGGGTGCGGCTGCAGCTCGGCCCGCATGAACAGCCCGCGGCTGGGGCACTGCGCATCGCCGGCGTGCCGCTGCCCGCACGGATCAACCGCTGGCAGGGGCCGGAGCCGGTCATCAGCCGGATGGCGCCGGAGCTGTGGATCGTACAGTCGGCAGCCCTCGAACCGGCGCAATTGCAGGTGATCGTCGCGGCAGCCTGCGCCGGGCGGATCGCGGCGGTCACCGATGTCTCGGACGCGCTGGTCACACTCGCCTTGAGCGGTGCTGACGCGGCGGCGTTGCTCGCCCGCGGCTGCTGCCTGGATCTCGGCCCGATCGCGTTTCCGCCAGATGCGTGTACGCGCACGCGCTGCGCCCAGCTCGCGGTGATCCTGCGGCGGGCGGACTGCGATACCTTCGAACTGACCGTGGATGCACCAGCCGCCCGCTGGCTGTACGACTGGATCACCGATGCCGCGGTCGGGCTCGACAGCAGGGAGTGAACGGAATTGACCCACCCGAGCTACATCCTGACCACTTCGACGCCGGACACGACCGGCATCGTCGCCGCGATCACCGGCTTCCTCGCCGACCACGGCGCGCTGATCACCGAGACGCAGCACTTCCGCGATCCGCCGGGCAACCGCTCCTATCTGCGTGCGGGATTCCACGACGCAGGCGCCGGGCGGCTGCCGGAGCCAGCCGGTTTCGCCGCGGCATTTGCGCCGATCGCCGCGCGCTTCGGCATGGACTGGCAGCTCTACGAGGCCGCCCGGCGCTGCCGCGCGCTGATCGCCGTCTCGAAGCAGGGGCACTGTCTCAACAGCATGCTGCACCGCTGGCACAGCGGCACGCTGCCGATCGACGTCGTCGGCGTCGTTTCCAACCACGATGAGCACCGGCGTCTGACCGAGTGGTACGGCCTGCCGTACCACTGGCTGCCGATCAGCGCCGCGGGCAAACCAGCCCAGGAGGCGCAACTCCTCGCGCTGTTCGAGGCGAGCGGCGCGGAACTGCTGGTGCTGGCCCGCTACATGCAGGTGCTGTCAGCCGCCGCCTGTGCGCGACTCACCGGCCGCGCGATCAACATCCACCACTCGTTCCTGCCCGGCTTCAAGGGCGCCCGCCCCTATCACCAGGCCTACGAACGCGGCGTCAAGCTGATCGGCGCGACCGCGCACTACGTGACCGAGGATCTCGACGACGGCCCGATCATCGAGCAGGAAGTCGGGCGCGTCGACCACAACATGGACCCGGCGGAACTCACCAGCATCGGCCACGACCTCGAGAGCGTGGCCCTGAACCGCGCCGTGCGCTGGCACGCCGAGCACCGGGTGTTCGTGCACGGCCGCCGGACGGTGGTACTGCGGTAGGCCAGGGCGAGCGGACTGTTCATACCCGCCAGCAATTCCGGACGGCTACGTGCCCGCACCCCTGCCGTGTAAGGAATCCGGACATCTCGGCGGTGCTTTCAGTACTCGGTTTCGGCCGCCTGCTATCAACGAACCGTACGTGGTTCGTCGTCAGATGTATCGAGACCCATCGGCGAGCACGCTGGGCGGAGCGCGGCGTGCTCAACGCGGGCCTTTCCGCGGACCGACTCGAAGCGAGCTGAGGCATCGAGCGCCGGAGCATGCGCTCCTCAATACGGCCGCTCAGCGGGACGGACTGTCTCACTTTTCTCACAACTCTGGGGTGATTTCCGTGGAACATGCGCCCCACGGTCGGAGCGGTTGGCGGGTTATTCCGCAGTGTCGAACTCGGACGTCCGGCGGAGATCGCGGTGGCGATCGCCGCCGGGATCGTGCAGATTCTGTACGTGCAGCCGCTGCGCGGCGGGCAGTCAGACCAGCGCTGACAGCAGCTCGAGCGCCGGTGCCACGCGAATGCCTGCGCGCGACATGTAGTCCTTCCGGCCGGTCGCGGAGATCTGCCAGGCTGCCGCTTCCGGGAATCGTTCCTTCAGGTACCTGAGTCCCGGAGCGACATCGCTGTCACTCCAGCGGGCCTCGACCAGCAACAGCGGGCGACGGCTGCGCAGCACGACGAAGTCGACTTCCCGGCCATCCGTGTCGCGAAAGTACCGTAATTCCATGTCGTGCCCGGTGGTGTCGATCTGGAAATGCACCCACTTCAGCAGATGTGCCGCGATCACGTTCTCGAAGCGTGGCCCCTGATCGGCGATGACGATCCAGTCGAAGTGGTAGTGTTTTTGCGCCTTCTTGACCGCACGGATCCGCGGCGCACCGAACGGTGCCAGCCGGAAGATCGCATAGATGCGTTCGAGGATCTCCAGCCACCGCGCGATGGTCTTGTGGCTGATCTGCAGGTCTTCGGTCAGTGCATTGATGGACAGCGGTGAGCCGACCAGCTCCGGCAGGCGCAGCATCAGCAGTTCCATCTGACCGAGGTCGTGGATCGACTCGAGATCGCGCAGTTCCTGCTGCAGCAGGAACTGGCGGTGCTCCCGCGACCAGCGCCGGGCCTGATCCTCGGAGCCGGCCAGGAATGGCTCCGGGAAACCACTGAGCCGGATCAGGTCCATCAGGCCCGCCGCGGTGCGGCTCCGCAGTTCCGCGGCTGAGAACGGGTGCAGGCGCAGGTAGTGGTACCGGCCCTGCAGCGAGTCGCCGCCGAAGCGGTAATAGTCCAGCCACGCACTGCCGGTGACGAGAATCCGGTAGTCCTTGCCTGTGACGTCGTAGAAGCCCTTGAGATAGTTGCGCCACTTCCGGTACTTGTGCAGTTCATCGAGCACCAGCAGCGGCTGGCGCGGGAACTCCATCTTCAGGATCTTCTCGCGGTGCTCGCCGAAGTCCCAGTTGAAATAGGCGGAATCGCTCCGCAACAGGCTCCTGGCCAGCGTGGTCTTGCCGACCTGGCGGGGGCCGCCCAGGAAGACCATCTTGCGCTTCAGGTCGTCGAGGATCTGGCTTCTGAGATACCGTTGCATTGGGTCATGATACAGGCAATTTGGATGTAGGTCCAAAACACCCGCGAGTGATCTGGAGGCCGGTCCAGAATACTCGTGCCAACCGGGCTGGTTCCGCCGGCGCTACCGCCCCGCCCGGCGGGCCCGGTTGAACGGCGCCTCGACGGCCGCGGCGACCCGGCCGTCAGCCAGGTGGTTGCAGTGGTCGTAGCGGATCGCGAGCACGATGCGTCCGTCACGGTCGACGACACCGCACTTGCCGGCGCGTTCCACGACGGCGATGCCGTCGCGGAAACTCCAGGCCTTGTCGAATTGCGGTGGGATCGCCACGCCGCCGCGCGCGTCCAGGACATGCGCCCGCGTACCCGGCCCCCGACAAGAGAAGAACCGGGTCGTCTTCGCCTCGGTCTACACGGGACTGGCGCGGGACGGCCGCGTCACTCCCGAGCTTCGCGACTTCCACCCAGCGCGGGCGCGCCACGGCGTCGCGGCCATCGTCCTCGAGCCTATTGGCATGTGGCGCGGCCAGACCGCCCACGTGCAGGTCCAAGTCCACGCGCGCCGGAAGAAGGAGCTGTCGGACAGTAGTGGCGCAGCACACGGGATCTACGAGTCATCGGGCAAACTGGTCCCGTAATGAAGCATAGGTCGCCGCAAATTGCGCCGACCCATGTGTTTCTGGCCGGGGCCGAATCCCGTTACTACCACGGCCAGTGCCTGAGCCCGAACGGCGGCTTCGTCTTCCTGTAGCAGGAAGAGATACGGGCCGCCCGGCTTTCTGCTTTGCCGCGAGCGCCGCCACCCCGGCCCGTGGCACTGCCCGATCCCGGCTTCGCCCACCCACAGATCCAACCCGCCGCGAAGAAAGGGGCATTGGCCGTCCGTCACGAAGTCGGACGCAATTCAGGCAAAGAGACCAAGATGACCGACTCCGGCACGCCACACGTTGCAGACGTTGACAACTATACGAGTCTTCGTATAATCATCGCATGAAGCTGGTTCGTTTCGTTGGCAGTGCCAGAGACGACCTCGCCGCGTTGCCGAAATCCGTGCGTATCCGCGTTGGGCACGAGTTGTTCATGGTCCAGGTCGGGCGCAATCCTGACAACTGGAGGCCCATGCCCAGCCTGGGCCCCGGCTCGTGTGAGATTCGCGTGCGAGATCCGACGGGCGCATACCGGGTGATCTACGTTGCGAAGTTCGCGGAAGCGGTGTACGTACTCCACGCGTTCCACAAGAAAACGCAGAAGACGGCGAAGGCCGACCTGGACCTGGCCAGGCAGCGCTACAGGATTGCGCGCGAACTCACCGAAGGAGTGACTCATGGCTAGGAGAGTGACCGAATCGAGTGGAAATATCTTTCTGGACCTGGGCTTCCCGCCTCACGAGGCGGAAGTCATGCTGCTCCGCGCAAGACTGGCAGAGGCGTTGCGCAAATGGATCGAGCGGGAAAGCCTGACCCAGGCACAGGCCTCGCGGCGCCTGGGTATCGCACAGCCCCGTGTCTCGGAAATCACACGCGGCAAGGTTGAATTGCTGTCGCTCGACTACCTGGTGGGCCTGTGCGCCAAGGCCGGTATCCCGGTCGGCTTGCGAATCGCAGCCTGACCGATGGAGGAACAGCACCGTTCAGAGTGGCGCGTACACCGAATCTGTCAGCGCCCGGGCCCGATGCGCCTGATCACCTTGCCGGGACCGCGGCCAGCAGCAACACGCCGGCCACCGCGGCCTTCTGCACCATCTCGAAGCTCGCCCGCGATCGAGATGTCGATCCGGATCGATTCGTTCGACCGACGCGACCTCGACGTGGCGGATCTCGTGGGCATCTCCTCCACCACCTCGTCGTCGTCACAGACCTCGCCGCCCGCCCTCGCAGTTCCTGCTGACCAGCTCGGCAAGTCTCGCGGCCGCGCCGACGCATTCGGGTGCGGGACGGATCGTGACCGTGCGCATGAGGCCGCTGTCGTTATCTGAGCGCGGACTCGGCGTATCGTCCGTAAACCTGCGCGATCTCCTGACGGGCGACACAGCGGGACAAGCCTTCCCGCAGTGCGACTCAGCCCTGACGCGAAGTGCTGGAGCGGCTCTGGATTCCTGATCCGGTGGCTGCCTGGCTGCCGACGCAGAACGATCTGAACAGACTGGCCCAGGCACCCAGACATCACCTGGCCGACCCGGCCTTGGCCGTAGCGGTTCTCGGCTTCGACGTGGACGCGTTGCTCGGAGGTGCCGCGACCGGCCCGCGCATCCCGCGCAGTGGCCTGTTACTCGGCCGCCTGTTCGAGTCGCTCGTGACCCAGAGCCTGCAGGTCTACGCCCAGGCTGCTGAAGCGCAGCTCCGCCCTCTGCGCGTGCACGGCGGCAGCCAGGAAGTGGATCTGATCGTCGAGCGCAGCGACCGCCGCGTTGTCGCCATCGAGGTGAAACTGAGTCGCACGGTCGAGGAGGGCGATGTCCGGCATCTGCAATGGCTGCGCGGGAGGATCGGCGCGGACCTGCTCGACGCCGTCGTGATCACCACCGGACCGGAGGCCTACCGCCGCAAGGATGGGATTGCCATCGTCCCGGCCGCTTTGCTGGGGCCCTGAGTGCGGCTGGATCGCGAATGCGGTTCACCCGCTCATCGCCTGGTCTGTGGCCCGCGTGATCATCTCTGCCCAGTCCGGAACCAGCTCCCGCAGCGCTTTCACAAGTCGGTTGCGAGTCACGCCCCGATCCTTGGGTGCAGCGGCTCGGATCAACTCGACCACCGCGTGGCAGGCTTCCTCGGCAGGAAAGTCCGGAGCCCACTCCAACGGTCCGTCGGAACCCGCGTCCTCCGCCCTGTGGAGGCCGAGCACGATGCCACAGCAGATCGCTGCGGCAGCCTCGTGCAGGCCCAGGCCGGCCCGCCGCTTCATGTCACCGAGCACATCCTCGACCGCTTCGCCGAGCAGCTCCCAGGCAGCCTCGGTTGGCTCGACATAACCCGATGCCTTCGGTCCGGCACGATCAAGAAAGGACTCGGTATCGAGAGAGGTGACCGCGTCATGCACTTCGCCGGCGACATCCCCGACCGAAGGCGCCGCGATCATGTCGATGGCGGTCCGCTCGACTTCGGCGCGGAGCTCCGGGTGTCGCGTCAGGACAGCGCGCAGGACGCTGGCCAGTTCCTGCGCAGTCATCTTGTCCAACGTACTGGTTAATCGCATCGCGGGCCTGATGACGCGGCGACGCCGTTTCGCAGCGGCTGACTTCCTGTGCCTGCCCATTGCCATTACAGCCCGTCCTTGCGTGCGGCGAGGCTGTCGACGTGCTTTTCGCGAGCGATGGCCACCTCGCGCTCGCGCCGGGCCTTCTCTCTGGCACACCTCCCGGCCTCGATACGCCTGCGTTCCGTCGCGCGGACCTCGGCCGCCCGAAGAAGCTGCCCCACGGTCCTGTCAGTAGTCGCCGCGCCACCGTTGCCGGTCCGTTCCTTGAGGAACTGCTGCAGCAGTTCCGCAAGCTGAGCATGGTCGGCATCGACCAAAAGATTCGTGATGATCTCGTCCTTCTCCCTGACCGGGACCGTACCGACCCAAGCGCACACCTCGTCTCGATTGAGACCGGTCTCACCGATCGGTGGGCTGGCCTCGGCGGCTACCTGCAGGAGGTCGCCGTCGATCCGCAGGAGCCCGGCCAGGCTCTCCAGGGAGCCGCTGAGCTGCCCGAGACCGGGAGGCACCGGTGGTTCCGTCTCGCCATCGTCGAGCTCGCCGGTCTGCGCGCGCAGCAGCCAGCCGAGGTACAGCGCCCTCAGGTCGCCACGCGCCAGCTCGGCACGTACCGAGATCATCGATGAGAGCTGGCCTTCGCCTTCGGCCAGGTCGTCGCCTTCCTCCTCCTCGGACAGCCAGGTGAGGATGACCTGCCCGGCCTTCTCGCGGACGAAGGCGCTGCCGCCGCCGCAGTAACTCCTGGCCGTCGCCGCGTCGAGCAGGCGAGAAGGCAGACGGAGCTTCAGGACGCGAGTGCCCCAGTTGGCGAGGTAGAGGAACGCGTCAAAGTACTTCTCCATCCACCCGCTTTCGTTGCCCTTGAAGCTGCCATAGGAGTAGTCGTTGACAAAGCTCGTCGGCGTGATGCGCGCCCGCGTCGAATACGACCGCAACGCGCTCATCTCCTTCGCGGTGAGCGGTCGGTCGATCGCCTGGAACTCGTAGTACTGGTATTCGCTCATGAGCTCGCCCCTCCCCGGCGTCGGCTCGATTGCCGGTCTCTGTCGATCGTAGCTGGTTCGGATGCCATCGCTATCTGCCTCCTCGGGCCCAGCGCCGAAAGGCGAGAATCCAGTCCGCACCTCGTGGCGGCGGGCCAGGCAGTGGCAGATCGAGAATCGGGACGCGTTGCCGGGACTTCCCGCGGGCGCAGACCGCGACGATCTGCTCGTCATCGGTCAGGTCGAGCCGTTCAACCGTGACCTCGACGCCGAGCACCCTGGTCCTGAAAGGCGTCGCGAGGTTGTCTTCAAGCATCGTGTAGAAGCCGACGATCTGCTCGGACTCCCCATACGCGTCTACGATGGCATCCGCGATCATCCTGTCGAGCCTGGCGGCGGATAGTGCCTTACTGCGCCCGGGCTGCCTGGTCGTCTTCCTCCGCACGGTCAGGCCTCCCGCTGCTCGAGGTCGCGCAGGACGACGTCGTCATACTCGACGATGGCACCGTCCTCAACGTCGCGCCGACCAGGCGCGGCCTCATCGCGGGCGTAGCCAATCGCGCGGTAACCCCGCAGCCGTTTCTCGAACATCTTCATCAGCATCGGTACCGCGTGGTCCACATAGTCGTAGATGCGGACCTCATTCTTGCCGGGGTAGAGGCGGTGCAGGCGGCCGGTGTACTGGATGAGCGTGCCCTTCCAGGAAACTGGCAGGGCCAGAAACAGCGTGTCGAGGCGCGCGTCGTCGAAGCCCTCGCCGATGTACCGGCCGGTCGCGATCAGCAATCGTTCCTCGCCGTTGGGAATCGAGGCAAGCTGGCCCATCACCTCCCGCCGCTCCCTGGGCTTCATGCCGCCGTGGAGCACGACCAGATGCCGCGTGAATCTCCGCAGCCGTTCGGCGAAGTACTCGAGGTGGTCGCGTCGCTCGGTGAGCAGGATCGGTGACCGCCGCTCCTCGAGGGCTCGGACCACGTCGTCGAAGATGAGGTCATTGCGGCGCTGGTCGGCCGCCAGCGCGGCGTACAACTCCTGGATGCCGGCGTCCCCCAGCCTGCCGTTCGACGAGAACTCTGTCTCGCGAATCACGAGCTTGTGGTCGAAGGGACGCCGCGCCTCCCGGCTCCTGGCATCGACCGCGAACCGCACTGGGCCGAGCTGCATGGTGAGGATCGGGTGGTGGCCGTCACGGCGCTGCGGTGTCGCGGTCAGGCCGACGACGTACCTGGCCTTCATCTCGGCGAGTACGCGCTCGAAGCTCACCGCCGGGCAGTGGTGCGATTCGTCCTGAATGACCTGGCCGTAGCCGGCGACGAGATCGGAGACCGAGCCCTTGCGAACCAGGCTCTGCACCATCGCCACATCGAGCCGTCCAGTGGGTCTGGCCTTGCCTGCGCCGATCTGGCCGACGTCTTTCGGCTCGATACCGAGGAAGAGTGCGAGCTGGCCGATCCACTGGTCGAGCAACGGCTTGCGGTGGACCAGAATGAGCGTGCTGGTCTTGCGGGCAGCCACGAGGCAGGTGCCGACGACCGTCTTGCCAATCCCCGGCGGCGCGACGAACACTCCGGTATCGTGCGCCAGCAGGGCCTTGACCGCCTGCTCCTGGAGCGCTGTCAGCGTGCCTTGGAAAGTGAAGTCGACGGGCCTGCCCGCTTCGCGTTCGTCGCTGATTTCGAGCTTGACGCCATACTCATTGAGCAGCTCCGCGGCCTCGGGCAGGCAGCCGCGCGGGAGTGCTATGTGCTCGCTCCGGTCGTCAGCGCAGGTGATCACCCGCGGTGTCAGCGCCGTCGAGAGGCGTCTGCTCTGCTTCTTGTAGAACTCAGGGTTCTGGAACGCGGCCAGGCGCATGAGCTGGTTAAGCAAAGCCGGCGGCAGCCCCGTCTTCTCCAGGAAGAGTCGCTGTGCCAGGACAGCCTTGACGACCGGTGGCAACGGCCCGGTGATCACGACCTTCCGCGGGCGGCCCGATGGAGGACGCTTCCACGGTGCCCGGTCATCCTCGTCGCCGAGGTCGCCCATACGTACGCCGATCACCTGTCCGCACCGGCTGGCCTCGTCCGCGAGTGCGTACACGAGTGCGGCATCCAGTCGTTGCACGCCGGCGAGGAAGGCCCACTGGTCAGGCCACGGGATGAAGGAGTCGTCCACAAACACTGAGTGGCCCGCGTCGCGCGCCTGGCGCTGGAGCGGCAGCGCGATCAGATTGCCGAAGCCGCCCCTGGGCATAGTGTCCTGGTTGGGGAAGAGCCGGTCGTAGGACTCCATCGAGAGCTGGTGGCGGCGAGCCATGGTCTCGGTGATGAGGAAGCAGCCGAGCCTGCGCGCCGCGACCGCTGACACTGGCGACGCGAAGAAGAACCAGGCGTGCGCGCCGTTGCCGGAGCGGGAGCGCTCGATGGCGAGCGGCACACGGTACTGGCGGCAGGTTTCCGCAAATGCCGTGATGTCCTCCCGCCAGTTGTTCTTGTCGAAGTCGGTCGCGAGGAACCAGCAGGTCTCGGTGGCGAGAAGCGGGTATACGCCCATGACCTGGTCACCGCGCAGATGCCTGGCGATCTCATGGTTGGATATCGGGACAAAGGCCTGATTGGGGCACTCAGAGCAGGTCGTCCGCTTGCCGCCGCCAGCGCCTTTCTTCTTCTCGCACAGGCCCCACTCCCACTCGTTCTCACAGGCGGGCGAGTAGCCCGACCTGCCGGTCTTTGCGTTTTCCCACCGACGCGCGAAGACATCGTCGCGACCGCGAAACAGGGAACGGAAGAGATCGACCTTGGCAGCATTCGTCGCCGGTGCGTCCGCGAGGTCGGCGATGAGCCCGGGCTGGATCGGAACCTGGACCACGGGCAGGGCCGCGAGCTGCTCACGAAGACCGGCGAGTCGGGCAGCAGCCGTCTCGACCCCGGCTTTGAGCTCAGCGAGCCGGAACTCCTCCCGCGCGATCTCGGCGAGCAGTTCCTCGCGACCAGGCATGGTCACTCCCCGCCAGGCGAGGCATGGCTCCCGGCGTTGCGTTTCGGCATCGTGTCCTCGCAGCCAAAGTACCGGACCTTGCGACTCAGGTATACGTTGACGAGCTGACCGAGGTCAACGCCGACACCGCCCGGTATGGTGGCGACCGGATCGACTAGCGGATGGCGGCGACGAGTGCCGCAAGCTGTGGGCGGAGCCCGCCGATCACGGTCTGAAAGGTTGGCAACGCCGGCACCAGCGGTCCGAGCCACTGGTCCCAGGACTTCTCGACGCGGGCGCGCGAGCGGCTCCAGCCCCGCTGCTCGAGCTGCGCGACGTGCTGGAGGATCGCGCACAGCTTTTCCGCGACTATCTCTTCCAGGGCGCAGACACGCAGCTCGGAGAAGTCGCCGCAGTACTGTGGTCCTGAACCGCGCGGTGCGCGGCGCGGTCCACGTCTGTCAATACGTGTGTATTGACAGTTGCTGCACCGCGCTCATAAGCTGCCGCCGTGCAGCGATCGGCCAGGAGCACGCAGTTGCAGATCCGGGTCACGCCGGCGGAAAAGGCGGCGCTGCGCCGCGCCGCGCGGCGCGCCGGGCTCGACCTGTCGGGCTATGTGCTCGCGCGCGCGCTGCCCGCGCCGGCCGCCGCGTTCCAGGACGCCGTGCGCGGCTGCCTCGATCCGGGGGCCGCGGCCTGCGCGCTGGCCGAACTCAACCGGCTGCTGTCCGCATACACGCCGGCGGAACTTACGGCCGCGGTCGCGTCGGCACCGCCGCCAGGCCTGGCTCCCTGGCTCGCGAACTACCTCGCGGCGATGGTGGAGTACGCCTGCGCGCGGCGCAGTCTGCCGCCGCCGCGGTGGACGGCGGCGATCCCGCCGCTGGCCGAACCAGTGTTCGGCTCGTCCCTGCACAGTCTGCGGCTGCTGCTGCTGCGCGGCTCGCCACCGCCGTTCCGGCGGCGCAACCTCTTTATCGACGCATCGCTCGGCAGCCAGGTCTGACATGCCGGCACTCACTCCCGCGGACCTGCGCCGTCTGTTCGGCCTGCTGAACGAGGAACTGCGGGACCGCGACGTCGAGGGCGAGGTGTACGTCGTCGGTGGCGCGGTGATGTGCCTCGCCTGGGCCGCACGGCCTTCGACGCTCGACGTCGACGCCTGGTTCCGGCCGGCAACCGCTGTGCGCGCCGCCGCCGCAGAGGTCGCCCGGCGCGCCGGTATGCACGAGGACTGGCTCAACGATGCGGTCAAGAGCTACCTGAGCGAGCACGGTGACTTCGTACCGTTCCTCGAGCTGGGTCACCTGCGGGTCATGGTCGCCCGGCCGGAGTACCTGCTGGCGATGAAATGCCTCGCCCTGCGCATCGGCGCGGAGTTTCACGACGAGGACGACATCCGCTATCTGCTGCGGCACCTCGGCCTGCGCAGCCGCGAACAGGCGGTCGCGATCATCACCCGCTATTACCCGCTGGAACGCTTTCCACAGAAGGCGCTGCACGCGCTCGACGAGCTGCTGCCCGGAACCGCCGCGGGCCGCAATCAGGCATGATGCCGCTTTCGCTGCACCGGAGACCGCCGATGTTCGCGACGACCCGACTGTTCCTCCTGAGCCTGCTCGCCAGCACGGCCGCGCTGGCCGACCGCGCGCCGCCGGACACGGCGGCCCTCGCCGCGCAGGTGGCCCAGCCGGTACAGGCCTGGCGCCGCGACTTCCACGCGCACCCGGAACTCGGCAACCGCGAGTTCCGCACCGCCGAGCTGGTGGCCGGGCACCTGCGTGGACTCGGCCTCGAGGTGCGAACCGGCATCGCCCACACCGGTGTCGCCGGGGTCCTGCGCGGCGGCCGGCCGGGTCCCCGGCTCGCACTGCGTGCGGACATGGACGCGCTGCCCGTCACCGAGCGCGTGGACCTGCCGTTCGCCTCGAAGGTGGTCGCCGAGTACCGCGGCCGGCAGACCGGCGTGATGCACGCCTGCGGGCATGATGCGCACACCGCCATCCTGATGGGCGTCGCGCAGGCGCTGACCTCCATCCGCACGAAGCTGCCCGGCGAGGTGATGTTCATCTTTCAGCCGGCCGAAGAAGGTCCACCGGACGGCGAGGAGGGCGGTGCGGAGATGATGCTGGCGGAAGGGCTGTTCCGCGATTTCCAGCCGGACGCGGTGCTCGGCCTGCACGTGATCGCCGGCATGCCGTCGGACACGATCGCCGTCCGTCCGGGGCCGTTCATGGCCGCTGGCGACAGCTTCAGGATCCGCGTGATCGGACGCCAGAGCCACGGCTCGCGCCCGTGGGACGGCATCGACCCGATCGTCGCTGCTGCCGACATCATCAGCAGCGCGCAGGCGCTGGTCAGCCGGCAAACGGACCTGACCCGCGCGCCAGTGGTCCTGTCGTTCGGTGCAATCAACGGCGGCATCCGTTCCAACATCATCCCCGAGTCGGTCGAACTGATCGGCACGATCCGGACTTTCGAGCCGGACATGCGTGACAAGGTCTTCGCCGGCCTGCGCGGCGTGGCCGAGCACGTCGCGGCAGCGCACGGCGCCCGGGTCGAGACGCAGATACCGGATGAGCAGGGCTACCCGGTGACCCGCAACGATCCGGCGCTGACCGCCCGGCTGCGGCCGAGCCTGGCCCGCGCCGCCGGCGGCAAGGTGATCGAGATCCCGCCGATCACCGGTTCCGAGGACTTCAGCTTCTACGGCCAGCACGCGCCGGCGCTGTTCTTCTTCGTCGGCGCAACCCCGCCCGGCCCGGACGTGCGCTCGGCGCCGACCAACCATTCGCCCGAGTTCTTCGTCGACGAAGCGGCGCTGCCGCTGGGCACGCGGGCGCTGCTGCAGGCGTCGCTCGACTTCCTCAGCGGCGGGGCGGGCCCCGCGGCACGTTGAGCCACCGCATGCGCGCGCCGACCGAAACCTGGTCGTCCCATCTGGCGTTCTACCTGTCCGTCGCCGGCGCCGCCGTCGGGCTCGGCTCGCTGTGGCGCTTTCCGTTCCTCGCCGGGCAGTATGGCGGCGGGTTGTTCGTCCTCGTCTTCGTGCTGGCCTGCGTGCTGATCGCAGTGCCGCTGCTGACCGCGGAGTTCATGCTCGGCCGGCGCGGCGGACCCAACGTACCGGGCGCCGCCGGCCGGGTCGCGGCGGCGCACGGGCGCTCGCCGCGCTGGGCCGTGGTCGGCGTGCTCGGCACACTGGCCATCCTGCTGATCATGACCTACTACTCCGTGATCGGCGGCTGGGTCTTTGCCTACGTCGCGGCCTATGCCTCCGGCGCCACCGCCGGTCTCGATCACGCCGGCCTCACCGCGCGCTTTGCCGCGTTGCTCGCCGACCCGTGGCGGCTTGCGTTCTGGCACGCGCTGTTCATGGCGGCCGCCGCCGCGATCTCGATCGCCGGCCTGCACCGCGGCATCGAGCTCGGCAACCGGATCATGATGCCCGGTCTGTTCGGCATCCTGCTCGCGCTCGCCGCCTACGCGCTCGTGCAGGGTGACGCGCACGCGGCACTGGCCTTCCTGACCAAGGTGGACCTGACCCGGCTGGACGGCGAACTGGTGCTGGCGGCGATCGGCCAGGCTTTCTTCGCCACCGGTGTCGGCATGGCGATCATGATTGCCTACGGCAGTCACGTCACCGCCGACGAGTCGCTGCCGCGCTCGGCACTGATCGTCGCCGGTTCGATCGTGCTCGCCTCGGTGCTGGCCAGCCTGCTGATCTTTCCGCTGGTGTTCGGCTTTGGCGTCGATCCGGCGCAGGGCCCGCAGCTCGCCTTTATCGTGCTGCCGTCGATCTTCGTCGGCATGCCCGGCAGTGCGCTGGTCGGGACGCTGTTCTTCGTGCTGCTGGCCTTTGCCGCGCTGTCTTCGGCGATCGCCGGATTCGAGCCGGCGCTGGCCTGGCTGATGGAACGCTGGCGGCTGCGCCGCGCACCCGCGGTGCTGCTGCTGGCCGCCGCTGCCTGGCTGGCCGGCCTCGCCACGGTACTGTCGTTCAATGTCTGGCAGGACCTGCACCCGCTGGCGGCGCTGGCGCGCTTCCGCACCGCGACACTGTTCGACCTGACCGACTTCTTCGCCGCCAACGTGCTGCTGCCGGTCGGGGCGTTGCTGAGCTGCGTGCTGGTCGGCTGGCGGCTCGACCGGGCCCGGCTGGCCGGCGACTTCGGCCAGCACGCGCGCATCGTCTCGATCCAGCTCGCCCTGCTGCGCTGGATCTGTCCGCTCGCAATCGCCGGCGTGCTGATGAGCGCGCTGTCCGCCTGAGGCGGCCGTGGCCGCGGCGGGCCGCGTGTATAATCCGTGGCGCGTTGCCGGCCCGGCCGCAACGGCCTCCTCGAACGGGATGCATCGATGCCAGGTTCCATCCCGGCCGCGCGCCGGGAGCTGATTGACCGGATCGCCGCCCGCGCGCGCCGCAGCGCAACTCCGCGCCTGCCGGTCGCCGCCGCCCGCTTCACGCGGCTCTTCTATCGCGGCGTCTCCGAGCTCGACCTTGCCGCCCGCAACGCGACCGACCTCGCCGGCGCCGCGCTGTCGCTGCTCGCGTTCGGACTGCGGCGCCGGGCCGGGCGCCCGCTGCTGCGCGTGTTCAACCCCGAACCGCGGCGCGATGGCTTCCACTCCCCGCACACGGTCATCGCGCTGATCACCGACGACATGCCGTTCCTGGTCGATTCGCTCGGCATCGTCTGCACCCAGGCAGGCCTGGCGGTGCGCCTGCTCGCGCATCCGGTGCTGTCGGTCACCCGCGACCGGCGCGGTCGTCTGCGCGGCGTGTACCTCGACGACGCGCCACGCGGCGCGCGCGCCGAGTCCTGGCAGTTCATCGAGGTCGAGCGGGAACCGGATCCGGAGCGCCGCGCGGCATTGGAGCAACGGCTGCGCGCGACACTCGCCGACGTGCGCCGCGCGACCCGCGACTGGCGCCGGATGCGGGCCCGCGCGCTGGCGCTCGCCACCGAATTCGGCACGCCCCCGCGCGGTGTTCCGGCGCGCGAGGCCAGCGAGACACGGGCGCTGCTCGAGTGGATGGAGGACAACCACTTCACGCTGCTCGGTTACCGCGAGTACCGGTTGCGCCGCGGTCGCGGCCACGACCGGCTCGAAGCCGTGCCGGCCACCGGGCTCGGGCTGCTGCGCAGCGGACAGCGGCGCCGCCACGCCGTCCTGCTGCGCGGCGAGGTGCGCGACTTCGCGCGGGCGCCGGAGCCGCTGATCATCACCAAGGCCAACTCCGTCTCCACCGTGCACCGGGCCACCTATCTCGACTACGTCGGCGTGAAGTCCTTCGACGCGGCCGGCCGTGTCACCGGCGAGCGCCGCTTCATCGGCCTGTGGACCTCGAGCGCCTACAGCCAGAGCCCGCATGCGATCCCGGTGCTGCGCCACAAGGTGCAGCGCGTCATCGCGCGCTTCGGTCCGCTGGCCTCCAGTCACGACAGCAAGGCGGTCGCGCACGTCATCGAAGCCTTCCCGCGCGACGAGCTGTTCCAGGCCAGCGTCGCCGATCTCGCGCGGATGGTGCGCGGCATCGTCAACCTGTACGAGCGCGCGCAGGTGCGCCTGTTCGTGCGCCGTGACGTGTTCGGGCGCTTCCAGTCGTGCCTGATCTACGTGCCGCGCGACCGCTACAACACGCAGGTGCGCGAGCGCATCGAACGCCTCGCCCTGGAGGCTTTCGGCGGTCAGGCGGTCGAGTCCCAGGTGCAGCTTTCGGAATCGGTGCTGGCGCGCGTGCACCTGCTGGTGCGCACGCCGCCGGGCGCCCGCCAGCGCCTGGACGTCGCCGAACTGGAACAGTGCATCCGCGCGACGGTGCGGACCTGGCAGGATCACCTGCGCGACCATGTGCTGGCCGAGCGGGACGAGGTCAGCGCGCGCCGCCTGCTGCGGGCCTGGGGAGCGGCCTTCCCGGCCGCTTACCAGGAAGACACCGCGGCAGCCGCGGCGCTCGCCGACATCGGGTATCTCGAGACGCTGGCCAGCAGCGCCGACGGACTGCACCTGCACCTGTACCGGCGACCGGAGCAGCCGCGGCACAAGATCCAGCTCAAGCTGTACCGCCGCGAGCGCCCGATTCCGATTTCCGACGTATTGCCCACGATCGAGAACCTCGGCCTGCGCCTGATCAGCGAGCGGCCCTACGCGGTCGCGGCGCCGGCCGGCCGGTTCTGGATCCAGGACTTCGAGCTCGAGCACCCGCGCGGCGTGCACATCGAACTCGCCAGCGACGGGCCGCGCCTGCGCGCGACGCTCACTCACGTCTGGCTCGGCGACGCTGACAACGACGGCTTCAACCGCCTGGTGCTGGCCGCCGATCTCGACTGGCGCGAGGTGACCGTGCTGCGCGGCTATGCGCGCTGGTTCGTGCAGCTCGGGCTGCCGCTGTCGCAGGCCTCCATGGAAGAGGCACTGGCCAGCAACGCTGCCGCCGCGAGCGCATTGCTGCGCCTGTTCCGCGCGCGCTTCGATCCGATCGCTGACCGGGCCGGCGCGCGTCGCGCCGCGGGCCGCGAGCGGCGCCGCTTCGCCCGCCTGCTCGCGCGCGTCGTGCGCGGGGACGACGACCGGATCCTGCGCGCCTTCCACGCCGCGATCGAGGCCACGGTGCGCACCAACTGGTTCCAGGGCGCCGCCGGCGGAGCCCGGCGGCCGGCCCTCGCGCTGAAGCTCGAGCCCCGGCGGATCGCCGAGGTGCCGCGGCCGCGGCCGATGTTCGAGATCTTCGTGCACGCACCGCGCTTCGAGGGCGTGCACCTGCGCATGGGCCGCGTCGCGCGCGGCGGCATCCGCTGGTCGGACCGGCGCGAGGACTTCCGCACCGAGATCCTCGGGCTGATGAAGGCACAGAACGTCAAGAACACGGTGATCGTGCCGGTCGGCGCCAAGGGCGGCTTCGTGCCGCGCCGCCTGCCGGCCGGCCGCGACGAAGCGCAGCGCGAAGGCACCGAGTGCTATCGCGGCTTCATCCGCGCGCTGCTCGACGTCACCGACAACGTCGTCGCCGGCCGCGTCGTACCGCCGCCGGACGTGCTGCGCCATGACGGCGACGACCCCTACCTCGTGGTCGCCGCCGACAAGGGCACGGCGACGTTCTCGGATACCGCGAACGCGATTGCCGCCGAATACGGCTTCTGGCTCGGCGATGCTTTTGCCTCCGGCGGCTCGGCCGGCTACGACCACAAGCAGATGGCCATCACGGCGCGCGGCGCCTGGGAGTCGGTGCAGCGGCACTTCCGCGAGCTCGGCGTCGACCTGCGCAACACGGACTTCACCGTCGCCGGCATCGGCGACATGTCCGGTGACGTGTTCGGCAACGGCCTGCTGCTGTCGCCGCATATCCGCCTGCTCGCCGCCTTCAACCACCAGCACATCTTCCTCGACCCGGATCCGGATGCCGCGGCGAGTTACGCCGAGCGCCGGCGCCTGTTCCGGCTGCCGCGCTCGGGCTGGGACGACTACGACCGCCGGCGGTTGTCGCCCGGGGGCGGCGTGTATCCGCGCCAGGGCAAGTCGGTGCCGCTGTCGCCGCAGGCGCGCGCACTGCTCGGAGTCGAGGCCGCCAGCCTGGCGCCGAACGAGGTGATCCGCGCGATCCTGCGCCTGCCGGTGGACCTGCTGTGGAACGGCGGCATCGGCACCTACGTGCGGGGCAGCGACGAGAGCGAGGCCGCGATCGGCGACCGCAGCAACGACGCGGTGCGCATCACCGGCCGCGAACTGCGCTGCCGCGTGCTCGGCGAGGGCGGCAATCTCGGCGTCTCGCAGCGCGGCCGGATCGAGTACGCCGAACGCGGCGGCCGCCTGAATACCGACTTCATCGACAACTCCGGCGGCGTCAACTGCTCGGACGTCGAAGTCAACCTGAAGATCCTGCTGAACCCGCTGGTCACCGCCGGAGCCTTGTCGCGACCGGCGCGCGACCGCCTGCTCGAGCGGATGACCGCTGCAGTCGCCGGCCTGGTGCTGCGCAACAACTATCTGCAGAACCTCGCCATCTCGACGCTGCAGGCGCGCGCCGCCGAGCGCATCGCCGAACTCGGCCACGTAATCCGCGCGCTCGAACGCTCGGTCGGGCTCGATCGTGCACTCGAGGCGCTGCCGACCGACGAGGAGCTGGTCGAGCGGCACCGCGCAGGGCTCGGCCTGACCCGGCCGGAACTGGCCATGCTGCTGTCGTATTCGAAGATCTGGCTGTACGAGCAGTTGATCAGCAGCGACGTGCCCGAGGATCCGTGGCTCGGCACCGAGCTGGTCCGCTACTTCCCGCCGCCGGTCCAGCAGAAATTTCCGCGCCAGATCGCCGCCCACCAGTTGCGCCGCGAGATCATCGCCACCGCGGTCAGCAACAGCCTGGTCAACCGTATGGGCCCGGTGTTCGCGATCCGCGCCACCGAGGATACCGGCGCCGGCATCGCCAGCGTCGCGCGCGCCTGGGCGATCGCCCGCGAGATCACCCGGATGCGCGAACTGTGGACCGAGATCGAGGCGCTCGATGACCAGGTGCCGGCAGCGCGCCAGTACGACATGCTGTTCGAGACCACGCGCCTGCTGCGCCACCTGAGCTACTGGGTGCTGCGCAACGCCGCGGCCGGTCTGGACATCGAACGGACCGTATCGCGGCTGGGCCCCGGCCTGCGCGAGCTGCTGCGCGACCTGCCCGAACTGCTGGACGGCGTCGAGGCGGCCAGCTTCGCCCGCGCGCTCGAACGCTTCGGCGGCGACGGCGTGCCGGCGCGGGTCGCGCGGCGTGTCGCCAGCATGGGCGCCTTGCATTCCGGCGTCGACATCGTCGAGGTCGCGCTGGCGCGCCGGGTGCCGGTGCTGAGCGCGGCCCGCGCCTACTTCGGGCTCGGCACCGCGCTCGGCCTCGACTGGATCCGCGCCGAGGTCGAGCGGCTGCCGGTCGAGGGCCGCTGGCAGGCCATCGCTCGCGCCGCGCTGCGCGAAGAGGCATACTCGCTGCACCGCCGCCTGTGTGACCAGGTGCTCGCCCGCGGCCTGCGCCGCGAGCCGGCCGCCGTGGTGGCGGCATGGCTGGCGGATGCCGGCGCCGCTGCCGAGGCTGCTGGCCGCCTCATTCAGGAGATGCGTAACGTGGGCACCGCGGATTTTCCGACCCTGTCCGTCGCGCTGCAGGCCGTGCGGCGCCTGGCCGAGCGCTGAGGCCCGCGATGCCGGGCCGTCTCGTGCTGGTACGCCATGGCCAGAGCACCTGGAACCTCGACAACCTCTTCACCGGCTGGACCGACGTCGACCTGACGCCGCAGGGCTGCGCCGAAGCGCAGGCCGCGGGCCGCCTGCTGCGCGACGACGGTTTCGACTTCGACCTCACGCTGACTTCGGTGCTGAAGCGCGCGATCCGCACGCTGTGGCTCATGCTCGACGAGATGGACCGCATGTGGCTGCCGGTCGAGCGCCACTGGCGGCTCAACGAGCGCCATTACGGCGCGCTGCAGGGCCTCGACAAGGCCGCGACCGCCGCGAAGTATGGCAGCGACCAGGTGCTGGTCTGGCGGCGCAGCTACGACATTCCGCCGCCGGCACTGACACCGGACGATCCACGGCATCCGCGCTTCGATCGGCGCTACCGCGACGTCGCGCCCGCGGAGCTGCCGGCCACCGAGGCGCTCAAGGACACGCTGGTGCGCGTGCTGCCGTGCTGGCGCGACCGCATCGCGCCCGCGCTCGCCGCCGGCCGCAACGTACTGATCGTCGCCCACGGCAACAGCCTGCGCGCGCTGGTGAAGATGCTGGATGGCATGTCCGACGCCGAGATCGTCGGCTGCAACATTCCGACCGGCGTGCCGATCCTGTACGAGCTGGACGGCGAGCTGCGGCCGGCCGTGCCGCGGCGCTTCCTCGGCGACCCGGCGGCGATCGAGGCCGCGGCACTCGCCGTCGCGCGCCAGGCCGAGAAACGCTGAGCGGCTATTCGTCGGGTGCGATCACCACGCGCAGCCCGTCGAGCTGCTCGTCGAAGCGGAACTGGCACGACAGGCGTGACGCCTCCGGCCGGTAACCGTCGAGCTGACTGAGCCGCTCGCGTTCATCGTCCTGCATCGCCGGCAGCCGCGCCCGCCAGGGCCCGTCGACATAGACGTGGCAGGTGGCGCAGGAACACAGCCCGCCGCAGATCGCGGCGACGCCGTAGTCCAGCTCGCGCAGAGTCTCCATCAGGCTGTGGCCGCGTTTCCCCGGCACGCGATGCTCCCGGCCGCTGCGGTCCACGACGACGATCTCCGCCATCACCACGCTCCTTGTGTGGTCCGGTGCCGGTGCGGCCTGCGGCGGCCGCACCGGGGCCGCACCGGGGCCGCAGTTTGCGCGACGGCGGCGATCCGGCGCAAGCGCTCAGGCGGCGAGGTCGACGGCCACGTCCTGCACCGCGACCGCGATGGCGCCGCGTGCCCGGATCGCGTCGATCAGGCGCGCGACGTAGCCGCCGAGAAACTGGTCGCGATCGTCGAAGATCAGCGGCCGGTCAGCCCGCGGCGGCACACCGAGCTCGGCGCGCACCGCCTCGTACAGCACCGCCGTCGCCGGCGACAGCGTGCGCCGCGCGTCACAGGTGCCGGCGACCAGCCGCGACCGCAGGTCGGCGCCCTGCACGGCGAAGATCAGTGCGTTCGCCAGGTAATGTTCCAGCAGGTCCAGCGAGCGGCGCGCGAGCAGCGCCGCACCCATGCCCTGGCTGTTGACGTTCTGGTTGAACTGCTCGGCATGCGTCGGGAAGCGATCCGCGAGCGGCGTCCCGTACCAGGAGATCAGCGGCATGATCGAGTTGCCGGCGGTCTGCAGCGCCTTCAGCCCGAGATTGGTCTGGTACTCGAGGTTGCCGACCAGGCATGGTGGCAGGCCGTTGCTGAAGGCCGGTTCGACCAGCAGCGCAATCTGCACGTCGAGGTGCTTGGCGACCATGCCGAGGTGATAGCGCAACTGGTCCATGCCGACGCCGGTGTACTGCGCGAGGAAGTTGCCGCCGTGGTGGACGAAGTCGCCGGCCACGTCGATCAGCGGGTTGTCGTTGGCCGAGTTGGCCTCGATCTCGATCGCCGCGGCGATCTGGTTGACGCCGTCGATGACCGGGCCGAGGAATTGCGGCAGGCAGCGCAGCGAATAGCGGTCCTGGACCAGCCGGCCGCGGCGCTGCTCGATGTCGCCGTGCACGGCCTCGAAGGTGAGCCGCGAACCGGCCAGCAGCCGGGCCATGGCCCGCGCCGCGCGCTGCTGCCCGGGGTGCGGCTTGTGCTCGTGCAGGAACGGCGCGAACGAGTGCGCGGTGCCGGTCAAGGCCTGCAGGTACAGCGCCTGCACGGTCAACGCGATCGCCAGCAGGTAGCGCGCCCGGTCGATGCAGTTCGCGGCGATGCCGGTGCACACCGAAGTGCCGTTCGCGAGCGCGAGTCCCTCCTTGGCGGCGAGCGGGATCGGCGCCAGCCCGAGCCGGCCGAGCGCGGTCGGGGCGTCGAGGATTTCGCCCTGCAGGTTGACCCGGTAATCGCTGCTGACGCCGGCCAGTGCGCCGGCCATGTAAGCGAGCGGAATCAGGTCGCCGCTCGCGCCGATCGAGCCGAGCTCATGCACCAGCGGCGTCGCGCCCGCGTTGAGGAACGTCGCAAAGCGCTGCAGGATCTCGAAACGGATGCCGGACACGCCGCGCATCAGGGAATTGGCCCGCAGCAGCAGCGCCGCGCGCACGTCCGGCACCGGCAGCAGCTCGCCGGCCGTCGCCGACAGGTGGAACACGAGGTTCTGCTGAAGCTGCGCCGCGAGCTCGGGCGGAATGTACTGGTCGGCCATGCCGCCGAACAGCGTGGTCACGCCATAGATCGCGCGCCCCGCATCGACGGCGTCCTGGATGTAGGCGCGCGATGCGTCGATGCGCGCGCGTACCGCCGGGTCGTCCGCGAGCTGCACCGGGGCGCCGCGGGCCACGGCGGCGATATCGGCGATCCTGAGATTCGAGCCGCTGATCGTGATCACTGGGTATTCCCGCCGGGTCACTGCGATCCCGACAGGCTAGTGCAAGCGGCGGAAAGGGGCTTGCGAAGCGCGGCGCCGCGGCGGCCCGCCGCGGCAGGATTGACCTCACCGCGGCCGGGTCGCGGGGATTTCTTGCCGCCGGCGCGCGCCGCGCCCCGGGGTCAGGCGAGCGCCTGCTGCAATGGCAGTACGGTCGTGTACTTGACCTCGCGCAGCGCCAGGCTCGAACGCACGCGGACCAGGCCGGGAACCTTGAACAGGAACTCGTGCAGGAAGCGATCGTAGGCCTGGGGGTCCGGCACCACGACCTTCAGCACGTACTCCGACTCGCCCATCACCGAGTAGCACTCGACGATCTCGGGTACGCCGGCGACCGACTCCTCGAAGCGGCGGACTTCGTCCTCCTTGTAGCACTGCAATTGCACCGCCGCCCAGGCAATGACCTGCAGCCCGATCTTCCCCGGGTCGAGCAGCGTGACATGGCGGCGGATGACGCCGCGGTCCTGCAGCGCCTGCACGCGGCGCCAGCAGGGCGAGGCCGACATGCCGGCCCGTTCGGCCAGCTCCTGATTCGTGATCCGCCCGTCCTGTTGCAGGATATCGAGCAACCGCGCCTCGCCAGCCGTGAGCTTCCCCATCATTCCGTCCTCCGCCCCGCCGGGTTCCGGGCGCTGGAGGCGACAGTCTACCCGTGCGCTGGCAGCGCGGCCTGCTGCAGCCGGTCGGCCCGCGCTGCCCAGCCGGCGCACAGCCAGGCAAAGATCTGCGTCAGTACCGGCAGGCGCGGCGCGAGCGCCGCCGCCCCCGGACCATAGCCGGAGAGCAGAGCCTCGACCTCCCGTGCGTCGAGCTCGTGGTAGCCGATGCAGGCGGCGAGATCGGCCGCCGGATCACCGGGACCTGCATATTCCCAGTCAACCGCGACCAGCGCGCTGCCGGTGTCGATCAGGTTCCGATGGTGCAGGTCGTGGTGGCAGGGAACCACGACGGCCGGGGGGCCGAGTGCGGCACGCAGCGATGCGAGTTCCGCACTGGTCGCGGCCACGGTCGCGGCACCGTCCGCCGCCGCCGCGGCGAGGAACCCGGCCGCACGCGCGCCGAAATCCACGAACGCGAGGTCCGGCGGCACCGGCAGCGCATGCAGCCGCGCGAACCAGCTACCGAGCCGCCGCAGCAGCGCCGGCTCGTGCAGGTCCGCGCGCGCCAGCGTACGGCCGGCGACAAAGCCGGTGACCAGCAGACCGGTGGCCGGCTGCACGAACACGAGCGGCGGCGCGAGGCTGCCCGCCGCCGCGAGCTGCTGCATCGCGAATTCACTCCGGTGGTCGACGCCGAGCGCCACGCCGCCGGCATGCGGCAGCCGTACGACCAGGTCGCGGCCGGCATCGCGAACACGCAGGGCCCGGTTCAGCGGGCCGCCGGGCAGCGGCTGCACGTCCGGGTCCGTGAGCCCGAGTGCGGCACAGACCTCCGGCGGAATACCGGTCACGCGGCCGGACCGAGTGCCGCGCGCCAACTGCGCCAGCCCGCGACCGCGAGCACGGCGTAGGCGAGGTAGAGCGCGGCGGTGAACACGAGACCCTGGCTGAAGAACAGCAGCGCCAGCCCGCTGTCGATGACGATCCACCACAGCCAGCTCTCGAGCATCCGTCGCGCCAGCATCCACGTCGCCGCGATACTGGCCCAGGTGCCGAGTGCGTCGGCGACCGGCGCCGCCGCTGCGGCCAAGCGGGCGAGCAGCGGTGCGGTGACGGCGGTCGCCGCGAGCACCGCGGCCGCGGTCAGAAGCTGCGGCCACAGCGACCAGCGTCGCGGCGCGATCGCCGCTGCGCCCGCCTCCGGTCGCCACGCCCACCAGCCGTACGCGGCCATCGCGACGTAGATCACCTGCAGCGCGGCCTGCAGCGGCAGCCGCGCCGCGAAGAACACCAGCACGTACAGCGCCGTGCCGATACCGCCCGCGATCCAGCACGCGCGCCGCCGCCCGATCGCGAGCACGATGTAGCCGAGGCCGAACAGCACCGCGATCAGCTCGGTGACGGAAGTCGCCCGGGCACCGGCAATGAAAGCGTCGAGCAGCGCGCGCGCGAGATCAGTCACCGCCGCCCAGCACCTTCATCACGAACACCGAGCGCCACGGTGCGGCGAAGGTCCGGCCGCATTCCGCAGCGAGCGCCGTGAAGACGCGCTCGAGCTCGCCGCTGACCTGCGTGCTCAACGCGTTGGTCACGACGCGCAGCTCCGGGTGCGCGTTCAGGCGCTCGATGAAGTCCTGGATCGGCGGGATGAAGTCGCCGGACAACGGATACAGGCTGAGCTCGACGGCGATGTGCATGAGGGTCCCCAGGGTCGCTCAGAAGGAATAACGCGCGGTCACGCCGAACTGGCGCGGATCGCCGAGCCGGACATAGAGTTTCTCCGGGAAATCCGGCGGCTCGTTGCCGAACCAGAAGCCGCGCACCGGATAGCGACGGTCGAAGGCGTTGTGCAGCCAGGCGTGCAGCGACCAGCGCTCGCGCTCGTAGCCGGCACGCAGGTTCGTCAGGAAGTACGAGCCGGCCCGCTGGTCGTGACTGGTGTCGTGATAGAAGCCGGCCGTGCCGCTCCAGTCGACGCGCGCCATCCAGCCGTGCGGATGGCGCCAGGCGGCGAAGGTCGCGAACTTCCACTCGGGCGCATGCGCCCAGGCGCGGCCGCTCAGATTGCGCGCCCCATACTGGTAGCCGAGGAAACGCGAGCGCAGCAGCGAGCCGCTGGCGCCCAGCTCGAGCCGCGCCGTCGCGCGCCAGCGCAGCGAGCCTTCGAGGCCGACGGCCTCGCCACTCGCGGCATTGTCGGTCAGGAACAGGAAGGTCAGCGGATCCTGCGGGTCGAGCTGGAACGAAGTCGCGACCTGCTGCTGTTCGCGGCGCGTATAGAACAGGTTCACGTCGGCTGCGAGCGTCCGCCCGGTCCCGCGCAGCTTCCAGCCCGCCTCGAGGCTCCACAGGTACTCCGGCTCGAACTGACGGCGCTGCTGCGGCACGGCCGTGCCGATGTTGAAGCCGCCGGCCTTGAAGCCGCGCGACAGCGCGAGCCACAGGCTCTGCGTCGCGCTGGTCGCATGCGTGACCGAAACCTGCCCGCCCCACATGGGATCGCGCGGATGGAAGTCGCCGCCGTCGCTGTCGGTATAGCGGGCCACGCGCTCCTCGAGGCGCAGGCCGAATGTGACGCGCGTGGCCGGCGCAACCGCCCGCTCGACCTGCCCGTACAGCGCGCGGCTGGTCGCGTCATAGTCGCTGTCGAGCACGCGCTCATAGGGCCAGTCGAGATACAGTCCATCGTCGCGCACGCGATTACTCTCTTCAAGCCGCAGCCACCAGAGGCCGGCGAGCCACGACCAGTCGCCGCCGGTGCCCGACAGCAGGCGCAGATCCTCGGACAGCGTGCTGCGGCCACGCAGCGTCCGCGAAAAGAAGTCGTACGGGCCCGCGCTACCCCAGCTTTCCGGGTTGCCCCAGTCACCGTCGAAGCTCGCCTCGATGTCGGAATCCGCCCAGGCTGTGGTCGAGCGCAGTTCCAGACCGTCGGCACCGCGCCAGCCGGCAGCGAGTGAGATACCGGTCGAACGCTGCGCATCGCGGCCGGGACGGTCCGACAGCGTGCGCAGGCTGTTGTCGATCGCGAAGGCGTCGTAGCCGTTGTCGAAGTCGAGGTACAGAAGACTGAGATCCGCATGCCAGCCGCGCGGCAGATCGAGATGCAGCTTGAGTCGCGCGGTCAGCTCGTCGCGGCCGTTGGTGTCGTCGCGGCCGAGGACGGTGTTGCGCCGGAAGCCGTCCGACCGCGCGCGCTGCAGCACCGCGCGCCACGCGCCGGTGCTTGTGCCCGGCAGCGCGCCGCCGGTCACGACGCCGGCCGACCAGAGGCCGTCGTCGCCGGCGCCGAGTTCGAACGAGGCGCCCGGTTCGGCGACCGGATCGCGGGTCTTCACCTTGATCAGGCCGGCGAGTGCGTTGGCGCCGTAGCGCGTGCCCTGCGGCCCGCGCAGCACCTCGACCTGCTCGACGTCGATGAGCGACGCGACCATGCCGATGCCGCTGAAGTCGATCTCGTCGATCAGGAAGCCGACCGACGGGTTGGGCGCGCCCTGGTACTGCTCCAGCTCGCCGATGCCGCGCAACTGGAAATACCGCGGCCGCGAACTGGCGCCGGCCCACGACAGCGACGGCACCTGCGGCAGCAGTTCCTCGAGGTGCTGCACCGCGCCATCACGCACGGTGTCGGCGCCGAGCACGGTGACACTGGCCGGCAGCTCCAGCACCGGCACGGCGCGCAGCGTCGCAGTCACGATGACTTCCTCGAGCGGCGCGGGTTGCTGAGCGAACGTGGCCTGGGTGCCGGCGCATGCCAGCAACAGCGGCAACAGCGGGAATCTTCGGGCTCGCAGCATGCCTGCTCCCTCCGCCGGTACTAACCGGATCAGGTTCAACGGGTTCGCCGGTCAGCCCGTACGGGCATCCGACGTCTCAGGTCTTTGAGACCACCCCAAGGCGCGAGCGGATGTTAGAGAGAATCGCGGGGGGATGCAATCGGCAGGGCATCGGCAGGGCAGCGTCCCTCACGATCGACCATTGCCAGACGACAGGCACACCGGCTTCCGGCCGACTGCCTGATCGGCGCGGTCGCGCTGGATCTCCGTCATCTGCCGGGCGCTGCCATCAGGTCGGCGCATAGTGACTGCAGGTTCATCACTGACACCGACAGGTCTCCGAAACGTCGGACATAGCGGCGACCGACGTCTTGTGCGACCAGCGACACGATTGCATTCGGATAACGGGAAGCGAAGGCCTTTACGCCAGCGGGATCGAAGTCGCCGGCGGACCACTTGCACTCGATCGCGTGCAGGGCCCCGCGGGCACCAGCAATGACAAAGTCGACCTCGTGGCCCTGTTTGTCACGCCAGTATCGTATGCGATGCGTCTGCAGGCGAGCCTGCAGCTCGTTCAGTACGTAGTGCTCCCAGAGCAAGCCGAGATCCTCGCGCCGCATTTCCGTCCACCCGCGAAAGTAGCGCACAAAGCCGGTGTCGAATCCATACACCTTCGGGGCCGCGACGATTTCGCTGACTTTGCCGGTGGTGTAGGGTCGGATCACATGAGCAACCAGAGTTGTTTCGAGCACGGACAAGTAGTTGCTGATCGTCGGTCGACTTACTTCGCAAGGCCTGGCAAAGCGGGTCGCCTCGAAAATGCCGCCGCTGGACGCCAGCAGCAGCTCGACAAACCGCAGGAACGAATGGCGCCGCTCCAGCCGAAACAACTCCTGGATGTCCTTGGCCCAATAGGCGTCCATCCAGTCCTGAAAATCGCGTTCCACGGGCTCCCTGGCCAGCAGAAATGGCGGCAGCCCGCCGCGACTCAGGCGAGTTTCGAGTGCCGCGATCCTGAAGGCATCCAGGTCGTCGCTGATGGCGGGCGTGAGCCACAGCTCCGCCTTTCGGCCCGTCAGCGAATCACGGAACTTGCGCGTTGCGCTCAGTGTGGAGGAGCCCGTGGCGAGGATGCGGACCGTCGGGTAGTGGTCGGCCGCGATCTTCAGGAGTTCCGACGGGTTGCGCAGTCGATGGACTTCATCGAGCACCACACGCTTGCCGGCGAGCGAGGCAAGGAACGCTTCCGGGTCTTCCATCGCGCGTCGCTGACGCGGCAATTCACAGTCGAAATACTCGGTATGCGGGAGCGATTGGCACAATGTCGTCTTGCCGACCCGGCGCACACCAGGCAGCCAGATCAGCGTTTGCTGCTGCCACAGGGCTTCGAGCCGGCGAGTCCAGAACGGCCGCTGCTGCATGCAGATATACTTTCACATGGTATGACCAAACGCAAGTGTGTCGCTACAGTGTGTCGCTACAGCGCATGCTGCCGCACCCTTGCCGAAACCCAACCATGAAGACCCGAGCGGCAGCCGGTTGTGCCGCAGACTGGCTACTCGAAGTGCGGACAGCCGATTTCGACGGCCCGCGCGCCGGCGAACGGGTTCGAGCGTCCCATTCATCAATGACCGCGACGAGCGCGACCTGCGCCTGACCGCGGTCACAATCCTCTCGTCGAAATCCAATCGATCCCCACGGGTCCGTACACGTGGAACACTGGCTCGCGGCCGGCCCTGGGGACTCAGGCGGGAATTGGAGCCTCGCAGTATTCGCCTGGCCTTGCCGAGTCGACAGCGCGAATCACGTCCTCGACGGCCCGCTGAATTCGCGGCCAACTCGTCGTCAGGATGACGACGATGGCAACGCGTCGATTCCGCAGGTCCTGCTGGTAACGGAGATTCTGATCCGTCGTGACCAGCACGTCGAATGCCGGGGCCTCGATCCGCGCCAGCAGGTCGCCATTGCTCAAACCGCTCCAGCCCAATTCGAACGTCGTCGCGACTTCATGTGGCCGAAGGTACAGGCGCAATGGCGCAGGCGTTCCCTGGTCGAGAAGGATGCGCACTCACGCAACTTCCAGCGAACGCGCCGCGTATTCCAGCACTGTCCGGACCTGATGCAGACTGACGCCAGGGAACAACTCGATGAATTCGGTCAGTTGCACCCCGTCTTCGAGATTCTCGAACAGGGCCGCCACCGGAACTCGCGTCCCTCGAAACACCCAGGAACCGCTGACGCGCTCCGAATCGCGCTCGACAGCCGGGCAAACGGACCAATCGATCATGGGCTGATGCTACGCCGCCGCGAGGGCAGCTTCAATTCGGCCCGGGGCCCGGGAGCGAATCCGTGTGGATCGGCTGGGTTCGCGAGTGGGATCGCGACGGATTGGCTGCTCATTCAACCGAAATGCGAATCAGGCTTCGCTATTCGCCAACTGATCGGACGCAGCATTGCGGCCCGGCCCGCCCGCGTGTCCCGCTACCTCCCCAGGACGGGATCGAGGCCAGCAAGCACGAGTTCGAGTTGGCGCCGCCGGACCTTACCGACACCCTGGCTCAGCATCTCCCGGTCAATCGCCACGATCTGCGAGACATTCGCTACCGAGTCCCCTGGCAGACCGGTGAGTCCGGCTTTCAGCACGACGTTGCCGGGAGCATTGCCCCACTTGAGAATGCTGGTCAGCGGAATACAGTTCACGGACGCGATCCGGCTCTGATTCAGCGCATCACCCTGGACGACGAGCACCGGTCGCCGGAAGCCGCGCTCCGATCCGACCGGTTCGCTCAGGTCGGCCCACCCGACCTCGGCCTGCGCCATCACCACCCGACCCGTTGCAGGATCCGGCGCACGGCGCGGCGACGAACCTCCTGCGACTCCACCCCCACCGCGTCACAGACGCGATTCATCGCCTCGGTCACCTGCTCCGGGGCGTGCCGCGCCAGGAACTCCCTGAGCGCGCGACCGTAGAGCTGGCTGCGCGAAGTCCTGAGTTCCGCTACCACGCGGTCGGCCTCGGCAAAGACCTCATCGGGAATCGACACCGCTACTTTCATACCGAGGGTATCAGCACGTCGCTCACAACCGGCAACGCTGTGGAATCCCGCTGCCGGGCGCCGTACCTACCCGCCCCGCTCCGCCTGCCAGCGCGCGAAGCTGCTGCCCCGTTCGCCGAGTTCGGCCAGCAGCGGCGCCGGCGTCCAGTAGCGCGGGCCCTGCTCGCGCTCGTAGCGGCGCGTGGCCGCGAGCACGCTGGCGAGGCCGACCGTGTCGGCATGGAACATCGGGCCGCCGCGGGTGCGCGGGAAGCCGTAACCGTTGCACCAGATCACGTCGATGTCGGCGGGGCTCGCGGCGATGCCTTCGGCAAGAATGCGCGCACCCTCGTTGACCAGCGCCCAGACGCAGCGCTCGACGATCTCGGTTTCCGCGATCACGCGTTGCGCGATGCCGAGCTGCGCCGCCTCAGCCCGGATGATCTCCGCGACCTCCGGGTCGCTCTGGCGTGGACTGCCCGGCGCTTCGTAGCGGTAGAAACCGCGCCCGGTCTTCTGGCCGAAGCGACCGAGCTCCGCCAGCCGGTCGGAAACGCGGAAGAAGCGCGGATCGTCCGGCCGGCCCCGCCACTCGCGGCGCACGTGGTAGCCGATATCGAGACCGGCGAGATCGCCGACTGCGTTCGGCCCCATGGCCATGCCGAAGCGTTCCATCGCCGCGTCGATCTGCTCCGGGCTCGCGCCCTCCAGCAGCATCAGCTCACGCTCGCGACCGTAGGCGTACAGCATCCGGTTGCCGACGAAGCCAAAGCAGTTGCCGACCGTGACCGCGATCTTGCCGATGCGTTTGGCGACGGCGCGCGCGGTCGCCAGCGCCGCCGTTGAACTCGCCTGCCCGCGCACGATCTCGACCAGACGCATGATGTTGGCCGGACTGAAGAAGTGCATGCCGACGACATCGGCAGGCCGGCCGCTGGCAGCAGCGATTGCATCGACATCGAGTGTCGACGTGTTGGTGGCGAGTACCGTTCCGGGCCGGCAGAACTGGCCCAGCTCCCCGAACAGCTCGCGCTTGACTGCGAGGTTCTCGAACACGGCCTCGATGACCAGCTCCGCATCGCCGGCGGCGGCGACCTCGCCGGCGCCGCGCACGCGCGTGGTCGCGGCCTGAGCCTCGGCTTCGCTGATCCGGCCCTTGGTCGCGGACTGAGCGAAAGTCTGCGCGACCCGCTGGAGTCCGGCCGCAAGCCCCTGCGGCTGCGCATCGATGAGCGTCACCTCGAGTCCCGCGCCTGCCAGGCTGATCGCGATGCCGGCGCCCATCGTGCCGGCGCCGATCACGGCGACCCGCGCGACCGGGCGCGCGCCGCCGCCACCGTCGCCCGCCGCGCGCTCGGCGAAGAACAAATGCCGCAGCGAACGTGACTCGACCGAATGCCGCGCCTCATCGAACAGCTCGCGGGCCCGTGCGTCGGCCGCCGCAAACGGCAGCCGCGCGCAGGCCTCGGTCGCGAGAATCACGCGCTCCACCGCCGCCGAGCCACGCAAGGCGCGCGGCAGCGAGCGCCGGTATTCGGCGAAGAACTCCGGCGCGCAGTCGGGCGCCGGCTGCTCACACAGCCGCCGCGGCGGTGCGGCCTGGGCGATCAGTTCCAGTGCGTAGGCGACTGTGCCGGAGCGCAGGTCACCATCGAGCCGCCGATCCACCAGGCCGAGCGCCTGGGCGCGCCCGCGGTCGATCGGCTTGCCACCGGTCATCAGCTCGAGCGCCGCCTGCCAGCCGACCGCGCGCGGCAACCGAACCGTAGCACCGGCACCGGGCAGCAGGCCGAGCGTGACTTCCGGGAGGCCGAAGTTCAGGTCGGCCGCGGCCGCGCGATAGTGACAGGCCAGCGCCAGCTCCGCGCCGCCGCCGAGGGTCGCGCCGTGCAGTGCGGCGACGACCGGCTTGGCGCAGGCCTCGAGGCGCGCGAGGACCTCGCCGAGCGGCAGCGGCCGCACCGGTTCGTCGAGCTCGCGCAGGTCGGCGCCGGCGATGAAGGCACGACCGTGGCCGTGCACGACGAGCGCGCGCACCGCCGGATCGGCCTCGGCCTGCTCGATTGCGACGAGCAGCGCCTGCCGCACCGGCAGCGCCAGCGCATTGACCGGCGGGTGGTCGATCACGATGACCGCAACCGGTCCGTCCCGTTCGATGCGCACCGGCGTACTCATGCGACCCGCTCCAGCGCGACGGCGATGCCCTGGCCGACGCCGATGCACATGGTGCACAGCGCGTAGCGGCCGCCGGTCCGCGCGAGCTGCCGCGCCGCGGTCGTCGCGATGCGCGCGCCGCTCATGCCGAGCGGGTGACCGAGCGCGATCGCACCGCCGTTCGGGTTCACGTGCGCGGCATCGTCAGGCAGGCCGAGCTGGCGCAGCACCGCCAGCGCCTGCACCGCGAAGGCCTCGTTCAGCTCGATGACCTCGAAGGCCGCGACCGGCAGCTCGAGGCGTGCGAGCAGCTTCTGCGTCGCCGGCACCGGGCCGATGCCCATGATGCGTGGCTCGACGCCCGCGACCGCGGCGCCGAGGATCCGCGCGCGCGGCGTCAGGCCGTGGCGCGCGGCGGCACGTTCGCTCGCAATCACGAGCGCAGCGGCGCCATCGTTCACGCCGGAGGCGTTGCCAGCCGTGACCGTGCCGCCATCGCGGAACGGTGCCGGCAGTTTGGCCAGCGCTTCGAGCGTGGTCGCGCGCGGATGCTCGTCCTGCGCCACGACCACCGGAGTCCCCTTCCGCGCCGGCAGCGTGACCGGCATGATCTCCTCGGCCAGCGTGCCATCGGCCTGGGCGCGCAGTGCCCGCTGCTGGCTGCGCAGCGCAAAGGCGTCCTGATCCGCGCGCGAGATCGCGAACTGCGCGGCGAGGTTCTCGGCCGTCTCCGGCATCGACTCGACGCCGTACTGCCGCTCGAGCCGCGGGTTGATGAAGCGCCAGCCGATGACGGTGTCGTAGAGCTGCTGGCCGCGACCGAACGGCGCCTCGGCCTTCGACAGCACGTAGGGCGCGCGGCTCATGCTCTCGACACCGCCGGCGATCACCAGCTCGGCGCTGCCGGTCTGCACCATCCACGCCGCGGTGGCGAGCGCATTCAGGCCCGAGCCGCACAGCCGGTTGACCGTCGCGCCCGGTATCGTCGCCGGCAGTCCGGCGAGCAGCAGCGCCATGCGCGCGACATTGCGGTTGTCCTCGCCGGCCTGGTTGACGCAGCCGAGCACGACGTCGTCGACGGCCGACCAGTCCACGCCCGCATTGCGACGCATCAGCTCGGTGATCGGCAGTGCTGCGAGATCGTCGGTGCGCACGGTCGCCAGCGCGCCGCCATGGCGGCCGATCGGCGTGCGGATGCTGTCACAGAGGAATGCTTCGGCCATGACGGTGTCTCCCCGAGGCGCGCCCGATGTCCGCGGCGGCGCATTCACTCCCCGGCGCGCGCCGCGGGCACGCACTTCACCGATGCAGCGACCGACCGGGATCCGGCGCAACGCCGGGCCGGCAGCATAGCGCAGCGGATCGCTGTTTTCACGCCCGTGCCAGCGCTACTTGCGCTGCAGCGCAGCGGATTCCGGCAGCTCCATGCGCGCGTCGCCGGCACCGCCGCCGCGCAGGATGCGGCGCAGCTCGGCATCCAGCGCCGGCTCGAGCCGGGGCGCCGGCCCGGCCGCGAGCAGTTCATCGATGACCGCGTTGGCGCGGGCGCGCCAGTCGCGCCGGCCCTGCCCGGCCCACTGGTTCCAGTTCGTGCGATCGACGGTCGGCCCCGGCAGGTACAGTTCCTCGGGCCAGTAGCGGCGCGTATGCGCCGCCGTCAGCAGCCGCTCCTTGCGCAGCAGCTCTTCGATCAGGCCGGCGGCCGGCAGGTCGTCGCGGACTGCGACCGGCCGCACGAAGTGCAGCGCCTGCCCGGCGATCTCGTCGTCGAACACCAGTTTTTCCAGGCTGAAGCAGTTGACGAAGTCGAGCAGGCCCGGCCCCGAGACCGAATTGATGCCCGCGCTGGCGGCCAGGAACGCGCCGACGCCGGTCTCCATGCCGGCCTGCGGATCGTTGGCCTTCGCGTCCGACAGCGCCATGTAGGCCTGGCACGGCAACCGGAGGCGTTTCGCGACCTGGGCACAGGCGCAGCTCAGCCGCAGCGCCTCGACCGCGGTCATCGGGTTGGTCATCAGGCGCATGTGCAGGGCGGCCGGCGCGCCGCCGAACAGCACCGGTGCGCCCGGCCGCACGAGCTGCGCGATGACGACGCCCGAGAGCACTTCGGCCGTGTGCTGCACCAGCGCGCCGAGCGTCGTGACCGGCGCGATCATGCCGAGCAGCAATACCGGCACCAGCTCGACCGGGATGCCGCGCCCGGCGCAGTCGATCAGGTTGGTCATCGAGTCCGCACCCCAGCGCAGCGGCGTGCCGGGGCAGACCGTGAAGATCGCCTGCGGCCGCGCCGCGAGGTCGGCGGCGTCATGGCGGAAAGCGCCGAGCAGCTCCGCCATGCGCGGCACGCCGGTCGCGGTGAACGCTCCGGATACGACCGGGCTCCGCGAATGTGCGAGCACGAGGTACAGCCGCCAGGCGTCGGCGATCGCCTGCGGCACGTCGCGCGGCACGAATGCCGTCGAAACATAGGCAAGATGGCGCAGGCCGTCGGCCACGCGCAGATACTCGACGAAGTCGGCACTGTCCGGCTCGCGAATCGCCTGCGTGCGGCGGTCGAGGATGTGCAGCGCCGAACTCGCCGGCACGAAGTGCACTGTATCGCCGGCCAGCACCGCGACTTCGGCGCCAGCGCGGTCGTACAGCGTGATCGCCTGCGGCGCGCACGCCAGCGCCTGCTCGACGACGCCGCGCGGGAATGTCAGGCGCCGTTGGCCCTGATCCGGGACGAGGCCGCGGTCAGCCAGCAGCGCGAGCGCGCCCTCATCGCGGATCTGTACGCCGAAGTGCCCGAGCACGGCCAGGGCTTCGTCGATGACCCGGTCGACCAGCGGCGCTTCCAGCAGGGTCAGGGTCGGTCGCATCAGGGAGGATCCGGCGGCGCGGCGGGGTGGGACGGCATCCGGCGATTCTGGGGCCCGGGGCCGGGGCCTGTACAGCGCCCGGCCCGGGCCGGCGCGGGAACCGGTAGGCCACCGCCGAGGTCGTAGGCTAGAATTCCGGACCCGCTCCGCACGCGGCGCCATTGATGGAGACCGAAAGATGAAGAGCACCCTGATCGCCGCCCTTGCGGGCCTCGCTGCCGCCACCGCGCAGGCCGGATGCATCTATCCGCGCTCGCCGGAGAGCCTGCCGGACGGCAACATCGCGACCTTCGAGGAAATGGTCGAGGCGCAGAAGGCCGTCCGCCAGTTCAACGACGACATCGCCGCCTACAACGCCTGCCTCGAACTGGAGATGAAGTCCTTCGAGAAGGGCGGGCTGTACGACGAGCAGCGGCTCAACGAACTGCGGGCGATGCAGGCCAAGAAGAACAACTCGGCCGTGGACGAAGTCGAGTCGGTCGTGGGCCGGTTCAACGAGCAGCTTCGCGTCTTCAAGGCCCGCGACAAGAAGTGACCGGCCGCGGATGCTGACCCCCGCCACGGCGGCTGCGGCAATCGCGGCGGGCCTGCCTCGGGCCGCGACCACGGAACTGCCGCTCGCGTCCTGCGCCGGCCACACGCTGCGGCAGGAGATCGTCGCCGAACGCGACGCCCCGCCCTTCGATCGCGTGGCCATGGACGGCATCGCGATCCTGGCAGCCGCGGTCGCGGACGGGCGGCGCGAGTTCCGGATCGCCGGCACGCAGGGCGCGGGTGCCCTGCCGCTGCGGCTTCCGTCGCCCGGCGACTGCATCGAGATCATGACCGGCGCGTCGCTGCCGGCTGGCTGCGACGCCGTTATACCTGTGGAACGGATCCGGGTCGCGGACGGCATCGCCCGGCTCGAAGATGGCTATGCGGTAGCGGCCTGGCAGAACGTCCATCGCCGGGGCAGCGACGCGCGGGCCGGCGGCCGGCTGCTCGGCCCGGGCGCCCTGCTGCGCGGGCCGGAAATCGCCATCGCCGCCTCGGCCGGGCTGACTGCACTCTGTGTCGATCGCCGGCCGCGCATCGCCGTGATCTCGACCGGCGACGAACTGGTCCCGCCCGGCCAGCCGATCCAGGACCATCAGCTCCGGCGCTCGAATCCGCAGGGGCTGGCAGCGGCGCTGGCGCTGGCCGGTTTCGCGCCGCAGACCGACCGGCACCTGCCCGACCGGCGCGATGAGCTGCTCGGTGTGCTCGGCGAACTGCTCGACCACCACGAAGTGCTCGTGTTGAGCGGCGGCGTGTCCGCGGGTCGCTATGACTTCGTCCCCGGCGTCCTCGGCGATCTCGGCGTCGAACGCGTGTTTCACAAGATCGCGCAGCGGCCTGGCGGGCCGATGTGGTTCGGCGTCCGGCCGGGTGGAGCGGCGGTGTTCGCGCTGCCCGGCAACCCGGTTTCTGTGCTGGTCTGCCTCGGCCGCTACGTGCTGCCGGCGCTGCGCGCGGCGAGTGGCGCACCGGCGCCGCCGCCGCGTCGGGTCGCGCTCGCCGAGCCCTGCGAGGTTCGGCCGGCGCTGGCCTTCTTCCTGCCGGTCGTGCTGGAGTACGATGGCAGCGGCAGGACGCTGGCCCGCCCGCGGCCGACGCGCGGTTCCGGCGATTTCGTCTCGCTCGGCGGCACGGATGGTTTCGTGGAACTGCCGCCGGGCCCGGCGGTCCACCCGGCGGGGCTCGGCGTGACGTTCTATCACTGGCAGGACGGATGACGAAATGAACCGCCAGGGCAGGCTGGTGCAGGTGGCACGAACCGGTCCACAGGACACGCGCGGGCGGCCGCTCGCCGACCTGCGCATCTCGGTCATGGACCGCTGCAACTTCCGCTGCCCATACTGCATGCCGCGCGAAACCTACGGCGATCGCTACCGCTTCCTCGCCGCGGCCGAGCGCCTGTCCTTCGACGAAATCGCGCGTCTCGCGCGCCTGTTCGTGCGGCACGGCGTGCGCAAGCTGCGCCTGACCGGCGGCGAGCCGCTGCTGCGCTCGAACCTCGCCGATCTGATCGGCGAGCTGTCGGTGATCGAGGGCCTCGAGGACCTCGCGCTGACCACGAACGGCGTGCTGCTCGCTCAGCATGCCGCGGAGCTGGCGGCCAACGGCCTGCGCCGGGTCACCGTCAGCCTGGACACGCTCGATGCGGAGACCTTCCGGCGCATGAACGGCGGCTTCGACGGGCTCGACCGGGTCCTCGACGGCATTCGCGCCGCGCGCGAAGCGGGCCTCGCGCCGATCCGCGTCAACTGCGTCGTGCAGCGCGGCGTCAACGACGGCCAGGTGCTGGACCTCGCCCGGCACTTTCGCGCTACCGGCATCACGGTGCGCTTCATCGAATACATGGATGTCGGCAACCGCAACCACTGGAACCTCGAGCGGGTCGTGCCGGCACGCGAGCTGTACGAGCACATCGCCGCCGTGTACCCGCTGCGACCGCTGGCCGGCGCCTACCGCGGCGAAGTCGCGCAGCGCTATGGCTACACCGACAGGCTGGGCGAGATCGGCTTCGTCACCTCGGTGACCCAGCCGTTCTGCGGCGACTGCACGCGAGCGCGGCTGTCCTCGGACGGCATCCTGTACACCTGCCTGTTCGCGACCGAGGGTCTCGACCTGCGCGCGCGACTGCGCGGCGGCGCGGCCGACGACGAGCTGCTGGCGCTGATCGGCAGCCGCTGGACGGAGCGTACCGATCGCTACAGCGAGCTGCGCAACGTCGCACCCGCCAGCCAGCCGCAGCGCAGGATCGAGATGTACTACATTGGCGGCTGAACTGTCGCACGTCGACGAGCAGGGCCGGCCGGCGATGGTGGACGTCACGGCCAAGCAGGCGACGCTGCGCGTGGCCACGGCGATCGCGCGGCTGCGGCTGCCGCCGGAGGCGCTGGCGACACTGCAGGCCGCCGGCTTCCAGACGGCGAAAGGCCCGGTGTTCAGCACCGCGACCGTGGCCGGCACGCTGGCCGCCAAGCGCACCCACGAACTGATCCCGTTCTGCCATCCGCTCGGTCTCGAGCGCTGCGAGTTCGACATCGGCCTGAACGCGGCTGGCGAGGTCGAGATCCGCTGTACCGCCGCGGTGCACCACCGCACCGGCGTCGAGATGGAGGCGCTGACCGGCGCGGCGGTCGCGGCGCTCACGGTCTACGACATGTGCAAGGCCCTGTCGCACGACATCGTGATCGTCGAGACGCGGCTGCTGGCCAAGAGTGGCGGCCGCAGCGAGTTCCGCGCCGGAGCAGCGCCGTGAGCAGGCTGCACGGGCTGGTGCTGGCCGGCGGGCAGTCCACGCGCATGCAGCGCGACAAGGCCGCGCTGAGCTACACCGGCCGGCCGCAGCTTCTGGTCACCTGGGATCTGGTCGCGCCGCGCGTTGCGCGGACCTTCGTGTCGGTACGCGCCGAGCAGCGCGCGGAGGCACTGCGCGCCCGGTTGCCGCAGCTCATCGACGTCACCGGCGTCGGCGGGCCGCTTGCCGGGATTCTCGCCGCCCTGGCCAGCGCGCCGGACGCCGCCTGGCTGGTGGTCGCCTGCGACCTGCCGCTGCTCGATGGGGCGACGCTCGATGCGCTGCTGGCCGGGCGCGACTCGACCCGCCTCGCCACCGCCTACCGCAGCAGCCACGACGGCCTGCCGGAACCGCTATGCGCGATCTGGGAGCCGGCCAGCCGCACCGCGCTCGAGGCCTGGGTCACCGCCGGCGAGCACTGCCCGCGTCGTTTCCTGATCCGGCACGACGTCGCGCTGCTCAGCCTGGCGCGCCCCGACGCGCTCGACAACGCCAACACTCCCGCCGAGCACGACGCCGCGCGCCGTGCGCTGGCCGCGGGCGGAGCGGGCTGATGCCGCAGGTCCGGCTGCGCTATTTCGCGCTGTTCCGCGAGCAGGCCGGCTGCCGCGAGGAAGAGTTCGCGACCAGCGCGCCGACGCCGGGACTGCTGTACGAGGAACTGGCGACCCGGCACGGCTTCCGTCTCGGCCGCGCGCAGCTCAAGGTCGCCATCAACGGTGCGTTCGCGGACTGGGGCACGCCACTCGCCGACGGCGACGAGGTCGTGTTCATTCCGCCGGTCGCCGGCGGCTGACATGCCGGCCTTCGAGTTCAGCAAGGCCCAGCTCGACCCTGCGGCGCTCGCCCGCTCGCTGGCCGATCCGGCCGCCGGCGGCTTCGCCAGCTTCGAGGGCTGGGTGCGCAACCACGACGCCGGGCAGCCCGTCACCGGGCTGGACTACGAAGCCTTCGAGGAACTGGCCGTCGCCGAGGGTGACCGCATCGTCGCCGCGGCCATGCAGCGGCACGGCGTCCGCGCCGCGCGCTGCGTGCACCGCGTCGGGGCGCTCGGCATCGGCGAGCTGGCGGTCTGGGTCGGGGCGGCCGCGGCGCATCGCGCCGAGGCCTTCGCCGCCTGCCGCGAGATCATCGACGAGATCAAGCACCGCCTGCCGATCTGGAAGAAGGAGCATTACCAGAGCGGCGATTCCGGCTGGGTCAACTGCGAGCGCTGCGCCGAGGCCGGCCCTGCACACGCTGACGAGCCGGCCGGCGATGCGCGCTTCGACTACGCGCGCCAGATGGCACTGCCCGAAATCGGCGCGGCCGGCCAGCGCCGGCTCACCGCGGCGAGCGTCGTCGTGATCGGCGCCGGCGGTCTCGGCTGTGCCGTCCTCGCCGCGCTCGCCGGCGCCGGCGTCGGCACGCTGCACGTCGTCGACGACGATCGCGTCGAGGCCAGCAACCTGCCGCGCCAGCCGCTGTACACGACCGCCGATCTCGGCCGGCCCAAGGCCGAGGCCGCGGCGCAGCGCCTCGCCGCCTACAACCCGCGCATCACCGTGCACGCACATGCCGTGCGCCTGAGCGCCGCCAACGCGGCGGCGCTGGTCATGGCCGGCGATGTGATCGTCGATTGCAGCGACAACTTCGCGGCCAAGTTCCTGATCAACGACACGGCGGTGCTCGCCGGCCGGCCGGCGGTGCTCGCCAGCGTGCACCAGTACGAGGGCCAGGTGCAGGTCGTGCGCGCGGAGTCCGGCGGCTCCTGCCTGCGCTGTCTGTGGCCCGAGGCGACGCGCGACGGGCTGGTCGGCAACTGCGTCGCAGCCGGCGTGCTGGGCCCGGTGCCGGCGCTGCTCGGCCAGTTGCAGGCAATTGAAGCGCTGAAGATCCTGCTCGATCTGCCGGGCCAGTTGCGCGATGAGCTGCTGCTCGTCGATCTGCTCGGCGTGGAGCTGCGGCGGCTGCGCGTGCCGCGCGCCAGCGAATGCGCCGGGCGCTGCACCCGCATTGGCCCGGCCGCGGCCGAGACGCCGGCCGCCGAGCTGGAAATCACGCTGCCGCTCGCGGCCGCCGCGGCGCAGGGCTACCGGATCATCGATATCCGCGAACCGGACGAGTGCCACAGCGAGCCGCTCGGCCTGACCGGTCACATGGCGATGCCGATGGCGACTCTGCTGGCGGGCCCGGCGGCGCTGGATCCGGACGCGCGCTATCTGCTGGTCTGCACGCGCGGCGCCCGCAGCCTGGCCACCGCGCGTGAACTGCGCGCCGGCGGCTGCCGCAACGTCTGGTCGCTGCGCGGCGGGCTGCTGCACGCGGCGGGCGGCACTCAGCCCGGCCGGAGCTGACCGCTGCCGAGGACCTGGTACTTGTAGCTGACGAGCTGCTCGAGCCCGACCGGGCCGCGCGCATGGAAGCGATCGGTCGAGATGCCGATCTCGGCGCCCATGCCGAACTCACCGCCGTCGGCGAACTGGGTCGAAGTGTTGTGCATCACGATCGCGCTGTCGACCTCGGCGAGGAAACGCGCCGCGGCCGCGGCATCCGCGGTCACGATCGCATCGGTATGCGCCGAACCATACCGGGCGATGTGCGCGAGCGCCGCCTCGAGGCCGTCGACGACCCGCACCGCGATGATCGCGTCGAGGTACTCGGTGTACCAGTCCTCCTCGGTCGCCGGGCGCACGCGCGCATCGACCGCGCAGGTGGCCGGGTCGCCGCGCACCTCGCAGCCGGCCGCCAGCAGGTCCTGCACCAGCGGCGCGAGGTGCGTCGCGGCGCAGCCGCGGTCCAGCAGCAGCGTCTCGGTCGCGCCGCAGATGCCGGTGCGGCGCATCTTCGCGTTCAGCACGACCGCGCGCGCCATCGCCAGGTCCGCCGCGCGGTCGACGTAGACGTGGCAGTTGCCGTCGAGATGGCCGATCACCGGCATGCGCGCCTCGCGGCGCACGCGCTCGATCAGGCCCTTGCCGCCGCGCGGCACGACGACGTTGACGTAAGCGCCCATCTCGGCCAGCAGATAGCCGACCGCGGCGCGATCCTGGGTCGGCACGCGCTGGATCGCGCTGGCCGGCAGACCGGCCGCGGCGAGGCCGGCGACCAGGCAGTCGTGGATCGCGGCGCTCGAGCGCGTGCTCTCGCTGCCGCCGCGCAGGATGACCGCGTTGCCGGACTTCAGGCACAGCGCGCCGGCGTCGGCGGTGACGTTCGGCCGGCTCTCGTAGATGATCGCGATCACGCCGAGCGGCACGCTGACGCGGCGGATCGTCAGGCCATTCGGCCGGATCCACTCGGCCAGCACGCGCCCGACCGGATCCGGCAGTGCCGCGACCGCCTCGAGGCCGCGCGCCATCGCCTCGATCCGCGCGGGATCGAGCCGCAACCGGTCGAGCAGCGCGGCGCCGAGCCCGGCCGCGCTGGCCGCGTCCAGGTCCGCGGCATTGGCCGCCAGCAGCGCGCCCGCGCCGTCGCGCAGCGCCGCGGCCGCCGCCATGAGTGCGCGATCCTTCTGCGCCCGCGCCGCGCGCGCCAGCACCCGACTGGCCGCGACCGCCTCGCGGCCGAGGCGGTCCATCGCTTCACGCAGTACCGGGTCAGTCATCTTCCTCCCTCCGCCCTGTGCCCGGCACCAGCACGAGATCGTCGCGATGGACGATTTCGGCGCGACCGCGCCAGCCGAGCAGGCCCTCGATTTCGCCGCTGCGCCGGCCGGCGATCCGGGCCGCGTCCGCGCTCGTGTAGCCGGACAGGCCGCGCCCCAGCTCGGTACCGGTCGGGTCGACGATGCGCACCGCGTCGCCGCGGTCGAAGCGCCCGCGCACCGCGGTGACGCCGGCGGCCAGCAGGCTCTTGCCGCGGCCGAGCGCGGCGGCGGCGCCGGCATCGACGATCAGCTCGCCGGCCGGCCGCAGCGTCCCCGAGATCCACTGCTTGCGCACGGCGAGCGGCGACTGCCCGGCGACGAACCAGGTGCAGCGGGCGCCGTCCTCGATCGCCTGCAGCGGATGGGCGACGGCGCCGCGCGCGATGCACAGGTGACAGCCGGCCGCCAGCGCGATGCGCGCGGCCTCGATCTTCGTCGCCATGCCGCCGGAACCGTCGGCCGTGCCCGGCCCGCCGGCCATCGCCGCGATCGGCGCCGTGATGTCCGTGATCTCGGCGAGGTGTACCGCCGCGCGGTCGCGGGCCGGATCGCTGGTGTACAGGCCATCGACGTCCGACAGCAGCACGGTGCAGTCGGCTGCCAGCATCTGCGCGACGCGCGCCGCCAGCCGGTCGTTGTCGCCGTAGCGGATCTCGCTGGTCGCGACGGTGTCGTTCTCGTTGACGACCGGCACGACGCCGAGACCGAGCAGCGTCAGGAAGGTCGAGCGCGCGTTCAGGTAGCGGCGGCGCTGCTCGGTATCGTCGAGCGTCAGCAGCACCTGCGCGACCTTCAGCCCGTGCTGCTCGAGCACTTCCTTCCAGGCATGCGCGAGCCGGATCTGGCCGACGGCCGCCGCGGCCTGGCTCTCCTCGAGCTTCAGCCGGCCCGCCGGCAGCCCGGCGTGGCGCCGGCCCAGCGCGATCGCCCCGGAGGAGACCACCAGCACCTGCTGGCCGCGCGCATGCAGCCGCGCGAGATCGGCGGCCAGCGTTTCCAGCCAGTGGCGGTTGAGCCGGCCGGTCGCCTGGTCCACCAGCAGGGCCGAGCCGATCTTGACGACGACCCGCCGTGCCTGCTGCAGGCGCCGCGCCGCGCTGCGCCTTGCCTCCACAGTCACGGCCTCAGAGCGCGAAGTGCTCGGCCGGCAGCTCCATCAGCGTGGCGGCTCCGGCACCGAGCGCGTCGAGATGAGCCTCGGCGCGCGGCAGCAGACTGGCGTAGTAGAAGCGTGCGGTCGCGAGCTTGGCCCGGTAGAAATCCGCCTCCGCGGCGCCGTTGTGCAGCGCGGCCACCGACACCGCCGCGACCTTGGCCCAGCACCAGGCCAGGCACAGATAGCCGGTCAGCATCAGATAGTCCGTCGACGCGGCCCCGACCTCGTCCGGGTCGCGTGCGGCCCGCTGCGCTATCGCCTCGGTCGCCTCGCTCCATTCCTTCAGCAGTCCGGCCAGGCGCGGTATGAAACCGGCCAGCTCCTCGTAGCGCGCGTGGCTCGAGCAGAAGCCGCCGATCAGCCCGCCGAGCTGGCGCGCCAGCACGCCCCCGGAACCGAGCACCTTGCGGCCGAGCAGGTCCATCGCCTGTACGCCGTTGGCGCCCTCGTAGATGGGCGTGATGCGCGCGTCGCGGAAATACTGCTCGACGCCGGTCTCGCGGACGTAGCCGTGCCCGCCATGGATCTGCAGCGCGAGGCTGGTGCACTCGAGCGAGCGGTCGGTCACGAAGGCCTTGACCACCGGCGTCAGGATCGCGAGCAGCCCCGCGGCGCGCTCACGCTCGGCCGGCAGCGGGTGATGCAGCGACTTGTCGAGCTGCAGACCAGCCAGGTACACGAGCACCCGGCCACCCTCGACCAGCGCCTTCTGCGTGAACAGCATCCGGCGCACGTCCGGGTGGCCGATGATCGGGTCGGCACCGCTGCGGCCGTCGCCATGCCGGGTCCGACCCTGGCGCCGCTCGCGCGCATAGGCCAGCGCGACCTGCCAGGCCGCCTCGGACTGGGCCAGACCCTGCACGCCGACCCACAGCCGGGCATGGTTCATCATCGTGAACATACCGCGCAGCCCCTGGTGCGGACCGCCGACCAGCCAGCCCCGCGCGCCGTCGAAGTTCATCACGCAGGTCGCCGAGCCATGAATGCCGAGCTTGTGTTCCACGCCGGTGCACATGACGGCGTTGCGTTCACCGGGACTGCCGTCGGCGGCCGGCAGGAACTTGGGCACCAGGAACAGGCTGATGCCGCGCGAACCCGGCGGTGCGTCCGGCAGTTTCGCCAGCACCAGGTGCACGATGTTGGGGCCGAAGTCACTTTCGCCGCCGGTGATGAAGATCTTGGTGCCGGTGATCCGGAAGCTGCCGTCGCCGGCCGGTTCGGCCCGGGTGCGCATCAGGCCGAGGTCGGTGCCGGCATGCGCCTCGGTCAGGCACATCGAGGCCAGCCATTCGCCGCTGACCAGCCTCGGCAGATACTGCTGCTGCAGTTCCGCGCTGGCGTGCCGACGCAGCAGCAGCACGGCGCTGTCGCTGAGGCCGCTGTACAGCTTCCACGCCATGTTCGCGGCCGCCGTCATCTCGGCCGCCGGAACGCCGAAGCTCTCCGGCAGGCCCTGTCCGCCGAACTCGGCCGGCCCGCACAGTGCGGCCCAGCCATCCTCGACGTAGCGCCGGTAGGTGGCGGCGAAGCCCGGCGGTGTCACCACCCGGCCGTCCGCCTCGCGGCGCACGCCGATGCGGTCACCCGGTTCGTTGGTCGGGGCGACGACGTCCTCGGCGAAGCGCGCGCACTGTTCCAGCACGCCGTCGATCAGCTCGGCGTTCAGTTCGTCGCGACCGAGCTCCCGGTAATGCGACTCGTCGTGCAGCACTTCGTGCAGCACGAAGCGGATCTCGCGCAGCGGTACTCTGTATTGCGGCATCGTCTCTGACGTACCCTCCGTTGCAGGTGGAACGCGCTGCTCAGCTCGCGGCCGCGCAGCGGATACAGCGATCCGAGTAGGGCAGCGCCCGCAGCCGGCGCTCGTCGATCGCCTCGCCGCAGCGGCTGCACCGTCCGTAGTTGCCCTGGTCGAGCCGGCTGAGCGCGCGATTGATCTGGGCGATCTCGGCGGCCGCCGCCTCGCCGATTCCGGCCAGTACCGCATCGTTCTCCATCTGCACGACCTGCTCGGCAAAATCCTTTTCCAGCGGCCCCGACGAGCGCGTGATGTCGGCGCGGACCTTGGCAGCGCGGTCCAGCAGTTCCTGCTTCTGCGCCAGCAGGCGGGCCCGAATTCCCTGGTCGTCGCTCATCCGCAGGACCTCCGCTCCTTCCGGCACCGTCGCCGGCGCGAAGCACAGCCACCGGCAGAGACCAGTTTACCCGGACTCGGGCGCTTCCGGGCGCGAACCGCAGTCACCGGCAGCGGTCCGTCATTGCTTCCGATCGGCCGGCGAACGTAAACTCGGGGCCGGTCCGACCGACCGGCGTCGGCGGGCAGCAGCGAGGGAGTCCGATGAACCGCGATCACAACCCGGTACCCGGCAAGTGGTACGAGAACCTGGAGGACGGCGAAGTCTTCCAGGTGCTGTCCGTCGACGAGGACTCGGAGCTGATCGAGCTGCAGTACGAGGACGGCGACGTCGAGGAAGTCGACTACGAGACCTGGCAGGAACTCGACCTCGAGCTGACCGAAGAGCCGGAGGGCTGGACCGGTGACGAGGACGACGAGAATTACGATGATCGGGACGACTATTGACCAGTCGCAGCCACCCGCCGTGCGGGGCGGCTGATGGCGCGCCGATGGCCGCCGCCCCCGAACTCGAAGCGGTGCTGGCGGCCGCCGTCGACGCCGTCGTCATCGCCGATGCCGGGGGCCGGATAGAGCATTTCAATCCGGCGGCCGAAGCGCTGTTCGGCTGGCGGGCCAGCGAGATCATCGGCCAGAGCGTCGGCCTGCTGATGCCGGAACCGTTCCGCAGCGAGCACGACGGCTACATCAGCCGCTACCGGGAGAGCGGTGAGCGCCGGGCCATCGGCCGGCGCCGCGAGGTCAACGCCTGCCGGCGCGACGGCAGCCAGTTCATGGCCTCACTGGCGATCGGCGAGATCACCGGCGGACCCGAGCCGCGCTTCGTCGGCATTCTGCACGACGCCAGCGACCCGGCCAGTTTCGATCCGCTGCAGCGCGGCGGCCGGCTGCTGCGCCAGGCCCAGGCGCTGGCCGGCGTCGCCAACTACGAGGCCCGCCTGCCGCTCGGGACCACGGTCTGGTCGGACGAGATGTACCGCATCGTCGGCCGCGACCGGGCCTCGGGTCCGGTCACACCCGACGAGTTCGTCGCGCGCTACGTGATCCCCGGCGACCGGGAGAATTACCGGCGCCGCTGGCAGGAGGCGATGAGCAGCGGCCTGTTCGACCTCGAGTGCCGGATCACCACCGACCGCGGCGTGCTGCGCGTGGTGCACTCGATCGCCCAGATGCTGCCGGAGTCCGACGGCACGCTGCAGGTGACCGGCACGCTGTACGACGTCACCGAGCGGCCGCGCGCCGCCGACGAGATGCGCCTTGCGCAGGAGCGCATGACCCAGTTCGCGCGGCTGTCGACGATGGGCGAAATGGCGGCCGGCCTGGCCCACGAGATCAACCAGCCGCTGGCCGCGATCACCACGTTCTCGCAGGCGCTGCAGCGGATGCTGCGCAACCCGGACGGCGCCGCCCGCAACGAGATCGAGGAGGTGCTGGAACAGATCGCCGCCCAGGCGCTGCGTGCCGGCGAGGTGATCCACCGGCTGCGCGTGTTCCTCCGTAACCGCGAGGTGCGCCAGGAGACGGTACCCCCCGGGCAGTTGATCGAGGACACGCTGCTGTTCGCCGAGCCGGACGTCCGGCTCAGCAACATCCGCGTGCTGCTCGACGTGCCGGGCACGCTGCCGACCGTCGACTGCGACCCGGTGCAGATCCAGCAGGTGCTGCTGAACCTGGTGCGCAACGCGATCGACGCGATGAACGAGGCCGTCAGCGGGCCGCGCGAGCTCGTCGTCGCCGCGCGGCTGATGGACTCCGGCGAGATCGAGATCAGCGTCGCCGACCATGGTCCGGGCATCAGCCGTGAGGTGGCCGAGAGCTTCGGCAACCCGTTCTTCACCACCAAGCCGTCCGGGACCGGTCTCGGCGTGGCGATCAGCCGCTCGATCCTGCGCGCGCATGGCGGCCGTTTCGGCCACCGCCCTACACCCGGCGGCGGCGCCACGGTATTCTTCACGCTGCCGGCTTCACCCGGAGTCACCGATGAATGACAGGACCCCAACGGTATTCGTCGTCGACGATGACGTGGCCGTGTGCACCTCGCTGCGCCTGCTGTTGCGCTCGGTCGGGCTGCCGGCCGTCACCTGCGCCTCCGCCGCCGAGTTTCTCGCCCAGTTCGATGCCGAGTGCCCGGGCTGCATCGTGCTCGACATCCGCATGCCCGGCATGAGCGGCATCGAGCTGCAGCAGGTCCTCAACGAGCGGCACTCGATCACGCCGATCGTGTTCATCACCGGGCACGGCGACGTGCCGATGGCGGTCGAGGCGATGCAGGCCGGCGCGATCGACTTCATCCAGAAACCGTTCCGCGACCAGGACCTGCTCGACCGCATCAACCGCGCGCTCGACCGCGACCGGGCGCTACGCGCCGAACTGAGCGAACGCGACGCGATCCGCCAGCGCATCGCGCGGCTGACGCCGCGCGAGCGCGAGGTGCTCGACCTCGTGACCAAGGGCAAGGCCAACAAGGTCATCGCCGGCGATCTGGAGGTCAGCCAGCGCACGGTCGAGATCCACCGCGCGCGGGTCATGGAGAAGATGGGCGCGACCTCGCTCGTGCACCTGGTGCGCATGGTGATCGAGGCTGAGCGCGAGAACTGAGCAGACGGCGCGGCTTCAGGTACTGATGCCGTAGAAGCTGCGCACGACGGCCGCGGCCTCCAGCCCGCTGTCGACGATCGTGAACAGCCGCGCCTCGCCGGCGCTGACGAGCCCCTCCGCGACCAGAAAGTCGAAATCGACGGCACGGCGCCAGTATTCGCCGCCGACCAGCACGACCGGCATGGGCGCGATGCGGCCGGTCTGTACCAGGGTCAGGGCCTCGAATACCTCGTCCAGCGTACCGAAGCCACCCGGCATCGCCACCAGCGCGCAGGCGCGCAACAGGAAGTGCAGCTTGCGCATGGCGAAATAGCGGAAGCGGAAAGCGAGCGCCGGCGTGATGAACGGATTGGGCCGCTGTTCATTCGGCAGATCGATGTTGAACCCGGCGGACGGCGCACCCTCTTCCCAGGCGCCGCGGTTGGCCGCCTCCATGATGCCGGGACCGCCGCCGGTGACGACGACGAATTCCCGCCGGCCGGCACCGGTGCAGTGACGCGCGAGCTCGCGGGCCAGCAGGCGTGCTTCGTCGTAGTAACGGGACCAGGCCAGCCCCCGGCCGGCCTCGACCACCGCGCGCTCCAGGTTCGCGTCGCCCGGCCGGCGTTCGAGCGCGGCTTGCGCGGCGGCCAGGCGTTCCGCAGCCCGGGCCGGGGGCAGGATCCGCGAGCTGCCGAACACGACCACGGTGCTGCCCACGTGATGGGCGCGCAGTCGCTCCTCCGGGCGCATCGCCTCGAGCGCCAGCCGCGCCGGGCGCGCCGCGTCGGCCTCGAGGAATTCGTGATCGGCCTCGGCCAGCCGATAGCTCGGACTGCTGCGGATCGCCTCGACCATCTGCTCCAGCGCGGCCGCATCGGGTTCCGGTCGCTCGCTCATCACAGCCTCCCGAGGTCGATGACCTCACCCTGTGCGGGGATCGTACAGTCCCAGCCGTGGCGCTGGCGGATCCGCTCGTGGAATGCGAGCTGCGCACGCTCCTCGCCGTGCACCAGCAGGGTCCGGGCCGGCGGGCGGCGGAAATGCCCGAGCCAGTCGAGCAGCGCATGCTGGTCAGCGTGCGCGGAAAAGCCGCCGAGGGTCACGATGCGGGCCCGCACGCGCAGCTCGTGGCCATGGATCCGGACCCACTGCACGCCGTCGACCAGTGCGCGCCCGAGTGTGCCCTGCGCCTGGAAGCCGGTGATCATCACCGTGCTCCTTGGATTCGGCAGATGATGGCGGAGATGGTGACGGATCCGCCCGCCCTCGCACATGCCGCTGGCCGCGATGATCACGATGCCGCCCTGCACGCGATTCAGCGCCATCGATTCCGCGACCGAGCCGACGAAGCGCACGCGCGGCTCGCGCCCCGGCACCGGCGCGGCGGCCGCCAGCCGGCGCGCTTCCTGATCGAACAGCGCCAGGTGCCGGGCGGTGATCTGCGTCACCTCGGTCGCCATCGGTGAATCGACGTAGATCCGCGGCGGCTCGATCCGGCCCTCGCGCGCCAGCACGTTGAACCAGTACAGGAGTTCCTGGGTGCGGCCGACCGCGAACGCCGGCACGATCAGGTTGCCGCCCCGCCCGTGCAGCGTGGCGCCCACGGTGGCGACGAATTCGTCGATGGTGGCGGCCTGCGAGCGGTGGTCGCGGTCGCCATAGGTGCTCTCGACCAGCAGCACGTCGGCCTGATCGATCGCCACCGGGTCGCGCAGGATCGGCCGGCCGGGCTGGCCGAGATCGCCGGACACGACGACCGAGCGCGCCAGGCCCTGCTCCGTCAGAGTCAGCTCGATGATCGCCGAGCCGAGGATGTGGCCGGCATCGCGAAACCGGCAGCGGATGCCGGCGGCCGGTTCGAACGGCAGGTCGTAATCGACCGGCCGGCAATGCTGCAGCACGCGCTCGGCTTCGGCGACGGTGTACAGCGCCGGCCGCGCGCCGCGCCGGCCGTGGCTGCGCGCCGCCTCCATCTGCTGCAGCCAGGCGCTGTCCGGCAGCAGCACGCCGAGCAGATCGCGGGTCGCTGCCGTCAGGTACACCGGACCCGCGAAACCCGCGGCCACCAGCCGTGGCAGCAGGCCGCTGTGGTCGATATGAGCATGCGTCAGCAGCACGAAATCGAGGGCCGCCGGGTCGAAAGCGAACGGCCGGTGGTTCTGCGCGACCGCGCCGCGCGGGCCCTGGAACATGCCGCAATCGACCAGAAAGCGGTGCGGGCCGTTGGCGAACAGGAAACTGGAGCCCGTCACCTGGCGGGCGGCGCCGAGAATCGTCAGGCGCATCGGCGACCCTTCCTCCGCGCGGCGGCCACGCCGCCCGCGCGCGGCGGCCGGCGGATCCGGGGCGCTATAATGTCAGCGAATATACTTGAACCAGCCGCCGGCGGCACCCATCTGAGGCCAGCATGAAGAGAGTACTGCTGTTCCTGCTCACCAACTTCGCCATCCTGATCGTGGCGAGCGTCACGCTGCGCCTGCTGGGCTTCGAGCCGTGGCTGACGCAGCAAGGCATCAACTTCAATTCGCTGCTGGTGTTCGGCGCGCTGCTCGGCTTCGGTGGCGCATTCGTATCGCTGGCACTGTCGAAGTGGACCGCCAGACGGATGATGGGCGTCCAGCTCATCGAGCGGCCGCGCAACGAGGCCGAAACCTGGCTGGTCGAGACGGTGCGCCGCCAGGCGCAGCTCGCCGGGATCGGCATGCCCGAGGTCGGCTGGTTCGAGTCGCCGCAGCCGAATGCCTTCGCCACCGGCGCCAGCCGCAACAAGGCGCTGGTCGCCGTCAGCTCCGGTCTGCTCGAGCGAATGGACCGCAGCGAGGTCGAGGCAGTCCTCGGCCACGAGGTCAGTCACGTCGCCAACGGCGACATGGTCACGCTGACGCTGATCCAGGGCGTCGTCAACACCTTCGTGTTCGTGGCCTCGCGCCTGGTCGGCAATCTGGTCGACCGCGCCGTGTTCCGCAATGAGAACGGGCACGGTCCGGCCTTCTGGATCACGACCATCGTCACTGAGCTGGTGCTCGCGTTCCTGGCCAGCATGGTCGTCATGTGGTTCTCCCGCCAGCGCGAGTTCCGCGCCGACCTTGGCGGCGCCCGCCTCGCCGGCCGCAACAACATGATCGGCGCACTGGAGGCGTTGCAGCGCAGCCAGCCCGAGGCACTGCCCGACCGCATGGCCGCGTTCGGCATCGCCGGCGGCGGGGCTGCCGGCCTGCGCAGGCTGTTCCTGAGCCACCCGCCGCTGGCCGAGCGCATCGCGGCACTGCGCAACGCGCCGCTGTCCTGAACCCGACGCTGGTCTGGTTCCGCCGCGACCTGCGCCTCGGCGGCCATCCGGCGCTCAGCGCCGTGCTGGCTGCCGGGGGCGCGGTCGTCGCGGTGCACGTCCATGGCCCGGACGAAGAAGGTGCGGGAGCGCCCGGCGCCGCGGGCCGCTGGTGGCTGCATCACAGTCTCACGCGGCTCGACGGGCTCACTGGAACCGCGCTCACGAACCGGCCCTGGCCGCGCGCGATGCCGCCCTCGCCGGCGAGCTGGCGCGTGCCGGCCTGGAAACAGTCGTTCATGACGGGGATCTGCTGGCGGAACCCGGCTCGCTGCTGAGCGCGGGCGGCCGGCCACCGCGCGTGTTCACGCCATTCTGGCGTCGCCTGCAACCACGACTGGCCGCACTGCCGGCACCGCTGCCCGCCCCGCGGTGTGCGCCGGCGCCACCGAAAAGGGCGCGAGGCCTGCCGCTCGAGGCACTCGGACTGCTGCCCCGGGTGCGCTGGGATGCAGGGCTCGCCGGGCGCTGGCAGCCCGGTGAGGCGGGCACGGCAGCAGGGCCGCCGGTTCGACCCACTGGGTCGTCATGTGCGGCGCTGGTTGCCGGAACTCGCCGGTCGGCCCGATCGCTGGCTGCACGAGCCCTGGGCGGCGCCGGCGCGCACGGCAACGGTTCCTCCGTATCGTCGGCGCCCGGGCGGTAAGATCGGCGCCATGAACGATCCGGTCGGGCCGCTGCCCGCGTCGTGGCTGGGCGAGTTGAAGGCGCTGCTCGGACCGGGCGGCTACCTCGATGCGGCCGCGGACCGGGCACCGTTCGAGACCGATTTCCGCGCGCTGTACCACGGCGACACGCCGCTGGTCGCGCTGCCGGACTCGACCGCGCGGGTCGCGGAACTTGTGCGCTGGTGCGCCGCGCACCGCGTCGCGATCGTGCCGCAGGGCGGCAATACCAGCTATTGCGGTGGGGCGACGCCGCGACCCGGCGGGCGCGAGCTGGTGCTGTCACTGCGCCGCATGCACCGCATCCGTGCGCTCGATCCCGCCGGCGACGCGATGACCGCCGAGGCCGGCTGCGTGCTCGCCGGGCTGCAGGAAGCGGCCGCCGCTGCCGGCCGGCTGCTGCCGCTGTCGCTCGGTTCCGAGGGCTCGTGCACGCTCGGTGGTGTGATCTCGACCAATGCCGGCGGCACCGCGGTGCTGCGCTACGGCATGATGCGCGCCCTCGTGCTCGGCCTCGAGGTCGTGCTGCCGGATGGGCGCGTGCTCGACCAGCTTACGGCACTCGCCAAGGACAACACCGGTTATGACCTCAAGCAGCTCTTCATCGGCGCCGAGGGCACGCTCGGCGTCGTCACGGCCGCCTGCCTGCGCCTGCACCCGCGGCCGCAGAGCACGGTGACAGCGTTCGCTGCGGTACCCGATCCGGCGGCCGCGCTCGCACTGCTGGCCAGACTGCGCGGCGCGGCGGGTCATGCCCTGTCGACCTTCGAGCTGCTGCCGCGCGTCGCGCTCGAGCTCGTGCTGCGCCACGTGCCGGGCACCCGCGAGCCGCTGGCGGGCGTGCAGCCGTGGTATGTGCTGGTCGAGTTCGGCCTGCACGAGCCCGAGGCAGCGGCCCGCGAGCGCGTCGAGGCAACGCTGGCCGCGGCGATCGCGGCCGGTGAAATCAGCGACGTCGTGCTCGCCGCGACGCTCGCCCAGCGCGACGCGCTGTGGCGGCTGCGCGAGGAAATCCCGTTCGCCCAGCGACGCGAGGGCGTGAGCCTGAAGCACGACATCGCGGTCGCCGTGCAGCGTGTGCCGGAATTCATTGCCGCCGGCGCCGCCGCGATCGCGAGCCTCGTGCCCGGCGCGCGGCTGGTGACCTACGGCCATCTCGGCGACGGCAGCCTGCACTTCAACGTGTCGGCAGGCGCCGGCGACGACGGCGCGTCGCTGCGCGCCGCCGAGAACACAGTCCGGCAGGCGGTGCACGGACTGGTCGCCCGTTGCCGCGGCAGCATCAGCGCCGAACATGGTATCGGCCAGCTCAAGGTCGCCGAACTCGAGCGCTACGAGGATCCGGTCGCGCTGGCCGTGATGCGTGACCTCAAGCGCGCGCTCGACCCGCTCGGCATCATGAACCCCGGCAAGGTCCTCGCGTCGTAGAAAAGGGCAGCGTCCCCTTGTTCAGCGCCGGCGGATCAGGCCTTCCTGGGCGACGCTGGCGACCAGCGTGCCGTCGCGCGCGAACAGCGAGGCGCGGACGAAGCCGCAGGCGTGCGACGCGCTCGGGCTGTCGATGTCGTACAGCAGCCAGTCGTCGACCCGCACGTCGCGGTGGAACCAGATCGCATGGTCGATGCTGGCGATCTGCACCTGCGGGAAGGACACGCCGTGCGGCAGCATCGCCGTGTCGAGCAGGTCGAAGTCGGACACGTAGGTCAGCAGGCAGCGGTGCAGCGGCTGGTCGTCGGGCAGACGGCCGGCCGCGCGCAGCCAGACCTGCTTGCGCGGCGGCGCCGGCTTCGGCTCGAAGTACTCCGGCACGCGCACCGGCCGGAACTCGAACGGGCGCTGGAACTTCAGGCCGCCGTGTGCCTCCTCCTCCCGTCCGAACAGTTTCGCGTGCAGCGCCGGCAGGTCGCGCAGCGTCTCCGGCAGCGGCGCCTCGGGCATCGACGCCTGGTGGTCGAGACCGGGTTCGTCGCCATGGAACGAGGCCGACATCGTCAGGATCGGCTGGCCGTGCTGGATCGCGACGACGCGCCGGCTGGTGAAGCTGCCGCCGTCGCGGCTGCGGTCCACCTCGAACACGATCGGCGCGTTGACGTCGCCGCGCCGCAGGAAGTACGCGTGCAGCGAATGCACCAGCCGGCCCTCGACCGTGCGCGAGGCGGCGACCAGCGCCTGGCCCAGCACCTGGCCGCCAAACACCTGCGGCGAACCGATGTCGCGGCTCTGGCCGCGGAACAGGTTGACCTCGAGACGCTCGAGGTCGAGGAGATCCAACAGTTCCGTCAGCCGTGCATCCATACGGCGGCTGTTTCAGTCGGCGGGCGCCACGCCGAGCCGCGCCAGCAATGCCGGGCTCGTCGTCGTGTACTGCAGGTACTGCCGCTGTTCGGGATACAGATAGTGCTGCACGCCGAACGCCGCCAGTGCCGCCTCGTGGAAGCCCGACAGGATCAGCTTCTTCTTGCCCGGATAGGTGTTGATGTCGCCGACCGCGAACACACCCGGCTGGCTGGTCGCGAACCGCTCCGTGTCGACCCGGATCGAGCGCTTGTGCAGATCGAGGCCCCAGTCGGCAACCGGTCCGAGCCGCTGGTGCACGCCGAAGAACACGAGTAACTGCTGGCAGGAAACGTCGAGATCGCCCGCGGGCGCGGTGATCCGCGCCGCGGCCAGCCGATCCCCGACGATCGACAGTCCGGTGACGTTGCCTTCGAACAGGCGCAACCGGCCCGCCGCGGCCAGCTCCCGCATACGCGCAACGCTGGCTGGCTGGGCCCGGAACTCCGCGCGCCGGTGCACGAGTGCCAGCGCGCGGGCCGGCCCTACGAGGGCGAGCGTCCAGTCGAGCGCACTGTCACCGCCGCCCGCGATCAGCAGATCCTGTCCGGCGAAGTCGGCGGCGTTCCGCACGCGGTAGTGCAGGCAGCGCCCTTCGAGTTCCGCCGCACCATCCACCGCCAGACGTCGTGGCTGGAACGAGCCGATCCCGGCGGCAATGACCACGGCGCCGGCATCGAAGCGCAGGCCGCCGGTGGTCGCCAGCCGGAAGCGACCGGCGTCGCCGCGCTCGAGCGTGGTCACCTCCTGTTCGAGGTGCAGACCCGGCGCGAACGGCCGGATCTGTTCGAGCAGCCGGTCGATCAGCTCGCGCCCGGTGCAGACCGGCACCGCCGGGATGTCGTAGATCGGCTTGTCCGGATACAGCTCCGTGCACTGCCCGCCGGGCTGGCGCAGCGAATCGACGATCTGGCAGCCGATGCCGAGCAGCCCGAGCTCGAAGGCCATGAACAGCCCGCTCGGTCCGGCGCCGATGACGACACATTCCGTGGTAATGACACCGGTCGAGGCACTCACGCCGCTACCCGCTCCCTGGCCGCACGCAGCCTGCGCCGCGCGGGCGAAATCCGGCGGCATTCTAGCGGATGCGCTACGATCGCGCGCCATGCCCCATCGCCTCGATGCCCCGCTCGCGCTGCTGGTGCGCGACTACCTCGAACTGCGCGCACGCGGACAAGCGTTCGTGCTCGCCACCGTCATCACGACCGCCGGCTCGACCTATCGCAAGGCCGGTACGCAGATGCTGATCACCGCCGAGGCCGAGCTGCGCGGCCTGCTTTCCGGCGGCTGCCTCGAGGTCGATCTGGTCGAGCACGCGCGCACGGTACTCGCGCAGGGCCACGCACGACTCGTGGCCTACGACATGCGCGGTCCGGACGACGTGCTGTTCGGTCTCGGCAGCGGCTGCGAAGGCGCGATGGAGATCCTGCTGCAGCGGGTCGGTTCGGCCGAGGATTGGCAACCGCTGGCACGAGTCGCCGAGTGCTTCGCCCGCGGCAACGCCGAGGTGCTGGCACTGGTCATTGACGGGACCGCTGCGGGCCGCGGCTGGTGGAGCGATGGTGACAGCGTCGGCGCTCCTGCTCCGGACACGGTGACCGAACTGCGCCGGCAGGCCGGCGCCGCGCATGCGGCGATGGTGGCTGACCTGACGCTGGCCGGCCAGTCCGCCCGCGTGCTCGCACTGCCGCTGCAGCCGCCGCCGGCGCTGCTGCTGCTCGGTGCCGGTCCCGATGCGGTACCACTGGCGCGCTTCGCGCTGCAGCTCGGCTTCCGGGTCACGGTCTGCGATCATCGGCCAGCACTGGCGCAGGCCGGCCGCTTCGCCGGCTGCGCGGTGCACTGCTGCGAGCCGGCGCAGCTTGCCACTCAACTGCCGTTGGCGACGTTCGACGCCGCCGTGATCATGAGCCATCACCTGCCCTCTGATCGCCTCTATCTCGAGGCGCTGGCCCGCGCACCGCAGCCCGGCTACGTCGGCCTGCTCGGTCCGGCGGCCCGGCGTGAACGCCTGCTGGCCGAGCTGGGTGACGACGCGGCCGGTCTCGCCGGCCGGCTGCGCGCGCCGGTCGGTCTGGACATTGGTGCCCGCACGCCGGAAGCCATCGCGCTGGCGATCATCGCCGAGATTCACGCCTGGATTGCCGGCCGCGGCGGGCGGCCTTTCAGCGCGATGCCGGACCCGCCGCTGCCATGACCACGCCGGCTGCGGACGAGCGGCGTGGGCGTCCGCTGCCAGCGCTGCGTCATGACGCGGCCGGCCGGCGCCGCATCGACCAGCGCGCGATCCTTGCACTCGCACTGCCACTCGTGCTCAACACGACCGTGCAGGCGCTGCTGAACCTGACCGACACCTGGTTCATCGGCCGGCTGTCGACCACGGCGACCGCGGCGATGGCCGCAGTGCACTGGCTGTCCGTGCTCGCGCTGTTCCTGATCGGCGGCGTCGCGATGGGCGTACAGACGCTGGTCGCCCAGGCTTTCGGCGCCGGACGGTTCCGCCGTGCCAGCCAGGCGGCCTGGCTCGGCCTGTGGGCCGCGCTGCTGACGATCCCGGCGTTTCTCGCCGTAATCTGGGTCGCGCCGCGGCTGCTCGGCGTGTTCGGCCTGCCGCCGGCCGTCGAGGCGCTGGCGCTCGACTACTGGGGCCCGCGCATGCTCGGCGGGCCGGCGGCGACCGCGCTGTGGGCCACTTCCGGCTACTTCAACGGCATCGGCCGGACCCATATCCCGCTGCTGGTCACCGTGCTCGTGACGCTGGCCAACGTGGTCCTCAACGAGCTGCTGATCTTCCGGCTCGGCCTCGGCATCGCCGGGGCCGCCTGGGCCACGACGCTCGCGCAGCTTCTCGGCCTGCTGCTGGCGACCGTGATCCTGTTGTCGCTGCAGCCGCAACGCTTCGCCGCGCACCTGACCTGGCGGCCGCGCGCGGTCCGCATCGGCACGCTGGTCGCGCTCGGCGTGCCGATGGCGATGACCGGCTGCGCCGACATCGGCGCGGCCGCGCTGTTTCAGTTGATGCAGGTCCGCATCGGCGTCGTCGACGGCGCGGCAACGCAGATCGTGATGATCTTCACCTCACTGGCCTACATGCCGGGCATCGGCCTCGCGCTCGCCGGAACGACGCTGGTCGGTCAGGCTATCGGCGCCGGCGACCGGGACTGGGCGGCCCGGCTCGGCAATCGGGTAATCGTGATCGTCAGCGTCTTCATGGGCGGACTCGGCGTCGTGGTCGCCCTGCTCGGCCACTGGCTGGTGCCGCAGTTCGTCAACGCCGCCGACCCGCATGCCGTCGAGGTGATCGCGCTGTGCGGCACGCTGCTGTGGATCGCCGCAGCCTACCAGTTCATGGACGGCGTGAACTTCGCCAGCAGCTTCTGCCTGCGCGGCGCGGGCGACGTGCGTGTGCCGGCGGTCCTGGTGCTGCTGCTCGCCGCGTTGCTGTTCCTGCCGCTGACCCACCTGCTGACGTTCGCGCCAGGACAGGGCTGGCTCGGCGCCGCGCCCGGCTTCGGTTTCGGCGCCACGGGCGGCTGGACGGCACTGCTCGTGTACGTCTTTGCGCTCGGCCTCGCGATGGGCCTGCGCTGGCGCCATGGCGCGTGGCGCCGGGTCCGGCTGTAGCGCCGGCGGCATCGTGCGATGCTGGCAGGAAGCGGGCCGCCAGGGAGAACCCCCTCTTTCAGGACCGCTGTGAATCCATCCCTGGACGCTTCGGGCGCGACATCCCTGTCGCGCACGATCCTGAAAGAGGGGGTTCTCCCTGGCGGCCCGCCGGACTTGCCGCGACATCCGCCAGCGCGCGGTTACTCGAACTCGCGCACGACCCGAAACCCGAGATCCGCCTGCCGCAACGCCGGCTCTTCCGCGTCGCGCGCGGCTGCGCGTACGGCGCGCGGCCGGCTCACCCAGGAGCCGCCGCGTACGACAACCCGCTCGCAGCCGCCCTGCCAGGTCCAGGCGCGGCCATCGACCGGCCGTCCGAGGTAGCTCGCGGTGTAGCAGTCCGCGACCCACTCGCGCGCGTTGCCGAGGATCTCGTGGATACCGAACGCGTTGGGACGATAACGGCCGACCGCGGTCAGCCCGGGCGCGCGATCGTCACAACGGGCGTTCGGCCAGTCGAAACGCCACACGTCCACGGCCGACGTGTCGTAAACGTTGGCGTAATCGCAGGCCAGCGCGATGGTCACGTCCTCGTGCGAATCGAACTCGCCCCAGTAGCGCGGGAACGACGTACCGCCGCGCGCAGCGTATTCCCATTCCGCTTCCGACGGCAGCCGGTAGCGATGCCCGCTCTCGCGCGACAGCCAGTCCGCATAGGCGCGCGCGTCGTCCCAGCTCACGCAGACGACCGGTTCGTCGTCGGCGGGCGCCGCGGCGAAACCCGGATCGCGCCAGCCGCGGTCTCGCTCCCGGACCCACTGCCCGCCCTGCAGGACACGGCAGCCACCCTCCGGCTCGGTGGCGGTCGCCTCGACGTAGCGCCGGAACTCAGCCACCGTGATCTCGTGCACCGAGACGTAGAACGGCCGGGTCATCGTCACGATGACCTGCGGCGTCTCGTCGTAGGCCGCGTCGCGCCCGACGCGCTCCGCCGGCGTACCGATCACGAAGCTGCCGGGTGGTACCAGCGCGAGTTCCGGACAGACCGGGCAGTCGCGTTCCTGGGCGAGCGCCGGCGCCGCCAGCAGCAGTCCCGCGGCCGCGAGGAACGCTTTCATCGGTCTTCGCCACGCGCCGGGTGACTGCCGAGGTCGAGCGCGACCCGGAAGCCCAGGTCATCGGCGCGGTCCCCCGCTGCTGCCGCATCACGGGCCGCGCTGGTCGCCAGCTCGGGCGGTGACAGCCAGCTTCCACCGCGCAGTACACGCTGCCCGCAGCCGCCGAGCCATGCCCAGGCGCGAGCGTCGCGCGGGCGACCCGCGTAGCTGCCGGTCGCGCAGTCCTGTACCCACTCCCGCACGTTGCCGATCATGTCCTGCAGCCCGAATGGATTGGGCAGGAAACTGCCGGCCGGCGCCAGATCCGCATAGCCGTCACGGCACCCGCTGTGCGGCCAGCCGAGCCGATAGGCCGCCGCGGTGATGACGTCATCGGTATTCGCGTACTCGCAGCCATCCGCCGCAGCGTCACCCCAGTATCGTCGGGTCGAGGTGCCGCCGCGCGCCGCGTACTCCCATTCCGCCTCCGCTGGCAATCGATAAGCATCACCGGTCTTCTGCGCGAGCCAGCGCGCGTAGGCCGTCGCGTCGGCATGCGACACGCAGGTCACCGGATGCTCCTCGAGCAGGGTCGCCGGTGTCGCCGGATTACGCCAGTCGCGGCGGACATCGTCGTTGAAGCGGGCCAGCGCCGGATCCCAGGTCCGGCAGCCCGGTCGCGGGTCATGGCCGCTTGCGGCGACGAACCGCGCATATTCGCGCCGCGTCACTTCGCGACGGCCAAGCGCGAAGGCACGCTCGATCGTGATCACCACCGGCTCGGCCTCGGCCCCCGCGACACCGGGGCCGCGCGGCACACCGGGCGTACCCATGACGAAACTGCCCGCCGGAATCACGACCATCTCCGGACAGGCCTCGCAACTGCGGAATACACTGCCCGGAACCGGAGCCGGATCCGCTGCATACAGCGGCAGCGCGACGAGAGCCGCCAGCCAGCCGGTCGCGCGGACCGGCTTCACGAGCCGACCCTGACCGGCACGTACAGCTCGGCGTCGCCCCGCTGGATCAGCAGGGCCACCGTATGGCCGGCCGCGCCGACGGCGTCGCGAAACTGCGCGAGCGTCGTGATCCGGACGCCGTTGACCGCCAGCAGCACATCGCCGGGCTCCACTCCGGCCAGTGCAGCCGGGCCGTCGACATTCTCGACGACAAGCCGCCCCTCCGTCTCGAGCCGCGCGCGCTCACGGCCGGTCAGCGGTCGCACTGCCAGGCCGAGCCGGTCGGTGTCCGGATCGTCGCCGCGGCGACTGGCGGGGACTCGCGGCTCATCCTCCAGAGCGCCGACGCGCACCGTGACCCGCCGCTCGACCTGTTCGCGCCAGATCGCCAGCGTCGCCTCGGTGCCCGGCTTGATCGCGGCAATCAGGGACGGCAGCTCGCCCGAGCGCCCAACGGGACGATCGCCCACCGCGAGGATCACGTCACCGGCCTTGAGGCCGGCACGGTCGGCCGGGCCGCCCGCCTCGACCTGGTTGATCAGCGCTCCGCGCGGGCGCGCCAGTCCGAAGGAATCGGACAGCGCCTGGTCCACCTCCTGGATCGTCACGCCGATGCGCCCGCGCTCGACCCGGCCGCCGGCGATCAACTGATCGCGCACCGACATCGCCAGATCGATCGGGATCGCAAACGACACGCCCTGATACCCGCCAGTGCGGCTGTAGATCTGCGAGTTGATGCCGACGACCTCACCCTGCAGGTTGAACAGCGGACCGCCCGAGTTGCCGGGATTCACCGCGACGTCGGTCTGAATGAACGGCGTGTAGGCGTCGCCGGGCAGCGAGCGCGCGGTGGCGCTGACGATGCCGGCGGTCACCGAGTTCTCGAAGCCGAACGGCGAGCCGATCGCGACGACCCACTGCCCCGGGCGCAGCCGGCCCGGATCGCCGATGCGGACGTACGGCAGCCGGGCAGCGTCGATCTTCAGCACCGCGATGTCGGTACGGCTGTCGACACCGATCACGCGTGCCGCGTGTTCGCGGCGGTCGGTCATGCGCACGATGACTTCGCGTGCGCCTTCGACGACATGCGCGTTGGTCAGCAGGTAGCCATCCGCGCTGACCACGAAGCCCGAGCCCTCGCCGCGGGCCAGCGGCGGCGGCGAACGGTGCGGCGCGCCAAAGCCGAAACGCCGGAAGAAATCGTACAACGGGTCACCGGGGCCAATGCCGGGCGGCCCGCCATCGCGCTGGTCCTGGCGTACGACGGTCGAGACATTGACGACTGCCGGACCATAGGCGGCGACCAGCGCGCTGAAGTCCGGCAGGCCGGTCACCGCGACCTCGGGCGGCGCTGCGGCTGGCGGCGCAGACGGCGCTACCGTGGCCGGCGCCCCGGCTGCCGGTCCGGCGGGAGGCTCCCGCCCGCAGGCGCCCAGGAACGACAGCAGCAGGATCGCGAGGAAGAAGGCGAATCGGTGCATCGGCTCTCCGGCGGACAGTGACGGGCGCGGCATTCTGACCGCATGGGTCACTGCAAGTTGCAGCGGTGGTTGATTAGTATTGCACCAAATGAGTCGCCGTCTCCCGATCCTGCTGCTGGCCGTCCTGCTCGCCGGCCCGACCGCCGCCAACGATCTGCCGCCGAAGCCGCGCGCCGTGCTGAAACAGCAGCTCGTGCCGGACGCCGACGTGACCGTCGTCGTGCGCGAGGTCGCGAGCGGCGCCGCCGTGATCGAGCTGAACGCCGCCGCGCCGCGCGCCCCGGCCTCGACGATGAAGCTGCTGCCGACCTGGGCCGCGCTCGAGATCCTCGGCCCCGCGTACACCTGGAAGACCCGGGTGTGGACCGATGCACCGGTGCGCAACGGCGTGCTCGACGGCAACCTGTATCTGCAGGGGGGCGGCGACCCGCTGCTGACGATCGAGCGCTGGTGGCGTCTGGCCGGCGACCTGCGCAACAGCGGGCTGCAGCGCATCCGCGGCGACATCGTCATCGACCAGAGCCGCTTCGGCCCGCTCGATGAGCGTCCCGGCGACTTCGACGGCCGCGGCTGGCGCACCTACAACCTGCTGCCCGATGCGCTGCTCGTGAACTGGCAGTCCGCCGAATTCGTGATCCGTCCCGGCGACGACGGGCGCAGCGTCGCGGTCGGCGTAGCGCCGTATCCGGAGGGCCTCATCGTCGACAATCGCGCACGCCTGGCCGAGGGCCCCTGCGCCGGCCGCAACCGCAGCGTGGCGCTGGCCAGCACGCCGGAGCGCCCGGAGCGGATCGTCGTGAACGGAACTCTCGCGCGCGGCTGCGGCGCGCTGACCCTGCGCCGGGTGATCATGGAGCCGGCCGGCTATGCCTGGGGAACCTTCGTCACGCTGTGGCGACAACAGGGCGGCGAATTCGGCGGCCGGATGCAGCGCGCTCCGGTACCTCCGGCAGCCCGGCTGCTGCTGACGCAGGAATCGCAGACGCTCGGCGAAATCGTGCGGGTCACCAACAAGTTCTCGAGCAACATGATGGCCCGGACGCTCGTGTTGACGCTGGCGGCGGAACGGTCCGGCACGCCCGCCACGACCGCCGCCGGCGAGGAAATCATCAGGGGATGGCTGCACGGCCAGGGTCTCGACTTCCCGGAACTGGTGATCGGCAACGGCTCCGGCCTGTCGCGCGAGGCGCGGATCTCGGGGGACAGCATGGCGCGCCTCCTGCGCGCTGCCTGGCGCAGCCGCTACGCGCCGGAGTTCCTCGGCTCGCTGGCCCTCGGCGGCCTCGACGGAACCCTGCGGCGTCGCTTCTCGCGCCTCGAGGACCCCAGCCGTATCCGCATGAAGACGGGCTCCCTGAATGGCGTCAGCAGCATCGCCGGCTACGTGACCGGCGACTCCGGCCGGACCTATGTCGTCGTGATCTTCGTGAACCGTGGCGGCGCGCAGAACGGGCCCGGCGAACGCATCCAGGAGGCGGTCATCGACTGGGTACTGCGGCAGTGAGCCGGGTGTCGGATTTCTTTGCAGCGGAATTGGCTGAAAAGGGCCCCCGGATGGCCTCGGAATTTTCCGTTCCTGATTTTTCAATTGGTTACGTGGCGTGGCACGGGAGATGCCTTGATTGAACTGAAAGACGACGGCTGCCGGCCGCCAGGGATGAACAGGGGTTCGAGAAATGAAGCTTTCGATGAAGATTTCCGGGATTGCCGCCGCGGGTGCGCTGCTCTTTGCGCTGTCGGGGACGGTGCAGGCAATCACCTTGGGTCCGGGAGACATGGATGCGGACGGCGTCAGTCTGTCTCTGTCCGACCTCTTCTGCACGCCCGGATGTATCCCCGCTGACGGCAGCGCAGATTTCGAGCTATTCTACGCGAGTGGTCGCCACGGTGATTCGGGGAGTTTCGCCGGTTCCTACTCAACCACATACTGGCCGCAGTATGAGTGGGATCATGCGGAGATCACCTTTGGTAGCGGGCCAGCCATCGATTGCGGTGGAGTCTGCTGGCTGGTGGTGAAATCCAGGTGGAGTACGACCCCCGTCCTTTACTTCTACGAACTCAGCGAGCACGGCGACCGCCCAGCCTGGAACGGTATCGAAGAAATCACGATGGCGGGCTTCTGGAGTCTTATTGAGCCTTGCATAAATGCCTGACAGTTTCACAATGGCAGTTCAGCCTGTTGCCAGAAGGCGCGGATCAGGCTCGGGCGGCGTTGCATGGAGCACAGCCGATTGCGCGCAGTGGTTTTGAGGTCAGCGAAGGTGCTGGCA
>VGVB01000012.1 GCA_016882265.1 Gammaproteobacteria bacterium
TGCCAGCACCTTCGCTGACCTCAAAACCACTGCGCGCAATCGGCTGTGCTCCATGCAACGCCGCCCGAGCCTGATCCGCGCCTTCTGGCAACAGGCTGAACTGCCATTGTGAAACTGTCAGGCATTTATGCAAGGCTCAATAATGATGGCAAACACATCGTACTTCAGGTCAAGCGCGACCTTGTGCCTGCGTTAGACGAGCCAGTAACCGACAGCCTCGATCTTGAGACTACAGACTTTCTTCTGGACGGCGCTCGTCTGGAACGATCCGGGACTTAAGGCGAGTCTGATGGCGGCATGGAGGGAAGCTGAATCTGCGGCGTAGTCGCTTGCCGGAACGGTAATCCCGCGGGCTGTCCCGGAACGGGGTTCGCGCTGGCAATCTGTTGCTTGGAGACACGCTCCGGCAAAGCTGGAAACCAAGCCAAGCGGAGGACCCCGCGCGATCGGCCCAGTGGGATAGCGTTGTGGAATGTGCGAAGGCGGCCTTGCCGAAGTTCACCAGTAGTAATCCGGAGTAACGTGCTGAAATCGACTGAGAGAGTGCCGGCTGCGCGAGGCGACCGCAGGAGTACACATGGGCACAACCTGCAAGAAGATGTACGGGGACACCCGAATCGATTTTCGGATCGGCTGGGTGATGGGACCCAGCGCCAGGACAACCGGCTCGGCCTGACCGAGGATCTGTACTACGACGATCTGCACCGGCTGCAGTCCTCGGTGGTTGGCGCGACCACGGTCAGCTATGGCTATGATCCGCTCGGCAACCTGACGCAGAAGACCGACCTCGGCGCCGGCCAGTGGACCTACGATGCGACCAGGCGGCACCAGCTTCTGAGCGCGGCCGGCGGGGCGGTGACCTACACCTATGACGCCAACGGCAACGCCATCAGCCGCAGCGGCCAGAGCATCACCTGGACCAGCTACAATTACCCCGGCCGGGTCAACCAGAGTGGCGGCGTGTACGACGAGTCTTCCTACGGCCCGAACCGGGAGCGCTGGAAGCACGTGTATGCCGGGGCTGGCGGGGTCGAGACCACGCTGCGGCTCGGCCGGTTCCTGGAAAAGGTGACATCTGCCGCCGGGACCGACTGGCGGCATTACCTGTTTGCCGGTGAGCAGACCGTGGCGGTTTACTCGCGGACCTCGGCCGGGGCCAACACGGTTCGATATGTGCTCGAGGACCATCAGGGCAGCATCGCGGCGCTGGCGACGAGCGGCGGGTCGCTGGTGGTCAACGAGAGCTTCACCCCATTCGGCCAGCGGCGCAGCGGCAGCACCTGGCAGTTGCCGATTTCAGGCTCCGACCAGACCACGATCGACGGCATCAGCCGCCGCGGTTACACCGGGCACAACCACCTGGGCGGAGCACCACTGATCCACATGAACGGTCGGATACAGGACCCGCTGACGGGCCGGTTCCTGTCGGCCGACCCGTATGTGGCGAACCCCGTCTCGACTCAGGGCTGGAACCGCTATAGCTACGTTGAGAACGACCCGGCCAGCTTCACCGATCCGAGCGGGTTCATCATGAGCTGCAGCATCGGCTACGTGGCCACCAGTATCAGCATCAGCATTGGCGGTGGTGGTTTTGGTGGCGGGGGCATCGGCAACGGCGGCAGTCCCGCTGACGGCGGTGGCGGCGGTGGCTTTGGCGGGTTCTCGTTCAGCTATTCGGCGACCATCTGGTTGCCGACCATCACCTGCGGCGACATCCCCGAGAGCGCCGTCCTGCCGCGGGCGGATCTGGATACGCCGAGGTATAGTCCGCAGGCGGCGTTGACCGTACCGCAAGCGGAGGAATGCCTGGTTGGGTCCGGTGCGTCATGTCTGACGCCGGCCGACGATTTGTTGTCGGACTTGGGCATGATTCCGGTGGTCGGGGGCGTTGCGCAGTTAGGCCGGCTGCTAGCTTCTGGTGTTGGTCGGCTCTTCACACGATCAGCCGCAAGGACTGTAGGCCACCACACGATTCCGAAGGCGATTCAGAAGCAGTTGCCGCTGTCAGTTCGTAGTCACCCCGACGTGGTTGGAAGGGCCGGTAACCCGAACGTACGGCAGATTCCAGAAGCGACCCATGGCCGCGTTGACTCTAGTCCGCCTGGCAACTACTACCCCGGAGGTGACTACAACCGCCGCTTTGATCAACTGATTCGGGAGCGCGGAGGCTACGACGCAGTCTCCCCTAGGGACGTCAATCAGATATGAGATCAGCTCGTTCGGGAGTTCGGGCTGTGAACATCTATCTGTTGGACGATCCTGCGAAACCAGCCGAGTACGCAAGATTTTCAAGTGTAGGGACTTGGACTGAAGATCGGATTTGCAACGTTTGCGGGGAGCCAACAGCCCGGCTGATTGAGCCGCTGCAGATCGAGTGGGATGAAGGCACTGACCACATTGGCGACTTCTCTTGGGGCGGATATCACTGTGTTGTGCTCGACGCTGTTCGGGCCTTTCTTGAGTCGAAAGCCTTTGAGGTCAAGTTCGGCGACGTTCAGGTAAAGCGACCCACGGAACGAGCCAAGCGCCCGCGGGTGCAATTCCCATATCGTGGGCCCCACTTATCTTGGCTAACACCGACTGCCCGGTTGAAGCTCGACGAGGAGAAAAGCGGAGTTCGGGTGATCTCGGACTGCTCAGCCTGCGAGCAACGACGCTATTCGTTCAAGAGAGACGGCCTTGTACTACCTGAGACTTCGTGGAACGGAGAAAAGGTATTCCTAATCGATCAGTTTGGGCGATCGCGGGCGACGTTCGTCACCGAGGAGGCGTTGACGATGCTTGTACGGGAAGGCTTCTCCAACTTGTGCCCACGCCCAGCCGGAACAATCGAGAGCTGAGCGTCGAACTTGCGGCTGAAGTAGTACTTGACCTGCCGCAAGGACGGGAGGCGGACTGGCTGACGATGCCGCGGGAGCCGTTCCGATGGGCTCAAGCCGTAGTCCGACGAAGATTCCGGGGCAGCAGAACGTCCCGACAACCATCGGTGGTCGTCAGTACACGGGCCACGCTCTCGATTCGATGCAGAGTCGCGGGATCACGCCCTCCGTCGTTGAGGACACGTTAGCGTGAGGCGTACGGACGCCGGGCCGTGACGGGGCGACGATATTCTCAACCGATCAGGCGCGGGTAATTGTGAATCCAAACGGAAGCATCAAGACGGTGTACGGTCAATGATCAGCGTGCCAATTGCAGGAACCGGAGGTTCGATCACGATCAAGGTGATCGGCTACGAGAATCCGGCTGCCGGCAACGACTCTGACGCGAATTGGCTGCGCAGCACGGTCAGGGTTTCGGTAGGGCCATTCGCTGGCGACATTGACGGATCGCTCACCACTCAAGACTTCGCCTACTTCGAGCGGGAGCTGTCCGAAGTGCTCCGGACTCTACAGGGGCAAGCGACGTTCCAGACCGATGAGGACTGGCTGCGATTCGAGGTTGGGATGGGTTCGCGCGGCACAGCCACGGTCAGCGGTGTCGTCAAGGCCGGCGGCGGATCGCATGCCAGTCTCAGGTTCTCATTCGAAACTGATCAATCGTTTCTGGGCGAGACGAACCGCGCGTTGGGCGCCGTGGCGAAGGACTTCCCGGTAAAGCAGGTGCGCGCCTCGTAGGCGGGCAGTGTTGTTCTTCGAGCGATGCAGCATAGCCATCGGCCTAGCGTTGTGGCCCACTGTGTCCCAACGGGCGCGCGGCGTGGTCAGCCGAGTAGCTGCGGGATCAGGGCTTTGAGCGCGGCCTGGTCGCGCGGTGAGAGCGCGCCGAGCGGCTTGATGACGAGGCTCTGCGCGAGGGTGGCGAGGACGGGCTTGACGGCCGAGGGCATGAGCAGGCGTGCGGCCTGCCAGTCCTGCACGAGCAGATCGCCGAACGCGTTCACGCGCAACTGGCTGGTGACGGGCATGAGGATCAGGTCCTGGCGCGCGCGGTGATAGGCGCTGCTTGAGACGACGACGGCCGGGCGCTGCCTGGCGGCGGACTGATCGGTGAACGGGAAAGGCACGAGGATAATCGTGCCGAATGCGGGTGCAGCCATGCGTGGGCGTCCGAGCGGACTTCAAAGCCGATCGTAGGCCGCGTCCTGGTCGTTGTCCCAGACGGCCCTGAGCGTCGGTTCGGTGGCCCTGGCGGCGGCCTCGACGAGACGCCGGTCGTCCTCGCGGCTTTGCAGGAAGTCCACGAAATCCTCCACCTCTGCGCGCCGCTCAGGCGGCAGGACCTTGAGCTTCTCGAGCAGTTGTTCGGCCTTGGCGCTCATGGGCGGCTTCCTTCAGCGGCATTGCCGGGTGGTCGTCGGGTTGTCCATCACGGGGCCGGATCCTCAGGTAAGAGTTGACAGTACTCCATAACAGAGCTCGCTGCACGTCGCCGACGGCGGGCTGTGACCGCCGCCCGCGCCTGCGGTATCCTGCACCGATGAGCAAGACTACGATCCCAGTCAGTTCGGCCCTGACCCAGGTCCGTTATGAGATCCGCGGCCGGCTCGCGCGCCGCGCGCAGGAGCTGGAGCGGCAGGGCTACGAGATCATTTCGCTGAACATCGGCAACCCCGGCGTCTTCGGCTTCCGCACGCCGGAAACGATGCGCCTGGCGATGATCCAGAATCTGGCCAACGCCGAGGGCTACTGTCACCAGCAGGGCATCTTTCCGGCCCGCGAGGCCGTGGTGATGCAGCAGCAGGAGCGCGGCGTCCGCGACGTGTCGGTCGAGGATGTGTTCATCGGCAACGGTGTCAGCGAGCTGATCGACCTCGCGCTGCGCGCGCTGCTCGAACCGGGCGACGAGGTGCTGGTGCCGAGTCCCGACTATCCGCTGTGGACCGCCGCGGTGACATTGAATGGCGGCACCGCCGTGCACTATCCCTGCCGCCCGGAGCGCGACTTCGTGCCCGAGCCGGCCGAGATCGAACGGCTGATTTCCCGGCGCACGCGCGCGATCGTCGTGATCAACCCGAACAACCCGACCGGTGCCGTGTATCCGCGGGCCACGCTCGAGGCGATCGCGCGCATGGCGGAGCGGCACCGGCTGGTCGTGTTTGCGGATGAGATCTACGACCAGATGACTTATGACGGGGCCGAGTTCGTGCCGATGGCGACGCTCGTGCACGACACGCTGTGCGGCACGCTGTCGGGCCTGTCGAAAGTCTACCGGGCCTGCGGTTACCGGGTCGGCTGGGCCGTGTTCTCCGGCACCCGCGAGCGCGCGCAGGGTTATCTGCAGGGGCTCGAGCTGCTCAGCTCGCTGCGCCTGTGCAGCAACGTGCCGGGCCAGTGGGCCGTGCAGACGGCGCTCGGCGGACACCAGAGCGTCCGCGAGCTGGTGTCACCCGGCGGCCGCCTGTACCAGTCGCGCCAGGCGATCGTGGACGCCGTCAACGCGAGCCCGTGGCTGCGGCTGCAGCCGCCGCGCGGCGCCATGTACTGCTTCATCGGCGTCGACGACGAAGCGCTGCCCGGCTTCGACGACGAGCGCTTCGCGCTCGAGCTGCTCGAACAGCGGCATGTGCTGGTCGCGCCCGGGGTCAGTTTCAACGTGCCGTACCGCAACCACTTCCGCATCACGAATCTGCCGGACGCGGATACGCTCACTGTCGTGTTCGAACGCATCGCGGCGCAGCTCGAGCTGGAGGCCGCCAGAGCGGTGACCCGCGGGGGCCTCAGGCTCGTCCAGTGAGCCCGGCCCCGATCCATACTGGGGCGTGATCAGCAACGGCCCAAGCCTTGCCCACCTCCTGGCCGGAGGCTGGGTACTGACCCGCAACCAGCGCCAGGCCCGCATCCTGCGCTACCTGCACGATCGCGCGCGCCGTGACGAGGGCGCCGGCGTGTGGCCGACGGCGAGGATCCTGACGCTCGCGGACTGGCTGGCCCGCCAGTGGCGGGAGGCGAGTGCCGGGGACAGCACTCTGCCGGAGCTGCTGCCGGCGGCGGCGATCCGCTGGTTGTGGCGCGAGGCAGTCGCGGCCGATGCCGGTGGACTGCTGGATCCGGCCGAGCTGGCCGGCAGCGCGCGGGCGAGCTGGCTCCTGTTGCGCGAGTACGGGGGCGATGCCGCCGGACTGCGGCGCTGGCCGCTGACGCGCGACCAGCAGGCGTTTCTGCGCTGGAGCAGTGCAATCGAGCGCCAGCTCGCCGACCTTGGCGCCGCCGACGGCGACGACCTGACCCGGCTCATGGTCGAGCGCGAGGCGCTGCCGCCGGCGACTGCGCCGCTGCTGCTGGTTGGCTTTCACCGGCGGACACCGGCGCAGACGCGGCTCGTCGAGGCGCTGCGCCAGCGCGGCTGGATCGTGACTCAGCCGGACCCGGCCGAAGCGACAGCACGCTGCTTCCGGCATGCCGCCACGGATCCGGTGGCTGAGGAGCGGGCCGTCGCCGCCTGGCTGCGCGAACGCCTGACGGCGGATCCGACCGGCCTGCACGCGGTCGCGCTGCCGAACCTGGCCGCGCGGCGGTCCGCGTTCGAGCGCACGCTGGCCGCTCAGTTACAACCGGAGCTCGAGCTGCCGGGTGAGGCGGTCCACGATCGTCTGTTCGATCTGCCGGGCGGCGCGCCGCTCCGGCTGCAGCCGCCGGTCGCGGCGGCGTTGGATGCGCTCGAGTGTCTGGCGGGGACCATCGGCTGGGATCTCGCCAGCCGGATGCTGCGCAGCCCGTGGCTGGCGGGCGCGGGCGGCGAAGCCGCCGCACGCATCCGCTGCGAGCTCGCGCTGCGTTCGTCAGAGCCGCTGCTCGAATGGAGCCTGCCGGCCCTCGCGGATTGCGCGCGCCGGCATGGCGCCGCGGCGTTTGCCGCGCAGCTCGAGGCCACAGCGCGGGCCGCGAGCGGCCCGGGCGCGCGCAGCCCCGTGGTCTGGGCGGAATGCTTCGGCAGCGTCCTTGCGGGCTGGGGCTGGCCGGGCAGCCGGCCGCTCGGCAGCGGCGAATATCAGGCCGCGGAGGCCTTGCGCAAGGTGCTGCACGAATTCGCCGGCATCGGTCGCGTCGCGCCGCGTCTGACGCTCGGCCAGGCGCTGGCTGAACTGCGGCGCGCTGCCGCCATGCCCTTTCAGCCGGAGCGTGGCGAGCCGACGGTATTCGTGCTGGATTCTTTCGAGCCGCCGGGAATCGGCTGCGACAGTCTGTGGGTCGCCGGCCTCACCGCGGCCGCCTGGCCGCGGCCCGTCGCGATCGACCCGTGGCTGCCGATCGAGATCCAGCGGTCGCTCGGTCTGCCCGGAGTCTCGGCCGAGGAGCGCGTCGCGGAGAGCCGGCAAATTCTCGCGCTGTGGCAGTGCAGTGCCGGCGAGCTGGTGCTGAGCTGGCCGCAGACTGAGAACGACACCGAAACCGATCCGTCAGTCCTGTTGCCGGAATGCGCAATGCTGCCACTCCCGGTGACGGCGCCGCAGCGAGCGGACCTCCTGTTCGCCGCCCGACCGCTCGAAGCGGCAGTGGCCGACGTCGCCCCGGCGCTGGCCCCGGGCCTGGTGCGAGGCGGAGCGCGATTGTTCGAGTTGCAGGCACAGTGTCCGTTCCGGGCGTTCGCCGAGCTGCGGCTCGGCGCGGCACCGCTCGAGGAACCCGAACCCGGCCCGGATCCGCAGCGTCGCGGGTCGGTCCTGCACCGCGCACTCGAACACTTCTGGCGGGCGATCCGCTCGCGCAGGCAATTGCTCGACCTCGGCGAGCAACCGCTTGCGGAGCGGGTGGATGCGGCCGTCGGGCGTGCGCTCGCTGAGAGCCTGCCCATGGGCCTCGGCCGGCAGGCGCGGGCGCTCGAGCGGGAATGGCAGCGCCAGGCGATCCACAGGCTGCTCGACCTGGAGCACGGCCGGCCGGACTTCGAGGTCGTGGACGTCGAGGGCCGTATGGCCGGCGCACTCGCTGGCCTCGAACTGCAGCTTCGCGTCGACCGGGTCGACCGGATCGGTACGGCGCTCGTCATCCTCGACTACAAGACCGGCAACGCAGCGCCGGCCCAATGGCGCGGTGCGCGCATGGATGCGCCGCAATTGCCGTTGTACGCGGTGCTGCATCCCGAGCGGCCGGCCGGCATCGCGTTTGTGACGGTGGCCGGTTTCACCGGTGTCGCGCACGACGATGGCTTGATCAATGGCGTCAAACCGGCTGCCGACTTCGAGCTGACCGAGGCGCGTGAGAAAGGTTTCGACTGGCAGCAGATCACGCAGCACTGGTGGGCCTGGCTGGAGCGGCTGGCGCACGACTACCGGGCCGGACACGCCAGCGTCGACCCGCGGCGCGGGGCCGAGACCTGCCGCCGCTGCCATCTCGCGCCGCTGTGCCGGGTCGTCGATGCCGCGGAAGAAGAGGACGACGATGGTGGCGACTGAAGCGCTCCGCGAGGACCGGGCCGTGCGTCTGCGGGCGATCGAACCGCAGCGCTCGAGCATCGTCCAGGCCCCGGCGGGTTCCGGCAAGACCAGCCTGCTGACCCTGCGCTTCCTGCGGCTGCTCGCGGTGGTCGAGCGGCCGGAGGAAATCGTCGCCATCACGTTCACGCGCAAGGCGGCGTCGGAAATGCGGCACCGGATCGTCGCCGCACTGGCCGCGGCCACGCGGCCGCTGCCAGCGACCGCGGGAACGCAGGAGCGGCTCGAACACGAGCTCGCGATCGCCGCGCTGGCACGCAGCCGGGATCGCGGCTGGGACCTCGACTGCCATCCGGCGCGGCTGCAGGTCCAGACCATCGATGCGCTGCATCACTGGCTGGCGCGGCGCCTGCCGCTGCAGGCCCGGACCGGCCTGAGCACGTCGCTGGTGGACAACGCCGAAGCTCTGTACGCGGAGGCGGCGGCGCGGACGCTGCGTCAGCTCGAAGAAGACAGCCAGATCGCAGTGGCGCTCACGCGGCTGGTACGTGCGCTCGGCTACCAGCCGTGGCTGCTCGCTGAGCAGTTGCGGGCGATGCTGGCGCAGCGCGAGCTGTGGCTGCCGCGCCTGCCGGCGCCCGGTACCGAAGCGGAATTGCGCGACAGCACCAACCGGTTGCTCGGCGCCGCGGTTGTGCTGGAACTGCAGCGCCTCGCCGCGGCGCTGCCAGCGGAGGCGATGCAGCCGGCGCTCGCCGCACTGCGCGCGGCCGCCCGCGAGGGCGGTGCTGCCAGCCCGCTCGCGCCGCTGCTCGAGCTGGAGGGTCTGCCGGCACCCAGCGTCGCGGCGTTGCCGCAGTGGCGGCTGCTCGCGAACGTGCTGCTGACCGCCGCCGACCGGGCCTGCTTCCGCAAGGCGGTCACGGTGGACGAAGGATTTCCGCCGGTTAGCGCGGGCCGCCAGTGGCGGCCACTCAAGCAGGCGATGACGGTGGCACTCGAACAACTCAGGGACCAGCCGCAGCTCGCCGCGGTGCTGGCCCGCGTGCGGGAATTGCCGCCCGTGACGATCGACGATGCCCAGTGGGAGCGCGTCGCGGCGCTGTGTCCGGTACTGCGGGCTGCGGCCGCGGAGCTGGTCGTGCTGTTCGCCGAACGCGGCCAGCTCGACCACGCCGCCGTCGCCGCGGCGGCGCGCGAGGCACTGGGTTCCGCGGCGGCACCGAGCGAGCTGGCGCTCGCGCTCGACTATCGCATCCGCCACCTGCTCGTCGATGAATATCAGGACACCTCACCGGCGCAGGAGCGGCTGCTCGAGCTGCTGGTCGCCGGCTGGCAGGCGGGCGACGGGCGCAGCCTGTTCTGCGTCGGCGACCCGATGCAGTCGATCTACGGTTTCCGCGAGGCGGATGTCACGCTGTTCCTCGAGGCCTGGCGCCGCGGCATCGGCGGCGTCCCGCTCGCGGCCGCCCGCCTGCGCAGCAATTTCCGCGCGGCGGCGCCGCTGGTCGAGTGGGTCAATGCGACGTTTGCACGCCTGCTGCCGCAGGCCGACGACTTCGAGCGCGGTGCCGTCAGTTATTCACCCGCGCTGCCGGTGCGGCCGGACGAGGCCGGTGCCGGGGTGCGCATCCACGCGCTGCCCGGCGGCGCTGCCGAGGCCATCGCCGGGCGGGTCGTGAAGGTGATCGCCGCGGTCCGGGCGGCCGCGGGTGGCGCAGGGCGGCAGCCGAGCATCGCGATACTGGTCAGGAACCGCGCGTCGTTGCCGGCGGTCCTCGGCGCACTGCGTACCAGCGGCATCGAGTTCTGCGGCGTCGAGCTGGAGGCGCTGACCGAGCGGCTCGCGATCCGCGACCTGCTGGCGCTGCTGCGCGCACTGCTGCACCCTGGCGATCGAACGGCCTGGCTGGCGGTACTGCGGGCACCGTGGTGCGGTCTGACGCTCGGCGATCTGCATGCGCTCGCCGCCGGCGCTGAGATCGAGCTGTGGCCCGAGGTGCTCGCAGACCCGGCCACGGCGCAGCGCCTGTCGGCCGATGGTGGCCGGCGGATCGCGCGGCTGGCCGGGCGCCTGAATCGGGCCATCGCCGAACGCGGTGAGCGTTCGCTGGGCTGCTGGCTGCGCGCGGCCTGGCTCGCCCTCGACGGTCCCGCGGCGCTGACGGAAAGTTCCGACCTCGACAACGCCGAATCAATGTTCGCGGCGCTCGACGCGCTCGAACTCGAGGCCGGACCGTGTCCGCAGCGGAGCGCCATCGAGACCGCGCTCGCGGGACTGATGGCCTCGCCGCAGGGCAGCGCCGGGGCCGGTGTCCAGGTGATGACGATCCACCGCGCCAAGGGCCTCGAGTTCGACGTTGTGATCGTGCCCGACCTGCAGCGCGGCAAGCGCCGCACGGAGCGGCAGTTGCTGTACTGGACCGGCGTGGCGATCGCGCCGGATCAGCGCGGGTTGCTGCTCGCCGGCCACGCCGGACCGGAGGCGACCGGCGCGGCGGCCGATCCGCTCGAACAATGGATGCGCCGGCTGGTCACGGAACGCGAGGAGCTGGAACTCGGCCGCCTGGCCTATGTGGCGGCGACCCGCGCGCGCTGGCAACTGCACCTGATCGGCAGTGCCAGCATCGTCTGGCGGGACGGCCAGCCGCGACTGCGCGAGCCGCGCCGCGACAGTCTGCTGCGGTTCTTCTGGCCGGTGCTGGCCGCGGACTTCGAGCGCGAGCTGGCTGCTGCGCACGAGGCGGGCCACATCGCCGAGCCCGGCGCGCAAGGCCGTCCGCGGCGCTGCGCGGCGCCGTTCGCGCGCCTGCCGGTGGATTTCTCCCCGGCCGTACCCGCTGCGCTGCCGCGCCCACCGCGCCTGCGCATCGCCGGGGAAACCGTCGGCACGGTGCGGCCGGAATTCGACTGGGCCGGCAGCGTGGCCCAGGCGAGCGGCGAGGTCGTGCACGACGAGATCGAGCGGCTCGCGCGTGCTGACCAGCCGGCCGAACGATTGCCGCTGCGCCCGGCGAGCTGGCGTCGTGAGTTGCAGGCCCGCGGCCTGTCGGGCGAGTACCTGGAACGGGCGGTCGCCCGGGTCGATCAGGCGATCCGCCGCATGCGCACGAGCCCGCTCGCGGCGCGGCTGCTCGACCCGGCGATGGCCGAGGCGACGAGCGAGCTGGCGCTGACGGCGACGGTGGCTGGAGGCGTGCAGAGCCTGCGCGTGGACCGCACGTTCGTGGATCCGGACGGCGTCCGCTGGATCGTGGACTGGAAGACCGGAACGCACGAGGGCACCGGGCTCGACGCGTTTCTGGACGCCGAGCTGGATCGCTACGCGCCGCAGCTAATGCGTTACGCCGAGGTCCTGCGCCGGCTGGATGGCAGGCCGCAGAAAGTCGGCCTGTACTTTCCACTGCTGGACGCCTGGCGCGAATGGCAGCCGGCTACCAGCGGCCCTCCGCGCTGACGGGGCGACGTCCGTCCGGATCCAGCGGGCCGAGCCAGGCGAGCTGCCCGATCAGCGCCGCACTGGCACTGGGGCGCGGCGCTACCTCCCCACGGACCCGCCACGACCGGTCCGGAGCGAGTTCGACGACGGCACGCAACTGCAGCGGGCCGCCGAGGTCGCGCAGCCGGCCGCTGAGGGCGCCGGTGCCGACCGCGCCGCCGCCGAACTGAAGTTCGAAATCGCCCAGCGACTCATGCCTGCCCTGAGTGGAAGCCAGTTCCCGCAGGAACAGGCTGCCGCTGGCGTCCACCAGCCCGCGGTCGCGGATCTCGACGCGCTCGACGGCGAGTTCCAGCCGGCCATCCCAATGAGGCGCGAGGTCCGGAGCGAGGGCCCCGATCGGCAGCAGGCCACGCAGGTCGCGAAGCGTCAGCGATCCGTCCGGACGGGCGACCAGCTCGGCAGTGGCCGCGTCGCCGGGCGCAGGCTCGAGGCTCACCCGGCAGGACCACTCGAGCCGCGCCAGGCGCCACGGCCGGCACGACCAGCTCGCGCTCCCGCCTGAACGGCCATCAATGCGCACCGCCCGTGCCTGGCCGGACCAGATCGTGCCGGACCAGCCGCTGGCCTGAACGCTGTCCGGCAACGCGCGGGCGACGAAACGCGCCGGTGCCAGCGCGACGAAGAACACGAAAAAGGCGCCAACGCCCGCCGTCGCGAGTCCGACCGTCCGCCGCACGAGGTCAGTGGCCGCGCAGGATGAATGTGGCGTCGACCCGGCCGGCAGTGTCCGCCGCGCTGACGGTGGCGCCCTCGGCTGACGCGCCGCGCTCCTGTTGCAGTCGCGCGAGACAGAGCACGAGGGCATCGAACGAAGCGGCCTGCAAGCGCACGCGCAGCGTCCCCGGCTGGGCTGGCTCGATGCCGGCCAGCGCGGTACTCAGACCGGTCTCGCGCGCAATCCGATCGATCGCGATTGCCAGCGACTCGCCGGGGCGCGCCGCCGGCATTGCCCGCAGGCGCGGGGTGACCGCCTCGATCCACGCGAGGTCGTCGCGTTTGCCCGTGACCCGCGCCTCGGCGCCGGTCACGGCGGTCTCGAGCCGCCACAGCAGGGCGAACGCCAGCAGCACGCCCGCGGCCGCCGCGCCGATCAGCAGAACCCGGCGATCGCGCGGTGCGAGTCCGACCAGCCATTCGCGCGGGCTCATCGCGGTGCTCCCCGGGCGATGGCGACCTGCGCCAGCACCTGGTCCGCCTGCGGCGTGGTGGAACGTACTTCCGTGGACAGCCCCTGCGCACCAAGCGCCTCGGCGAAACGGCCGAGCAGCGTTGTGTCCGCGGCGATGACCTGCAGCTCGAGCACCCGGTCGCGCCAGCCGAGTGTTGCGAGGCGCGGGCCGGGCACCGTCTGCAGCGCGCCACCAACCGAAGCGAGCCGGGCCAGCAGTCCGTCCGCGTCGGCGGCGCCGGCGCCGGCCAGGCGCTGGCCGATCTGCGCACGCGCATCGACGATGCGTTCGACTTCCGGCAGCGCGATGTGCGCCGCCTGTTCGATCGCGGCGTCGAGCCGCTGCTCCTCGGCTCGAAGCTGCACCAGTTCCCAGCCGCGGACGCCGACGTGCAGCACGAGTGCGGCGCCGGCCAGTGCCGCGGCGAGGCGCCAGCGCCGCCACCCGCTGCGCCAGCCGCCCTGTGGAGCGAACTCGCCCTGCAGCAGCGACAGCGCGTCGAAGCGTGCCGCGGCCGGCGCGAGCAGTGGCAGCGAGCCGTCCGGCAGCAGTTGCAGCTCCAGGCTGCCGGCCACCTCGCGCAGTGCCTCGATCATTTCGCGCGATTCGTCCCAGTCGGGTCCGTTGACCTGGAGCTGGACGTGGCGGTCGTCGCCCTCGAGACCGGCCAGCGTGAAGGCCTCGGTCAGCGGCTCGGCGTCGAGCACGACCGGCAGTTCCCCCGGGGCACGAACCAGCAGTTGCCCGCTGTCGAGGACGGCGATGATCTTGCCGGGGTTGTCCGGCAGGCACAGCGACTGCGGCACAATGGCCCGTGGTGTGATACCGGCGCTGCCGAGCTGGTCCAGCCAGCCGCGCAGTTCGTCGCGCCGGACGGCCGCGACGAGCGTTCGGCCCGCTTCGTCGGTCGGGCCGATGGCGAAATGGAACTGCTCCACTTCCCCGGCCAGCAACTCCTCGAGCGCGTAGGGCACGACCTGCGCGATCCGCCCGCCGCGCACCGGCAGCTCGGGTCGCGCCAGCGTGATGCTGGTGCCCGGTGCGATGACGACCACCGGGTGCAGTGCGGCGAGCGGGGCCGCGTCGGCGAGCGTCCCGGTCGCCACCGGGCCGATCGCCAGCCCCGCATCGTCCGTCAGCATCCACGAGGCCGGTTCCGACAGCCGCAGTACCAGCAATTGGCTCATGAGTTCACTCGGTGCCGGCCGTACGCAGGACGGTACGGCCACCGCCGCCCGCCTGGCGCCCGATCAGACTGTACAGGGTGAGTTCGGAGGTGCCAATAGTGACGGTGCTGGTGAGCCGGAACCAGTTCGAGGATTCGGCAATCACTGGCTGCAGCCCGGTGAATTCCTCGCTGGTCAGCGTTGCGCGCAGGTCATCGAGCGTGGGGAAGCAGCCGGCCTGGCGATTCCGCGCCAGCGCCTCGGCATCGCTGAAATCGGTACGGCCGGCCACCAGCGCCGCGAGCACCGGCGCCGGCGCGGTGCAGACGTTGATGAGCGTACCGGCCGGCAGCGCCGCGACCCACGGCTGGATTCGCTGGAACTCCGCGAGGGTCATGCCGGGCAGCGCGAGCAATTCCGACACGGTGACGACCGCGCCGTTGGCCGCCCGATACGGCGGATCCTGGGCCAGGTAGTCGCCGTCCTCCGCACCTTCCGGGAACCCGGGCACCGTGTCCACATCGATCCAGTCGGCCATGATCCGCGCCCAGCGCGGACTGGCTTCGACCTGATCGAGCAGGCGCTCGAAGAGCGCGACGCTGACCTCGTCGACCCGTCCATTGGCCGCGACCAGCGAATTGAGATTGAAGCGGCCCTGCAGGTCCTCGAGCCGTCCGCGGATGCTGCCACCGTCGATCGGCAGCGGCGGAATCGGCTGCGCCCAGCTCTCGCCGGGGTGATCGGTCTGTGACTCCTGCTGGTCATCCTGCAACACCTCGATCGCCCAGGCCTCGGCGCCCAGCGCGACCTGCCGGGCCTGGTCCAGTGCGATCAGGCCCGCGGTCCGGCGCAGGTCCAGCGCCGTACGGGTGCCGAGGTACACGGCGATGACCGTCGCGATGGCGACCAGCACGATGGCCGTGATCAGGGCGACGCCGCGCTGCCTCATCCGGCGACCTCGAACACGCGGCGGATCGCGCCGTAGTCCTCGAGCGTAACCACGATCTCAACCGCCAGCGGCCGCAGGCGCGGATCGTGACTGCCTGGCGGCGGCCAGTTGCTGACCCACTCGCGGCCGCGATCAAGGAAGCGCAGCTCGAGCCGGCGGACACCGCCGAGCAGTCGCCGCTCGGTGGGTTCGCTGGCGAGCGTCGGGTCCGTCACGGTCCAATGCGCGCGGACCAGCAGGTCGCCGTTCAGGGAATAGCGCACGCGCTGCACCGTGCCGCGCGGCAGGCCCGCTCCGTTCGGCCAGCCGCCGCGCGACAGCTCGAGCAGCGAGGCCGCATTGGGATCGCGCAGCAGTGCCGGCCGGTAGCCGTCGCCGACCGGCTCGCGCACCGGCCGAGGCACCAGCCCGCGCAGATCGCCGGCGAGCGCGCTGAAGGCCCGCTGCACTTCGCGCAGCCGATCCAGATGAGCGCGCGTCGTCTCGCTGGCGATGCGGGCTTCGGCCACGGCCCGGTAGGCCATGGCGCCCATGATGGCGAGGATCGCCGTCGCGACCAGGATTTCGAGCAGCGTGAAGCCCGTCTGCCGCCGCATCAGTCGTCACCCTCCTCGGGGGGGTCGGTGGCTCCCGCCAGCCAGGCCGCTGCCGGTGCGGAAGAGCTGGCCGCCGCGCCGATGAAGCCGGTGACCGTTGCCAGCGCCGAGTCCTCGGGATCGCCGTCGCGTCGTACGCGGACGTCGATGCGGCGCAGGCCGTCCACCGGTGTCTGCGCGACCGCGGCGACCCAGTGCCAGCGCCGTCCGGCGAACTCCAGTTCGCCGCGGGTCTCGTCGATGGACGGAAAGTCGCCCGACCCGCGCATTTCGGTGATGCGGTTGTCGGCGATCCAGCCGGCCAGCGTGCGATCGCGCAGGTATTCGACGCTGGCGGTCGTATCACCGATCACGCGGAACACCGCGAGCATGCCGATCGCGACGATGGCCAGCGCGACCACGACCTCGATCAGCGTGAAGCCGCGGGCCGGCTCAGGGCAGCGCATCGCGGGAGATCCCGATCGTGCCGTCGGCCGCGCCGGTGAGCGTGATGCGCCGGCCGGCCTCGGGACGGGCCAGCACCAACTGGTAGGGAGTCATATCGCCGCTGCCCTGCGCGATGAGCTGCGGCAGCCGCGTCTCGGGCCCGGCCGCACGCCCGAGCAGGACCGGCCGGCCTTCGAGCTGCAACTCGAGTACGAGACCGGGCGGCAGTTCGCGCGGCGCGAGCCAGCGATCATCGGTGATGACCTGCCAGCGGCCCTCGAAGCCGTCGAAGCGCAGGCACTCGTAACGGCTGGTCTCGAACCGCAGACCGTAGTCGCGGCCCTCGAGCTGGGCCTGCTCCTCCAGCAGCTCGAGGGTGTCGGTCAGCCGCTGCAGCTCGCGATCGAGTTCGCGATCTTCGCCCGCCACGCCGACCGCCAGCGTGGCGATGGCGGCGAGCAGGCCGACGATCGCCAGCACGACCAGGATTTCCAGCAGCGTCATGCCGCGCGGGTCGCGGCGTGGGTGCCGGACGCGATCACTCATGGCGGTTGCGCGTCAGTCGCTGTTCCAGTTGCCGATGTCCGCGTCATTGGCCTCGCCGCCGGCGCGGCCATCCGCGCCCAGCGAATACAGGTCATAGGCGCCGCCGCGCGTGCCGGGCTCGAGGTAGACATAGGCGTTGCGCCACGGATCCTTCGGCACGGTCGTCGCCTTGAGATAACCGCCCGCCCGCCAGTTGCGGATCGATGGGTCGTCGGGCTGCACGACCAGCGCCTCGAGCCCCTGCGCGGTGGTCGGGTAGCGGAAGTTGTCGAGGCGGTACATGTCGAGCGCGGTCCCGAGGGTACGGATGTCCTGGCGTGCCGCGGTGATCCGGGCCTCGTCGACGCGGCCGAGGATCTGTGGCGCGACCAGCGCGCCGAGGATCGCGATGATCACCAGTACGACCATGATCTCGATCAGGGTGAAACCGGAGGAACGGCGGAACGGCAATGTCATGCGGGCCTCCTGCGCCGGACGCGCGCGGCCGGATGATACCAGAGGCACTCGCGCCGTCCGCCGCGGGCTGGCCCCAGCACCTATAATCCGCGCTGCCCGTCACAGCGGTGATGCCACGGAGATCGGGCCTTGACCCTGGCGATGATGTTTCCCGGACAGGGATCGCAGTCGGTCGGCATGCTGGCCGCGTTTGCGGCGGTGGAGCCCTTGGTGGGCGCCACGTTTGCGGAGGCTTCAGCCGCGCTCGGCTTCGACCTGTGGCAGTTGTGCCGGGAGGGCCCGGAGGAGCGGCTGGCAGAGACCGAGGTGACCCAACCGGCGATGCTGACCGCCGGAGTTGCGACCTGGCGCGTGTGGCGCCAGCGCGGTGGCGCCATGCCGGCGAGGATGGCCGGGCACAGCCTCGGCGAGTACACGGCGCTGGTCTGCGCGGAGGCGATCGAATTCGGCGCGGCCATTGCGCTGGTGCGCGAGCGCGGCCGCCTGATGCAGCAGGCCGTGCCGGCCGGCGCCGGCGCGATGGCGGCGATCCTCGGGCTCGGGGATGCCGAAGTCGAGGCTGCCTGCGCCGAGGCCGCGGGTGACGAGGTCGTCGAGGCGGTCAATTACAACGCGCCCGGGCAGCTTGTGATCGCGGGCCATTCAGGCGCCATACAGCGCGCGATCGGGCTGTGCCGGGCGCGCGGCGCGCGGCGCGCGGTGCTGCTGCCGGTATCGGCCCCCTGCCACAGCCGGCTGATGCAGCCGGCTGCGGACTCGCTGCGCCAGCGACTCGCGGCTCTGCCGGTCCGTGCTCCGCGGGTACCGGTGCATTCCTTCGACGCGGCTGTGTACGATGGCCCCGAGGCAATCCGGAGTGGCCTGTACTGGCAGTTGTTCCGGCCGGTGCGCTGGGCGGCGATCGTCACCGCGATGTTGCAGGCCGGGGCCGGCGTCCTCGTCGAGTGCGGCCCCGGCAAGGTGCTGGCCGGACTCGCCCGGCGCATTCCGGGCGGGCGAAACGCGGCCGTGCACGCGTTGGAGGATCCGGAATCACTGGATGCGGCCCGCAGTGCGGCCGGGGGTACAGGGGCATGACCGCTGGAGTCCTGAACGGGGAGGTGGCGCTCGTAACCGGCGCTTCGCGCGGAATCGGGCGGGCGATCGCGCTGGCGCTCGGCGCGCGCGGGGCCACGGTCATCGGTACGGCGACGAGCGCAACCGGTGCCGCGGCCATCGACCGGGCCTTCGCCGAGGCGGCGGTCAGCGGGCGCGGAATCGTGCTCGACGTGGCCGCGGGTCCGGCGATCGACGCGGCGGTCGCGGACATCGAGGGCCGCGAGGGCGCGGTGACGATCCTGGTCAACAACGCCGGCATCACCCGCGACACGCTGCTGCTGCGCATGAAGGCGGAGGACTGGAACGCCGTCGTGGACACCAACCTCGGTTCGGTGTTCCGGCTCAGCAAGGCCGTGCTGCGCGGCATGATGAAGGCCCGGCGTGGCCGGATCGTCAATATCGCCTCGATCGTCGCGATGACCGGCAATCCCGGCCAGGCGAACTACTGTGCGGCCAAGGCCGGTATCGGCGGGTTCACGCGCTCGCTGGCCCGCGAAGTCGCTTCGCGCGCCATCACCGTCAATACGGTGGCCCCCGGATTCATCGACACGGACATGACGCGCGCACTGCCGGAGGCGCAGCGCACCGCGCTGACCGGTCAGATCCCGCTCGGCCGGCTGGGGCAGCCGGAGGACGTTGCCGCGGCCGTGTGCTTCCTCGCCGGGCCGGAGGCGGGCTGGATCACCGGGGAGACGATCAACGTCAATGGCGGGATGTACATGCCGTGATTGAGCGCAGGGCGCTGATTTACAGGGATTTCCTTTCAGAAACAGTCCACAAGGCGCGGTTCCGGTAGCCAGTCGGGGGGGTCGTGGCATAGAATGGCGCCCCGGTTGGCCCCCGGCGATGCCGCGGGCCTCTTCAAGGCAAGGGACAACAATCCGATGAGCACAGTCGAAGAGCGGGTGAAGAAGATCGTCGCCGAGCAACTGGGAGTAAAGGAGGAGGAGGTCACGAATGACGCCTCCTTCGTCGACGATCTGGGAGCCGACTCCCTCGATACCGTCGAACTCGTCATGGCGCTCGAGGAAGAGTTCGAGACCGAGATTCCCGACGAGGATGCCGAAAAGATCACCACCGTGCAGCAGGCGATCGATTACATCGTCCAGCACCAGTCCAAGTCCTGATCGATCGATGGCGCGGGCCCCGGCCGGATGGCCGGGGCCCGTTGCGTCATGGGCGGATCCGCCCACCGGAGCAGCCGCTTGAACAGGCGTCGCGTCGTCGTGACTGGTCTCGGCATGGTCTCGCCGCTCGGCAACGACGTGGCGACCACCTGGAGCGGCGTGCTGGCCGGCCGGAGCGGCATCGGCCCGATCACGCATTTCGATCCGGCGGCATTCCCGGTCGCGTTTGCCGGCAGCGTGCGCGACTTCGATCCCGGACAGTACATGCCGGCGCGGGAAGCGCGCCGCATGGATCTGTTCATGCAGTATGGAATCGCCGCCGGCGTGCAGGCGATCCGGGACTCCGGCCTCGAGATCACTGACGCCAACCGGGCGCGGATCGGCCTGATCTTCGGCGCCGGCATCGGCGGACTGGCGACGATCGAGGAGAACCACCACCGCTTCCTGGAGACCCGCTCGCCGCGCCGGATCCTGCCGACCTTCATTCCGTCGAGCATCATCAACATGATTTCCGGGCACCTGTCGATCCTGTACGGGGTCACCGGGCCGAACCTGGCAGTGGCGACGGCCTGCACCACGTCGACGCACAGCATCGGCCTGGGATTCCGGGCGATTCAGTACGGCGACGCCGACGTGATCGTCGCTGGCGGGGCGGAGTTCGCACAGACGCCGCTCGCCGTCGGTGGCTTCTGTCAGGCCCGCGCGCTGTCCACGCGCAATGAGGATCCGAAACGGGCCAGCCGGCCCTGGGATCGCGACCGGGACGGATTTGTGATGTCCGACGGGGGTGGTGCGGTCGTGCTCGAAGCCCTCGACCATGCCCGTGCCCGCGGCGCGCCGATCTACGCTGAACTGGCCGGCTTCGGCATGAGCGGCGACGCGCATCACATCACGGCGCCACCGGAGGACGGGGCTGGTGCGCGCCTCGCGATGTCGAACGCCCTGGCCGACGCGGGCCTCAACCCGGATGAGGTTCAGTACGTCAATGCCCATGCGACCTCGACGCCGCTGGGTGATCTCGCCGAGACCCGGGCGATTCGTGCCGCCTTCGGCGCCCATGCGCCGCGACTGGCCGTCAGTTCGACGAAATCGATGACCGGGCACCTGCTGGGTGCGGCCGGCGTCGTTGAGGCGATCTTCACGATGCTCGCGATCCGCGACCAGATCGCGCCGCCGACCATCAATCTCGAGCACCCGGACGAAGGCTGCGACCTCGACTACGTGCCGAACGAGGCGCGTCCGCTGCGGATCATGGCGGCGGCCAGCAATTCCTTCGGCTTCGGCGGCACCAACGGCACGCTGATCTTCCGCGCGCCGGGCTGATCCGGTTACGGCAGCGCGATGCTGGTCCGTGACCTCGCGCCCCGCTGCCATTTGTGGCTGGACGGCAACTGATGCGCCGTTGGATCGCGGTCGTCCTGGCGCTGTTGCTCGCGGCCGTGGCGGCCTGGTGCGGACTGCGCAGCTTTGAGCGGCACTGGCTCGCGACGCCGATCGCGGCGCTCAGCCAGCCGCGCGTCTTCGAGATCCCGGCCGGCAGCTCGGCCATCGCGATCGCCGCGCGGCTGCGGCGGGAGGGGCTGCTCGATCGGTCGTGGATCTGGATCCGGCAGGCAAAGCGCCTCGGGGTCACGGCGCGCCTGCGGGCCGGTGAATACGAGCTGCGGCCCGGCGCGACGCCGGAGCGGTTGTTGCAGCAGTTCGTCGCCGGTGCAGTGCTGCTGCACGCGGTCACGATCCCCGAGGGCTGGACGTTCCGGCAGGCGCTGGCCCACATCCGCCAGCAGCCGGCGATTGCGGTCACCGAAGGCGAGCTGGCGGCCGCGCAGCTCGCAGCGCGGGCCGGTGTCGGCGACCGGGATCCGGAGGGGCTGTTCTTCCCGGACACCTATCGATTCCCGCGCGGCACGCCGGACTACGTGGTTCTGCGCCTGGCTCGCCAGCGCCTCGAGCGGGAACTGCAGCAGGCGTGGCAGCAGCGGGATCCGGCACTGCCGCTCGCAACGCCGTATGAGGCGCTGATCCTTGCCTCGCTCATCGAAAAGGAGACCGGTGCTCCCGGTGAACGTGCCGTCATCGCGGGCGTGTTCGTCAACCGCCTGCGGCGCGGCATGCGCCTGCAGACCGATCCGAGCGTGATCTACGGTCTGGGCGAGCGCTGGGACGGCCGGCTCCGCAGCGAAGACCTGCGGAGCGACACTCCGTATAACAGTTACACGCGGGCCGGCCTGCCGCCGACGCCCATCGCGCTGGTCGGTCGCGCCGCCCTCGATGCAGCGGTCCGTCCGGCGCGCACCGACATGCTGTACTTCGTGGCGACGGGTCACGGCGACGGCCGGCACCTGTTTGCCCGTACCCTGGCTGAACACAATGCCAACGTCCGCGCGTACCTCGCCAATCTGCGCGCCGCGCGCGGCGATCGGGTACTCTGACTCGGTGCGCGGCCGATTCGTGACATTCGAGGGGATCGAGGGCGTCGGCAAGTCAACGCAGGTGGCGCTGGCGGCCGAGTGGCTGCGCGGGCGCGGTCTCGACGTCCTCACCACACGTGAGCCCGGCGGTACCCGACTGGCCGAAGAACTGCGCCGCCTGCTGCTCGACTGCGACCACGAGCACATCGCCGGTACGACGGAGCTGTTGCTGCTGTTCGCGGCGCGCGCGAGCCATGTCGCGGAGCGGATCGTGCCGGCGCTCGAGCGCGGGCAGTGGGTGCTGTGCGACCGCTTTACCGATGCGACGCGGGCCTATCAGGGTGGCGGGCGCGGCCTGCCGGCTGCACTCATCGAGCAACTCGCGGCGATCGCGCATCCGGGCCTGAGCCCGGATCTCACCGTGCTGCTGGATGCACCGCCGGAACTCGCACTGGCCCGGGCCCGGATCCGCTCGAGCCATCCGGACCGCTTCGAGCAGGAGGATCTCGGTTTCTTCGCGCGGGTCCGTGCGGAGTACCTGGCCATTGCCGCACGTGAACCACGACGGCTGCGCACGGTCGATGCCACGGCCGGGGTCGAAGCGGTGACTCGCGCGGTGGCCGCGGTGCTCGGAGCGCTGCTGGCGGCAAGCGGACGGTGACTGCGCCCGAGCTCCGTAGCGAATGGCAGCAGGCCGGTGCACCGTGGCTGGCCGGCGTGCGGGCGCGGCTGGCTGAGGCCGTGCAACAGGAGCGACTGCCCCACGCGCTGCTGTTCATCGGCCAGGAGGGTGCCGGGCAGGCCGGGCTTGCCGCCTGGACGGCCGGCCTGCTGCTGTGCATCGCTGGCGGCGACGAACCCTGCGGGAACTGCGCGGACTGCGCGCTGCTGCTGGCCGGTACGCACCCGGACTTCCATCGGGTCGGGATCGAGGAGGAGGCGACCGCGATCCGGGTCGAACAGATCCGCGATCTGGCCGAGGCGCTGGGAACGCGAAGCTACCGGGGCCGGCGCAAGGTCGCAATGATCGATCCGGCAGACGAAATGAATATTAACTCATTCAATGCCTTATTGAAGACTCTTGAGGAACCACCTGATCAGACGATGCTGCTGCTGACCGCCAGCCGCGCCGATCGCCTGCCAGCCACGATCCGTAGCCGTTGCAGCCGGCAGCAGCTTCCGTTACCGACCTCGGCTGCAGCCCTGGAGTGGCTTCGCCGGCAACGGCCGCGCGACGACTGGGAGCGCCTGCTGGTGCTGGCGCAGGGGGCACCGTTTCTCGCACTGGAGCATGCGGCCGCGGGAATCGCCGATCTGGACACCGACATGGACAATACGGTCGCCGCTGGCTGGCAGGCGCCGCTCGACGTGGTCGGGCTGGCGGACTCCTGGCGGGCCGACCGGCCGGAACTGCGCCTGCGCTGGCTCGAACTCTGGCTGGCCGGGCGCCTGCGGATGGCCAGCGTCAGCAGTGATGCGGTTAACAATAACCGCAGGTCCGGGTTGCCGCCGGGGCACGATCCGACGATGATGGCCACCGGATACCGCCTGCTCGACCGCCTGCGCGAAGCGCGGCGCCGGGCCGGCGGGCCGTTGAACCTCCAGTTGCTGCTGGAGGACGTGCTGGTCGATCTGGCTGAGTGGATGAGGAGAGGCGCTTGGCGCGCGCGCAGCAACCCGTCGAAGAATTGAAGCCACGGCCGGTTCCGGCCGTGCGGCCCGCACCCGCGGCGAAGCCCGGGTTGCTGACGCTGACGATCAAGGACAAGAGCGCGCTGTACGTGGCCTACATGCCGTTCATCAGGAACGGTGGCCTGTTCATTCCGACCAACAGCAGCTACCAGGTCGGCGATGAAGTCTTCATGCTGCTGAACCTGATGGGCGAGGACGAGAAGCTGCCGGTCGCCGGACGCGTCGTCTGGGTCACGCCGAAAGGCGCGCAAAGCCGGCGCACGGCCGGCATCGGCGTGCAGTTCAGCGAGCAGGACCGGGGCACGACACAGAAGAAGATCGAGTCCTATCTCGCCGGTGCGCTCGGCGGCGACAAGCCGACCCACACGATGTGAGCGCTGTGGCCGCGCTCAGGGCGGTCCGAGCTGGTTTTCGGATATCCCGCCGTCGAGGCAGTGGGCATCGAAGCCGCGCTGGCTGAGCAGAAAGGTGGCGACCGAGCTGCGCCGGCCGGTGTCGCAGACCACGACGTAGGTCGTGTCCGGCTCCAGCGTCTTCAGTTTGAGCCGGACGAAGTACAGGGGCAGGTTGATGGCATCGTCGAGGTGCCAGACCTCGTACTCGCTGGGCAGCCGTACGTCGAGCCAGCGGCCGCCACGCGCGACCAGCTCGCGGGCATGCGCCAGGTCGACACGATGCAGCAGCGGCTCGTTCAGCAGCTCGTGGAAGTCGTCTTTGCCGAGCCGCACCAGCGTGCCATCGGTCAGCATCGTCACCGTCGCATTGCGGCGGCCGCCGGATATCAGTGCTTCCTCGCCGAAGGACTCGCCGACGCCGAGTTCGGCGAGGCGCAGTCCCTCGCGATTCAGCGGTGTGTCGCGGGTCACGGCGGCCTGCCCGCGCGTGATCACGTAGTAGAAGTCGCCTTCGTCGCCCTGGCGCACGACGACGTCGCCGGCCCGCACCGGCATCTGCTGCATGCGCATGAACAGTGCCTGCAGATTGGCCGGCGGGATCCGCTGCAGCGCCCTGGTCTGCAGCAGGACCAGCATCCAGTCATCCGTATCCGTGACCTCCGCGCCGGAAATCTCATTGACCTCATAGGTGCCGGTCTGGTCCCAGGTCAGCAGCACATCGAGCAGGTCACTGTCGATCGCGAGGTACGCGATGTCGGACAGCGCGCGCGCCGTGAACCGGCGCGGCTGGCCGGGCGCCAGCGCATTGCGGGCCTCGGGCGTGCCGGAGCGGAGCGCCGCGACGGTACGTTCGCCGCTGCGCAGCTCGACTTCACCGCTCACCAGATAGATGGCGCGCTTGTCCGCGTCGCCTTCCTTGAACAGCAGCCGGCCCTCCTCGAGTCGCTGCAGTCGCGTCTTGCGCGCCAGCGCGCTCAGGTTTTCGCGGCGCAGGCCGTCGAGCGGCGTGAAGGCGCGCAGCACCTCGAGTTCGAGCGGCTTGTCACTCACGGAGTTCGCGGGTTGCCGGTGTGCGGGTGCATGCGGCCGCGAATGCTATCACAGTCATCCGCCGGGTGTGGCGAGGCCGCGCCAGCCCGGATCGGGCCGGAAACGCGGCCCGTGGGTCGCGGCGAGCTGCTCGAGCCGCGCCACGATCGTGCCGGCGCCGCGGGTCCGGGCGTAGTGCAGCGGGCCGCCGCGAAACGGTGCAAAGCCGGTCCCGAAGACCATCGCTGCGTCAATCAGGTCGGCGTCGGCCACCACGCCATCGCGGAGGCAGGCGACGGCTTCGTTCAGATACTGCAGGATCAGCCGGTCGCAGAGATCGGCAGGTGCCTGGATCCCTGCCGCCGACCGCAGCGGCCGGCCGTCGCGCCATTCATAGTAGCCGCGGCCCGACTTGCGACCGAGCCGGCCGGCCTCGACCAGGCGCGCGGTGCCCTCGGCGACCGGCCGGGGCCACGCCGCCGCGAGGATCCGGCCGACGTGTACCGCGATGTCGAGGCCGACCGTGTCGGCGAGTTCGATCGGCCCCATCGGCATGCCGAAGTCCGTCGCGATCCGGTCGATCACGGCCGGCGGTATGCCCTCGTCCACGGCCAGCATCGCTTCGTTGAGGTAGGGCATCAGGATGCGGTTGACGACGAATCCCGGCGCGCTGCGGCACGGCAGCGGCAGCCGGTCGAGCTGGCGCGCGAACGCGAGTGCCGCGTTCACCACGTCATCACGCGTGGCCGGTGCGCGGATGACCTCGACGAGCTGCATCTTCGCCACCGGATTGAAGAAGTGCAGGCCGACCAGCCGCGTCGGATCGGCCAGATCGCGAGCCAGGTCCTCGAGGCGGATGCTCGAGGTATTGGTCGCGAGCAGCGCTTCAGGCCGGAGCTGCGGCTCGATCCGTGCGTACAGGGCCCGCTTCGCGTCCGCGTCCTCATAGATCGCCTCGATCACGAGGTCGGCGCGCGCGATGCCGTGGCCCGCGACGTCGGCCTGCAGGCGCCCGGCCGCGGCGGGGTCGTGGCGCCGCGCGAACAACTCCCGGGCGCGCGCCAGCGCCGGCTCGACGAAGCGCAGTTCACGGTCCTGCAGCGTGACCGTCAGGCCCCGGGCGGCACACCAGGCCGCGATGTCGCCACCCATGACGCCGGCGCCGACGACGTGCACATGCGCGAAGCGACGGCCGCCGGCGCCCAGTGACTTCAGGCGGTTCTGCAGGAAGAAGACGCGCACCAGGTTGCGCGACGACTCGCTGCACAGGAGTGCGGCGATCGAGCGGGCCTCGGCCTCCAGGGCGGCGACACCGCGCGCGCCGTGGCGGGCCCACAGGTCGATGATGGCCCACGGCGCCGGATAGTGGTCGCGCCGAACCCGTCGCGCGACCTGGCGGCGCGCCTGGGCGGCGACCAGATGCCGCAGCAATGGCCAGCCGAGCAGGCGCTGCGTGAACGGCGCCCGGCGCAGCGGCGGCGCCGCGAGCGCCAGCGCGCGGGCGGCCGCGTCGAGTTCGGTGCGCGGCACCAGCCGGTCGAGCAGACCCGCGCGCAGCGCCTCCCGGCCGCGCAGCGTGCGCCCGGTCAGCATCAGGTCGAGCGCGCGACCGGCGCCGAGCAGTCGCGGCAGGCGCACGGTGCCGCCAAAGCCCGGATGAATCGCGAGCAGTACTTCCGGCAGGCCGAGGCTGAGGCTGCGCTCGTCGGCGGCGACGCGGTAGGCGCAGGCCAGTGCCAGCTCGAGTCCGCCGCCGAGCGCGAAGCCATGGATCGCGGCGACCGTCGGCAGCGGCAGCCCGGCGAGGCGGTCGAGCACCTGCTGTCCCGAGCGCACGAGCTGGCGGGCCGCTTCCGGATCGTTGAGCCCGCCGAACTCGCTGACGTCGGCGCCGGCGATGAAGCCGCTGTCCTTGCCGGAGCGGATGATCAGTGCCCGGGGCCTCGCTGCGGCGACGGCGGCGAGCTGCCCGGCGAGCTCGCGCATCGCGGCTGCGCCGAGCGTGTTGGTCGCGCTGCCCTGCAGGTCAAACGTGAGCCTGGCGATGTCGTCGGCATCGGTCTCGAGACGCCAGTGCGTGGTCGCCGTGTTCATGGTCCGGTCTCCGCGGTACTGGCGCCGGCCGCGCCCGCGCGCCGTGTCGGGTCGACCTCGAAGTCGAACACCAGCGGCAGATGGTCCGAGAGCGGTACGGCCGGCACATCGAAGCCGCGCGGCACGATGCCGGTTCCGTAGAGCACGAAGTCGAGTTCCCTGCGCGGCCAGCGGCTCGGGTAGGACGGCAGCCCGGCGACGTTGGCGCTGCGCAATCCCGCGGCCTGCATGAACAGATAGATCTCGTGCTCGCCCCAGAACGTATTGAAATCGCCGGCGACGATCACCGGCTTGCGCTGCCGGCCGACCAGCTCGTGCAGATGGCGCAACTGGTAATGGCGATGGCGGAAGCGCAGCGACAGATGCACGAGGAAGATGGCGACCTCGTCGAGTTCGAGCTCGATGATCAGCTTCTTGATGCCGGTCTCGAAGTAGTGGAAGCGCTCGCCATGCACGCGCGGCGCGGCCAGGAACGCGTTGGCCTGCTTGCGTACGATCGGCATGTACTGGTTGATGGACTCCTCGCCGTACTTGCACTGGTAGGTCGTGTAATGCGCCAGCCGCTCGGCGATGAAGCGGGCCTGATTGACCATGCCGCTGCGGATCGAACCGGTGTCGACCTCGAGCAGGCCGACGACGTCGGGATCCTGTTCGCGGATGAAGTCGGTGATGCGCTCGAGCACCAGCCGGCTGCTGCGCAGGTAGCCGGCGCCCGGGACGGGGAGGTGGAAAGCCGGGCCGGTACCGGTGGCGTAACGGATGTTGTAGACGATCAGGCGCACCGGGTCGATTACCACCGTCGCGTCAAAAGACGTATTCTAGGCCCGGCAGCTTCAACGCAGGTGCCGTTCTGTGGCGGAAGACAATCCGATCCGGCTCTTCGTGAGCCACCTCTACGAGCCGGACGAAGCGTATTTCCGGGTCTTTGAGTATCTGGAGAGCTCGCCGAACTTCTTCTATGTGAACCTCTCGACGCCGGACCGCCCGCCGCGCGGGCGCGACCGGGAGTCGCTGAAGGAGGACCTGCGCCGGCAGATGAGCGAGGCCGAGGCCGTCGTGGTACCGGCGTCGATGTACGCGCTCGATCCCGTGCTGATCGAGTTCCAGGCGCTCTACGCGAAGACCTGCGAGCGGCCGCTGATCGTGCTCGAGCCCTTCGGCACCGGCGAGCCCGTGCCGGAGCGGCTGCGCGAGCTCGCCGACGAGGTCGTGGGCTGGAACAGCCGCGACCTGGCGGACGCCATCCGCCGCCAGGCGCGCCACCAGGACACGACCCGCTGGGACACGATCGAGTTCAAGCTCGACTGAAGTCGGGCGGAGCGGCGCCTACGCGGCCAGTTCGCCCCGGGCACGGATCCGGCTGACCCCCTCGGAACGGCCGGCTTCCCGGTGCAGCGCATCCAGCAGGCAGACAATGCGTGCGGCGCAGGCGTCGGCTTCGTCGATCGACATCTTGCGCACGGTTGCGGCTACTGCGGTTTCTCCGCGCAGCGGCGGCACTTCCGTCATGCGCAGGCGCAGCGCTTCGAAATCGGAGCGGACCGTACCGGGCAGCTCTGCAGCGGTCAGGTCCTTTAGATGACGTGAATACGCATCTGTAAGTCGTTGTTTTATAGAGCTGGCCTTTGCCAGCTCCAGCGTCGCTTTGTGCAGACTCTCCCAGGCGGCCGGATGCATCTCAGATCCCTAACTCTCTGTTTCAAGAGAACTTCGAGATTCATGGAACCAACGCCTTTGCAGGCGCCCTGACCTGAGGATCCCCGTTCCATCAAGCCAGTAGGCGCTGAATATAGCGCGATTTATGAAAATGGGAAGAGGCGGGACGATGCGGATTCTGTGACAGGGCCGGAGTTTCGATCCTATACTTCCAGCATGATCGCGAAGACAGATGCGGACACCGCATCCTTTGAAACGCAGGTGGCAGTGCTCGCGGCACTGGCTCAGGACACCAGGCTGCGGATCGTCGGCCTCGTCGCCGCGGCGGGCGAGCGTGGAATCGCTGCCGGGAACATTGGCCGGACGGTGCACTGTCCGCCTTCGACGCTGTCCTTCCACCTGAAAGAACTGTCGCGGTCCGGCGTACTCGAGGCGAAACCGAGCGGACGCTTCGTCATCTATGGATTGCGGCGCGAGGTACTCGGTCGACTGGCGGAGTTCCTGGCAGTGCTTGGCGGCTTACCGGCGGTCCGGCGGGGCGCAGCGCCTCCGGTCGGGCGGCGGCGGCGAGGACGGGCACGCGGGGCCACCGGCACTGACCAGTTGACGATGTTCAGTGAGTGAAGCAGCCGCATTCCCTGAGCCACCCGAACCGGGAGGTCAGTGGCTCGAGGTCTCCGGCGGAGTGCTCTGGGCCCGGCTGCCGGTGCCTGGTGCGCTGGGGCACGTCAACGTGTGGCTGCTCCCGGATGCGGACCAGGGCTGGTGGCTGGCCGATTCCGGCATGGCCATGCCCGCGGTCGAAGCGGCCTGGACGCATCTCGCCGGCTCGCTGGATCTGCGCGGGCGATTGCACGGCATTCTCGTCACCCATCATCACCCGGATCACATCGGCCTGGCGGCAGCGCTCGGGCAGAGATTTGGCGTGCCGGTGCGCTGCAGTGCCGGCACGTTCGACGCGACCGTCCGCGCGCTGCGGTCGGAACCGGAGGCGGCGCTGGCTGACTTTGCGGCCTGGGCTCTGGCCAACGGATTGTCACCGGACGACGGGCTGAGCGAACTGATGACCGGCCGGAGCTACCGGCGGATGATCAGCGGCGTGCCGGCGCCGGCGGATCCGCTGGCGGAGGGCGACGTCGTGGCGCTGGCCTCGGGCTGGACCGTCTCGCTGCACCAAGGTCATGCCCCGGGGCACGCCTGCTTCCACAATGCGGACGCTGGGCTGCTGATCAGCGGCGACCAGGTCCTGCCGACGATTTCGCCGAACGTCAGTCTGTATCCGGGTCACCACGATGCGGACCCGCTCGGCCAGTACCTGCAGTCGCTGCGCGCTCTGCGGCGGATTCCGGATACGGTCACCGTACTGCCGGCGCACGGCCGCCCGTTCCGCGGCCTGCATGCGCGGCTCGACGCGCTGGCGGCCGAACACGAGGGGCGCCTGCGGGCGATCGAGGCCGCGCTGCTGCGGCCGCACTCGCTCGAGGAGGTCGTCGCGTTGCTGTTCCGCGTGCGCCTGACCGACGCGCTCAACCGGATGCTGGCGATCGGCGAGACACTTGCACATCTCTGCCACCTCGAACTCGCGGGCCGGATCCGGCGCGCAGGAACCGGACCGGCGCAGCGCTGGAGCCGCAACGGACGGCCCGCGTGAGCCGCCGTACCGCAACGCCGAGGTTCGTCGTGCTGCTGCTGGTGGCGCTGGTGGCTGCGGCGCCGGCCACCGCCGGGCCGCAGCGCACCGCCGGTGTGCTCGCCGACGAAGACGCGCGCTTCGCGGCGATGATCCGGGCCGATGCTGACACGCTCGGGCCGTGGCTGGCCGAGGATCTCTACTACGTCCACTCCACCGGCGTGGTCGAAGGGCGCGCTGCATTCATCGCGGCAGTGAGCAGTGGCCGCATCCATTACCACGCGATCGAGGTGACCGAACGCGAGGTGGTCCTGCTGTCCCGGTCGGCGGCGCTGGTGCGCGGCGTCGGGCGCTTCACCGTGAGTGCCGGTGGTGAACCGCGTCTGCTGCGGCTTCGTTATCTGGCCGTGTACGGCCGCAGTCACGGCGCCTGGCGGCTGCGTCTGTGGCAGTCGCTGCTGCTGCCGCCGTCCTGAGCCGGACGCGCCGCCTTGCGCAGCACGAATGCACCTGAAGCGCTGGCGGCGCTGCGCGCGCGCCTGGCGCTGCCGGTCGTGGTCGCGCCGATGTTCCTGGTCTCGGGGCCGGAACTCGTGCTCGCGGCCTGCCGCAGCGGCGTCATCGGTGCGTTCCCGGCGCCGAACGCCCGGACGCTGGAGATCCTCGACCAGTGGATGGGGCGGATCAGCCGCGAGCTCGGCAGCGTAGCGCCGGGCGGCACAAGCCCCGCGCCGTGGGCGCAGAACCTCGTCGCGCACAGTTCTTACGAGCGCCTGGATGGCGAGCTCGAGCTCGTGGACCGCTACCGTCCGCCGCTGGTGATCACGGCGCTCGGCAGTCCGCGCGCGGCGCTCGAGGTCGTACACGGTTACGGCGGCATCGTGATCGCGGACGTCAACTCGGTGCAGCACGCGCGCAAGGCCGCCGCCGCCGGCGTGGATGGGCTGGCGCTGGTCTGCGCCGGCGCCGGCGGCCACACCGGCCGGATGAGTCCGTTCGCATTCGTAGCGGAAGTGCGCGAATTCTTCGACGGGCTCATCATCGTGGCCGGCGGGATCGGCAACGGTCGCGGCATTCACGCCGCGGAGCAGCTCGGCGCCGACCTCGTATCGATGGGCACCCGCTTCATCGTCGCCGAGGAAAGCCTGGCAGTGGCTGAATACAAGCGCATGGTCGTCGCGGCCGACTGCGAGGACCTGGTCCTGACCAGTGCGTTCAGCGGCGCCGATGCCTACTACCTGCGCCAGAGCATCGAGCGGGCCGGCTATGATCCGGCCAGCCTGACGCCGAAGCCGGGCATGGATCTGACCGGGGCGCAGGCGAAGATCCGGGCGTGGAAGGACGTCTGGTCGGCCGGCCAGGGCGTCGGCCAGGTCTCGGCGATCGAACCGCTGGCCCTGATCGTGGCGAGGCTGCGGCGGGAGTATGAAGCCGCCCGCGCCGCGTGATGCGGTGATCTCACTCGCGGCATCACAGCGGGTTGGGGGCTGGGACGTCGCGAGCGAGCGCGTAATTTCCGGCCGCGCGAGCGAGTGAGCGTCCCAGTCCCCAGCCCGCCTGGCCGCAGCAAACTCACGGCACCGCGGCCCGCTGGTATCAGTCGCTGCCGAGGATCATCCGCCGCAGTTTGGCCTCGAAGCCGGCGCGGGCGGCCGGTTCCGGGCGCAGCAGCGAGACGACGATCGCAACCGCGAAGGCCAGCGGCATCGACAGCAATGCCGGGTTGCGCAGCGGGAACCAGGCGCCGGGGGCGCCGAGGACGTCGATCTGGATCGTCGGCGAGCCCCAGATCAGGATACCCGCCGCGGCCGTACCGCAGACGATAGCCGCGACCGCACCGGCCGTTGTCAGGCCACGCCAGAAGATGGCGAGCACCAGCGCCGGGAACATGCCGCTGGCCGCCAGCGCGAACGCCAGGCCGACCATGAAGGCGACGTTCTGGCCCTTGAAGATCAGTCCCAGCGTGATCGCGACCGCACCCAGCAGCACGGTGGCGGCGCGTGCCACCAGCAACTGCTCGGAGCGGGACGCATCGCCGCGACGCACGACATGGACCCACAGGTCGTGCGACAGCGCCGCGGCTCCGGACAGGGTCAGGCCGGCCACGACCGCGAGGATGGTGGCGAAGGCGACGGCAGCGATCAGGCCAAGCAGGCCGGTGCCGCCGAGGACCTCGGCCAGCAGCGGGGCCGCCATGTTGCCGCCGCGATCGACTGCGAGGATCGCGTCGCGCCCCACCAGCACCATGGCACCGAAGCCGAGCACGAAGGTCAGCAGGTAGAAGAAACCGATCAGGCCGGTGGCCCAGAACACGGACTCGCGCGCGGCGCGCGCATCCGGCACGGTATAGAAGCGCATCAGAATATGCGGCAGGCCAGCCGTGCCGAACATCAGGGCCACGCCCAGCGAGAACGCATCCCAGGGATTGCTGATCAGCCGGCCGGGGGCCAGCACGCCGTCGCCGTACTGCGCCGCCGCGGCGGCGAACAGGCGCAACGGATTGAGGCCGAACTTCAGCAGCACCAGCAGCGCCAGCAGTGCGGCCCCGCCGAGCAGCAGAGCGGCCTTGACGATCTGCACCCAGGTGGTCGCGATCATGCCGCCGAACAGCACGTAGGCCAGCATGACCGCGCCGACGATCAGCACCGCGGTCTCGTAGGACACGCCGAACATCAGCCGGATCAGGTTACCGGCGCCGACCATCTGCGCGATCAGGTACAGCGCGATGACGGCCAGCGAGCCGAAGGCCGCCGCGATCCGCACCGGCCGCTGGCGCAGGCGGAAGCTGACGACGTCGGTGGCCGTGAATCGGCCGAGGTTGCGCAACGGCTCGGCGATCAGGAACAGCAGCACCGGCCAGCCGACCAGCCATCCGGTCGAATAGATCAGGCCGTCGAAACCCGAGCTGGCCACCAGGCCGGCGATGCCGAGGAAGCTCGCCGCGCTCATGTAGTCGCCGGCCAGCGCGAAGCCATTCTGGCGGCCGGAGATCCGGCGCCCGGCGGCGAAGAAATCCTCGGTCGTGTGCGTATGCCGCGCGGCCCACCAGGTGATGACCAGCGTCAGCGCGACGAACAGCAGGAAGAAGACGATCGCGGTCGCGTTCGGCTGGCCGATCGCCGTCGCGCCGCTCACGGGCGGCTCCCGCCGGCGCGCAGGCGCTGGACGTGGCGGTCGAAATGGCGATTGGCCCAGCGCACGTATACCCACGTCGTCAGCCAGGCCACCAGGATGACCAGCGCACCGAGCAGGATGCCGAGGCTCAGGCCCGGCGCCACGTGGCGGCCGATCGTCGCCGGATCGAAGGCGATGAACAGGATGAAACTGAAGTAGACGACGATCACGACAGAGCTGAGCAGGAGCGCCACGCGCCAGCGCCGGCGGGTTACCTGGGTGAGATTCATGTCGGTAGCGGATCCTCGCGCGCCGCAGCGACTTCCGGGCGCAGTGCCGCGCAGCTTACGCGATCCGGGCCGGACGGTGCCAGGCCGGATCAGCCGGTGCCCGGGAAGTACCGCGAAGGTTCGCTGGCGGTCGCCTGGCGGCGTCCCGAGCCGGCGGGCTGCCGGGCTGCGGCGGTCAGGAGGCCAACGTATACTCGCGAGCCTTTAGCGCCGACCTACCTGCCCCGGGGGACAGCACCACCATGAAGTTCGAAACGCTCGCGATCCACGCCGGCTACGTTCCCGATCCGACCACGAAGGCGGTGGCGGTGCCGATCTACCAGACCACCTCGTACGCCTTCGACAGTACCCAGCACGGTGCCGACCTGTTCGACCTCAAGGTTCCGGGCAACATCTATACGCGGATCATGAACCCGACCAACGCCGTGCTCGAGGCCCGGGTCGCGGCGCTCGAGGGTGGCATCGGCGCGCTGGCCGTGGCCTCCGGCATGGCCTCGATCACCTACGCGGTGCTGACGCTGGCCGGGCAGGGGGACAATCTCATTTCGACCGCGACACTGTATGGCGGCACGTACAACCTGTTCGCGCATACGCTGCCGCAGCTCGGCATCGAGGTCCGCTTCGTCGCCCCCGACGACATCGACGGCATGGCCGCGCGGATCGACGGTCGTACCCGCGCGGTGTTCTGCGAATCGCTCGGCAACCCGGCGGGTAACGTCGCCGATCTCGCCGCGATCGCCGACATGGCGCACGCGCACGGCGTGCCGGTGATCGTCGACAACACGGTGCCGACTCCGTACCTGTGCCGGCCGTTCGCATGGGGTGCCGACATCGTCGTGCACGCGCTGACCAAGTACATGGGCGGGCATGGCACGACGATCGCCGGCTGTCTGGTCGACTCGGGCCGGTTCGACTGGCGCGCGCACGCGCAGCGCTTCCCGCGCTTCAATGAGCCGGATCCGTCCTACCACGGTGTCGTCTACACGGAGGCGCTCGGAGCGGCCGCCTTCATCGGCCGCGCACGGGTCGTGCCGCTGCGCAACACGGGCGCGGCGCTGTCGCCGTTCAACGCGTTCCTGTGCCTGCAGGGCATCGAGACGCTGCCGGTGCGGATGGACCGGCACTGCGACAACGCGCTCGCGGTCGCGCATTACCTCGAGGCGCACCCGCAGGTGAGCTGGGTCCGCTACGCGGGGCTGCCCGGCAGTCCGCTGCGACCGCTGGCCGACAAGTATCTCGGCGGCCGCGCCGCCGGCATTCTGTCGTTCGGCATCCGCGGCGGGGCCGCCGCCGGCGCGCGCTTCATCGACGCACTGCAGCTGGTGACGCGGCTCGTCAACATCGGCGACGCGAAGTCGCTGGCCTGCCATCCGGCGACGACCACGCACCGCCAGCTCTCGGAGGCGGAAATGGCCAGCGCCGGGGTCACGCCCGACCTGGTGCGCCTGTCGATCGGTCTCGAGCACCTTGACGACCTGCGCGCCGACCTGGAGCAGGCGCTGGCGGCCGCGCGGCACGGTTGAGCGCCTGGCCGGCGCGGGCAGCGCAATCCCCGGCCGGGCGCATGCGCCGGCCGGGGGTCCGTGGTCAGCGAAGAAGAAGGCAATGGGACCGGCTGCCCTGTCCATGACGCCCCGGCCGGAAATTCCGGACCGGGAGCAACAGAACCCGGAACGAGGAGGGGGATTCGCCAGGCTGGTTGCAGGTCACTGCAATACCGGGCGGCCCATCCCATTGCCATGAAACTGTCGGCTCTGCCTCCGCGCCGGCGGCCCGTGCGAGCCTCCGGCCAGAAGATGTATCATTGATGCGCTTTGATACCATGGCCCTCCCGGCAGAAGCAATATCGAGGATCCATGTGCAGCGACCGTGACCGTGGCCGGTGTCGATGCGCCTGACCGTCTACTCGGACTACGCGCTGCGCGTGCTGATCTACCTGGGCCAGCATCCGGACGGGCGCTGCACGATCGCCGACATCGCCGCGGCCTACGGCATCTCGCGCAATCACCTGATGAAGGTCGTGCACCATCTGGCGCGGCGCGGCGACGTGGCCAGCGTGCGCGGCCGTGGCGGCGGCATCCGTCTGGCGCGGCCGCCGCCGGCAGTCAATGTCGGCGCGATCGTGCGCGCCACTGAGCGCGACCAGCGCAGCCCGGACTGTCTGGCCCAGCGCGGCGGCGAGTGCCGGATTGAGGCGACCTGTTCGCTCAAGGGAGCGTTTGCGCGGGCCGCGGAGGCCTTTTTCACCGAGCTCGACCAGCTCACGCTCGCCGATCTGCTGCGAAGCGAACGGTGCCTCGAGCGCCGGGCCGGTGCTGCTAGTGCTGCGGTTCCGGCAATCCTGGCACGTGCTGCCGGCCCTCCAGCAACTGCAGGCTCGCGCCCGCGAAGTCGTCACCGACCGGCTCGAAACGGCCACCGAGGCACTGCGCCAGGAACGCCTCGGCGATCGCGACGAAGCTGATGCGGTTGGCCGGTCGGGCCAGGCCGTGGCCCTCGTCCGGGTACAGCACATAGGTCACCGGCACGCCGCGCCCGCGCAGCGCGGCCACGAGCTGGTCGGATTCCTGGCGCGTGACCCGCGGATCGTTGGCGCCCTGCGCGACCAGCAGCGGCCGGCGGATCCGCTCCACACGAGTCAGCGGCGACCGTTCGAGCAGCGCCGCCCGCCCGGCCGGGGTGCGCGGATCCCCGACGCGCCGGTACCAGGTGGCCTCGAGGAACGGCTGCCAGTAGTCGGGGAAGCTCTCGATCAGCGTCACCAGGTTGGACGGGCCGACCATGTCGACGCCGCAGGCGAAGCGGTCCGGCGTGAAGGCGAGTCCGACCAGCGTGGCGTAGCCGCCGTAAGAGCCGCCGAAGATCGCCACCTGCTCCGGCGTCGTGATGCCGGCGGCGACCGCCCAGTTCACCGCGTCGATCAGGTCATCGTGCATGCGGCCGGCGAATTCGCCATCGGCGGCGTTCAGGAACTGCTTGCCGAAGCCGGTCGAGCCTCGGTAGTTGACCGACAGCACCGCGTAGCCGCGGTTGGCCAGCCACTGGTGCATCGCGTCGTAACCGAAGCTGTCGCGTGCCCAGGGACCGCCGTGCACGTACAGCACCATGGGCAGCGGCGCATCCGGCGCGCCGTCGCCGTCACGGTCGGAGCCGGGCGGCAGGCTCAGGTAGCTGACCAGCGTTAACCCGTCGCGGCTGGTGATCCGGCGCGGATGCATGGCCGCCAGCGACTTGCCCTCCAGCGCCGGCCGCGTCGTGAACAGCCGCGCGAGCGTTCGCCGCTCGCGGTCGAACAGATAGAAGCCGTAGGGCTGGGTGACCCGATCGACGCCGATCGTCCACCAGCGATTGTCGTGCGACTGGCTCTGCAGCGTCCAGGCGCCGCCGGTCTCCCGGTTCAGGAACCCGAGGTCGTCCCGGATCGCCGGATCGACCGCCTGCCATTCGGACTTCAGGTAGTCGGCGCCGAAGGCCAGCAGCCGTCCGCTGGCCGGATCGCTGATCGCGGTGCTGACATCGGCCTGCGGGTGCTCGCCGAGCACCGTTGACCGACCGGACTCGAGGTCGAGCGCGACGAGCGCGGCCTTGTCCCGGCCGCGGCTGTCGAACAGGTGCAGCGTGCGGCCGTCCCCCGCGAAGCCGAGCGTGGACGTCGTCAGGCTGTCCTCCGGCGCAACCTCGATGAACGGGGTGGTACTGCCGTCCTCGTTGAAGCGCTCGATGTTGAAACCACCGCCAGGCGTCGGCCGCAGGCCCAGTCGGCGCCGGAGCTGCCGGTCGAAGTCGAAGCCGGCCCAGCCGTCGTTCTGGTACTGGAAGCGCAGCCGGCCGGTCGTGACGTCGAGTCGCCAGACATCGTGGTGGCGCGGATCGCGGTTGTTGAGCCCGATCAGGATTGCGTCCTTGACCTCCGGGCTGACCGCATAGACGACTACGCGCGTGTGGTCGAACGGCGTATGCAGTTCGGTCTTTGCACCGTCGGGAGTCACGCTGTACAGCAGGTAATTCTCGTCGCCGGCCTGGTCCTGCAGGTAGAAGATCCGCCGCGCGTCCGGTGACCAGAAGAACTCCCGGATCGGCCGCTCAACTTCCGTGGTGACCGGTTGCGCAGCAGCGAGATCGGTGGCCGGCGCGACCCAGACGTTCAGGATGCCGTCGCGCGGCGCGAGGAACGCGATCCGGCTGCCATCCGGACTGATCGTCGCGGCGGTGCGTTCGGGGTTGCCGAACAGGTCATCGCGCGACAGCAACTCGCTGGCCGCGGCCGGGAGCGCCGGGCCGGCGACCCAACCCACGAGCAGGAGCGCGAGCGTACCAGCGGTCTGTTGCCATTTCTGCATGTCTGGTCTCCCGTGTCCGGCCCCGTCAGCCGGTGACCGCAACCCCGAACAGGTCCTCATGCCAGCGCCGCAGCAGCCACCAGGCCAGCAGGCCGCCGGCGACCGCGATGGCATCCCAGTGGAGCCGCGGCGTACCGCCCGGAATCATCTGCCGGCGCCGCCGGGCCAGCGCTATGTCGGCGAGCGCGTAGGTGAGAAATGCGCCAAACAGCAGCGTCGTCGCCAGCCGCCCGGTCGCCAGCAGGTGCACTGCACTCCACAGTGCGATGCCGATCAGCATCGGGTGGCGCAGCCGCGCACGCAGCCAGGTTGGCAGGTACGCGGCCAGCAGCAGGATCAGGGCTGCCGGCATCACGGCGATGGCGAGCGGGCCGGCGCCGGCGGGCGGAGTCCACAGGATCCGCTCATCGACCTGGCCGTAGCCATGTGCGATCAGCAGCAGCCCGCCGAGCGACAGCAACGAGAACAGGGCGGTATAGACCGGCTGCCCGAACCGCCCGATCAACGACTCGCGCCAGCGAGGGTGGACCGGCAGCAGATGGACCGCGAAGAACAGAGCCAGGCCGGCAATCATGGCATTCATCGGAGGCAGCTCCCGGGTTTCCCTGCCGCCCATTGTGAGGCAGAATGCGTCCAGGCGCGCAACGCGCGTTGCCTGACATCGGTTTCCAATCAGGGGTGCAGGAATGAATGCGTCGGTTCCGGTCGCTGCGGTGGTGGTGGCACTGTCGTTTCTGTTTGGCGTCCAGGGTTGTGCGCAGAAGGACGCGGCAGCGCCGCCGCCCGCTCCGGCACCAGCCGCCGAGGAGCCGGCCGCGGCTGCGCCGGCGGCTGAGACTGCCGCTGGCGCTGCGGCGGCGACGACGGTCGCCGCGGCCCCTGCGGTGGATGGTGCGAAGGTGTTCGCAACCTACTGCGTGACCTGCCATGGGGCCGGCGGCGCCGGCGACGGGCCGGCCGCGGCTGGTCTGAACCCGAAGCCGGCGAGTTTCGTGTCCCGTACGTTCAAGTACGACGTCAACGGCAACGGCACCAAAGGCGACGCTGATGACATTCAGGCGATCGTGCGCGACGGCACCGCGAAGCATGGTGGCTCGCCGCTGATGGCGGCCTGGCCGATGCTGTCGGCGGAGCAGTTGCAGGCGGTGGCCGCGCACGTGCATTCGCTCGGCGGTTGAGGCGGGGACAGCAGGGATGGCTTACGCACTGGGCGAGTTCCTGGTCCATGCGGTCGCGATGGAACGCGAGGCGGCTGAGCGCTACCTCGAGCTCGCCGACATGATGGAGGCGCACAACAACCTGGAAGTGTCGCGGGTGTTCCGCGACATGCACCGGTACTCCACGATGCACGGTGATTCGATCGCCGGCCCATCGGCACGCGGGAGCTGCCGAAGCTTCGCTCGTGGCAGTACCGCTGGGTCGCGCCGACCGAGGTCGGCGACGAGGATGGCTTCGACTACCGGCTGAAGCCCTACCAGGCGCTCGAGTATGCGCGGGTGAACGAGCAGCGGGCGGCGCAGTTCTATCAGGCCGTGGCGGATGCGGCCGACGACCCGGAAGTGCGCCAGCTCGCGCTCGAGTTCGCCGCCGAGGAACGCGAGCACACGGCGGCGCTCGATCGCGTCCTCGCGGCAACGCTGCGTTTCTGACGTCTACCCGGCCACGGCGACTGCGAGCCAGCCGGGGTCCCGCTCGCGAACTCGGCCGATCTTTACGAGTTCGCTCGCGGGCCCCGTCCGTCACGCCCGCGCCGCGTGAAGTGACGGCGGCTACCGCGACAATGCTGGCGGTCCGGGGCGCCGGGAACGTCGCGAGCGAGCGCGTAAGTTCGGACGGCGCGAGCGAGCGATTGTTGCCGGCGCTCCGGACCGCCCGCGCAGGGCGTGGCCGGCGGCGTTACCCGGCGGCGGCAAACCGGCTCAGTTCCTCGCGGACGACTTTGCCCATCGGGTTGCGCGGCAGTTGCGTGAGGATTCGCACGCGCTCCGGCCACTTGAACACCGCCACGCCACGCTCCTCGAAATAATGCCGCAGGTCGTCGAGGGTGACATTGCGGCCGGGCCTGGGCACCACCATCGCGCAGACACGTTCGCCGAGCACGCGGTCGGGTATGCCGATCACGGCCGCCTCGGCGATGTCCGGATGCCCGGCCAGCAGCTCGTCGAGTTCCTCGGGTGAGATCTTGAAGCCGCCGCGCACGATCTGCTGCCGGGCGCGGCCGACGAATTCATAGTAGCGCAGGTCGCCGGGCTCGCCGGCGATGCGGAACAGATCGCCGGTGCGGAACCAGTGGTCGGCGGTGAACGCGCGCGCCGTCAGTTCCGGGCTGCGGAAATAGCCGTCGAACACACCGGGGCCGCGGATCTGCAGTTCGCCGGGCGGGCCCGCGGTCAGGATCTCGACGCCGCTGTCGGGATCGAGCAGACGCGTCTCGATCATCGCCGCGGTGCGCGCCGGCCAGCGGACCTCCGGTCGGCCGAAGCGCGGGAAGTAGCGCGCGCGCAGCGCGGGATCCGGAATCTCGATCGGGCCGGAGATCAGCGAGACGCCCTCGTTCGAGCCGAAGATGTTGACCACGTCGATGCCAAAACGCGCGCGATAGCCCTCGATCATCCATGCGGCGAGCGGCGCCGAGCCGGAGCCGATGCAGCGCAGCGACGACAGGTCCGCGCTGTCGAGCAGCGCATCGTTCTGCAGCAGCATGTTCAGCACGGCCGGCGGCGCGATCGCGTAGTCGGCCCGTTCGTTCGCGATCTGGCGCAGGTACACAGCGAGATCCAGCGGATGATGCAGGATCAGCGTGCCGGCCGCGCGCAGCCACGACAGGAAGCAGCCGCCGATCGCGCCCATGTTGACCAGCGGAAAGGGATTCAGCAGCCGGTCGCCGTCGCGGAGCTGCGCGCCGTCAAAATGCGCCCAGCCGATCGCGACCCAGTGGTTGTGGCTGCGCGGCACGCCCTTCGGCACGCCCTCGGTGCCGGAGGTCCAGCAGATCGTGAACGAATCGTCCGCAGCAGGCGGCGCCGCTGCGTCCAGCTCGGCGCCGCTACCGTCGTCATCCGCGAGTGTGATCGCGCCGGGCGCCGCCCCGCCGCCCAGCAGCAGTACCGGGCCGTGGCCCTGCATCGCCTGCCGCGCCAGTGCGGCGTAGTCGCTGCCGCGGAAGCTGGCCACAGTGACGAAGGCTGCGGGCCGGGTCAGCGCAATGATGTGGCCGAGCTCGTGGCCGCGGTACTGCATCGGGACCGGGCTCAGCACCAGGCCGATACGTGCCGCGGCGAGGTACAGGATCACGTACTCGGCAATGTTCGGAAGCTGCGCGATCACGATGTCGCCGCGCGTCAGCCCCTCGCGCAGCAGCCGCGCGGCCAGCCGCCGCACCCGCGCATCGAGCGCCGCGTAGCTCAGGCGCAGCGGCGCTCCGCCGACCAGTTCCGGCCGGTTCGGCGGATCGATCACGGCCAGGCGTTCGGGCACGCGGGCCGTGTTGGCCGCAAACAGGTCGTAGAGCGTCGCGTTGCCCCACCAGCCGGCGGCGTGGAACTTCGCGATCAGCTCCGGGGGCGTGGTACGCACGCGGCGAGTCTAGCCGGGTTTGGTGCCGGTGTTACGGTTTCGGTAAGCCAGAGCTGCTCCGTGCGCCTGGGTTGCGTGGCTTCAGCCGGCTACCGAAACCGCAACACCGGCCCCTGGCATCACTTGCATAAAGCAAGTGATTCTGCTAGTGTGCCGGGCTGGCGAGCGCGGAATGCAGGCGGAGGGGATGGCATGTTCGAGCTGACCGGTAAGGTGGCGATCATCACGGGTTCGAGCCGCGGCATCGGCCGCGCGATCGCTGAAGCGATGGCGCGGGCCGGCGCCAGGGTCGTGATCTCGAGCCGCAAGGCCCCGGCCTGCGAGGCGGTGGCGGCCGGCATCGTCGCCGCCGGCGGTGAGGCGCTGGCCGTGCCCTGCAACATCTCGGACCGGGCCCAGCTCGAGGCGCTGGTCGCGCGCACGGTCGGGCATTGCGGCCGCCTCGACATCCTCGTGTGCAACGCCGCGGTCAATCCGTACTTCGGCCCGATGGCGACGATGCCGGACGAGGCTTACGAGAAGATCATGGGCTCCAACGTGCGCAGCAACTTCTGGCTGTGCAATCTGGCCGCGGCGCAGATGGCGCAGCACGGCGGCGGCTCGATCCTGCTGATCTCGAGCATCGGCGCCAACCAGGGCAGCGCGACGCTCGGCGTGTACGGCATTTCCAAGGCCGCGGATTTCGCGCTGGTGCGCAATCTCGCGATCGAATGGGGCCCGCGCGGGATCCGCGCCAACGGCATCGCCCCGGGGCTGATCCGCACGGATTTCTCGCGGGCCTTGTGGGAGAACGCGGAGCTGCTGCGGCGCGCCGAGGCCGGCACACCGCTCGGCCGCCTCGGCCAGCCGGAGGACATCGGCGGGGTGGCCGTGTTCCTCGCTTCGCCAGCGGCGGCGTTCCTGACCGGCCAGACCCTGATCGTGGACGGCGGGCTGTCGATCAGAGAGCCGGCCTGAGGCGGCTGCGCGGCCGGCGGAAGGAAACTTCGTGCGGGTCGAGCTCACCGCCGCAGCAGTCACAGACCACGACCGGTGCGAGCGGCCGCCCGCAGGGTCGGTGGCACAGCAGCAGCGGTGGTCCGCCGCGGCCCGCCAGCCAGCGGTCGCCCCATTGCAGCAGGGTCAGGATCACCGGGTAAACGTCCATGCCCTTGGCGGTCAGCGCGTACTCGTGCCGGTGTGGCCGCTCGCGGCCGGGCCGCCGTTCGAGCAGACCGTGCTCGGTCAATACGCGCAGCCGGTCGGCCAGCAGGTTGGTTGCGATGCGGGTCTCGCGGCGGATCTCTTCGTAGCGGTGCGCGCCGACGAAGAACGCCGCGAGGACCTGCGGGGTCCAGCGGTCGCCGAGAAAGTTGACCAGTTCGCCGACCAGCGTTGCGACCGCGGCCGCTTGTTCGGGCTGGGCTTTGGTCCGGCGCACGGCGCGCGGCGGCGCCATGCGGTCGAGGCCGGCGCCGGGCCCGGCCTCGTAGCGCACCTCGCGGGCGCTGAGCGGACGGCGGCAGCCGGCGCAGACCAGCGTCGGCATCATCAGCGCGCCGCAGTGTGTGTGCACCAGCGCGCCGGGCTGCAGCCGGCGATGGCGCGACCAGCGGCGGTCGAAGCGCCAGATCATCAGCGCGGTCGGATAGAAGGCCGCCCCCATCGGCGTCAACCGGTACTCATGCCGGCGCTGGCCGGAGCGGGCCGGGACCCGGGCCAGGCAGCCGCTCGCGACCAGCCGGTTGAGGCGCTCGCTCAGCACGTTGGTGGCCACGCCAAGCCCGCGGCGCCAGTCGTCGAAGCGACGCACACCCTGGAATGCGGTGGCGATGATCAGCAGGGACCAGCGGTCGCCGATGATGGCCAGCGCGCGCGCGACCGAACTGGCGCGGATCGTGCGGCGGCGCGCTGCGAGCGGACTCACGCCGGCGCCCCCGGATGAGGCAGGATGCCGGAGCCGGGCCCGGCAGCGGCACGACCAGGAGAACAGCGATGGACTTCGGCTATTCGGAGCGGGTGGAGGAACTGCGGCGCCGTGTGCGCGAGTTCATGGAGGACCGCATCCTGCCGGCGGTGCCGCTGCGCGAGCGCGAGCTCGCTGCGGGCCACGCTCATCCGCCCTGCCTCGAGGACCTGAAGGCGCTGGCGCGCGCCGATGGTCTGTGGAATCTGTTCCTGCCCGGCCTGCGCGACGACGAGCCGGGCACCCGGCTCAGCAACCTCGAATACGCGCCGCTGGCCGAAATCATGGGCCGGATCGAGTGGGCGTCCGAGGTCTTCAACTGCAGCGCGCCCGACACCGGCAACATGGAAATCCTGCACCTGTTCGCGACGCCGGCACAGCGCGAGCAATGGCTGCTGCCGCTGCTCGAGGGCCGCATCCGCTCGTGCTTCGCGATGACCGAGCCGGATGTGGCCTCCTCGGATGCCACCAACATTCAGACCGGCATCCGCCGTGACGCCGACAGTTACGTGGTCAGCGGCCGCAAGTGGTTCATCTCCGGCGCCGCGCACCCGCGGTGCCGGGTCGCGATCGTCATGGGCATCACCGATCCGGAGGCCGAGCCCCATCACCGGCACGGCATGATCCTGGTGCCGCTGGACGCGCCGGGAGTGACGATCGTGCGCAACCTGCCGGTCATGCACCGCGTGTCGGCGGAGGGCCACTGCGAGATCCTGTTCCGCGACGTGCGCGTGCCGGCCGGCAACCTGGTGCACGCGGAAGGCGCCGGCTTCGCCATCGCGCAGGCCCGGCTGGGGCCGGGGCGGATCCACCACTGCATGCGCTCGATCGGCCAGGCTGAACTCGCGCTCGAGCTGCTGTGCGCGCGCGCCGCCGAGCGGCGCACGTTCGGGCGCTGGCTGCACCAGCACGGTACGGTGGCCGAGTGGATCGCACAGTCGCGCATCGAGATCGACCAGGCCCGGCTGCTGGTGCTGAAGGCCGCCTGGCTGATCGACCGGCATGGCACCCGGGCCGCGGCCCGCGAGGTGGCGATGATCAAGGCGCTGGTGCCGCGCGTGCATACCGCGGTCTGCGACCGCGCGATGCAGGTGTTCGGCGCCATGGGCCTGTCCCCGGACACGCCGCTGGCCGGACTGTGGACGATGGGGCGGGTGCTGCGGATCGCCGACGGTCCCGACGAGGTGCATCTGCGTACCGTGGCGAAGCAGGAGATGGCTGCCGCCGCCGAGCGGCGCGCGTCGGTCGGCCGCTGGATGAATGCCCGCTAGTCCGCCCGCGCTCACGGAGCGCGGGCCAGCGCGCAGCCGATACGGGCCGCCTGGCGAAAGCTGTCGCCGAAGCGGCGCGCGGTCGCCGAGGCGGCGTTGCCCTGCAGCGCCCGCGCGTAGACGCCCTGCTGGATGGCCGCGATCCGGAACAGGCTGAAGGCGACGAAATAGCGCCAGTCGGGCACGGCGTCGCGGCCGGTACGCCGCGCGTAGGTTGCCACGTACTCGCCTTCCGGCGGCAGGCCGAGCGCCTCGAGGTCGACGCCGACGAAGCCCGGCGCCAGTACGTAGTCGGCCGGCAGGTGCCAGGCGAGACAGTTGTAAGCGAGGTCGGCGAGTGGATGACCGATCGTCGCCAGCTCCCAGTCGAGCACGGCCACGACTTCCGGCCGGTCCGCGGCGAAGATCAGGTTGCCCAGCCGGTAGTCGCCGTGCGCGATCGCGCTCTCGTCCGGTGGCGGCACCTGCGCCTGCAGCCAGTCGCGCAGCTCGTCGAGTTCCGGCGCCGGGTCGACGGGCGCGGCTTGAACCTGCTGCGTCCAACGCGTGATCTGCCGCGACAGATAGCCGGCCGGCCGGCCGAAGTCGCCAAGGCCGGCGCCGCGCCAGTCCACCGCGTGCAGGCGCGCCAGCGTCGCGTTCATCGCATCGTAGAGCGCGCCGCGCTCGGCGCGGGCCAGCTCCGGCAGCAGCGGGTTGCCGAAGATGCGGCCCGGCTGGTAGTCCATCACGTAGAACGGCGTGCCGATCACCGCCGCGTCGGCGCAGTAGCCGCGCAGCCGCGGTACCGGTACGCCGCTGCCGGTGAGCGCCGCCTGCACGCGGTACTCGCGGTCGAGCGCGTGGGCCGAGGACAGCAGGCGTCCCGGCGGCTGCTTGCGCAGCACGTACTCGCCGGAGGCGGCGGCGACGTGGAAGGTCGGATTGGACTGCCCGCTCTCGAACTGCCGCAACTGCAGCGGCCCACGGAAGTCCGCAAGCTGCCCGCTGAGCCAGCGTTCGAGCGCCGCGGCGTCGAAGCGATGCCGCTCGAGCACCTCGCGCGTACCCGGCCGGGCGTCGCTCATTTCGCCGGCAGTCCGAGCCGGTTGGCGATGTTGTTGAGCTGCATGTGCGAGGAGCCGCCGACGATCGGCATGCAGGTGATGTCGCGCACATAGCGCTCCATGTCGTAGTCGCGCGCACAGCCGTAGGCGCCGAGCACGCGCTGGCAGGCGAGCACGATGCCGACGGCATGCTCGGCGACGAACAGCTTGGCCATCGAGCTCTCGACCGCGCAGTCGCGGCCCGCGCCCGCCAGCCAGGCGGCGTGGTAGAGCATGTGCCGGCAGGCGGCGAGGCGCGTACGCGCTTCGACCAGCAGATGGCGGATGGCCTGGTGGCCGCAGATGCGCCGGCCGAACTGGCGCCGCTCCTGCGCGTACTGCCAGGCGTCGTCGACCGCTACCGCCGCGATACCGAGTGCGACCGCAGTGATCTCGAGCCGCTCGATGTCGAGCGAGCGGCCGGCCAGCAGCGGCCAGCCCTGGTTCCAGCGCTCCGGCCCGCCGACGATGTTGGCGGCCGGGACCCGCACCTCGTCGAAAATCACGTCGGTGGTGGCGCTGTAACGCAACCCGGTATGCTCGATGTCGACGATCGACAGGCCGGGCGACGAAGTCGGCACCAGCACCAGCGACAGGTTGCGGTAGCGTTCCCCGGCCGGGCCGCTGCGCACCAGCGTGTAGATGTAGTCGGCGATCCGCGCCCCGGTGCACCAGCGCTTGGTGCCGTTGATGACGACGGCCGCGCCGTCGTCCGCGCGCCGGCCGGTCACGGTCGCCGCGGCCAGGTCGCCGCCGACGTCCGGTTCGCTGAGCCCGTAGGCGAACAGCAGTTCGCCGCGCGCCAGGCGCGGCAGCAGCTCGCGCTTCTGCGCGTCGCTGCCGTTCTCGAGCAGGTTGAGGGCGCCGTAGAAGGCGCAGTGGATGTACGGCCCGGCCAGCGAGGTGCCGCGCCGCGCCAGCTCCTCGATGCAGACGATCGCGGCGAGGATGTCCACGCCGCTGCCGCCGTACTCCTCCGGCACGGTGAGCGCCGTGACGCCGAGCTCGCACAGCTTCGCGAACAGGTCCGGGCGGTGGGTGGCCGCGGCGTCGAGCCGGCGCGCTTCGGCGCGCGGCAGCTCACGCTCGAGGAAGCGCCGCAGCGTGTCGCGCAGCAGGCGGAGGTCGTCGCTCTCGTCGAAGTTCATGGACCCTCCCGTCGCGCCGGGCGCGCTCAGACGCGGCGCGCCCGCCCGCTCCAGTAGCGGGCGCGGATCGCCTTGCGATCGATCTTGCCGAGGTTGGTCAGCGGAATCGCGGCGCAGAATTCGATCGACTTCGGCACGGCGAGCGGACCCTTGCGCTCGCGCACAAAGGCGCAGAGCTCCGCGGCGCTGGCGGCCGCGCCGTCGTGCAGCACGACCAGCGCGCGGACCTCCTCGCCCCACTTGTCATGCGGCGCGCCGACCACGGCGACCTGGCGCACGGCCGGGTGCCCGGACAGTGCGTCCTCGACCTCGCGCGGATAGACATTGAAGCCGCCGCTCACGATCACGTCCTTCCTGCGGTCGACGATCGTGATCAGGCCGTCCGCGCTGATCCGGGCGACGTCGCCGGTGTGCAGCCAGCCGTCGCGGAGCGCGGCGGCCGTCGCTGACGGATCGTCGAGGTAGCCGCTCATGACATTGTCGGCGCGCGCGATCAGTTCACCCGGCTCGCCGTCCGGGACGTCGCGGCCGTCGTCGTCGACGAGGCGGATCTGCGTGCCGAAGGTGGCGCGGCCGGCGGCGGTCAGCACCGCTTCCTGCTGCGCCGGGTCGGCGACCACGTGCGCCTCGCGCGGCAGCGAGGTCAGCGCCATCGGCGCCTCGGTCTGGCCGAAGAACTGGGTGAACACCGGGCCGAACGCGGCGATGGCCTGGCGCAGCCGCTCCGGGGCGATCGCCGCGGCGCCGTACAGCACGTTGCGCAGGCTGCTGGTGTCGTGTGCGGCCCGCCGCGGATGATCGAGCAGCAGATAGATCATCGTCGGCACCAGCAGCGTCGCCGTGGCCCGCTCGGCGGCGATCGTCGCCAGCAGCAGTTCCGGGTCGAAGCGCTCGAGCAGCACGCAGCATCCCTGGCGCAGCAGCACCGGCAGGATCAGGCAGCCGGCGGCGTGGGTCATCGGCGTGGCGATCACGAAGACCTCGTGCCAGCCGATGTCGAAGTCCAGCAGCTCCAGGCGGCAGGTGTGGAACCAGGCGCGGTGTGACAGCAGCACGCCCTTCGGCCGCCCGGTGGTGCCGCCGGTGAAATAGATGCCGGCGATGTCCTCCGGGTCGATCGCGACCGGCTGTGGCGCGGTGCCGCTGCCGCTGAGCCACTGCTCCAGCCGCCGGTGCTCCGGCGCCGCCGGCTCACCGCCGACGCAGACGAAGTGGCGCACGGTTTCCAGGCGCGGCGCCAGCGCGGCCACCCGCGCCGCGAACTTCGCGTGATAGACCAGCACGCGGCAGCGCGCGAAGTTCATCATGTAGACGTGGTCGTCGTCGCCGAGCAGCACCGCAAGCGGTACGCGGGTCGCGCCGATCCGGGCCACGGCGTACTCGCAGGCGACGTATTCGAGGCAGTTCGCCATCAGGAAGGCGACCCGGTCGCCGTGGCCGAGGGGGAGCGCCTGCAGGCCGCCGGCCAGCCGCCCGGCCTGTGCGCCGAGCTCGCGGTAGGTCAGCGTGCGGCCGTCCTGCGACAGGGCGACGCGGTCGGCGCCGTGGCGCACGGCCCGGTCGTACAGCTCGGCTACGGTCTGGCAGGGCATCGCAGCGAACCCTCGCGCGCGGGTGACTCAGCCGCGCAGATGCAGCAGCAGCTGGTAGTCGAAGGTCAGCACGCGCTCGTCGCGCTGGTTCAGGACCGAGTACTGCCAGATGTGCACGCCCTTGCGCGGATTGCTGGTGGCGCGCGTCTCCTTGATCAGCACCTCGACGCGCAGCGTGTCGCCGATCCGGACCGGCGCCAGCATGCGCATGTTGTCGACACCGAGCCAGGCGATGGCGGCATCGCCGCCGAACCCGGCCAACGCCACCAGGCCGACCGCCAGCGCAAACACGAACGGCCCGTGCACGAGGCGCTCGCCGAACTGCGTGCCGGCGGCGTATTCACGGTCCATGTGCAGCGGATAGAAGTCGCCGGTCAGGCCGGCCCAGTTGACCACGTGGGTCTCAGTGACCGTCAGCGCCTGGGTCCGGTAGATCTCGCCGACCTGAAAGTCATCGCCGAACCGGGACGGGCTCATGACTGGCTCCCGGAGCCGGCCTGCGGCCGGAAACAGGGCAGTGTGAACTCGTCGTCGAGCGGCCGGAACACGACCTCGACCGGCTGGTCGCAGCGCAGCTTGTCCGGATTGCAGTCGACGACATTGGACAGCATCTGCACACCCTCCTCGAGCCGGATCACGGCGACGACGTATGGCAGCAGCGGCGCGAAGGCTGACGGCGCATTGCTGCGCACGACCGTGAAGCTGTAGATCGTGCCGCGGCCGCTGGCCGGCTGCCAGCCGAGCTGGTCGCTGCCGCAGCGCGGGCAGGCGATGCGCGGGTAGAAGATCCACGCGCGGCAGTCGCCGCAGCGCTGCAGCAGCAGCTTCTGTTCGCGGGCCGCGTCCCAGAACGGCCGCGACCAGGCGTTGACCACCGGACGCGGGCGCGGTGGGGCTGCCGGCGGCGAACTCATGGAATCTCCGTGCCGAGGATCGTGACCTGCGCGTCGAAGTAGGTGCCACCGGTCGCGGTTTCGACCGCGAAGCGTGCGCCGGGCACCTGCCGCGCCCCGGCCTTGCCCATCAGCTGACGCGCCGCCTCGATCAGCAGCGAGACCGAGCCGCCAGCGCCGATGTGACCCTTGGACAGCATGCCGCCGTCGGTCGTGCAGGGGATGCGCCCGCCGGGCCAGGTCTCGCCACGCAGGAACAGCCCACCGGCCTCGCCGCGCCCGCACAGGCCGAGTTCCTCGAAGGCAATGAGCTGGTAGATCGGGTACGAGTCATAGATCTCGGCGACGTCGATGTCGGCCGGCGCCAGGCCGGCCTCGGCGAAGGCCTCACGCGCCGCGGCGGCCCAGCCGAAGCGGGTCAGGTCCGGTTCCTGCGAATAGACGAAGTGCGTGACTGCGCCGCCTTCGCCGAGCACGTAGGCGGGGCGCTGCACGAGGTCGCGGGCGCGCTCGGCGGCGGTCACGACGAACGCACCGGCGCCGTCGAACAGCATGTTGGACTGCTTGGCGCGCAGCGGCGTCGACAGCATCTTCGACTGCATGACCTCGGCGATCGTCAGCGGCGTGCGGAAGAACGCATGCGGGTTCAACTCGGCCCACTTGCGGTTCGAGACGCAAACCGCCGAGAGCTCCTCGTCGGTGCAGCCGGTCTCGTGCTGGTAGCGGGTCGTGGCCAGTGCCGCCACGGTCGAATAGTGCTGGCCGAACGGGACCTCCCACTCGGCCGAGATACCGGCGGTCGAGAACAGGTCGATGCCGCCCTGGGCGGTGACTCCGGTGCCGAGCTTGTCGGTATGCACGAACAGTACGCAGCGGGCGCGGCCGGTTTCGACCAGCGCGCTGGCGACGCGCAGCGCGTTGGTGCTGCTCGAACCGCCGGAGAACACCTGGCAGTTGCTGGACACGTGCGGCAGGCCGAGTTCCTCGACCAGACGCGCGGTGGCGAGTTCGTTGCCGAACTGGAAGCTGAACAGCGTGCCGGTTGGCATTACGTAGTCGATGTCGCTGCGCCGCAGCCCGGCGTCGGCAATCGCCTGCTGCGCCGCCTGCAGCGCGCCCTCGATGGCCGTGCGCTCGGGAAAGCGCCCGGTCGGTACCTCGCCGATGCCGACGATCGCCGAACGTCCCCGTCGCGGATGCACGGCGCGCCCTGCCGGCCTCAGCCGGCGACGTCCGGGAGGCCGCGATGATAGGGCGGCATCACGCTCTCCTCGAGTCGTGAGCCGGTGATCGCATCCACGCACAGCACGGCTGACAGCGCCGCGCCGTCGACGCCACCGCCCCACAGGCGACGGCCATACTGGTCGCCGGCGAAGTACAGGCCCTCGACCCACGGCGACTTCACGTCCGGGCGGTCCTCGCCGACCGGGCGCCACAGGCCATAGGCCTCCGGCGAGGGCGTCCACAGCATGAACTCGCAATCGTCGTCCCAGCTCGGGAACGTCGCCCGGGCCCAGTCCTCGCACAGGTTGATCACGCGGTTGACGCGGTCCGGGTTGCGCATTTCCTCGTCGGTCAGCGCGGTCGAGAACAGGAACTCGCGCTTGCCCGGCGGACCGCGCCGCGCGGTGCCGTCGCCCCAGGCCGTGAAGTCGCACATGACCATGTCGACGGCGCCGATGTAGCCCTCGCCGCGGATCACCCCCGGCATGTAGACGAAGCTGCCCTCGGCCAGGCCGATGTCGGGCATGACGCTGCGTTTCATGCCACACCAGCCGGTCAGCAGCCCGGCGCCCCAGAAGCGGTGCTCGAGCAGCTCAACCCACTCGCGCGGGAACGCACTGCGCGGCAGCACGCGGAAGATGTACTTCGGCGGAATCGTGCAGACGATGCGCTCGGCCAGGATGCGGCGGTCCTGGTCGTAGTCGTTGTCCTGCGAGCGGATGCGTACACCGCAAGCGCGGCCATCCTCGATCAGCACTTCGAGCACCCGGGTCCCGCGCAGCACGGTGCCGCCGTGCGCGAGCACGACCTGCTCGAACTGCTGCGGGATCGCGATGCAGCCCGGCTCGTCGGCGGTCGCCACCGAGCCGCTGACCAGATTCATGCGGATCTGCCCGGCGATCGCCATGTAGCCGAGGAAGTCACCGGTCGGTGTCATCGCCGGTTCGGCCTGGGCGGTCTGCGAGGCCGCCAGCACCTTGATGTAATCGTAGGCCTCGGGATGCATGCTGCGCTGCTCGAGCCAGCCCTGCAGCGGCGTCTTCATCAGCCGCGCCATGTCCGCGAACGAGCTGCGCCCCATCGCCGAGAGCTGCTCCATGGTCGCGGCGAAGCCGGCCTCTGTCATCCACGGGTACGGCTTGCCTTTCTCGACCTGGAAGGCCTGGCCGGGTTTGCCGTCACCCTCCCAGACGACGAAGCCGAGACCGCGATTCAGCGGCAGCCGCCAGTGCACGCCGAGATGCTGCATCAGCGCGTCGGCGCGGCTGCGGTTGCCCCAGAACAGGCCATGCCCGCCGGCCTCGAAGGTGCGGCCGTCGAGCAGGCCGCGCGCGAAGATCTGCTCGATTCCGGGGGTGCACTTGCCGAGATAGCAGTGCGCGTACGGCAGGGAGCGGCGGAAGGCGTCGGCATCCATTTCGATGCCGTCGGCAACGACCTTGTTGCCGCGCCCGACGTAGGACAGCGTGCGGCCACCGATGAACGGAGCCCGCTCGAGTACCAGCACCCGCTGCCCGAAATCCTTCGCCAGCAGTGCCGCGACGCCCAGCCCGGCGACGCCGGCACCGATCACGACCGTATCGAACTTCTGCAATGCCGACATCGCCATCTCCGCCACGGCTGCCCGCTGGTCAGCCTACCGCGGTTCGTTGCTTTATGCAAGTGATGGGCGCAACCGCGCCGGCACCGGGTTGACCCCGGGGTCGCGGGTGGGGCGGAGCGCGTGCTGCCGAGCGCTGGTTCAGCGGCCGTGGCGGCGCAGGCTGTGCCGCTCGAAGGTGCCGCGTACCGGCCGGGCCGGCTTCGCCTGGCGCTTCCAGTCGGCGCGGTCGAGGCCGGTGCGTGTATCGAAGGCCCAGGCGCTCTGCGGATACATGCGAAAGGTCTCGGCGGTCCAGTACTCGCCGGCTACTGTATCCGGAAAGAACTCCGGGTCGAGCACGTGTTCGTGACCAGCGGGCGCGCGGGCCGCCAGCGTCAGCGCTTCGTCGCGCTGCGGCAGCCGCCAGTCGGCGTAGCCGCAATGACGGGCGCCGTTGTAGGCCGCGGCCAGCGCCTCGGTGTCGCAGCGGCCCGGACGACACTGGCCGCCATGCTGCAGTCCGGGATCGCTGACGTGGACGGCGGGATCGGAACTGAACCAGCTATAGGTCTGCGGGCCGTCGGCGGCCGGCGTGATCGCCCAGGTGAGGCCGGTCACGCGGTCGAAGACACAGGCATGCGGGCGGGCATCCGCCGCCGCGAGCGCGCGACCGTCGTTGCCGAGGCGCTCGAAGCGGTCCGCTCCGACCGGCAGCGGGGCTGGCTGCTGACAGCCGGGCGCGAGAGCGAGCAGGGCGAGTGCGGCGGTGAGCCGTATCCGCGAAGCGTGCCGGAAGTGGAGTCGCCCCATGGGCCAGGTAGGATCGGGCATCATCGCGCGCTTGTCCACGCGGCGCGCCTGCCACAAATGCCTATTCCGTTCCGCGACCGGAATCGGATAGAGTCCGCGGCGCCCTCCCGTGCGCAAGCAGCGGCTGGGCATGTCTGTGTACCGTGCAGTCTCGTCTTCTGTAGATGTCCGGAGGGATCGACATGAATCACAACGACGGCGGCAGCGCCGCGCCAGGATCTGGCAGCGACGAACCGGTTCCGGCCATGCAGCGCATCCTGGAGAACCCGTTTCTGCTGCTGTTCCTCGGCATCGCGGTGCCGGCGGTGTTCTACATCGTCTGGGGCGTGATGGAAATCGTCTCGATTCCGATTGGTCGCTGAGCGTCGTACAGGGAGACCCGACTCATGAGCTCAATTCTTCCTCCGGCCGAGAAGATCTGGTGGAAACAGCCGGTCGACAGTGTCGAGATGATCTGGATCGGCTTTGCGCTGACCTGGTGTCTGATCATGTTCTTCGCCATGCCGCTGTGGCACGTATACGGCGAACAGAACTACTCCGGTGAGGCCTATAACGTGCTGCCCGACCAGTACCAGGCGCGGGTCGAGCAGATGGTGCAGGCCCACACGGTCCGCCACGAATCCGACCAGCAGATCCCGGTCGTCCGCCCGCCGGCGGGCAGCGATGTGTACCTGCTGGCGCGCCTGTGGCAGTGGTACCCGATCCTCGAACTGCAGAAGGGTCAGACCTACCGGCTGCATCTCTCCTCGCTGGACTGGCAGCACGGCTTCTCGCTGCAGCCACTGAACGTCAACGTGCAGGTGCTGCCGGGCTACGACATGGTCCTGACCGTGACCCCGACCGAGTCGGGCGAATTCGGTCTGGTCTGCAATGAGTACTGCGGCATCATGCATCACACGATGCTCAGCAAACTGTACGTCGTTGACTGAGGGGAGATCAGCGATGAAGCCACTGTTCCGTACCTGTCCGAAGTCCGGTCTGGTCCTGCACCGGGACGCGGAGAACCTGATCAAGGCCAACGCCGTCGCGGCGGTGGTGTTCCTCGCGGTCGGCGGCCTGCTCGGCCTGCTGGTCGCGCTGACCCGCTGGCCGTCGGTGCACCTGCTCGATGCGCAGCGCTTTTATCAGGTGCTGACCGGCCACGGCGTCGTGACGTTGCTGGTCTGGGTGATCTTCTTCGAGATCGCGGTGCTGTACTTCTGCTCGGCGGTACTGCTGCGCTGCCGGCTCGCTGCACCGAAATGGGGGTGGACGGCGTTCGCGCTGATGCTCGGCGGCGCTGCGATCGCGGCGGTGGCGATCGTGCTGGGCGGATCGAGCGTGATGATGACCTCCTACGTGCCGATGCCGGCCAGCCCGCTGTTCTATCTCGGGCTGATCCTGTTCGCGGTCGGTGCGCTGATCGGCTGTTTCATCTTCCTCGCCACGCTGGTTGTGGCGCGCGATGAACGGACCTATGAGGGCTCCATTCCGCTGGTGACCTTCGGCGCGCTGACGGCCTGCATCATCGCGATCTTCACGATCGCGAGCGGCGCGATCATCCTGATCCCGACCTTCCTGTGGTCGGTCGGCTATATCAGCGAAGTGGATCCGCTGATGTACCGCGTGGTGTGGTGGGCGATGGGCCACTCGTCGCAACAGATCAACGTCGCGGCGCACGTCTCGGTGTGGTACGCGATCGCGGCGATTGTGTTCGGCGCGAGGCCGATGTCCGAGAAGGTCAGCCGCGGCGCCTTCGTGCTGTACATTCTGTTCATCAACCTGGCCTCGGCGCACCACCTGCTGGTCGATCCGGGCGTCGGCACCGAGTGGAAGATCTTCAATACCAGCTACGCGATGTACCTCGCCGTGCTGGCGAGCCTGGTGCACGGCCTCACCGTGCCGGGTTCAATCGAGATCGCGCAGCGCAGGAAGGGCCTGAACCGTGGTCTGTTCGAGTGGCTGCGCAAGGCGCCGTGGGGCAATCCGGTGTTTTCGGGCATGTTCCTGTCGCTGGTCGGCTTCGGCTTCATCGGCGGCATTTCCGGCGTGGTGATGGGCGTCGAGCAGATCAACTTCCTCGTGCACAACACGCTGTACGTGCCCGGCCACTTCCACGGTACGGTCGCGCTCGGTACGACGCTGGCGTTCATGGCGCTGTCGTTCTGGCTGGTGCCGATCCTGTTCCGGCGCGAGCTGATCTGGCCGGGGCTGGCCCGCTGGCAGCCATGGCTGTTCGGCGTCGGCACGGCGCTGCAGGCATTCTTCCTGATGGGTGCCGGGACGCTCGGCGTGTCGCGGCGGCACTGGGACATCGCCTTCACCGATGCGCTGTTCGACTGGGCCTATTCGGGGCTCGCCTACACGATGATGGCGCTGAACGGCATGAGCGCGCTGATGGCGGTAGCCGGTGGATTGCTGTTCGTACTCATCATGGTTGGGACGATCCTGTGGGGCAGGCCGTCCGGCGCGCCGGCCGAGTACAAGGCCGAGCGACCTGCAACGCTGATGCCGGCGGCACCGGAGGCGCGTGGGCACGCGGGTATCGGTATCGGTCGGTTGGTCGCCCCCGGGACCTTCGCGCTGGCGATGTTCCTGCTGGTGATCTTCGTCGTCTACTACGTGATCAACTACGCCTACCTGGCGTCGTTGTGGAAGATCAGCTGAGCTGCGGCTGATCCGCACGTGGTGCCGGCCTGTTGCAGTCGTGGAGGATGACCGGCGCAGCGCGCGGAGCCAGCGCCGGTCATCCGTTGCCACCAGCGCGGGTTGCTGCTGGTTCCGCAGATCTCTGCCGCCGGTGCTGCTGCTGGTCGCCAGCGGCGTGGCGGCGGCCGCCGAGCGCGGCGCCGAGGACCTGCTGGCGCTGAGTCAGGCGGCGATCGGGCGCGAGATACCGGACGCCGGCTTTGTCGACACCGACGGCGTCGCTCTCAGGCTGAGCGAGTTCCGCGGCAAGCCGCTGCTGCTCAGCCTCGTCTTTACGTCGTGCAGCCAGTCCTGCAGCGTCAGTACGCGCCAGCTCGATCGCGTGGTCCGGATCGCGCGCGAGGCCCTCGGCCCGGACAGTTTCGCGGTCGCGACGATCGGTTTCGACCGGGCGGTGGACAGCCCGCTGGCGATGCGCGAGTACGCGCTGCGCCACGGCGTCAGCGACCCGCGCTGGCAGTTCCTGAGCAGCACGGACCCGGCCGGACTGGAGCGGCTGATGGATACGCTCGGTTTCTGGCGCGAGCCGTCGCCGCGCGGATTCGACCATACGGTGCAGGTGACGCTGGTCGATGCGGGCGGCGTGGTCTTCCGGCAGATCTATGGCGAGGTCATCGAGGCGCAGCAGCTCGTCGAGCCGCTGAAGAGCCTGGTGCTCGGGCGGCCGGCAGCGGATGATGGTCTTTTCGGGCGGCTCGGCCGGCGGGTCCGACTGATCTGTACGGTCTATGATGCCAAGGGCGATCGCTACCTGTTCGATTACTCATTGTTCGTGGGCATCCTCGCCGGGGTGCTGGTCGTCGGGGCAGTCATCGTCTGGCTGGGCGTGGAGATCCGGCGGCAGCGGAAGGGCGCATGAAAGCATCTGGCAGGAAGCCGGGACTGGCTGCGTCGCTGCTGGCGCGCTTCGAACTGTTGCTGACGCCCCTGTTCGGGTCGCTGCGTAACCCGTTCCATCACCTCGGCGCGCTGGTCGTGTATTTCTTCTGGATCGTGCTGGTCAGCGGCATCTACCTGCTGATCTTCTACCGGACCAGCCTGAGCGGCGCCTGGCTGTCGGTGGAAGAGCTGACCCGCGACCAGCCGTTCGCCGGCGGCGTGATGCGCAGCCTGCACCGTTACGCCTCGGATGCCGCGCTGCTGGTGCTCGGCGGGCACCTGCTGCGGGAGTTCCTGCGCGGACGCTTCCGCGGACCCCGCTGGTACTCGTGGTTCACCGGCGTGCCGCTGCTGTGGATCGTGATCCTGCTCGGCATCACCGGTTACTGGATGGTCTGGGACCAGCTTGCCCAGTTCGTCGCGGTCGGCAGCGCGCACCTGCTGGATGTGCTGCCGGTGTTCAGCGACCCGATGGTCCGCAGTTTCCTGACCAACGACTCGGTGAGCGACCGCTTCTTCACGCTGATCGCCTTCATTCACCTGATCGGGCTGCCGATCGTGCTGGTGCTCGGCATCTGGTTCCACGTGCTGCGCATCCGCATAGCACGGATCAATCCGCCGCGCACGCTGATGGCTGGCAGCCTGATCGGCCTGCTGATCCTGTCGCTGCTGGTGCCGGCGGAAAGTCATGCGCCCGCCGATCTGGCGATGGTCCCGGCCGGGCTGGCGCTCGACTGGTTCTATCTGGGGGCTTACCCGCTGATCGATCGGTTCGGCGAACACGCCACCTGGGCCGGGCTCAGCGGCCTGACCCTGCTGCTGGCCGCTCTGCCATGGTTGTGGCCGGGCCAGCGCGCGCCGGTTGCGCAGGTACGTCTCTCGGACTGCACCGGTTGCGGCTACTGCGCCGACGATTGCCCGTACGGAGCGATCGACATCGTGCCGCGCAGCGATGGCCGCAAGTACGAGTCCGAGGCGCGGGTCAGCCCGGATCTGTGTGTCGGCTGCGGCATCTGTACCGGCTCCTGCCCGTCGTCCTCGCCGTTCCGGCGACAGGAACCGCTCACCACCGGCATCGAGCTGCCGAACCTGACGATGGACTCTCTGAAGCAGGCCATCCGTACCGACGGCAGTGGCACGCGGCCGGCAGTGCTGCTGGTCGGATGCGACCACGGTGTGCCGGTCAGCCGGTTCCATGGGCCCGGCCTGACCACGCTGTCGCTGCCCTGCATCGGCATGCTGCCGCCGGCAGCGATCGACTATGCCTTGCGCGTCGGCGGCTTCGACGGCGTGATGCTCGGCGGCTGCGCCGCCGGGGACTGCCATCACCGCTACGGCGATCGCTGGACCCGCGACCGGATCCGGCGCGCGCGACCGCCGCTGCTGCGCGCCCGCGTGCCGCGTGAGCGGATTCTGATGCGGCGACTGAAGCCGACCGAGCACGGGCGCGTGTTCAGCCAGCTCAAGGCTTTCCGCCACCGCCTGCGCCACCTGATCGATCCGCAAGCCGGAGCCGGATCGTGAAGACGTTCGGCATCGCGCTGCGCGTTGTCGGGCAAACACTCGTCTGGCTGCTGCTGCTGGCGCCGGCGATCCTGTTCGCGCAATGGCCACGCCACGAGGTGCTGCCGCCGGGCCACGGCGAACTGCGGCTCAGTCTGGTGCATACGACCGAGCGGTTGCAACCCTGTCGCCGGCTGAGCCAGGCCGAGCTGCTGGCCCTGCCGCCGAACATGCGCAAGCCGGAACAATGCGAACGCGCGCGCGCGCCAGCTCACGCCTGGATCCGCGTCGGCGATCGCCCGGTATTCGAGGCCACCGTCGTGCCGGTCGGTCTGCACGACGATGGTCGCGTCTACCTGCACCGGCGCTGGTCCCTGCCGGCCGGGCGTTACCCGCTGTACGTGGGCCTGAAGGACACGCCAGGCGAGGGCGGGCCCGACCAGGAGTACCGGTTCGAGCTGGTGCTGGAACCGGGACATTCCGCGCTTCTGCTGGTGGGTGACGGCACGGCGCGACTGAGCGGGAGCGACACGGAGAACGTCCGATGACCGGATTCGATTTCCAGCTCGACCTGCCGGCCGATGAACGGCGCCGTCTTGCCGCGGCCTGGCTGCTGTTCGGTGTCGCAGCGCTGTTGCTGTCCGGACTGTTCGTGATCCTGATCATCCTCGCGCGCACGCCCGGCCTGTCGGCGCTGTTTCCGGTCGAGGACTTCTTCCGACTCGCGCTCGTCGCGCACGTGGATCTGTCGGTGCTGGTGTGGTTTGCGGCGGTCGCGGCGATGTTCTTCGTGCTGGCCGCGCGCCCGGGCGATCGGCTCGTGCACGGCAGCGCGCTGGCGCTCGCCGCTGCGGGTGTACTGCTGATCGTCGCCGCGCCGTTCCGCCCGGGCGAGGCGGTCATGAGCAATTACGTTCCGGTACTGGACAACGGCGCATTCCTCGGTGGTCTCGCGCTGTTCGGCGGTGGGATCGTGCTGCTGGCGGCGCGCACGCTGGTCCGGCCAGCGCCGCTGGCCGCTGAGCTGACGCCGGCCGGTGCGTTGCGGTTCGGCGTGCTGACTTCGGCTGTCGCGCTGGTGCTGGCGGCTGCGGCGCTGGCGTGGTCCTGGCACGCATTGCCGGCCGGCGTGCACGGACTGCCGCGGTTCGAGGAGCTGTTCTGGGGCGGCGGGCACATCGCGCAGGTGGCCTGGACGCAGTTGATGCTGGTCACGTGGCTGTGGCTGGCTGGCGCGGCCCGGATCCGCGTGCCGGTGACGCCGCGCCTCGTGATCGTGCTGCTGTTGCTGGGACTGCTGCCGGCCGTGCTGTCGTTGTGGGGCTACGTTGCCCACGCGGCGGGCGACCCCGGACAGCGGCAGTTCTTCACCCGGGTGATGCTGATCGGCGGCGGCCTCGCGGCCGGGCCGATCGCCCTGGCGCTGATCGCCGGCTGGGGGCGCAGTGCCGCGGCGAGCGATGCCGCGACGCGCGGCCTGCGCGCGACCCTCGGGTTCTCGATCGTCCTGTTCGGCCTGGGCGGCCTGCTCGGTTACCTGATCGAGGCCAGCAACACGATCATTCCGGCGCACTATCACGGTTGCATCGTCGCGGTGACACTGGCCTTTCTCGGCCTCGCGCTGTGGCTGCTGCCGCGGTTCGGCGCCGGCCCGGTCAGCCCGCAGCTGCTGGTCGCCATGCCGTGGGTGTACGGTTGCGGCCAGATCCTGCACGTGATCGGCCTCGCCGTCGCCGGCGGCCAGGGCGTGCAGCGCAAGACCGCCGGCGCCGCGCAGGGACTCGAAGGGGTGCTGCAGATCGGTGGCATGATGGTCACCGGCCTCGGCGGCCTGATCGCCGTGATCGGCGGTATCCTGTTCCTGGTCGCGGTGGCGGGAGCATTGCGCCGGCGGGTGCGCAGCGCGGAGGTGTAGCGATGGCTGAAATCCTGCTGATGGGGCTCGCCGTGGTTGCCGTCTACCTGGCCGCGCATTACGCGGTGACCGGGCTGGAGCAATGGCTGGGCCGCGCACTTGGCGTCTGGCGGACCGTTGCTTTCTTCGGCATCTTCCTCGTGCTGATCCTGATCGCGATGCAGCTCGTGCCGCTGTTGCTCGGCCGCAGGAGCGGACCATGACCGAGGAGCTGATCGCCTTCCTGCAGCACGCCGTCCGGCTGGAGTCCGACGCAGCGATGGGCTATGAACGGCTGGCGGCGATCATGCGCGGGCGTGGCAAGACGGACCTGACTGTGCTGTTCGGCCGCTTCGCCGAATTCTCGCGATTGCACCTGACCGAAGTCCGCCAGCGACTGGAAGCCGCGCTCAACGGCCGGGCGGAACCGCCGGTGAGCTGGCAGTGGCCGGATGGAGCGACGCCGGAGAACCCGCTCGCCGCCCTCGACCAGCCGGCGCTCGATGTGCGCGGCGCATTGCAGTTCGCGGCGGCGATGGAGCGCCGGGCCTGCGACTACTACGCGACGATTGCCGGGCAGACCCGCTCCGAGGTCGTGCAGGAACTCGCCCAGCAGTTCGCCGAGGAGGAGTCCGAACACGTCAGTCACCTGCAGCGCTGGATCGCGCGGGGGCCGGCGTGATCCGGCTGCCGGCACCTGGAGCGCGGCGCCAGCTTCTGCGGCTGATTCCGCCGCCGGCACGCTTGAGGCCACTCGTGCGCTGGGTGCCGCAGGGTGTGCAGCGGCGCCTGCTGGAGGCCGCCATGGGCCGGGTGCTGGCCGAGCCGCTCGCGGCCGGCTCGCTGGAATTCATGCGCGGGCGCCGGCTCGGCATCGAGGTCGCCGACCTCGGCCTGTCCTGGGTCGTCGAGCTCGACGGTGACCGGTTGCGCGCCTGCCCGCCCGGTGTCGCGGCCGAGGCCGCGGTGCGCGGCAGCCTGACGGATCTGCTGCTGCTGGCGAGCCGCCTCGAGGATGCCGACACGCTGTTCTTCCAGCGGCGCCTGTGGCTGACCGGGGACACTGAACTCGGCCTGACCGCCCGCAACCTGCTCGACCGGCTGCCGTTCGAGCAGCTCCCGCTCGCTCTGCGCATCGCGCTGACCCGCGGCGCGCGCTTCGCGCGGGCCGCGCGCGCGGCGCATCGCGGCGAGGCCGAGGCGGACTGACGCGAGCGCCGGCCGGCGGCAATCACCGGCGCGCGGGGTGTCGCTCGCCTTGTGCCTCCTCGTACAGCCGCTCGATTCGTGCCGCCTCTGCGTCCGTCAGCGCACTGAACTCTTTCTCCCGCGCGCGCTGTGACAGTCGTCCGCCGTTCTGGTGCAGGAATCGGTGCAACAGGTCGAGGGTGCGGCCCGGCATGTCGACGATGCCGCGGACACCGGCGACAAACCGATCGTAGGCCTCCAGATAGGCGACCTCATTCGGCAGGTCCTGTCCGATCGTCGTCGCCACGCAGTGGTACAGGAATTCCGCGTGCGCTGTGGCATCGAAATAGCGGTAGAAGTCGGCCGTCTCGTTCAGCACTTCGACATTGCCGCGCTCAGTCGGGCGCCACTCGGTGACGGTCAGGAGCGGCCGCGAATACGACTCGAGCAGTCGCTTGTACTGGTCGATTTCCCGCAGCATCACGGCGCTGACCGGAAACGCGAGCCCGAGCGGGTTGTAGCCGGCTCTGGCCAGGGCATGGTGTATCAGCCAGCGATGCACGCGACCGTTGCCGTCTTCGAACGGGTGGATGTAGACAAAGCCGAAGGCGAGCGCGGCAGCCGCCACGACCGGATCCAGGACCTTGCCGGTCGCGCGCTCGGCAAACTGAATCATGCCGTCAATCAACGCCGGCAGATCCTGCGCGCGCGCACTGATGTGTTCCGGCATCGGCAGACCCGTCGTGCGCTCGTGTGTGCCGACGAATCCGCCCCCGACACGAAGTCCGAGGAGGACAAACCGGTGGTCGCCGATCACGTCGCGCTGCAGGGACTCGAGCATTCGGCGGTCGAGCGTCTGGGTTCCGGCCTGACCGATCGCGCGCGCCCAGCGCCTGGCGCGGTCCGGCGCGGGCCGCTCGCCCTCGATGTTGAACGACGCCTGGCTGTCGCTCAGCAGCAGGAAGGCCGCCGCGCGCGCGATCACATCCGGATGCGTGCGGCCCAGGACCTCGCGCGCCTGTTCCGGCAACCGTGCCGCCACGTATCGATCGAGCGCCGGCGTCCGGCGGACCAGCGGACAGAAAGCAGCCGTGCCCGGGAGATTGTCGAGGACGCGGTGTCGCGTCGAAATCGTGCCCTCGGCCAGCGCGAACTGCACTTCGTCATCCAGCACCGGCACCGCCCGGACTTTTCCCGGATCCGGCACGTCGAGCGTCTTGCCTGTCAGCCACTCGTACAGGAACCACAGGCGTCGGGCATACCTGCCTGTGGGCCTGGCGAGAACCGCGGCTCGTAATTCATCGGCCGGAACAACCTTGAACAAGGCAGCCAGGATGGGGAGGTTGACGCCCTCCCACTTGAGGGCGAATTCCAGGTGCCCCGCCAGGGTTTCGGCCGGTGCATACCGGGTGGACCGCAGCAGCCAGCCGTCCGCCTCCAGGCGGGTGTGGCGGCGAATGATCCCGGCCGAGCGCCAGAGAGCTGCGGGAACGCGGAGGTCATAGGTATCCGCCAGGGCGGCATACCCGGCTGGGCGCGCACTCACCGGGGTGGCCGTATCGGGCAGAACAGTCACTGTCTTTGAAATTCGATCACTCGTCATATGAACAGGGGTGAATTGTTCACGATAACGCGTTTATACCTCAATCAAATCACCCAAGGCAACCAACCAGAGCAGATGCGGTGACCTAACCCGCTGCGCCACAGACGAGCTGGGGGGGTCGAGATCGCGGTTGCGGTCAGGTCGTGAATGTCACTGGACTCGACAGATCTGGTGCGGTCCAGCCATGGATTGAATAGCTATTCGCCGCCTCATCCGGACTGAGCCTGATGGCGCTTG